>JADLFG010000015.1 GCA_020845695.1 Thermoleophilia bacterium | reverse complement strand
CGATCGAGGGCCGCCATCCCACGCCAGCATCCCAGCCCTCACGCCGATCTGCCGCAACGACCGGCAGCCAAGCGACGGGCAAACTCAGCGCATCAACGCTCGCCGACCGCGGAAGATGGAGCTAGCGTGACGTCATGCTGGAGTTGCTCGGGGATGCAGGCGACTCATGCGACTGGGTCTGGATCCGCTTGACCGTCTCGGCGGGGCGGGTCGTGGAGGCGCGCGGGGAGGGACCCGGCGTGGCGGAGGTGGCCCGCGCGGTGTGGGGGCTGACGCTGCTCGAGGCAGCCGCGGTCCCCGCTCCCGGGCTTGCGGGGGACGCGCTGGCGGCGGCGCTCGGGCCGGCGGTGGCGGCGCCGCCGAGCGCCCGGCGGGTCGCGGTCGCGATGAGCGGCGGCGTCGACTCCGCGGTTGCGCTCCTCGAGACGCGGGCCGGCGGCGACGAGCCGGTCGGCGTCACGCTGCGGCTCTGGGTCGACCCGGCCGGACCCGACGGGGAACGCGCCTGCTGCTCGCCCCGGGCGGTGACGGCTGCGAGGGACCTCTGCCACCGGCTCGGCCTCCCGCACGTCACCCTCGACCTGCGCGGCGCGTTTCGCACCGCCGTGGTCGATCCCTTCGTCGCCGGGTACGCCCGTGGCGAGACCCCCAACCCGTGCGTGCGCTGCAACGGCCACTTCCGCTTCGCGGCGCTCCATGCCTTCGCGCAGCGGATCGGCGCCGCCGCTCTCACGACCGGTCACTACGCCCGCATCGTCGAGCACCGCGGCCGGCTCCTCCTCGCCCGAGGCAGCGACCGGGCCAAGGATCAGTCCTACATGCTCGGCAGGCTCGACCCCGCTCTGCTCCCGCGGCTGCGGCTCCCGCTGGGCAATCGCACCAAGGAGGACACCCGCGCCGCCGCCCTCGCCGCCGGGCTCGACGTCGCCACCAGTGCCGACAGCCAGGAGGCCTGCTTCCTCGGCGGCGACGACTACCGCGCGTTCCTCGCCCGCCACGGACTGCCCGCCCGCCAGGGTCCGCTGCTCGACCTCGCTGGGCGGCAGGTCGGCAGGCACGACGGCTACTGGCGCTTCACTCCCGGCCAGCGGCGCGGCCTCCGCATCGCCTCGACGGCCGGCCCGCTCTACGCCATCGCCACTGACCCGGCCCGGAACGCGGTCGTCGTCGGTCCCCGCCACGCGCTCGCTCGCCGCGCCGTGATCGTCAGACCGGGAACGCTCCACGTCCCCGCGACGCGGGTCGAGGCCCAGCTGCGCTACCGCTCGCCCGCGGTCGGCGCGGCGGTCCGCTGCCGGTCCCAGGAGACGCTCGAGCTGGGCCTCTTCGAGCCATTCCACGGGCTCGCGGTCGGCCAGGCTGCAGTTCTCTACGAGGGCGACGTGGTCGTCGGCGCCGGTCTCGTCGCCGCCTCGTAGGTGAGCGCCGGCGCGGGCGGCCGGGCAGCGACTCGATGCCGTCGGCATCGAGCGTTCTGGCCGGCTCAGCGAGTCTGGGCTGGGGAGCATCGTCACCCGGGCAGTCGTCCTTCGATGACCGTCCGGCACGAGACCGCGCGGCCCGACCGCCGCGCCGGGAGAGGCGTCGAGTAGGATCACCGAATGGCGCTCGCGACCTCGGCGATCGACGTGATGTGGATCGTACTCAGCGCCTTCCTCGCGGTCGTCGGGCTCGCGCTCGCGTTCATGCTGCTACGGCTCGCCGGGACGCTCGCGCGGCTGACCGGCCTCCTGCGCACAACCGAGGAGAAGGTGGTGCCGCTCGCCACCAAAGTGGGCGGCACGCTCGACCTCGTCAACCTGCAGCTCGACAAGGTCGACCGCGTCACGGACAGCGCCGTCGACGCCGCCGACGCCGCGGACACCGCTGTCCGCGCCGTGTCGATGGCGGTCGTGCGGCCGGTTCAGAAGGTGTCCGGGCTCGCGAAAGGGGTCTCCCACGGCGCCTCGGCGCTGCTTGCCGGCCACGACCTCAAGTCCGCCGTCGCCGCCGGTCGCGACGCCGCGGCGCGCCGTGAGCGGGAGATCGCCGAGGAGCTCGCACCGTCCGATCGGCCGACGCTGCTCCAGCCGGAGCCGCCTCCCGCCGCAGCCCCCGCGGACTGGGCCGACCTCGGCGCCGAGCTCGACGACGGTCCCGACGCCGCCTGACGGACCCGCCCGGTCCGCCGGCACCGCCACCGTACAATCGACGCCGTGTGGACGAGCCACGAGCTGCGCGAGGGCTTCCTCGCCTACTTCGAGTCGAAGGGTCACCTGAGGCGCCCGTCGGGGTCGCTCGTCCCGGACACCCACGACCCGTCCGTCCTGCTCACGACTGCGGGCATGCAGCCGCTGAAGCCGTTCTTCCTCGGGCTCGCACCCGCGCCTGCACCCCGCCTGACAACCGTTCAGAAGTGCTTCCGCACGACCGACATCGACTCGGTCGGCCTGACCGCCCGCCACCTCACGTTCTTCGAGATGCTCGGCAACTTCTCGCTCGGCGACTACTTCAAGGACGGGGCGATCGACCTCGCCTGGGAGTTCGTCACGCGGTACCTCGGCTTCCCGCCCGGGCTCTTGTGGGCGACCGTCTTCGCCGGCGACCCGGAGCTCGGCCTCGGCGAGGACACCGTCGCGGTGGAGGGGTGGCTTCGCGTCGGCATCCCGGCCGACCGGATCCGGGGGCTGCCGCGCTCGGAGAACTTCTGGCAGGCCGGTCCGACCGGCCCCTGCGGCCCCTGCTCCGAGCTGTATTACGACCGCGGCGAAGAGCACGGCTGCGGCCGTCCCGACTGCGCCCCCGGCTGCGACTGCGATCGCTTCCTCGAGTTCTGGAACCTCGTCTTCATGGAGTTCGAGCTGCACGACGACGGCTCGCTCACGCCCCTGCCGAAGCAGAACATTGACACCGGCCTCGGCGTCGAGCGGGGCGCCGCGCTGCTGCAGGGTGTCCACTCCGTCTACGAGACCGACGGGTTCGCCGCGATCATGGAGTGGGTCGCGGCCGAGACCGGCACGCGCTACGGTGAGTCCGAGGAGGCGACGAAGGCCCACCGGGTGCTCGCGGACCACGGCCGGGCGATGACGTTCCTCGCGGCGGACGGCGTCACCCCGGCCAACGAGGGGCGCGGCTACGTGATGCGCCGGATCGTCCGGCGCGCGGTCCAACACGGGTCGCGGATCGGACTCGAGGCGCCGTTCCTGGCGCGGCTCGCGGATATCGTGATCGAGCTGATGGGCGGCTCCTACCCCGAGCTGGCCGCGGGCAGGGCGGACGTTCACCGCGTGCTCGCCGCCGAGGAGGCCCGCTTCGCGCAGACGCTCCAGACCGGCATGCGGCTGTTCGAGGAGGTCGTCGGGCGCAGCCCGGACGGGATCGCCGGCGCGGACGCGTTCCGCCTCCACGACACGTACGGGTTCCCGCTCGAGCTGACCCGCGAGCTCGCGGTCGAGCGCGGTCTGCCGGTCGACCAGGACGAGTTCGAGCGGCTGATGGCCGAGCAGCGTCAGCGCTCCCGCCAGGGGCGGGCGAGCGAGCTCGAGCAGGCCGCCGCATTCGCGCGGGAGGCGGGCTTCATGACCGAGTTCGTCGGCCACGAGCGCATCGAGGTGCTCACCCAGGTCGGGGCGCTCGAGCCGCTCGTCGACGGCCTCTTCCTCGCGAAGCTGCGCGAGTCGCCGTTCTACCCGGACGGCGGCGGGCAGGTCTCCGACCAGGGGTGGCTCGAGCGGGAGGACGGCGCTCGGGCCGAGCTCGTGGCCGCGTTTCGCTTCGGCGACGATCAGGCGCTTCTCTTCGAGGGGCCAGGGTTCGAGGCCGGCGACCGCGTCCGGGCTGTCGTCCCCTGGGGGGTGCGCTTCCCGACGATGGCGAACCACACTGCCACCCACCTCCTCCACCGGGCGCTGCGCGACGTGCTCGGCGAGCATGTTCACCAGGCCGGGTCGGCCGTCCGCCCAGACAAGTTGCGCTTCGATTTCGCCCACGGGGCGCCGTTGACCCCCCACGAGCGCGAGCGCGTCGAGGCGATCGTCAACGCGAGGATCTTCGAGAACCTCCCCGTGCACACGTTCCAGACGCCGATCGACGAGGCCCGCAACCTCGGCGCGATGATGCTGTTCGGCGAGAAGTACGGCGACGTGGTGCGGGTGGTCGAGATCGGCTCCGGCGATACGGCGTTCTCGCGGGAGCTCTGCGGAGGCACCCACGTGCGCGCGACCGCCGAGATCGGGGTGTTCAAGATCCTCTCCGAGGGCTCGGTCGGATCGGCAACTCGCCGGATCGAGGCGGTCACCTCAGGGGCGGCTGCGAGCTTCCTGCTCGAGCGCGAGCGCGACGCCGCGCGGCTGCGCGAGGAGCTCGAGGCGGAGCGCAAGGCGTGGGCGCGGCTCGAGCGTCAGCTTCGCTCCGCCGCCGGCCAAGCCGACGACGCGCTGGCCGCTCTGCTGGCCGCGGCGAAGCAGGCGGGCGGCCTGAACGTGGTGACGGGCGCTGTCGGTGAGCTCGACGCGGACGCGCTGCTCGACCTCTCCGACCGGGTGAAGCAGAAGGCCGCACCCGCAGCGGTCGTGCTGGGTGCGAGCTCGGACGGACGAGCGCACCTGGTCGCGAACTTCTCCGACGCCGCCGTCGAGCGCGGCCTGAACGCCTCGGACGTCGTCAAGGTCGCTGGGGCCATGGTCGGCGGCGGCGGCGGCGGCCGGCCGGCGATGGCGCGTGCCGGTGGCACCGACCCCACGAGACTCGGGGAGGCGCTCGCGGCGGCCGAGCGGGCGATTCTCGACGCGCTCGGGTAGAGGCGCGGCCGCAGCGCTGCCGGGTCGGCGCGGTCGATCGTCGCACGGACGCGGGCGAGAGGCACCTCCGGGGTGGGCGGCAGCGGCTGAGGCTCGAGCCCGTGCCGCCGCACGCCAGCGGACGAGCGGCTCACCGGACAGCGCCGCCCGGCCGGGGATTCACCGCGCGTTCGAAGAACCCGACCGCGGTCACCGCGAGCTGCGCCGCCAGCGCTGGCGCGGAGCGGCCGGAGCACCGGTGCGCACCGATACTCCGGCCCGGGGAGGGGCAGCTCCGTGTCACTCGCAGCGCAGGACGGCGTTGGCGCCGCCGCCCGCATCGCAGGTGTCGGTGCCGGGCCCGCCGTCGACCCGGTCATCGCCCCCTCCCGCGCGGCCGCGGTCGTCACCGGGGCCGAGGGCGAGCGAATTGCGACCCTCGCCGGCGTCGACATCGTCGGCGCCTGGACCGGCGGCGATCCGGTCGTCACCTGCTTCGGTCGTGATCGTGTCGGCGCCGAAGCCGCCGCGGACTCGGTCGTCGCCGGCGCCCGAGTCGACCGTGTCGGAGCCGGTGCCCGCTGCGATGCGGTCGCTCCCGTCTCCGGTGACGATCCGGTCGGCGCCGGGCCCGCCGCAGACGACGTCGTTGCCGCCGCCGCCGTCGATCGTGTCGGCGCCGCGCCGCCCCCTGATCACGTCGTCGCCGGCGGTGCCGACAATGACGTCGTCGCCGGCGGTGCCGTCGATCGTCGGCTCGAGCGCGCAGAGGGTGCGCAGGACGGCCTCCGTGACGGTGATGGTGACGGCGCCGGCCGCGGTCGCCTCGCCGTCCGAGACGAGGTAGGTGAAGCTATCGGCGCCGCTGGCGCCGGCTGGGGCCGTGTAGCGCACCTTGCCCGCGTCGGGGCCGTCCGCGACGATCTCGGCGGCTCCCCGCGCGGGGACGCCGACCGAGATGACCGCGAGCGTCTGGCCGGCCTCGTCGGCCGGCCCCGCCGAGTCGTTGGCGAGGACGTCGACGACGACGGCGGCGCCGGGGGCGACGGCCGTTGCGTCCGCGACCGGCCGCGGCGGGTCGTTGACGGCGGCGACGGTGATGACGAGCTCCGCGGTGTCGGCGCCGCCGGCGCCGTCGGAGACGGCGTACTCGAGCACCTCGGTGCCGGAGAAGTCGGGCTCCGGGACGTAGACGACGGTACGCCCGAACGGGCCGATCGATGCAGCCCCGCTCAAGGGTGCGCCGACCGCGGTCACGGTGAGCGGGTCGCCGTCGGGGTCGGTGTCGTTCGCGGCGACCTCCACCTCGAGCGAGCCGGCCTCGGCGACGCTGGCCGCGTCGTCCTCCGGCTCGGGGTCGTCGTTGACGGGCGCGATCGCGACCGTCACGGTGGCCGCGGCGGACATGCTCTCCCCGTCGCTCGCCCGGTAGGAGAAGGAGTCGGAGCCGTGCTCGTCGACCCCTGGCGCGTAGCGCAGCAGCCCCGCCGCCGCGGACGCCGCGCCGATCGCCCCCTGGGCGACGATCTCGTACTCGAGCGGGTCGCCGTCCGCGTCGGAGCAGGCGGGAGCGGTCTCGACGGCCAGGTCCTCGCTCGTCTCGAGCGCGAGCAGGCCGCAGACCGGCGCCGTGTTCGAGGACGCGGACACGGTGTGGGCGCCGAGCCCGTCAAACGTGTCGAGCGCGTGACCGTCCCACTCGACGGCGGGGTCGAACGCGCCGGCGCCATCCGCGTCGCCCGCGTGCACGCCAGGCTTGCGCCGCAGCGTCGCGTCCGCGGTCGACGTGTCGCCCGAGCCCCATTCGCCACCCGGATCGAGGCCGATCTGGCCGATCACGTCGACGATCGTCCCGGCTCGACGCAGGGCGATCGCGTCGTCGCCGTTGTAGAGGAAGTTCGCGGTCGTCTGGTCGGCGTGCGCGACCACGGCCGCGACCGCGTTCACCTGGGCGAGCACGAACACGTCACCGTCGGCCACCGTCCCGGTGAGAGGGATCGTGGCGGTGGCGGTGGCGCTGCCGTTCGCGAAGATCTGGACGTCGTAGACCCCGGTGAGCGTGACGGGTGCGCCGGTGCCGTTGAAGAGCTCGAGCGCCTTGTTCGAGCTCGACCCCTCCACGTACTCGGAGAAGAAGAGCTCGGTCGGGGCAGCCTGGGCAGGCGCGAGGCGGGCCGCGAGCGCGACGGCGACCGCGCCCAGCAGGGCCGTCGTGAGAGCGAGTCTGGGCAGGGAGCGCACGTCCACGGGGGTCTCCTCCTTCGTCGAAGATGCCTCCCGACACCGTGGCCGACGAGGACGCACGAGTGACGCGCGACGTGTGCCGGGACAGTGCCGGGACAGCGCCGAGACCGTGCCGGGCGAGCGTCGCCCCGGCTGCGCAGCGCAGGTGGCCCCCCGGCGCGCCGCCGGCCGGGTCGCGCCACCCCCGCCGGTACAATCCGGCCCGCGTGAAGGTGCTCGCTCTCGACTACGGCTCGGCGCGGACCGGCGTCGCCGTCTCCGACCCCACCGGCACCGTCGCGCGGCCCCTCGGGGTGGTCGAGCGGGCCGGCAGCGCCGCGGGGCTCGAGCGGATCGCTGGGCTCGTCGAGCGCGAAGGCGCCGGACTGGTCGTCGTCGGGCTGCCGCTGACCCTACGTGGCGAGCGGGGCGCCCAGGCGGAGGAGACGGAGCGGTTCGTCGAGACGCTGAGGCCGGCCGTCGCCGTCCCCGTCGAGATGTTCGACGAGCGCTTCACGACCCGGCTCGCGGCGCGGGGCGAGAGCGGCGCTCCCGATGACGCCGTCGCCGCCGCCCACCTCCTGACCGGCTACCTGACGTGGACGACGAACGCCCGCCGCGCCTGAACGTCGCGGGCGCGGACGGGGAGCCGCCGGGGGAGCGCCCGCCGGCCCGCCGCCGTCACGCGCACGCGATTCCCGCGGTGATCGGGATTCTCGCCGGCGCGGCCGCGATCGCGACCGCCGTCGTCCTCCTCACCGGCGGCTCGGACCCGCCGCCCGCGCCGTCCGAGCCCGCGACCAGCGCCGAGCCCGAGCTGCCAGTGCTCAGGATCGTCTTCCCCGAGGGCTTCACGCGCAAGGAGATGGCGGAGCGGATCACCGAGGTCGGCGAGATCGCGCAGGACAAGCGAGGCGTCACGCCGGCGCTGACCGCGAAGGACTACCTCTCCGCCACCGTCCGCAAGCAGCTCGACGCGGCCCGAGCGAAGCTTCCGCCCGCGTTCGCGGACGACAGCAAGGTGAAGGGCTTCGAGGGGTTCCTGTTCCCCGCCACCTACGACTTCAACGAGCGAACCGTCGCGCCCGAGCTCGTCGCCGACCAGCTCGAGGCGTTCGGACGCGCGTGGAGCCAGGTCGACCTGGACTACGCGAAGAAGCGCAACCTGACCGCCTACGACGTCCTCATCATCGCCTCGATGGTCGAGGGCGAGGTGCAGGTGCCGAAGGAGCGGGCGCTCGTCGCCGCCGTGATCTACAACCGGCTGAAGCTCCGGATGCCGCTCGGGATCGACGCGACCATTCGCTACGGCCTCGACATCCCGCCCGACCGCGCGATCCGCCAGAGCGAGCTCGACGACCCGAACCCGTACAACACGCGCATCCACGCGGGGCTACCGCCGACTCCGATCGGGAACCCGGGCCTGGCCGCGCTCCAGGCGGCCGCGCACCCCGCCGACGTCGACTACCTCTACTTCGTCCGCACGAAGGACTGCAAGAGCCATTTCTTCACGGAGAGCGAGGAGGAGTTCCTGCGCAAGCTCGAGGAGCCCCGGTGCTGAGCGGCACGACGCGCGTTGCCGGGATCATCGGCGACCCGGTCTCCGGGTCGCTCTCCCCGCGGATGCAGAACGCGGCCTTCCAGGCGACCGGGCTCGACTGGGTCTATGTGCCGCTGCCCGTGCGGGCAGCAAGGCTCGCAGACGCTGTCCGCGGCCTCGTCGCGCTCGGGCTCGCCGGCGCCAACGTCACGATTCCGCACAAGGCCTCGGTGCTCGCGCTCTGTGACGAGGTCGACGAGGTCGCGTGGCGCGCGCGGTCCGTGAACACGCTCGTCGTCCGAGACGGCCGCGTGCACGGGTCGAGCACCGACGGGCTCGCGATCACCGGGGCGGTTGACGCGGGCGGCGCCCGGGCGCTCGTGCTCGGGGCGGGGGGGGCGGCCAGAGCCGCCGCGGCCGCGCTCGCCGATGCGGGCGCGCAGAGCGTCGCCGTCAGCGCCCGGCGCGGCGAGCAGGCGGCTGAGCTCGCCCGGCTCGTCGGCTGCGAGGCGATAGCCTGGCCGGCGGCGGGGGAGTGGACGCTCATCGTCAACGCCACCCCGCTCAGGGAGGAGCTCCCGCTCGAGCCCCGGCCCGGGCAGGTAATCGTCGACCTCGCCTACCTCCCTGACGGGCGCGAGACCGCGCTCGTTGCCGCCGCCGCCGCCGCCGGCTGCACGGTCGTCGACGGGCTCGAGATCCTCGTCCGCCAGGGCGCCGCCTCGTTCGAGCGCTGGACCGGCGTCCCGGCCCCGGTCGAGGCAATGCGGGGGGCGATTCGACACACTCCGTAATGCGCTGTGTGACAGCGTGGCACGGTCACGTGCGAAACGACACTGGTCGCTGCGCCTGCCGGCCGCTACTCTCGATCGTCTGAGGCACTGGGCGGACGAGACCGGTGATTCGCAGGCGGCCCCCGCCGCCCGCTACATCGAGGAGGGGCTGCGGACGGACGAGCATCCGGGCATCGCCTTCCGGTCCGGCGCGGCGGGACGGAGACCCGCGCTCGCGGGGACACGGATCGACGCGTGGCAGGTGATCGAGACGATCAGGGGCGCGGGCGGCTCGGTCGAGGAGGCCGCCACCTACCTGGGGCTGCCCGAGTGGAAGGTCCGGACGTGCGTCGGCTACCACGCAGAGGAGATCGACGCCCGGACGAGGTGCGCCCACGAGGACGCGGATCGCGAGCGGGCCAGCTGGACGCGGGAGCTCGAGGTCATTGGCCGAGGCTCCTGCTCGCCGAGCACTACGCCGCGGGATCGCGCGGGCGCTTCGCGACCGCGGGCACGACGTGTGCGCGGTCGTCGAGCGTGCTGACCTCGAGGGCCTCGACGACCGCTCCCTCCTGGCCGCTGCTACGCGCGAGGGACGGGCGATCGCAACCGAGAACGTGCGGGACTTCGTTGCCCTCGGCCGGGAGATTCTGCGCGCGGGGGACGAGCACCACGGGCTCGTGCTCCCGTCCTCCCGCGTGTTCTCGCGGCCGGCGCGGGCCACGGGCCGATCGTCTCGACCCTCGATGCCCTGCTCGCAGCCTGCCCCGGCGACGATGCTCCGGGGAGCCAGGTGCGCTGGCTGCCGCCACCCGGCGCCGCCTCGCTGCCGTGAGGACGCTGCCCGCGCCCGTAGAATCGCAGCCGTGACCCTGACTCTCACCACCGCGGGCGAGTCCCACGGGCCGGCGCTCGTCGCGATCGTGACCGGGCTCCCCGCCGGACTCCTGCTCGATCGCGACGCGATCGACCACGATCTGTGGCGGCGCCAGCAGGGGTACGGGCGAAGCCCCCGCCAGCAGCTCGAGACGGATCGTGTCGAGGTGCTCTCCGGCCTACGGCAGGGACGGACGCTCGGAACGCCGCTGACGCTCGTAGTTCGCAACCGCGACCACGAGAACTGGACCTGGGGGATGAATCCCTGGCCGCCCGAGGGCGAGCCGCACGGGAAGGGCGCGAAGCCGGTGACGCTGCCCCGCCCCGGCCACGCCGATCTGCCGGGGGTGATGAAGTACGACCTGCCGGACGTCCGCGACGCGCTCGAGCGCGCGAGCGCGCGCCATACCGCGGTCCTGGTTGCGGCCGGGGCGGTCGCGAAGGCGCTGCTCGCCGAGATCTCCGTCGCCGTCGAGGCGGTGGCGCTCGAGGTCGGGGCCGCCCGGGGCGAGGAGCCGATCCGCGCCGCCATCGACTCCGCCCGTGCCGACCGCGACACCCTCGGTGGTCTCGTCGAGGTGCGAGCGCGGGGCGTCCCGCCCGGGCTCGGCTCCTACGCGACCAAGGAGGAGCGACTCGACGCCCGCCTCGCCTGGGCGCTCGCGGGCACGCAGGCCGTCAAGGGCGTCGAGATCGGCGACGGGTTCGGGCTCGCCGCGTTGCGGGGCTCAGCGGCCCACGACGAGCTGTTCCACGACGAGCGCGGGTTCTACCGGGCGACGAACCGCTCCGGCGGGATCGACGCCGGCGTCACGAACGGGGAGGAGATCGTCGTGCGGGCCGCGATGAAGCCGCTGCCGACGCTGATGCGACCGTTGCGCTCCGTCGATCTCGCCACGCTCGAGCCGGCGCAGGCGCTCGTCGAGCGCTCCGACGTCAGCGCCGTCGAGGCGCTCGCTGTCGTCGCCGAGGCGGTGGTGGCGTTCGAGCTCGCGAGGGCCGCGCGGGAGAAGCTCGGCGGCGACTCGATCGGCGACTTCGCCGCTGCGTACGGAGCCTACGTCGCGCGGCTCGACTGGTCGCCCAGGTAAAGGGCGCCCGTGATGCAAGCCGCGGGCCGCCACATCGCCCTGATCGGCTTCATGGGCGCCGGCAAGACCACCGTTGGCGCCGAGGTCGCCCGGCTCTGCGCGCGGCCGTTCGTCGATGTCGACGCGCAGCTCGAGCACCACCACGGACTCACGATCCCCGAGCTGTTCGCCGAGCGCGGCGAGCTCTGGTTTCGCAACGCCGAGAGCGAGCTGACTCGGGAGCTGCTCGACCGCCACGAGCCCCACGTGCTCGCACTCGGCGGGGGCGGCGTCACGCGCCCCGAGACCCGCGAGGCGCTGCTCGCGCGCGCGTTCACCGTGCTGCTTGAGATCGAGCCCGACGAGGCGTGGCTTAGGGTCTCCCGGACGAGCCACAGGCCGCTCGCCGCCGACGAGGACACGTTCCGCGCGCTCTACGACGAGCGGCTTCCGGTCTACCTCGAGGCGGCCGACGCGGCCGCCCGGGACGCCGACGGCGTGCTGCTCGCGGCGGGCGACGTGATCGTCGAGCGCGGGGCGCTCACGCGGCTCGACGAGCTCGTCCCCGGCGACGGCCCGGTCGCGCTCGTCGCCGACGAGCGCGTCCTCGATCTGCACCGGCCCGCGCTCGGGCAGCGGCTCGGCGACACGCACGTCGTGCCGTCCGGGGAGGCGGCCAAGCGGCTCTCGGTCTGCGGGCGGCTCTGGGCCGATCTCGCGCTCGACCGCTCCGGCACGATCGTCGCCCTCGGTGGCGGCACCACCACCGACGTGGCCGGGTTCGTCGCCGCCACCTACCTGCGGGGCGTCGCCTGGGTGGCGGTTCCGTCGTCGCTCGTGGGGCAGGTCGACGCCGCGATCGGGGGCAAGACCGGCGTCGACCTGGCGAAGGGGAAGAACCTCGTCGGAGCCTTCCACCCGCCCGCGCGGGTCGTCGCGGACCCCGCTCTGCTCGCGACGCTGCCCGGGCGCCAGCGCGCCGAGGGAATGGCCGAGGTCGTCAAGACGGGGCTGCTCGCCAACCGGGAGCTGTGGCGGCTCCCCGACGAGCAGCTCGTCCGCGGCTGCGCCGCGTTCAAGACCTCGGTCTGCCTCGCCGACCCGCTCGAGCGCGGCCGCAGGGTGATCCTCAACCTCGGCCACACGTTCGCGCATGCGCTCGAGGCGGCCGGCCGCTACCGAGAGCCGACCCACGGGCAGGCGGTCGCGCTCGGGCTGCGCGCGGCGCTCTCCCTGTCCGTCCGCCATCTCGGGCTTGACCCGGCCGTGCTCACCGAGGTCGAGGAGCTGCTTCCGGTCGAGCGGGCGAGGGTGGAGCTCGGGGCGGCCTGGGAGGCGATGAGCCGGGACAAGAAGGCGCTGGGCGGCCGGATCCGGCTCGTCCTGCTCGAGGCTCCCGGCAAGCCCGCGTTCCCGGTCGAGCTTCCGAGCGAAGAGGTCAGGGCTGCGCTCGGCGCGCTCGTGGCTGCGTAGACTGGTGCTCGAGTGCGGATTGCCGTCATCAACGGGGCCAACCTGAACGCGCTCGGCGACCGCGATCCCGCGCTCTACGGCGGGCTCACCTACGCGGAGCTCGAGACGCGGCTGTACGAGTGGGGGATGGCGCTCGACGTGTCCGTCCGCTGCTTCCAGACCAACCACGAGGGGCAGTTCATCGACTGGTGCCACGACGCTCGCCGCTGGGCGGACGGGGTGGTACTCAATCCGGGCGCGTGGACGCACTACAGCTACGCGATTCGCGACGCCGTCGAGCTGATCGGCGCGCCCGTCGTCGAGGTGCACCTGTCGAACATCCTCGAGCGGGAGGAGTGGCGGCGTCGCTCCGTGCTCGAGGACGTCGCCGCCCACCGGATCCTCGGCAAGGGGCCGGAGGGCTACCGGGAGGCGCTCGAGTGGCTGGCGGGGCGGACGTGACCGGGCGGGTCGAGCGGCTGCGGGCGCGGCTGCTCGAGCTGGGCGCGCCCGCGATTCTCGTCACGGCGTCGGTCAACGTCCGCTACCTGACCGGGTTCGAGAGCTCGAACGCCGCGCTGCTCGTCGACGGCGGGCGCGCCCTGCTCCTGACCGACGGCCGCTACGTCGATGCCGCCCGGGCCGTCCCGGGTGTCGAGCTCGTGCAGGCCGACCGGGAGCTGCCGGTGTTCCTGCGCGAGTCGCTGCGGAAGCTCACGGAGGGCCCGGTCGCGTTCGAGGCGGAGCATGTCAGCTTCTCCTCCCACCGGACGCTTGCCGGCGGCGGTGTCGAGCTGGTGCCGGTCCAGGGGGCGGTCGAGCGACTGCGAGCCGTTAAGGATGCCGACGAGCTCGACGCGCTGCGGCGCTCGGCGGCGCTGCTCTCCGAGGCGTTCGAGCTGCTCGGGCGGGAGCGGCTCGTCGGTCGGACCGAGGTGGAGGTCGCCTGGTGGTTCGAGCGGATGCTCCGCGAGCTCGGAGCGGAGGCGCTCGCGTTCGACACGATCGTTGCGAGCGGACCGAACGCGGCGCGTCCGCACCACCATCCGGGTCGCAGGGAGATCGGCGTCGGGGAGACGGTGGTCGTGGATGCCGGGTGCGTGGTCGACGGGTACTGCTCGGACTGCACCCGGACGTTCGCGACGGGCGAGCTGGCCGGGGAGCTGGGACGCGCCTACACGGTGTGCCGGGCGGCGCAGCTGGCGTCGCTCGAGGCGCTGCGCGCCGGTGTCGCCTGCCGCGACGTGGACGCGGTCGCCCGGGGGATGCTGAGCGACGCCGGGTACGAGGTCATGCACAACCTCGGCCACGCGGTCGGGCTCGAGATCCACGAGGAGCCCCGCCTCGCCAAGACGTCCAAAGACACGGTCGAGGCGGGCAATGCTCTCACGGTCGAGCCCGGCATCTACCTGAGCGGGCTCGGCGGCATGCGGATCGAGGACCTCGTCGTCGTTACCGCCGACGGGCTCGAGCTCCTGACACCGATCACGAAAGACCTCGTCGTCGTCGGCTGAACCGGGCGGCCGGGCTGCTCGGCCGGCCGCCGGCGGGGCTTCGCGGGTCAGGATGCGCGCCGGAGGGTGGGCATGCCATGGCGCGCACCAGGTTGGCGGACCGGGGAGCATCCGCTCCGTCCTCTGCGGGCCGGGTCCGGGGGTCTGACCCGGGGCATGGCCTGCTGGGTCATGGCCGGCGCCCCTATCCGGCGCAGCTCCTGGACCTGGCTCCCAGGTCCGGGGCAGCTCGGGTTGACCGTCGCGTGCCGGAGCGAGAGCGTTTGCTCCCCGGTCTTCCGGGCCATGTCCGGGGTCAGACCCCGGACACGGCCCGCGAGCCCATGCCTGAGGCAGGTTGCGGCGCGACACCCGGCGGGGCGGGAGCCGGGGTCGAGACACAGTTTCGCAGCCAACCCGGGCCAGACACGTCTCGCCCCCACTAGCATGTGCGCGTGGCCGAGATCATCTCCACCAACCAGTTCAAGAACGGCATGCATGTCGAGGTCGACGGGCAGGTCTGGAAGATCGTCGAGTTCCAGCATGTCAAGCCCGGCAAGGGCGGAGCGTTCGTCCGCACGAAGCTGAAGAACGCCGGGAGCGGTGCCGTCGTCGACCGGACGTTCCGGGCCGGGGAGAAGATGCCCCGCGTCCACACGGAGACGAAGAGCGTCCAGTACCTCTACGACGCGGGCGACGAGGTCGTGTTCATGGATCAGGAGACGTTCGAGCAGGTCTCCTTTCCGCGTGCCGAGGTCGAGGAGGAGCTCGACTTCCTCCAGCCGTCCGCAACCGTGCTGCTCCTCACCCTCGACGGGCGGCCCGCGGGCGTCGAGCTGCCGGCGTCCGTCGAGCTCGCGGTCGTGGACACGGAGCCGGGTGTCAAGGGCGACACGGTCTCGAACGTCACGAAGCCCGCGACGCTTGAGACCGGAGCCGTGATCCAGGTTCCCCTCTTCGTCAACACCGGCGACCGGCTCAAGATCGACACGCGCGAGCGCCGGTACATCTCGCGCGTCTGACCGCGCGAGGCGCCGTGGCCGAGCTCTGGGACACCACGATCCGGCTCCTCAGCCAGGAGCCGCTCGCGAAGCACATCGGGTCTGCGCGGTTGCTCGAGCTCGCCTCGATCCTCGACCGGGCTGGGTTCGGCTGCCTCGAGGTCTCGGGCGGCGGGTGCTTCGACGCGTGCGTCCGCGACGGTGTCGAGAGCCCGTGGGCGCGGATCAGGGCGCTCAAGGCGCGCTGCACGACACCGCTCGCGATCGCGCTCCGCGGCCGCTTCCTCGTCGGGTCGAGGCCCCTCGACGAGGATCTCGTGCGCCGCTTCGTGCACAGCGCCGCCGAGAGCGGCATCGACGTGTTCCGCATCTCCGACCCGCTCAACGACGTGGCCAGGCTTGCCGCGGCGGTGGATGCTGTTCGCGAGGCGGGGAAGGAGGTCGTCGCCGGCCTCGTCCACAACCCCGGACCCGGTGGCGAGCCCGATGAGCTCGCCGAGCGAGCCCGTCAGGTCGCCGCCCTCGGGGCGGCGCGAATCATGGTCTCAGACCCCGCGGGCTCCCTCGATGCTGCCCACGTGCGCGCCGTCGTCGAGCAGGTGCGCGAGGCGAGCGGGCTACCGGTCGGCCTCTACTGCCAGGGAGCGGCCGGCCGCGCGCTCGCCGCCGCGCTCGAAGGCGCCCGCGGCGGGGCGTCACCCGTCGCGTGCGCGATCTACCCCGTTGCGATCACGCTCTACCGACCCTCGGCGGAAGCGCTCTCGCAGTCGCTCGCGGGCATTGGCCTCGAGACCGGAGTCGACCTCGCGGCGCTCTGGGAGGCCTGCGAGCACGTCGACCTCGAGCTCGGCGACATGCCGGTACCGCCACTCACGCCGCGCGACGCGGTGCGCGCCGCTGAGCACAGGCTGCCCGCGGGGCTCGTCTCGGGTATCGACGACCGGCTGCGCGCATCGAACCTCGCGGATCGCCTGGACGAGGTGATCGACGAGCTGCTGCGGGTCCGGCGGGAGTGCGGCTGGCCGCCGCTCGGCTCCCCGATCGGTAACGTGCTCGGCTCCCAGGCGCTGCTGCATATCCTCTCGGCGCAGCGCTGGCAGACCGTCGTCGACGAGGTGCGACTCCTCGTCGCCGGCCGCTGGGGGACACCCCCACGGCCGATCGACCCGGTTGTCAGCCGGGCCGTCGAGCTGCTCGGCGGCGACCTTCCCGAGCAGCCGCCGCCCGATCTCCGCGCCTTGCGGGAGGCGGCTGACGGGCTCGCCTCGAGCGAGGAGGACCTGCTCTTGCTCGCGCTGTTCGGGGAGGAGGCGGAGGCGCTCTTGCGCACGATCAGGGCCCGGGCCCGCGGCGAGGATCTGCCCGCCGCCGGCGTCGGCGAGACCCAGGCCGACCGGATCCGGGAGCTGATCGACATCGTCCAGGAGTCCGGGATCGGCGAGGTCACGATCGAGGAAGGCGAGACACGTGTGACGGTTCGGCGCAGCGAGGAGCGCCCGCAGCTGGTGGTGCCGGCGGCCCCGCCGGAGACCATGACCCACCAGGAGCTGCCAGCGGGGGTGCCCCGGGACGGCGTCGTCCGCGTCGAGTCGCCGATGGTCGGTGTCTGCTACCTGGCGCCGCAGCCCGGTGCACCCCCGTTCGTCCAGGTTGGCGACACCGTCGCCGCCGGGCAGACGCTCTGCCTGCTCGAGGCGATGAAGCTCTTCAACGAGGTCAAGTCCGAGATCGACGCCGTCGTCCGCTCGGCCCACGTCGAGAACGCCCAGCCGGTCGAGTACGGGCAGCTCCTGTTCGAGCTCGAGCCGGCCGACGGGCGTCCTCTCGACGCGCTCTAGGGCAGCCGTGCTTCGGCGCATCCTCATCGCGAACCGCGGCGAGATCGCGGTGCGCGTGATCAGAGCCTGCCGCGAGCTCGGGATCGAGGCCGTCGCCGTCTACTCGACCGCCGACCGTGAGTCCCTGCATGTACGCCTCGCGGATCGAGCGGTGTGCATCGGGCCGCCGCCGCCGGCGGAGAGCTACCTCAGCGTGCCGTCGCTGATCGGCGCCGCGAAGACGACCGGCTGCCAGGCGGTGCACCCCGGCTACGGCTTCCTCTCGGAGAACGCTGCGTTCGCCCGCGCGTGCGAGGACGCCGATCTCGTCTTCGTCGGGCCGCGGCCCGACTCGATCGAGCTGATGGGGGACAAGGCCCGGGCGCGGGAGAAGATGCGGCAGGCCGGGGTGCCGATCGTGCCGGGAAAGTCCGGGCTCGGCGGGCTCGACGACGCCAGACGGGTCGCGGCGGAGGTGGGCTACCCCGTGCTCCTGAAGGCGACCGCCGGCGGTGGCGGACGGGGCATGCGACTCGTCGCCGACCCCGAAGGGCTCGACGACGCCTACCACGCGGCCGCGGCGGAGGCGCACGCGGCGTTCTCGGACGGGTCGCTCTATCTCGAGCGCGCGGTGCAGCTCGCGCGCCATGTCGAGATCCAGGTTCTGTGCGACGGCGAGGGGGGCGTGCTCACGCTCGGGGATCGCGACTGCTCGATCCAGCGTCGCCACCAGAAGCTGGTCGAGGAGTCCCCATCCCCCGGGGTCACGGACGAGCTGCGGGATGGGCTCGAGGAGGCCGCCCGGCGGGCGTGCGAGTCGATCCGCTACCGGGGTGCGGGCACGGTCGAGTTCCTCGTCGCCGGCGCCGAGTTCTTCTTCATCGAGATGAACACGCGGTTGCAGGTCGAGCACCCCGTGACGGAGCTCGTCACGGGGATCGACCTCGTCCGGGGTCAGCTTGCGGTGGCCGCCGGCCGCGGGCTGCCGCTCGCCGGGCGAGCGGGGCGGCACGGTCACTCGATCGAGGTTCGGATCAACGCGGAGGACCCGGCGCGCGGATTCATGCCCGCGCCGGGGACGGTGACGCGGTTCCGGCCGCCGCTCGGGGCGGGCGTCCGCGTGGACACCCACGTGTACGAGGGCTACGCGATCCCTCCGTACTACGACTCGCTGGTCGCGAAGGTGATCGTGTGGGACGCGGATCGGCACCAGGCGATCGCCCGCGCTGCGCGGGCGTTGACCGAGCTCGAGATCGAGGGGGTCCCGACCACGCGGGAGCTCGCGCTCGACATTCTCGCGAGCGACGAGTTCCGGGTCGGGTCCTACACGACCGCGTTCCTGCACGAGGCCCGGGACGGGCTGGCGTCGCTGGGGGCGGCATGAGCGGTCGGCGGGCCGCGCGGCGCCAGGCGCTGTTTCTCCTCTACCAGTGGGACCTGACGGGGCAGCCGCTCGCGTCGCTGTTCGAGGGGGAGGTGGACGAGTTCGCGCGCGCGCTCGCCGAGGAGGTCGTGGCGCGGGCCACGGAGCTGGACGCGCGGATCACGGCGGCCGCGGTCGAATGGACCGCCGACCGGCTGGGCGCGGTCGAGCGCAACGTGCTTCGGATCGCGATCCGGGAGCTCGATCGAGCGCAGGTCCCGGTCGAGGTGGCGATCAACGAAGCGGTCAGCCTGGCGAAGCGCTACGCGTCGGCGGAGGCCGCCCGGCTCGTGAACGGGATCCTGGCGCGGATCGCGCGTGAAGCTGCCGGGGCGCCCGGTAGAGTTGGCGCGTGACGGGCGAGGACACGAGGGCGCGGCTCGAGGGGCTGCTCGCGCGGCTCGACGAGGCCCGGGACAGGCTCGAGACCGCGGACAGCTCGGACGCAGCCGTCGACGTGTTGCAGGACCTCGTGGACCTGGCGAAGGAGGTCCAGGCCGAGATCGAGCGGCAGCGGCGCGCCGGCCCTGAGCTGCGGGGAGGCGATGAGGCGGCCTGACGAGCTGCGGGCGCTCGCCGAGAGGTATCTCGGCGAGCTGGCGCTCTCCGATGAGCTCGAGGGGCTCGAGGAGGCGGTGCGCTACTCGCTGCTCGGCGGCGGCAAACGGATCCGACCCGTGCTGTGCCTGGCGACGGGGGAGGCGCTCGGGTGCGAGCCGCGGGAGCTCCTGCCGGTCGCGTGCTCGCTCGAGCTCGTGCACACGTTCTCGCTCGTCCACGATGACCTGCCGGCGCTCGACGACGACGACCTGAGGCGGGGCCAGCCAAGCGCCCACGCCCGGTTCGGGGAGGCGGTCGCGATCCTCGCCGGGGATGCGTTGCTCGCGGAGGCGTTCAGGCTCGCGTTGAGCGTACCGTCGCCGGAGCCGGCGCGCGAGCTGGCGGCGGCCACGCTCGGGATGATCGGCGGGCAGTACGTGGACATCACCCAGGAGGGCGCGGCGGGAGCGGAGGAGCTGGCCGCGTTGCACCGGTTGAAAACCGGGAAGCTGCTCGGGGCGTGCGTGCGCTGCGCGCTCGCGTTCGCGGGCGTGGAGGCGGAGGAGCGCGTGCCCTGGCACGGGTTCGGCGACGACGTCGGCTTGCTGTTCCAGATCGTCGACGACATCCTCGATGCGACCGGCACGGCGGAGGAGCTGGGGAAGACTCCCGGTAAGGACGAGTCGGCCGGGAAGGTCACGTACGTGACGCTGTTCGGGCTCGAGCGCGCGCGGGAGATCGCCGACGAGGTGCGTGTCCGCGTCGAGGAACGCCTGGCCGCCTTGCCCGCGGACACCTCCACGCTCGCCGAGCTGGTCGGCGCGATCCGCGACCGCCGGGCTTGATCCCCTGCGGCACGCTAGCGTGCTAGACCCCCGTCAAGGGGTCTGACCCCGGGGTCAGACCCCTTGAGCCGGGTAGACGCAGATCTTGGCGCTTTCCGGGCACAGGATCGCTCCACCGCGTTCGACTTCTGTGTGCCCGCGGTCACTACCGTCGAGGCGTGCCACGACCGCTCCGAGTCCTGTTCCCCGGCGCGCTGTACCACACAACGTCGCACGGTGTCGCGAATACGGACGTGTTTCTGGGCGACGAGGACAGAAGCACGTTCCTCGGGATCCTCGCCTCCGTGGTCGGCGACCGCGGCTGGTTGTGCCACGCCTACTGTCTGATGGATAACCACTACCACCTGATCGTCGAGACGCCAATGGCGGATCTCTCGGCCGGCATGCAGCGGCTGAACTCGGTGTACGCCCAGACGTTCAACGCGTTCCGTGGGCGTGCCGGACATCTATTCAGCGCCCGGTACCACTCCGTTCTCGTGCAGAAGGAGGGTCATCTTCTCGAAGCCGCCCGCTACGTCGTGCTGAACCCAGTGCGCGCAGGGCTGTGCGAGCGAGCCGGGGACTGGGCGTGGTCAAGCTACAACGCGACGGCTGGGAGCGAGCGGAAGCCGGGCTTCCTCACGACGGACTGGCTGCTGGGGCAGCTCAGCCCAATGCGCCCGGAAGCGGAGGAGCGGTACCGGCGGTTCGTGGCTGAGGGGGCGGCCTGCGAGACCAAGCTGAAGCCGGCCGGCGGCGTTCTGGGGAGCGACGAGTATCGAAGGGTCGTCGCCCGACAGGGGCGGACGTGGGCTGGTGGGGAGCAGGCGCCGGGGGCGATGGAGCGGTGGCTCGTGCCGGCAAGACCTGAGTCGGGTCGTGTCAGGGGGTCTGACCCCGGGGTCTGACCCCCTGGGTTGGGCGTTCTTGGCCATGTCCGGGGCGGCCAGTCGTCGGCGCCCGGGTGCGCCGATAACCTTTCCGGGGTGAAGAAGCGGCTGGACGTCTTGCTCGTGGAGCGCGGGCTCGCCGAGACGCGCTCGCAGGCGCAGGCGCTCGTGCTCGCCGGGCGCGTGCGCGGCTTCGACAAGGCGGGGTCGCAGGTCGATGAGACCGCCGACCTCGAGCTCGAGCGGCCGCCGCGGTTCGTCTCGCGTGGCGGGGAGAAGCTCGCCCACGCGCTCGAGACGTTCGGCGTCGATCCGGCCGGCGCGGACTGCCTCGACGTCGGCGCCTCCACCGGCGGCTTCACCGACTGCCTGCTCCAGGCCGGTGCCGCCCGCGTGATCGCGCTCGACGTCGGCCGCGGGCAGCTCCACGAGCGGCTGCGCGCCGACCCGCGCGTCCACCCGCTCGACCGCGTCAACGCCCGGCACCTGCGCCGCGACGACCTCCCGTTCGCCCCCGGGCTCGTCACCTGCGACGTCTCGTTCATCGGCCTCGCGCTCGTGCTGCCGCCCGTGCTCGCCTGCGCCCGGCCCGGGTGGCAGGCGCTCGTGCTCGTCAAGCCGCAGTTCGAAGCCGGGCCCGCCGATGTCGGCAAGGGCGGTGTCGTCCGCGACCCCGCCGTCCGCCGCCGCGTCGTCGACGACGCGAGAGCGGTCGCCGAGTCCCTCGGCGCCGACGTCCTCGACGAGGCCGACTCGGGGCTGCCCGGCCCGAAGGGAAACCGTGAGATCTTCCTCCACCTCCGTGACGGCCGCTAGAGCCGTCCGCCGAGCCGCGGTCGTCACCCACGGCCGTCCCGAGGCGCTCGGCGACGCGCTCGCGCAGGTGGAGGCGCTCGCCGCGGCCCGTGCCGTCGAGCTGGCCGGCGAGAGCGACACCGACGCCGACGTCGACCTCGCGATCGCGCTCGGCGGCGACGGCACCATGCTGCGGGCGCTCCACCGCTTCCTCGGCACCGGCGTCCCCGTCGTCGGCGTCAACTTCGGCCGCATCGGCTTCCTGACGAGCGTCGCCGCCGTCGACCTCGAGCGCGGCCTCGGCCGCGTCCTCGCCGGCGAGTACAAGGTCTTCGAGCTCGCCACGCTCGCGCTCACCGTTGCCGGCCGCACCCACATCGCCATCAACGACGTCGTCGCCACAAGCGCCCGCCCCGGACGGATGATCGAGCTCGGCTCCGCCGTCGGCGGCGAGAGCATCGGCGACCAGGCCTGCGACGGGATGATCTGCTGCACGCCGTCGGGATCGACCGCGTACAACCTCTCGAGCGGCGGGCCCGTGATCATGTGGGGTCTCGACGCGATGGCGATCACCTACGTCGCTCCGCATTCCCTCCACGCCCGGCCGCTCGTCGTTCCGCCCGGTCTCGGCCTCGCGGTGTCGAACGTCACCGCGGACGTTCCCGTCACCGTCGTCGTCGACGGTCGCAACGTCGGCGAACTGCCGCCCGGCGGCTCGTTCGCCGTCGACGTCGGCAGCGAGAAGGGGCTGCTCGCGCTCCTGCCCGAGGTCACGTTCTTCACCCGGCTGCGCGACGTCTTCCTCTGAGGCCGTGCTCCGCCGCCTGCGCATCGAGAACCTCGTGCTGATCCGGGAGGCGGAGCTCGCGCTGGCGCCCGGCCTCAACGTCGTCACCGGCGAGACCGGCGCGGGCAAGACGATCCTCGCCCACGCAATCGGCCTCCTGCTCGGCGCCCGGGGCGACAGCGGCCTGCTCGGCCCCGGCGCGCCGGAGGCGTACGTCGAGGCCGAGCTCGACCTCCCCGCCGGCGTTCTCGACGACGACGGGCTCGAAGAGCTGCGCGAGCTGCGGCCCGACGGCGAGCCGGGGCTCGTCGTCTCCCGCCGCGTCTTCGCCGACGGCCGCAGCCGTGCCTACGCGTGGGGCCGCGCCGTCCCGCGCGAGGCCGCCGCGGCCGCGCTCGAGCGGCTGGTCGCGATGTCCGGCCAGTACGAGCAGCGGCGGCTCGCGCGCCCCGCCCACCAGCTCGATGTCCTCGACGCGTTCGGAGGGGAGGAACAGCTCCGCCGCCGCCGGGAGGCGGCAGCGGCCTGGCAGGAGCTCCGCGCCAGCCGCCGCCGCCACGACGAGGTCGCCCGCTCCGCGGCCGATCGCGCCTCCCGTCGGGTCGAGCTCGAGGCGCTCGTCGCCGCTGCCGACGGGCTCGAGCCGGACTCGGAGGAGGCCCTGCGGGCCGAGCGCGACCGCCTGCGCAACGCCACCCGCCTCGCCGAGGCCGCCGCCATGGCGGCCGAGGCACTCGCGCCCGAGCTCGCGGACGCGGACGGCGCCGCCGACCTCGCCGCCCGGGCCGGCCGGGCGCTCCAGCCCGTCGCCGGGCTCGCCCCCGAGCTCGCGGATGCCGCCGGCGCCGTCGCGGACGCCGCCGCCCGCCTGCGCGACACCGCCTCAGCGCTCCGAGGCTTCCTCGACTCGCTCGAGGCGCAGCCGGGGCGGCTCGAGCACGTCGAGGAGCGGCTCGGACGGATCGCCGACGCGAAGCGGCGCTTCGGGGCAGCGACAGTCGGGGAGCTGCTCGAGCGCGCCGGCCACGCGGCCTCGGAGCTCGGCGAGCTCGAGTCGGGTCGCGACCCGCTCGAGGAGGCTCGCGCCGCCCTCGAGGCGTGCGAGCGGCGCCACGCCACCGCGGTCGCCGGCCTCCGCGAAGCGCGGGCCGCCGTCGCCGCGCCGTTCGCGGAGGCGGTTCGAGGCGAGCTCGCCGCGCTCGGTCTCGGCGACGGCGAGCTCGAGGTCGTGCTCACCGGCCGGGAGCCGGGCCCGTCCGGCGGCGACGCCGTCGAGCTGAGGATCCGCCCCAACCCGGGCCTGCCGTACGCCCCGGTCGCGACCACCGCGTCGGGCGGCGAGCTGTCGAGGATCGCGCTCGCCCTGCGCGTGGTTGCCCACGCGAGCGCCGGCGAGCCGACGATCGTGTTCGACGAGATCGACGCGGGCATCGGCGGGCGGACCGCCCACGCCGTGGCGGACGCGCTCCGGCGACTCGCGGAGCGGGCGCAGGTCGTCGCGATCACGCACCTGCCCCAGATCGCGGGCGTGGCCGACCGCCACTTCCGGGTCGAGAAGATACCCGGCGACCCGACCCACACGCGCATCCAGGCGCTCGACGCGGACGAGCGTCGCGAGGAGCTCGAGCGGATGCTCGGCGGCGCCGAGTTCCTGGAGGTGCTGCGGTGAACGCCACCGAGTTCCGGGGGACGGCCAGGCTCGACCGCCGCACGAAACGCCTCGTCAAGCGTCTCGGCGCCGCCGACATCGCGATCATCGACCACGCCGAGCTCGACCGGGTCTCCGCCGAGGAGCTCGCCGAGTCCGGCGTCCGGGTCGTCGTCAACGTCTCGCCGTCCGTCAGCGAGCGCTTTCCGAACCCGGGCCCGCTCGAGCTCGTCCGTGCCGGCGTCCACCTCGTCGACGCCCCCGGCGCGCCGCTGTTCGAACAGCTCCGGGAAGGGGACGTGATCGCCGTCCGCGACGCCTGCGTCTACCGCAACGGCACGAGGCTCGCAGCCGGGCACGCGCTCACCTGCGAGCTGCTCGAGCAGCTCCTGGTCGAGCAGCAGGGCCGCGTCACGGAGGCGCTCGGCGCGTTCGCAGACAACACGATGCGCTACCTGCGGGAGGAGGGGCGGCTGCTCACGAAAGGGGTCGAGCTGCCGCAACTTCGCACCCGCTTCCGCGACCGCCACGCGCTCGTCGTCGCCCGCGGTCCCGGCTACAAGCGCGATCTCGCGATCGTCCGCCACTACATCCGCGAGTTCCGCCCCGTGCTGGTCGCCGTCGACGGCGGCGCGGACGCGCTGATCGAGGCCGGCTACCGCCCGGACCTGATCGTCGGCGACATGGACTCCGTCTCCGACGCGGCGCTGCGCTGCAATGCCGAGCTCGTCGTGCACGCCTACGAGGATGGCTCGGCGCCCGGCCGCGCCCGGCTCGACCGGATGGGGCTGCCGACCGTGGCGATCGCCGCGGCCGGGATCAGCGAGGATCTCGCGATGCTGCTCGCGTACGAGAAGGGAGCCGACCTGATCGTCGCGGTCGGTACCCACTTCAACCTCGTCGAGTTCCTCGAGCGCAACCGGGCCGGCATGTCCTCCACGTTTCTCACCCGGCTCAAGGTGGGGGAGATCCTCGTCGACGCCCGCGGGGTCTCGCGCCTGTTCCGCCAGCGGGTCGGGCTGCTGCCGCTCGTCACGTTCGCCCTCGC
Source organism: Thermoleophilia bacterium (assembly GCA_020845695.1). The sequence continues at coordinate 186,978 of JADLFG010000015.1, read as the reverse complement.
CGCCGTCGCGGTCGTCGCGGCCGCCGTCGCCGGGTCGCCGGAGCTGCGCGACTTCGTCTCGGCGCTGGTCGACCGCATCCGCGCCCTCATCTGATGTTCGACCTCCGCTACCACGTCGCCTCGCTCGCGGCCGTGTTCGCCGCGCTCGCGGTCGGGATCGTGATCGGCGTCGCGATCGCCTCCGGGGGGACGGTGGAGGATACGACGCAGCGGATCCGCGAGGACGAGCTGGCGGCGCTGCGCGACCAGGTCGAGGTGCAGGGTGAGCGGGCGGACGTCGCGGAGCGGGAGCGCGACGCGGCCGAGGAGCTCGTGCGGGGCGTCTACCCGGCCCTCGTCAGCGGCCGCCTCGCCGGCAGGGCGATCGCGGTGCTCTTCCTGGGCCCGCTCGACGGTGGCGTGCGCGCCGCGGTCGAGCGCACGCTCACCGATGCCGGCGCCGGCAGCCCGGTCCGCACGACGGTGCTCGAGCTGCCGCCCGATCTGGCCGCGGTCGACGAGCGCCTCGCCGCCGACCCCGCGCTCGCCGCGCTCGCCGGCGAAGGCGCGCGGTCGGCGCTCGGGGCGGCGCTCGGGCGCGAGCTCGCGCTCGGCGGCGAGGCGCCGCTCTGGGAGCTGCTCGAGGCGACGCTCGTGCAGGAGCGCACCGGCGCGTTCGAGGACGCGGTCGACGCGGCCGTGGTCGTTCGCTCCTGGACGCCCGGGGAGACCGATGACGTCGGGGAGGCCGCGCGGCTCGCGCAGGCGGAGGAGCTCGCCGCCGGCGTCGTCAGGGGCCTCGACGAGGTTCGCATCCCCGTCGTCGGGGTCGAGACCTCCTCGGCGGAGCCGTCCACGGTCGACTTCTTTCGCGAGCTCGGCGTCTCGATCATCGACCACGTCAACACCCTGGCCGGCCGTCTCTCGCTCGCCGTCGTGCTCGCGGGCGGCGCGGCCGGCCACTACGGCACGAAGGACGGCGCCGAGGGAGTCGCGCCGGCCGTCGAGCCGGTCACGGTCACGGTTGCCACGTCCGGGGAGTGAGCCGGCGGCGATCCTCGTCGCGGCACGCGACGAGCGGGCGCGGATCGCCGCGACGGTCGCGCGGCTGCGGGCGGCGTTTCCCGGAGCGGCGGTGGTGGTGGGGGATGACGGCTCGCGCGACTCGACCGCGACCGAGGCCCGCCGAGCAGGCGCGCTCGTCGTGCCCGGCCCCCGTCTCGGCAAGGGCGAGGCGCTGAGCGCGGCCGAGCGGGCCGCGCCGCCCGGGCCGCTCATCCTCTGCGACGCCGACCTCGACGGCGACCTGCGCCCGCTCGCGGGCGCCGGCGTCGACCTCGCGATCGCGGCCTTCGCCGAGCGGCAGGGTGGAGGCTTCGGCCTCGCCAAGGCGACGGCGGGGGCGCTCATCCGCGCCCGCAGCGGCTTCTCCGCCCGCGAGCCGCTGTCGGGGCAGCGCTACCTGAGCGCGCGGGCCCGGGCAGCCTGCTTCCCGCTCGCCCGCGGCTTCGGCTGCGAGCCGCGCATGACGATCGATGCCGTTCGCGCGGGCCTCTCTGTCGGCGAGGTCGAGCTGCCCCTGCGCCACCGCGCGACCGGCCGCGACCCGGCCGGGTTCGCCCACCGTGGCCGCCAGCTCGCGGACGCCATCCTCGCCGCCGGACCCCTCGCCGTCAACCGGCGCGGCCACCGCCTGCCGCTGCTCGGGCTGCTCGCCCCGCTCGCCGCGCCGCGCGGCCGGCGGGCCGCGGTCTTCGCGGTCGCGCTCGTGGGGCTCGCCGACGATCTGCGCTCCGGCCCCGAGCGCGGCGTCCGCGCCCACCTCCGCGCGGGGGCGACGACCGGCACCCTCAAGCTCGTCGCGATCCCGCTTGTCGGCCTCGCGGCGACACGCTCGGCGTCCGGTGCGCTCGCGGTCGCGCTCGCGGCCAACGCGCTCAACCAGCTCGACACCGCGCCCGGACGTGCGCTCAAAGCCCACCTCACCTGCTCGCTCGCGCTCGGCGCGGGCGCGCCCGCCGTCGCCGTCCTGCTCCTTCCCTACGATCTCCGTGAGCGGATGATGCTTGGGGACGCCGGGTCGAACGCGCTGGGTGCCGTGGTAGGCTTGACGCTCGTGACCCGGCTCGCTGGGAGGGAGCGCTGGGCGGCCGTGGGTGCCCTGGCCGCGCTGAACGCTCTCGGCGAGCTGACGTCGCTCGGTCGCGCGATCGAGCGCGCGCCGGTGCTCTCGGCGCTCGACCGGCTCGGCAGGGTGGCCGGGTGAGCGAGCGCCAGACCCGGTACGTGTTCATCACCGGCGGCGTCGTCTCGTCGCTCGGCAAGGGGATCACGGCGGCGTCGCTCGGGGCGCTCCTGAAGGCGCGCGGCCTGCGCGTCCAGGTCCAGAAGTTCGACCCCTACCTCAACGTCGACCCGGGCACGATGAGCCCCTACCAGCACGGCGAGGTGTTCGTGACCGAGGACGGCGCCGAGACCGATCTCGACATCGGCCACTACGAGCGGTTCGTCGACGAGAACCTGTCGCGCAACGCGAACCACACCTCGGGCTCGATCTGGTACCACGTGATCCGCAAGGAGCGCCGCGGCGAGTACCTCGGCTCGACCGTGCAGGTGATTCCGCACATCACGAACGAGATCAAGGAGCGGATCCGCCGGGTCGCGCTCGCCTCGGACGCCGACGTCGTGATCTCGGAGATCGGCGGCACCGTCGGCGACATCGAGTCGTTGCCGTTCCTCGAGGCGATCCGTCAGTTCCGCCGGGAGCAGGGGCAGCAGAACGTCGTCTACGTGCACGTCACGCTCGTCCCCTTCATCGAGGCCGCCGGCGAGCTGAAGACCAAGCCGACGCAGCACTCGGTCAACGAGCTGCGCCGCATCGGCATCCACCCGGATGTCGTCGTCTGCCGGTCGCGGGACGCCCTCTCCCGGGAGATCCGCGAGAAGATCGCCCTGTTCGCGGACGTCGACACGAAGGCGGTGATCGCCAACGGCGACGTCGAGGACGTCTACCTCGTGCCGCAGGCGCTGCACGAGGAGGGGCTCGACGCGCTCGTCTGCGAGAAGCTCGCGCTCGGCTGCGCCCCCGCCGACCTGTCCGGCTGGAGCGACCTGGTCGAGCGGATCCGCCGGCGCGCCGGCGAGGTCGAGATCGCGGTCGTCGGCAAGTACATCCAGCTCCAGGACGCGTACCTGTCCGTCGCCGAGGCGCTCAAGCACTCCGGGATCCACCACGGCACCAACGTCCGGCTGCGCTGGGTGGACGCGGAGGCTTCCGACCCCGCCGAGGCCGAGCGGGAGCTCGCGGACGCCGACGGGATCCTCGTCCCCGGCGGCTTCGGCGGCCGCGGGATCGAGGGGAAGGTGCTGGCGGCGCGGGTGGCCCGGGAGCGGGGGATCCCCTACCTCGGGATCTGCCTGGGGATGCAGGTCGCGGTGATCGAGTTCGCCCGCCACGTCTGCGGCCTCGACGGGGCCAACTCGAGCGAGTTCGACCCGGAGACGCCCTACCCGGTGATCGATCTGCTTCCCGAGCAGAAGGAGGTCGAGGACCTCGGCGCGACGATGCGCCTCGGTGCCCAGCCCGTCGACCTCGCCGACGGCACGAAGGCGCGCTCCGCCTACGGCGAGGCCGTGGTCTACGAGCGCCACCGCCACCGCTACGAGGTCAACAACCACTTCCGCCCGCGGCTCGTCGACGCGGGGCTCGTCGTCGCGGGGACGTTCCAGGAGGGGCGGCTCGTCGAGGTGATCGAGCTGCCCGACCACCCGTGGTTCGTGGCCAGCCAGTTCCACCCCGAGTTCAAGTCGCGCCCGACGCGGCCAGCGCCGCTCTTCCGGGACTTCACCGGTGCCGCGCTCGAGCGGGCCCGCGCCCGCGGCCGGGCCCCCGCCGCCGCGGTCCTGTAGGCCGGCGGGCTGCCCCTACAATCCGGCGTCGTGGCGCCCGAATCGACCTCGCCCGCGCTCCCGCTGTTCTGCGAGCTCGCGGCGATCCCGAGCCCGCCAGGGCGCGAGTCCGCAGTCGCGAGGCGCGTCACGGAGGAGCTCGAGCGGCTCGGTCTCGCCGTCCACGTCGACGACTCCGGCGCCCGGGTCGGCTCGGACACCGGCAACCTGCTCGCCCGTCTCGAGCCGGCCGGAGCGGCGGGCGGCACGCCGATCTTCTTCTGCGCCCATCTCGACACCGTGCCGCCGCTCGGGCCGATCGAGCCGATCGTCGAGGATGGCTACGTCCGCAACGCGGCCGGGACGATCCTCGGCGCCGACAACAAGGCCGCGCTCGCGGTCATGCTCGAGGCGGCCCGGCGGGTGCTCCGCGAGGGCAGGCCGCACGCCGGGATCGAGCTCGTCTTCACGACCCGCGAGGAGACCGGCCTCCAGGGCGCGGCCGCGTTCGACACGGACCTCTTGCGGGCCCGCGCCGGCTTCGTCTACGACCATGCCGCCCCGATCGGCGACGTCGTCGTCGCCGCCCCGTACCAGCGGCGAATCGACGTCGCCGTGCACGGGCGAGCCGCCCACGCCGGGATCAACCCGGAGGACGGACGCTCCGCCATCCAGGCCGCCGCCCGCGCGGTCGCCGACCTGCGCCTCGGCCGGTTGGACGACGAGACGACGCTGAGCGTCGGCACGATCGCCGGCGGCACGCAGCGAAACGTCGTGCCCGAGCTCTGCCGGCTCGAGGTGGACGCCCGCTCCCGTGACGAGCGCAAGCTGATCGCGCTCGTCGAGGAGCTGCTCGAGACGTTCGCCTACGCTGCCTCGCTCACCGACTGCAGGGTCGAGACGGTCGTCGACAGCCTCTACCTCGGCTACCGGCTGGGCGCTCGCAACCCGGCGCTTCGCCTCGCCCGGGGCGGGCTCGAGCGGGCCGGCTTCGCGCCGCGCGAGGTCGAGGTCGGCGGCGGCGCCGACGCGAACGTATTCAACGCCGGCGGCCTTCCCTGCGTCGTGCTCGCGAACGGGATGGAGGACATCCACAGCCCCGGTGAGCGGATCGCGGTCGCCGACCTCGACGCGATGGTCGACGTCACCCTCGCGATCGTCGAGGAGGCCGCGGCGCTGGAGCCCGGCGATGGCGCTTAGCGTCCGCCGCGGCCACGTCACGGCGATCCGGGAGCGCCACGCCGGCCTCGCCCGGATCGAGGTCGACGGGCTCCCGTGCGTCGCCTACCCGCGCCTGACCGGCCCCGTCGCGCTCGACGACGAGGTGCTCGTGAATACCCAGGCGCGGGAGCTCTCGCTCGGCTCCGGCGGTTTCGACGTGCTGCATGCCAACCTGACTCGCGGGCTCGGGCTCGGCCCCGAGCCGGGAGCTCACGTCGTCAAGCTCCCCTACACGCCCCTGCAGACCGCGGTCGTCCATGTGGAGGAGGCCGGCGGCGCAGCGGCCGGGCTCGCCGGCATGCCGGTTGTCTGCTGCACGCTGCACAGCCAGGTCGCGCCCGTGTGTGCGGGCCTCGGGCCGGATGTCTCGACCGCGTACGTGCAGCTCCCCGGCGGGGCGCTGCCCGTCTCGCTCTCGGACACGGTGCGCGCGCTGCGCCGGGCCGGGTTCCTCGACGCCACTGTCGCGGTCGGCGCCTGCCTCGACGGTGACGTCGCCTGCGTGTCCGCCGCGTCCGCGCTCGCCTGGGCCGCCGGGGCGGGCTTCCGGGCGGCCGTCTGCGCGGTCGGCCCCGGGATCGTCGGCACCGGCAGCTTCCTCGGCCACGGCGGCGTTGCCGCGGCCGAGGCCGCGAACGCCGCCGGCGCGCTCGGCGGCACGCCGGTCCTCGCAGCCCGCGTCTCGCACGCGGACAGGCGCGAGCGCCACCGCGGCCTCTCGCACCACACCCGCTCGGCGCTCGCGCTGTCGCTCGCCGATGTCATGCTTGCCTGGCCGCGCGGGCTCGAGCTGCCGGGCGGGGGAATCGAGGTCGAGGAGGTCGACGTGGACGGGTGGCGTGAGCGCTGCCGGGAGGTGCCGCTCGAGACGATGGGCCGGGGACCCGACGACGACCCGTGGTTCTTCGCGGCGGCGTACGCCGCCGGTCGACTCGCCAGGGAGCGGATCGGCTGAGGCTCGAGCGCTCCGAGCTTGCCTTCGACGGCCGCTGGCTCTCGGTCGCGGTCGAGACGTGGAGCGGGCGTGAGCGCGAGATCGTCCTGCGCCCGGACGTCGTCGCGGTCGTCGCGTTCGACGCGGACGGGTACCTGACGCTCGTGCGCCAGTTTCGCCCGCCGGCCGGGCAGGAGCTGGTCGAGCTGCCGGCGGGGCGGGTCGAGGACGGCGAGGATCCGCTCGAGACCGCCCGGCGCGAGCTTGCCGAGGAGACCGGTCTGCGGGGCGGCAGCTGGCGCCACCTGCGCTCATTCTGGACGACGCCCGGGTTCTGCCGCGAGCGCGTGCACCTCTACGTGGCCGAGGGGCTCGAGCGCGGCGAGGCGCACCCCGACGACGGCGAGGAGGTCGAGCCGGTCCGCTGGGCTCCCGGCGAGATCGGCGTGCGACTCGGAGAGCTCGCTGACGGGAAGACGCTCGTCGGCCTGCTCCTGTATCTGCGGGACAGCGGGTGAGTCGCCCCCTTGTCCGCCGCGCCGGGACGTTCGCGAGCTAGGCTTCGCGCGCCGTGAGAGTTGGGGTCGTCACCGAGCTGAAGCCCGACGAGCACCGGGTCGCGCTCACGCCCGCGGGCACGCGCGAGCTGGTCGAGCGCGGCCACGAGGTGCTGGTCGAGCGGGGCGCCGGCGAGGGGAGCTCGTTTCCGGACGCGGCCTACGCGGCGGCGGGGGCGAGCCTTGCGGACGCCGAGGCCGTCTGGGGCACGGCGGAGCTGCTCTTGAAGGTGAAGGAGCCGCTGCCCGAGGAGTACGGACGCTTGCGCGACGATCTCTGCCTGTTCACGTACCTGCACCTCGCGGCGGACGAGCGGCTGACCCGCGCGCTCGTCGATTCGGGGGCCACCTGCATCGCGTACGAGACGGTGCAGACACCCGACGGGCGGCTGCCGCTGCTCGCTCCGATGAGCGAGGTCGCCGGCCGCCTCGCGACGCAGATGGGGGCGTGGGCGCTCGAGAAGGCGCATGGCGGCCGGGGGATCCTGCTCGGCGGCGTTCCCGGCGTGCCACCGGCCCGCGTGCTCGTGCTCGGCGGGGGGATCGTCGGCTTCAACGCCGCTGTGATCGCGGTCGGGATGCAGGCCGACGTCTGGGTGCTCGACCGCTCGATCGAGCGGATGCGTGAGCTCGAGGTCGCCCTCGGCGGGCGGATCACGCTCGCGATGTCGAGCCGGCTCCAGATCGAGGAGCTGCTCCCGGACGCGGACCTCGTGATCGGCGCCGTCCTGATCCCGGGCGCGCGGGCGCCGAAGCTCGTCACCCGCGACATGCTGGGGGCGATGAAGCTCGGGTCGGTGCTCGTCGACGTCGCGATCGACCAGGGGGGCTGCTTCGAGACCTCTCGGCCGACGACGCACTCGGCGCCGACGTTCGAGGTTGACGGGATCGTCCACTACTGCGTCGCGAACATGCCCGGGGCGGTGCCGATCACGTCGACGAAGGCGCTGACGAACGTGACGCTCCCGTACGTCGAGCGGCTCGCCGACCTGGGCGTGCGCGAGGCGGTGGCGCAGAATCCGGCGCTCGCGCTCGGCGTCAACGTTGCCGGCGGCAAGGTCACGTACGAGGCCGTCGCGGAAGCCCACGGGCTGCCGCACGTGCCCCTGGCGCACGCGTTGCCGCTACAAGCGGCGTAGCCGGCGTGCCCGCTAGGAGCCGCCGGTCGGAGCCGACGGTGCGTCCCCGGCCCGCTCGCGCTCGTCGCGGCTCGGGAACAGCTTGATCACGCCCCAGGTGATGCCGGCCGCGAGGGCGGTGACGGCGGCGATCCATCCTGCGAGCTCGAGGAAGCCGATGAACGTCGACATGCGCTTCCTAGAATAGCTCGATGGCGCGCGCGTGCATCATCGTGCTCGACGGGGTGGGAGCCGGCGCGCTCCCCGACGCGGCCGACTACGGCGACGAAGGCTCCGACACGCTCGGCAACGTCGCTCGCGCAGTCGGCGGGCTCGACCTGCCGAACCTGGAGGCGCTCGGCCTCGGCAACGTGGCGGCGCTCGACGGCTGCCCGCCGCAGCCGGGCGCCCCGGCCATCACCGGCCGGCTGCTCGCGCGGTCGAAGGGGAAGGACACGGTCAGCGGGCACTGGGAGCTCGCCGGGATCGTGTCGGCGCAGGCGCCCCCGACCTATCCCCACGGGTTCCCGTTCGGGGTGATCGAGGAGTTCGCCCACCGGACCGGCCGCGGCGTGCTCGGTAACGTGGCGGCGTCAGGCACCGAGATCATCCAGGAGCTCGGCGAGGAGCATCAGGGATCGGGGAAGTGGATTGTCTACACGTCCGCCGACTCGGTCTTCCAGGTGGCCGCGCACGAGGAGACGATCCCCGTCGAGGAGCTCTACTCCGCCTGCGAGATCGCCCGGGAGGTGCTGAAGGGCAAGGACGCCGTCTCGCGCGTGATCGCCCGGCCGTTCTCCGGCGAGCCCGGGAACTACGTCCGCTCCGACGGGCGGCGGGACTGGGCGCTGCCGCCGCGCCAGCCCAACTACCTGACGCTCGTGCGCGAGGGCGGTGCGGCCGTACACGCGGTCGGGAAGGTGGCCGACGTGTTCGCCGGCCGCGACATCGACGAGACCCATCCCACCAGGTCGAACGCGGAGGGGATCGCGACCACCGTCACGTTGCTCGAGCACCTGGAGCACGGCCTGGTGTTCGCGAACCTGATCGAGACGGACATGCTCTGGGGACATCGCAACGACCCGGTCAACTTCCACCGTTGCCTCCAGGACTTCGACTGGCGCCTGCCCGATCTGCTGGCCGCCCTGCGCGACCAGGATCTGCTGATCGTCACCTCCGATCACGGCTGCGATCCGACCACGCCCTCGACCGACCATTCGCGGGAGTACGCGCTCCTGCTCGCGTACGTCGCCGGGCGCAACGCGGCCGGCCGGACGCACGAGGGCGAGCTGGCCGACGTCGGAGCGACCGTCAACCGCTGGCTTGGCGGCAAGTCGCCGTCCCGCCGCCTCGCCGGTCAACCGTTTCTCGAGCGCTGAGCGGGGACGCCGCCGCGTGCTGCGCCCGGCCGAGCTGATCGAGCGGAAGCGCGACGGGTACGAGCTGGCGGCCGGGGAGCTCGAGCGGCTCGTCCTCGCCTACGCGCGCGGCGACGTCCCCGAGGAGCAGATGGCCGCGTTCTGCATGGCCGTCTACTTCCGGGGGCTGACGCCGCGGGAGACGTTCGAGCTCACCGACGCGATGGTGCGAAGCGGCGGGCGGATCGACCTCTCCCCGCTTGGCCGGATCGCGGTCGACAAGCACTCGACGGGCGGTGTCGGCGACAAGGTCACGATCGCGCTCGGGCCCGTCGTTGCCGCCTCAGGCGTGCCGTTCGCGAAGCTGAGCGGCCGCGGGCTCGGTCACACGGGCGGGACGCTCGACAAGCTGGAGGCGATCCCGGGCTTCACGACCGAGCTCGCTCCGGAGGCGTTCGTGCGCCAGGTGGCGGAGATCGGGCTCGCCGTCGCCGGGCAGAGCGAGGGGCTCGTCCCGGCCGACCGCCGCCTCTACGCGCTCCGCGACGTCACCGCCACCATCGACGAGCTCTCGCTGATCGCCGCGAGCGTGATGGCGAAGAAGATCGCGGCGGGCGCCGGCGCGATCCTGCTCGACGTGAAGGTGGGGGAGGGTGCCTTCGTGAAGACGCTCGCCGACGCGCGGCGACTCGCGGGGGTGATGCTCGAGCTCGGCCGGCGGGCGGGACTGCGCGTCGTCTGCGAGCTGACGAGGATGGACGAGCCGCTCGGCGCCGCCGTCGGGAACGCGCTCGAGGTCAGGGAGGCGCTCGCGTTCCTCCGGGGCGGGGGGCCGGAGGCGCTGCGGCGGCTCGTGCTCGCGTCCGCCGGCAAGCTGCTCGCGCTCTCCGACCTCGGCGTCGGCGAGGACGAGGGCCGCCGCCGCGCGGAGGCCGCGGTCGGAAGCGGCGAGGCGCTCGCCGTCTACGAGCGCTGGGTGCGCGCCCAGGGCGGCGACCCGCGCGAGGAAGCGCTGCCGCGAGCGCCCGTCGTGGCGGCGGTGCCCGCGCCCGCGGCGGGCCGGGTCGAGGCCCTGTCCGCGCTCGCGATCGGGCGCGCGGCCCTCCACCTCGGTGCCGGCCGGGCCCGCAAGGACGATCGGGTCGACCCCGCCACCGGGGTCGTCTGCCTGCGCCTGCTCGGCGACGCGGTCGCGCGCGGGGAGCCGCTCGCGGAGGTGCACGCGCGCACCATGGCGGCCGCCGCCGCCGCCGCGGTCGAGGTCGCGGCCGCCTACCGGCTCGGCCCCGGCGGGTGCGCCCGCTCCTCGCCGGTGCTCGAGGTGGTCGGCTGACCGGGGGAGCGGGCGGGACGCGGCTACGCTTGCGGCGTGCCAGAGCTACCGGAGGTGGAGACGGTTCGCGCCCGGCTCGAGCCGCTGCTCGCCGGCCGCCGACTCGAGCGGGTTGCGATCCTCGACCCGCTCCTGACCCGGCCCGAGCCGCCCGCCGCGGTCGCGGCGCTGCTCGAGGGCGAGCGCGTCACCGGGGTGCGCCGGCGCGGCAAGTACCTCGTCGTCGACCTCGAGAGCGGGCGGCACCTGGTGGTGCACCTGCGCATGACGGGAAGCTTCCGGCACGGGCCCGGAGACGACCCACACGGGCGGGCGGTGGTCGAGCTTGACGACGGCGGCCGGCTCGTCTACCGGGACGTGCGCCGCTTCGGCACCTGGTCGGTGCTCGAGCGAGACGCGCTCGACGCCTACCTGGGCGAACGCCTCGGTCCCGAGCCGCTCGGGCCCGCGTTCACCGCGGCCGCGCTCGGGCTGGCGCTGCGCGGGCGGCGCGCGCCCGTCAAGGCCGCGCTGCTCGACCAGCGCACCGTCGCCGGTATCGGCAACATCTACGCGGACGAGGCGCTCTGGCACGCCCGCGTGCACCCACTGTGCCCCGCGGGGGAGCTCGGGAAGGCGGAGGTGGCGCGGCTCGCCCGGGCGATCAGGCGGGTGTTGCGGACGGGCATCGACCGCCGGGGGGCGTCGCTGCGCGACTACCGTGCACCCGACGGCGCCAGCGGCTCGATGCAGGACGAGTTCCGCGTCTACGGCCGCGCCGGCGCGCCCTGCCCGCGCTGCGGCGCTGCGGTCGTCAAGCTCAGGGTGGCCGGCCGCGGCACCTCGCTCTGCCCCGACTGCCAGGCGGCGCCGTGACGGTCGCGCTGCCAGGGGGCGTGCTCGCCGGCCACTGGGTCGACCCGGGCGGCTGGACCGGCTGCACGGCCGTGCTCGTCCCGGAGGGCAGCACGGTCGCCTGCGAGGTCCGCGGCGGCGGCCCGGGCACGCGCGAGAGCGACCTGCTCCTGCCCGCGTCGAACGTGACCGGGGTGAACGCGATCGTGCTCGCGGGCGGCAGCGCCTACGGGCTCGCCGCCGCCGACGGGGCCGTCCGCTACCTGGCCGAGCGCGGCGTCGGCTTCGTGACGCGCGCGGGGATCGTCCCGCTCGTCGCCGGGGCGGTCGTCTACGACCTCGCGCTCGGCAGCCCGGAGGCGAGACCCGGCCCGGAGGCGGGGTACGCGGCCTGCTCGGCCGCGGCTACCCGCGCCGAGCGGGGGAACGCGGGCGCGGGAGCGGGCTGCACGGTCGGCAAGGCGCTCGGCCCGGGTCACTGGACGAAGGGCGGGCTCGGACTCGCCTCCCGGACGCTCGCGGGCGGCGCGACCGTGGCGGCGCTCGCGGTCGTGAACGCGTTCGGGGACGTGCTGGCCGAGGACGGCTCCGTGCTCGCCGGCGTGTGGCGGGACGGGGCGTACGTGCGCACCGTCGACCTGCTCGCGGCGGGAGAGGAGCCGTTTCGGCCGTGGCGGGAGTCGACGACGCTCGTCTGCGTCGTCACCGATGCCGCCCTGACGAAGACGCAGGCGTGGCTCGTCGCTCGGGCGGCGAGCGCCGGGGTCGCCCGCGCGGTCGACCCGGCGGCCACGGCCGTCGACGGCGACGTCGTCTACTGCGTCGCCACCGGCGCGGTGCCGGCCGACCAGCTCGCGCTCGCCGCGCTGGCGGCGGACGTGACGGCTGCCGCGATCCGCGACGGCGTCCGCCTGGCGGCGGGCGCTCCCGGCTGCCCGGCCGCGTCCGAGCGCCGGTAGGCGCCCGGGGCGCCTCTACACTGGCCGCGTGGGGTCGCGGGCGCAGCGGGTCGAGGCGGTCGTCCTGCGCTCCCTGCGTTACGGCGAGGCCGACCGCATCCTGCACGCGTTCACGAAGGAGCTCGGTCGGGTCGGGGCGATCGCGAAGGGGGCCCGCAAGACCCGCTCGCGCTTCGGAGCCCGGCTCGAGCCGTTCAGCCACGTCGAGCTCCAGCTCCACGTGGGTCGCGGCGAGCTCGCGACCGTCACGGGTGCCGACCTCGTCCGCTCCCACCAGGGGCTCGCCGCGGACCCGTACCGGCTCGCGGTCGGGTCGATCGGGCTCGAGGCGGTGCTGAAGCTGTTCATCGAGCACGATCCGACACCGCAGGCGTTCCACGTGCTCGTCCGCTTCCTCGACACGCTCGACGACGGCGGGCCGCCCGGAAGCCCGGGCGCCGACCCCGTGCTCGACCCGCTCGCGCTCGCCTTCCAGCTCAAGCTGCTCTGGCTGGCCGGCTACCTGCCGCACCTGTCGAGTTGCGCTGCCTGCGGCGGTGAGGGACCGCTGGTCGGCTTCTCGGCCCGCGCCGGCGGCGCCGTCTGCGCCGCCTGCGGCGAGGGTACGCCGCCGACGTCGGCCGCCGGCTTCCTGGGCGTGCGCGCCCTGCTCGAGCGGCCGCTCGCCGAGGCCCGCGGGGCCGGCCTCGACGGCCGGGCCGCTCGGGAGGCGCTCGCGATCGTCGAGGCGGTCTACGCGGAGCACGGCGGCTTCCGCCTGCGCACGCTCGCCCGGCGGTAGACCCGGGCGTCCGCCGCTGGATGGTTGATCGGTGATTGCGGTGCCGTCGGGGGCGGCCGAGACCGAGCACGGGTGGCGGGCGAGCGTCGACTCGGGCGACGGTAACGGCCGCCATCCGGCGGTGCCACGGTTCCGGGCAATCAGCGATCGAGCATCTAGGATGCGTCCCCGTGGCCGCGACGTTCCAGCAGACGATCATGACGCTCGAGCGCTACTGGGCCGACCGGGGGTGCGTGATCATGCAGCCGTACCACACGGAGGTCGGCGCCGGTACCTTCAACCCGGCGACCGCGCTGCGGTGCCTCGGGCCGCGACCCTGGCGGACCGCGTACGTGGAGCCGTCGATCCGCCCGACCGACGGGCGCTACGGCGAGAACCCGTTCCGCTTCCAGCACTACTTCCAGTACCAGGTGATCCTGAAGCCGGCCCCCGACGACGTCCTCGATCTCTACTTCGGCTCGCTCGAGGCGATCGGGATCGACCTGCGCGCGCACGACGTGCGGCTCGTCGAGGACGACTGGGAGGGGCCGACGCTCGGCGCCTGGGGGCTCGGCTGGGAGGTCTGGATCGACGGGATGGAGGCGACCCAGTTCACGTACTTCCAGCAGCTCGGCGGCCTCGACCTCGACCTCGTCCCCGCCGAGATCACGTACGGCCTCGAGCGCCTGGCGATGTTCCTCCAGGGCAAGCGGACGGCCTTCGAGATCGAGTGGGCGCCCGGGATCACCTGGGGCGACGTCTACCGGGAGAACGAGCGCCAGTGGTCGGCCTACAACTTCGAGCATGCGCCCACGGACGTGCTCATGCGCCGCTTCGGCGAGCACGAGGCCGAGTGCGGCCAGCTCGTCGCCGCGCGGCTGCCGCTGCCCGCCTACGACCAGGTGCTGAAGTGCTCGCACGCGTTCAACCTCCTCGACGCCCGTGGCGCGATCTCGGTCACCGAGCGCGCCGCCTACATCGCCCGCGTGCGCAACCTGGCTCGGCGGGTGGCGCAGCTCTACGTCGAGCTCCTGGAGCCGGATGCCGACGCTGCTACTTGAGATCGGCTGCGAGGAGCTACCCGCGTCGGCGTGCCGCGAGGCAGCCGAGCAGCTGCCCCGTCTCTGCCTGACCCTGCTCGGCAAGGAGCCGGCGAAGGTGCTCGTCGGGCCGCGGCGGCTCGCCGTGGTGGTCTCCGACCTGCCGGAGCGGACCCCCGACGAGAACCGTCGCGGCCCCTCCGAGCGGGTCGCGTTCGGCGAGGACGGGCTGCCGACCAAGGCGGCGGCGGGGTTCGCGCGCGGGGCGGGGGTTGCGGTCGAAGAGCTCGAGCGCCGCGACGGGCACGTGTACGCGGTCATCCCGGGCGTGCGCCTCGCCGAGATGCTGCCGGGCAGGCTGCGCACCATCGTCGACGGGCTCGCGTTCGGCAAGTCGATGGTGTGGCGCGCCGGCGGGCAGCGCTTCTCGCGCCCGGTCCGGTGGCTCGTCGCGATGCTCGACGGGGAGACCGTCCCGGTCGAGCTCGAGGGCGTACCGTCGGGAGCGACCTCCCACGGGCACCGATTCACGAGCGGCCCGATCGAGATCCCAGACGCCGCTGCCTACGAGGCAACCCTGCGCGCGCACGGGGTCGAGCCGGACGCGGTCGAGCGGCGCCGCGCGATCGTCGAGGCACTCGACTCGATCGGCGGCTGGAGCGACCCCGGTGGCGTCCTCGACGAGGTCGTCCACCTGGTCGAGAACCCGTGCGTCTACACCGGCGCCTTCGCCGAGCGCTTTCTCGCGCTGCCCGAGCGCGTCGTCGTGACCGCGATGCAGTCACACCAGCGCTACCTGCCTCTCGGCGGTGCCTGCTTCGCGTTCGTCGCGAACGGCGGCGACCCGAAGCTCGTGCGAGCGGGCAACGAGCGGGTGCTCGAGGGCCGGCTCGAGGATGCCGCGTTCACGTTCGAGCGGGACGTGGCGAGGGGAATCGACGAACTGGCGGCGATGCTCGGCACGATCACGTTCGTCGCCGGTGCCGGCAGCATGGCCGACAAGACCGCCCGGCTCGCCCGGCTTGTCGCGGAGCTTGGCGGCGGCGACGCGTCCCGCGAGGCGGCCCGGCTCGCGAAGGCCGACCAGGCAGCCGAGCTCGTGCGGGAGTTCCCGGAGCTCGAGGGTCACATCGGCGCCGAGTACGCCCGGCTGGCCGGCTACCCGGAGGCCGTCTGCGCGGCGATCGAGGAGCAGTACCTGCCGGACAGCGCCGGTGGCCCGCTGCCGGCCTCGGAGGCGGGGCGGGTGCTGGCGGTCGCCGAGCGGATCGACAACCTCACCGTGGCGTTTTCGCTCGGCGAGCGTCCCAGCGGCACCCGCGACCCCTACGGGCTGCGGCGGGCGGCGATCGGGCTCTGCCGGCTCGCGATGGCGAGCGCGTTCCCGGTCGAGGTCGGGAAGCTCGTCGCCGTCGCCCACCGGCTTCTGCGCGAGCAGGGCGCCGACGTGTCGCCCGAGCCACCCGGCGACGTCGACGACTTCGTCGCCGAGCGCCTCGAGGGCCTGCTCGACGTCCGCGTCGAGCTCGTGCGGGCCGCGCGCGCAGCCGGTCTGCCCCGGCTCGGGCAGGTCGCGAGCCTCGCGCTCGCGCTGTCGCGGCTCTCCGACGAGCGGCTAGAGGCCGTCCACACGCCGTACACGCGCTCGGCCCGGCTCGCGGGCAAGGAGGAAGGGGCGGCGGGGCAGCTCGATCCCGGGCTGCTCGTCGAGCCGGCCGAGCGGGCGGTCGTCGAGGCGCTCGACCGTGTCGCTCCACGGCTCGAGACCGCGCTGGCCGAGGGTGATTTCGACGGCGGGCTCGCCGTCGCCGCCGAGCTCGGCCCGCCGCTTCACCGCTTCTTCGAGGAGGTGCTCGTGATGGCCGAGGACTCGGCGGTGCGCGCCAACCGGCTGCGGCTCCTCCTCGACGTACGGGACACGGTCGGGAGGCTCGGCGATTTCTCCCTGATCCCGCGATGACCGACGTCGCCCCAGCGGGCCCGGTCGAGCTCCACGTGATCTCGGACGCGACGGGGGAGACGGCGACGCGGGTGGTGCAGGCGGTCGAGGTGCAGTTCCCGGAGCTCGAGTTCGAGGTCGTTCGCCATCCGCGAGTCACCTGCGCCGAGGACATCGAGCTCGCCGCGCGGCGCGCCCGCGGCCGGCGCGCGGTGGTCGTCTACACGCTCGTCGACCCGGCCTACCGCGACCGGATGCGCGATCTCTGCCGGCGCTACCGGCTTCACTACTGCGATCTGCTCGGGCATCCGATCGACGCGGTCGCGCGCGTGTCGGGGCTGCCCGCGAAGGGGGAGCCGGGCGCGCTGCCGGTGCTCGACACGAGCTACTTCAAGCGGGTCGAGGCGATCGAGTTCGCGGTGCAGGCCGACGACGGCGCGTCGATTCGCCGCCTCCGGGAGGCCGACGTCGTGCTCGTCGGGGTCTCGCGCACGTCGAAGACGCCGCTCTCGATCTACCTCGGCTACCTCGGCTACAAGGCGGCGAACGTGCCGCTCGTGAAGGGAATCGAGCCCCCGGCCGAGCTGTACGAGGTCGAGCCGGCCCGCGTCGTCGGCGTCACGCTGCGGGCTGAGCTGCTCGCCGAGATCCGCGAGCGGCGGGTGCGCCAGATGCGGGGCTCAACACGGTCGTACGCGGAGCTCGACGACGTCTACGAGGAGCTCGAGCACGCCGAGCAGGTCTTCCGCCGCCTCGGCTGCCCCGTGATCGAGGTGTCCACCCTCGCGATCGAGGAGACCGCGTACCGAATTGTACGCCTGGTCGAGCTGCGCCGGGTCGAGGCGGCGGAGCGCGAGGCGCGCCGGCCGAGATGAGCGCCCGCGAGAAGCCGCCCGTCCCCTTCTACTGGTGGCCGCTGTGGTTGCTCCTGCTCGCCGGCTGCCTGTTCGTCTTCTACGTGCTCTTCACCCCGGTCTGGATCGGCGTGCGGCTCGTCGCCTGGCTTGCCGAGCGGGCCCCGCGCCGCCGAGCCCCCGTGGGGGGTCAGACCCCGGGGTCAGACCCCTTGAGTCGAGGAGACTCAGATTCTGCGTGACGAGTCTTTCCTCCCACCAGATGTCGCCGCGCTCGGGAGGAGCGGTCGGGCCGGGGTCGGAATCGGGGCGCCGGGGGTCTGACCCCGGGGTCAGACCCCTTGAGTCGCGAGGACTCAGATCTCGCGCGAGAAGGGCTGGCTGGCCCCGGCCGCGGACACGGCGGAGGCGGGTCACGGCCCGCCCCCGTCGTGTCCTGGCGAGCGCCCGGTCTACGACGTCGCGGGCTCGGAGGGTCGGGCAGGCGGCTCGACGCTGCTGCGGCGGCGGCGGCGGACGATCCGCCAGACGAGGAACGCGACGGCGAGGCCCGCGAGCACCGGGCCGGCGGTGGCCAGGCCGACGAAGACGCCGCCGATCACCTTCAAGAAGCCGTCGACGGCGGATTCCCAGGCGTCGCCGAGGCGCCAGCCGCCGTCCTTCGGGGCGACGGCGGGCGTGCCCCGCTCGGCGACGGTCAGGCTGATGGTCGAGAACGAGGTCTGATCGTCGAGGTAGCGAAGTTGGCCCCGGATCTCCTCGAGCTGAAGCTGCACCTGGTTCAGGCGATCCTGCACGACGAGCGCGTCGGCGATCGTCTGCGTCTGGCCGAGGAAGGTGAGAAGCTGGCGCTCGAGAGCCTCGAGATGGCGCTCGCGCGCCTCGAGGTCGACGTACTGCTGGGAGACGTCCTGGCCCGCCTCCTCGCGACCCTTGACGGTGCCGAGTCTCGCGAGCTGCGACATCGCCTGCGCGTAGGCGCGCGAGGGGACGCGGATCACGAGGGTGCCGCGGACGAGACGCTCATCCGGGCCCTGGCTTGCCGACGAGCTCGTCACGAAGCCGCCGAGCCCGGCCGCGATCGTCCGTGCACGGTCGATCGCCTCCTCGAACTCGCCGCGATCGACCGCGAGCGTCAACGACGCGGTCTGGATCACGCGCGGCCCGCCCGCCGGCAGCTCGGGCAGGTCGGCGAGCTCCGCGACCGGCATCTCCGCGGGGGCGGCCTCGGCGTACTCGCCGCGATCGCCGCCGGCGTCCTCCATGGACGGCTCCTCGGCGGCGGTGGGCGACGGCTCGGCTCCGGCGAAGACCTCCAACTCCGCAACGGTCGCCGCGCTCCTCGACTCGCCGTCGCCGCCCGAGCAGGCGACGGCGAGGGTGGCCGCCCCGAGCGCGAGCAGGAGCGCGAGCGTCGCGGCCATGGCCTTCCTCTTCCGGGTCATCTGCGTTCTCATCGTCAGCTCCTTTCGTTGCAGCTCGGACCGCGGCCGCCGCTCGAAGGTTCCCGCTCCGGCCTCGCCCGAACGGGTGATCCGATCGGGCGTCGCGGCCGCCCGCCCCCGCGGTAGAGTCGGGTCGATGACAGACCGTTACGTGCACAACTACGGCGACGCCGCCGGGGTCGGACGGGAACTCCTCGGGGGCAAGGGCGCGGGGCTCGCGCAGATGCGCGCGCTCGGGATCCCGGTTCCCTCCGGCTTCGTCGTCACGACGGAGGCATGCGTCGCGTACATGCGCTCGGGCGGGGAGCTCCCGGCCGGGGCGGCAGCGGAGATCGACGAGCACGTCGCGCGCCTCGAGGCCGAGACCGGCAAGCGCTTCGGCGACCCGGAGGACCCGCTGCTCGTGTCGGTTCGCTCCGGTGCCGCGATCTCGATGCCGGGGATGATGGACACGATCCTCAACCTCGGCCTGAACGCGGAGACCGCGGTCGCGCTCGGCAAGGCGACGGGGAACCCGCGCTTCGCCGCCGACGCGTACCGGCGGCTCGTGCAGATGTACGGGGAGGTGGTCGAGGGCATCGACGGCCAGCTCTTCGAGCGGGAGCTCTCGCGGCTGAAGGGCGACCGCGGCGTGCGCAACGACGTCGAGCTCGACGCGGGCGACCTGGCCGAGCTCGCCGGGCGCTTCGAGCGGATCTACGCCGACGCCACCGGCCGGCCGTTCCCGCACGACCCGCGTGACCAGCTCCTGCGCGCGGTCAGGGCCGTCTTCGACTCGTGGGACACGCCGCGCGCTCAGGTCTACCGGCGCGCGAACGGGATCCCGGACGACCTCGGCACCGCCGCCAACGTCGTTCAGATGGTGTTCGGCAACAAGGGGGCCACGTCCGGAACGGGCGTCGCCTTCACCCGTGACTCGGCGACGGGCGAGCCGCGCCTGTTCGGGGAGTTCCTCGTCAACGCCCAGGGCGAGGACGTGGTCTCCGGGGCGCGGACGCCTGAGCCGATCGAGCGGATGGCCGAGCTCCTGCCGGAGGCGTACGCGGAGCTGGTCGCGACGCTCGAGCGCCTCGAGCGCCACTTCCGCGAGATGCAGGACATCGAGTTCACGGTCGAGGAGGGGAGGCTCTACCTGCTCCAGACCCGGACCGGGAAGCGCACCGCCCGGGCGGCGCTGCGGATCGCCGTCGATATGGCCGGCGAGGGCCTGATCTCCCGCGAGGAGGCGGTCGCCCGGATCGACCCGGGGCAGCTCGACCAGCTCCTCCACCCGATGATCGACCCGGAAGCCGAGGTCGAGGTGATCGCCGAGGGCCTGAACGCGTCCCCCGGTGCCGCCACCGGACTCGTCGTGTTCGACGCCGACACGGCCGAGGAGCGCGGCCGTGCGGGCGAGGACGTCCTGCTCGTGCGCTGGGAGACGACCCCGGACGACATCCACGGCCTGATCTGGGCCCGAGGCGTCCTCACCGCTCACGGCGGCATGACGTCGCACGCGGCCGTCGTCGCACGCGGGATGGGCAAGCCGGCCGTGACGGGCTGCGACGCGCTGACGCTCGAGCCGGGACAGGCAACGATCGCCGGCCGCGTCTTCCGCGAGGGGGACGTGCTCACGATCGACGGCAGCACGGGCCGCGTGATCCCCGGCGAGGTGCCGCTCGTGCCGCCGGAGATGGACGAGAACTTCGAGACGGTGCTCGCGTGGGCCGACGGCGTCCGCCAGCTCCGCGTGCGCGCGAACGCGGACACGCCGGAGGACGCGGCGAAGGCGCGCGAGCTCGGCGCCGAGGGGATCGGACTCTGCCGCACCGAGCACATGTTCATGGCCGAGGAGCGTCTGCCGCTCGTGCGGCAGATGATCATGGCCCGTTCCGAGGACGAGCGGCGTCGCGCGCTCGAGCGGCTGCTCCCCTTCCAGCAGGCCGATTTCGAGGGGATCTTCGAGGCGATGGCGGGCCTGCCCGTGACGATCCGGCTGCTCGACCCGCCGTTGCACGAGTTCCTGCCCCCGCTCGACCAGGCCGAGACGCCCGAGATGGCCGCCCGGATCCGCTCGCTCCGGGAGGCGAACCCGATGCTCGGGACCCGTGGCTGCCGGCTCGGCCTGCTCTACCCGGAGATCTACGAGATGCAGGTGCGGGCGATCGTACGGGCAGCCCTGGTGGTCGAGGAGCGCACCGGCTCGGCTCCGCTCGTCGAGATCATGCACCCGCTCGTCGGCTTCGCCGAGGAGCTCAGGCGACTGCGGGAGCTGACGCTGGACACGGCCGCAGCCGAGCTCGAGCGGGCCGACCGCGAGATCTCCTACCGGGTCGGCACGATGATCGAGCTGCCGCGCGCGTGCGTGCGGGCCGGCGAGATCGCCGGGGTCGCGGACTTCTTCAGCTTCGGCACGAACGACCTCACCCAGACGACGCTCGGGTTCTCCCGTGACGACGCCGAGGGGAAGTTCCTGACCCGCTATCTCGACGACCGGGTGCTCGCCGCGAACCCGTTCGAGACGCTGGACACGGACGGGGTCGGCGACCTGATGCGGATCGCGGTCGAGCGCGCCCGGACGGCGAAGCCCGACGTGAAGCTCGGGATCTGCGGCGAGCACGGTGGCGATCCCCGCTCGGTCGAGTTCTGCCACGGGCTCGGCCTCGACTACGTCTCCTGCTCGCCCTACCGTGTTCCGCTCGCGCGCCTCGCCGCCGCCCAGGCGGCGCTGGCCCAGCGCGGCGTGGTCGCGGTCGCCGTCGGCGGCTAGCCCGCGCGCCGGCGGGCGCCGACAGGACCGGTGACTAGACTCGGCTCCGCGACATGTGGCTGCGCGTTCTCACCGGCGCCGGTGCCGGCCGGGTCGTCAGGATCGCGGGCGAGCGCTTCCTCGTCGGGAGCGACCGCTCCTGCGGGCTCGTCCTGCGCGACGGGGAGGTCGAGCCGCGCCACGCCGTCCTTGTCGCCGTCCCGGGCGGGTATCGCATCGAGGATCTCGGCACGCGCAGCGGCACGTTCGTGAACGGAAGGCGGATCCGCCACCCGGTCGAGCTGCACGGCGGCGAGCGCCTCTGCTTCGGCGACACGTTCATCGACGTGGCCGCCGCGCAGGTCGCGTCGAGCCGGCAGCGCCGGAGGCTCGTCGCCGTCGGCGCGGTCGGAGCGGGTCTCGTCGTGGCTGGCGCGGCGCTTGCGATCGCCGGAGTGCTCGGTGGCGGGGACGGGCCGCCCGTCGCGGCCGCGCCGGAGCCTTTGGCGCAGCCGGCCGAGCTGACGCCCGCGGCCGGGCCCGCCACGGAGACGGCCGCCGCAACCCCGGCCGCCGGGCCCGACGAGCCCGCGCTGGCGTCCACAGCCGCGGAGGCCGCCGCTCCGGCCGCGATCGTCGAGCACTTCTCCGACCCCGGGAGCGGCTTCGAGACCTTTGACGACGAAGGGGCCACGGCAGCGTACGTGGGCGGCCGGCTCGCCGTGCGCGTCAAGAGCTCCACCTTCTACGCCACCGCCGTCGGCCCGCGGGCCGTGCGAGCCCCGACCGTTCGGGTGACGGCTCTCAACCCCTCGCGGACCGAGAACGCCGGCTTCGGGATCGTCTGCGCCTACCGCGACCAGGGCGCGTTCCTCGCCGCCACGGTCGGCGCCAACGGCACGTACGCGCTGCTCGAGGCGAGGGCCGGCGTTCTCACCGTCCTCTCCGGGAACGGGCAGTGGGTCTCCCACCGGGCGATCCGCCCGGGTGCCCGGCGCTACGAGCTCGAGGCGAGCTGCGGCGGCGGCGAGCTGCGGCTGGCCGTCGACGGCGAGCAGGTGGCTTCGGCGGCCGCGCGCGCGCCGCGCGGGCGGGCCGGGGTGTTCGTGGCCGGGCCCGCCGAGATCCGCTTCGACGACCTCGTGATCCGGCCCGGCGGCGCGCGCTCGTGACGGCGCCCTTCCCTTCCCGGACGGGGCGCGATACAACACGTCTGCGATGAGCGGCAGGGACGAGACCCGCATCGGCAGCGAGCTCGCCGGCTTCCGGATCGAGTCGTTGCTCGGCCGGGGCGGTATGGGCGTCGTCTACCTCGCGGAGCAGCTTCGCTACGGGCGCAAGGTGGCGGTCAAGGTGCTCGCTCCCGAGCTCGTCGCCGACGCGGGCTTCCGGGAGCGGTTCGAGCAGGAGTGGCGCACGGCGGCCAAGCTCGAGCATCCGAACGTCGTCCCGATCTACGAGGCCGGCGAGGCGGAGGGCATCCTCTACATCGCCATGCGCTACGTGGAGGGCACCGACCTGCACGCCCTGCTCGCCCGTGACGGCCGCCTCGAGCCCGGCCGGGCGCTGGCGATCCTGGGGCAAGTCGCGGCGGCGCTCGACGCGGCCCACAGCCGCGGCATGGTGCACCGCGACGTCAAGCCCGCGAACGTGCTGATCGCCGAGGAAGGCGATCTCGAGCACGCCTACCTGACCGACTTCGGGATCGCGAAGCACGCTCAGAGTCGCAGCGGCCTGACCCGTACCGGCTTCTTCGTCGGCACGATGGACTACGCGGCGCCCGAGCAGATCGAGGGCAAGCCGGTCGACGGCCGCGCCGACGTGTACGCGCTCGGCTGCGTCCTCTACCAGTGCCTGGCGGGGGCGCTCCCGTACGAGAAGGACTCCGAGGTGGCGATGCTCTACGCGCACCTGAACGAGCCGCCGCCGTCGGTGGTCGCGAAGCGTCCGGAGCTGCCGCCGGCCCTCGACACGGTGATCGCGACCGCGCTCGCGAAGAGCCCCGACGACCGCTACCAGACGTGTCGCGGGGCGATCGCCGCTGCCCGCGCCGCCGTCGAGGGGCGGCCGTTGTCGGCTCCCACCGTCCAGGCGGGCACCGCTGCCACGGTGCCGGGCGCGGGCCCGACGGTCCAGGCAGGCGCCGGGGCGACGGTCGCGGGTACCGTGCCGACGGCCGGCGGCGTGCCGCCCACGGGGCCCGGGGCGCTTCCGACCGGCTCGCCCGGGTCTGCGGCCGCTCCCTGGTGGCGGAATCGCCTCGCGGTCGCCGGGGCGGGCGCGGTCGCGCTGGTTGCGATCGGGCTCGGCGTTGGCCTCTCGGTCGGCGGTGGCGGGGACGGTGGCACGACCGCCGTGGCTCCCCCGACCGTGACTGCCGAGACCGGCGCGACCGTCGTCACCGACGTGAGCTCGACGGCGGTCACGGAGCCGACGACGACGGAGGCCCCACCGACGACCGAGGCCCCACCGACGACCGAGGCCCCACCGACGACGGAGGCCCCACCGACGACCGAGGCCCCACCGACGACCGAGGCCCCACCGACGACGGAGACGGGGCAGACGGAAACCGGCGTGACGACCGGGACCGAGGACGTCTTCCCCGACGAGGCCGAGCGGCTCCTGCTCAGCCACGTACCGCCGGCGATCGCCAAGACCTGCGAGCGCGAGGCCGAGGCGGACAAGCCTGCGCACGCGATCGCCGGGGTCTACTGCACGACGAGGGGCCCGGTGAGGGTCTGGTACGACCAGTTCGACAGCCGCAAGCGGATGTACGACTACTACTTCCGCTGGGTCAAGGGGGCGGGCGCCACCCGCGACCAGGGGATCTGCGCCGACGACGCGATCGCCGAGGGCACCTACTCGCAGGGCGACCAGCAGGCCGGCCGTCTCGTCTGCTACACGGACACCGAGGGGCGCCCGACGATGGTGTGGGCAAACGAGCTCCTGAATATCGCCGGCTACGCGTACCGCACGAACGAGAACTTCAAGGCGCTCCTGACCTGGTGGCTGAATGCCGGCCCCGTCCAGTGACGGGTTACCTGCAGCCGGGGGGCGGAGTAGCGTGCGCCTAACCGTCCGCGGCGGTGGCATGGCGGGCACCGCGGTCGAGCTCTCGCGCGTCGTCGTGGTCGGGCGCGACGTCGGCTGCGACCTCGCCCTGCCCGACGAGCAGATCTCGCGCCGCCACGCCGCGCTCGAGCCGCGAGCGGATGGCACGGTCATCCTGACCGATCTCGGCTCGACGAACGGGACGTTCGTGAACGGGCACCGGCTCGCCGGGCCGGTGCTGCTCTCGGGCGGCGAGGAGCTGCGGCTCGGGGACACCACCTGCGCGGTCGAGGTCGTGCCCGCGGGGCCCCAACCAAGCCTCGTCCAGGGCGGGCGCGGGTCCGTCGCGGTCGCGATCGCCGCGGCCGTGCTCGCCGGGATCGGCACCGCGATCGGCCTCGTCCTCGGCGGCGGCTGACACGGATCGCAACGCGGCGTAGAATCCCGCCAACCTCCAAAAGGGGGAGTCGCGTGTGGCTCTTGGTGCGCTCAGGTGAGGAGGCCGGCCGGACGGTCGAGCTGGCCGCCGAGCGGGTCGTCGTCGGCCGCGAGGAGGGCTGCGAGCTCGTGCTCGCGAGCGATCAGATCTCCCGCCGCCACGCCGCTTTCGAGCGGCTTCCCGACGGCCGCTACTCGCTGAGCGACCTCGGCTCGGCAAACGGGACGTTCGTGGGCGGTCAGCGGCTGACCGGGCCTGTCGTGCTCGAGGGCGGGGAGGAGATCCGCTTCGCGAACACGGTCGTGGCCGTCGCTCGCACGGAGGCCGAGCTCGCGGCGGCGGCCGTTCCCGGCGCCGCGCCGACGGTCGTGCCCGCGCCGGCGCCGGCGGAGGCACCCCGGTCGCTCGGCCCGTGGGTCCGGCGAAACCGGACGGCACTCGCCGCCGTGGCGGGCGTTGCCGCGCTGGCCGGCCTCGGCGCCGGCCTCGGGATCGCCCTCACGGGTGGCTCGGAGGCGGCGGTGGTGACCGTGACCTTGCCCTCGACGACCGTGGTCGTGACGGAGGCGGCGCCGCCCGAGACGGCGGCACTTCCCCCCGCGGACGAGCCGCCGCGCGAGACGACCCCGGTCGCGGAGACGGAGGCGCCGCCCGCGGAGACCGAGGCGCCGCCCGCCGAGACCGAGGCGCCGCCCGCTCAGACGGATCCGCCGGCCACGGAGGCGGAGGCGCCGCCCGCCGAGACGGGGGCCTACGAGACGCTGCTCGGACACATCCCCGCGGCGATCCGGGAGACGTGCTTCGCGATCGATGAGCTCCCGCAGGACGCGATCGCCGGCGCCAACTGCGGGGTGCCCGGCGAGGGCATGGGAGCCGCGCTCTACTTCCAGTTCGCAAGCGCCGAGGTGACGACCGGCTGGTACGAGCGGAACTTCGTCAACGAGCGCGACGTCGGTGACTGCGTCGCGGACGAGTACTCGGAGGGGGTCTGGTCGATCGACGAGGTGCCGCAGGGGCGTCTGGCCTGCGGGGTCGCCGGCGAGTGGCGGGCGGTCGCGTGGACGACCGACTCGCTCGCGATCGGGGTGGTGGCGCTGAAGGAGGGCGGCGGCGAGGCGGTCAGGCAGGAGCTCTACGATTTCTGGCTCGGGGCCGGGCCGGAGTAGGAGGCGACGATGCGGCTGACGATCCGAAGCGGCGCGCGCGCGAGCGAGGTCGTCGAGGTCAGCGCGGAGCGGTTCGTGGTCGGCCGCGAGGCGGACTGCGACCTCGTGCTCGCCGAGGAGAAGGTGTCTCGCCACCACGCGGCGCTGGAGCGGCTCCCGGACGGGAGCTACCAGGTGCGCGATCTCGGCTCGACGAACGGCACCTTCGTGGACGGCAGGCGAATCGCCGAGCCGGTGGTGCTGCGGGGCGGGGAGGAGCTCCGCTTCGGCGACCCCGCTCTCGCCGTCGAGGGGGAGCGGCGCGGCGCCGCGCCGACGGCGATCGCGGCCGGGTCTCCCGCAACGGCGCGACCCCCGGTCGCGCGGCCGTCAGAGCGCCCGGCCGCGGGCCTGCTCGCGGGTCGCGGAAAGTGGATTGCCGCCGCCGCGGTCGCCGCCGGGATCGCGGGCCTCGGCACCGCTCTCGGCCTGATCCTGACCGGCGGGGGAGGCACGCGGACGCTGATCGCGAGCGTGCCCGAGGCGGTGACCGTGTTCGTCACGGCCTCGGCCGAGACCGAGGCGCCGCCGGCCGAGACCGAGGCGCCGCCGGCCGAGACCGAGGCGCCGCCGGCCGAGACCGAGGCGCCGCCGGCCGAGACCGAGGCGCCGCCCGCCGAGACCGAAGAGGAGGGCGGGGAGGTCGAGCCCAACGACGCCGAGCTCGCGCTGTTCGCGCACATCCCGGAGGAGATCGCGCCCTGCTGGCGGCCGGCCGAGGAGGTGAACATGAGCGACCGCGGCGCCGTGGCGGCGATCGGATGCGACACGACCGAGACCGGGTTCGTGATCTACTACCAGTTCGACGGTGGCGAATCGCTCGACGCCTGGTACGACAGCTGGATCGTGACCTTCGGCGCGCAGGCGGACACCGGTCTCTGCGACCAGGACGAGACGGCCGAGGGCGCCGTGATCGTGAACGATGCGGAGCGGGGGCGGCTCGTGTGCGGGCCGATGAACGAGATGACGCGAGGCGTTTCCTGGATCGACTCGCCGCTCGTGATCGGAGCGGTCGCCTTCGAGGAGGGCTCCGATGCCGCCGCGCGCGCGGCGCTCTACCAGACCTGGCAGACGCTCGGACCCGTCGACTAGGAGGAAGGAGCAGGCATGTGGCTGACGGTTCGGACCGGAGCGGCGACGGGGACCCGTCTCGACCTGACGGCGGAGCGGTACGTGGTCGGCCGGGAGGAGGGCTGCGACCTCGTCCTCTCCGAGGAGAAGATCTCCCGCCGCCACGCGCAGCTCGAGGCGGTCGGGGACGGGCGCTACCTCGTCCGCGACCTCGGCTCGACGAACGGCACGTTCGTCAACGGGCAGCGCATCTCGGCGCCGGTGCTGCTCCAGGGCGGTGAGGAGCTTCGCTTCGGCGACACCTCCGTCGACGTCGGCTCCGAACGGGTTGGGGCGGCTGTTCCCGCGGGAGCGGCACCGACCGCGGTTGCCGCGCCTCCGCCGATCCCCCCGGCTCCCGCAAGCCCGCCGGCAGCGCCGACCCCCGCGCCCGCGCCGGCAGCTTCGGCTCCCGTTGGGCGAAGCTGGCTGCAGCAGAATGCGAAGCTGGTCGCGCTCGTCGCCGGGGTCGCCGCGATCGCCGGTCTCGGGGCCGCGCTCGGCGTCGTCCTGACCGGAGGCGACGACGGGCCGGCCGCCGCGGACATCTCGCCCGGCGAGGATATCGGTGGCGAATCGCCCCTGGACGTGATCACGGAGGTCGTGACCGTCAATCCCGAGACGGAGACGCAGCCAACGGAGACAGCCCCTCCGACGGAGACGGCGCCCCCGACCGAGACGACGGTGCCGACCGAGACGTACCCGCCCCCGCTGCCCGAGCTGCAGCCGGGGCAGATCGTGTGGGCGAGCAAGCGCACCGGCAACTGGGACCTCTTCCTGATGAATGCGGACGGAAGCCTCGTCTCCCAGCTCACGAGCGAGCCCTCGGTCGAGGGGAACCCGGTGGTCTCACCCGACCGCACGAGGATCGCGTTCGTCTCCGATCGTGACGGCGATTTCGAGGTGTACGTGATGTGGACCGACGGCTCGAACGTCGTCCAGGTCACGAGCAACACCGCCATCGACACCAATCCGGGCTGGTCGCCCGACGGCACCCGGATCGCCTACCAGAGCCAGGCCACCACCGACGACGATACCGAGATCTGGGTCGTCGGCGCCGACGGCTCGAGCCCCGCCCAGCTCACGAACAACGAGGTCGGTGACGGGTTCCCGAGCTTCTCCCCTGACGGTGCCCGGATTGCCTACGAGTCGTATGCCAGCGGGAACTGGGACGTGTGGGTGATGAACCCGGACGGTAGCGGCGCACTGGCGGTCGGGGCGACCGCCGCGGGCGAAGGTCAGCCGCGCTGGTCGCCCGACGGGAGACGGCTCGCGTACATCAGCGACTCGACCGGGAACTGGGAGATCTGGGCGATGGGCGCGGACGGCTCGGGGCCGGTGGCCCTCACCAACAACCCGGCCTCGGAAAACTGGCCGCGCTGGACGCCCGACGGAGCGAGGGTCGTCTTCCGCCGCTCACTCAGCGACACGGACAGCGACGTCTTCTCGGTCGCCGCGGACGGAAGCGGCGGCGAGCTCCAGCTCACGAGCGAGCCGGGCTACGACGTCGAGCCGGAGGTCGTCCGCTGACCCCCGCTACAGGAAGGCGACCGCGACCTCGCGCGCGGTCGCCTCGCCGGGGTAGATCGCCGTCAGCGTGACCGTGCTGCCGCTCTCGACGCCCTCGACGGCGTCGCAGTAGCTGCGAAACGTCCCGTCGAGCGGCTTGCCGTCGATCGCGGTGACCAGCACGATCTGGTCGCCGAGCCCGGCCTCGGCCGCGGGCGTCCCGGGCACCGCGTGCGTGACGAGCAGGCCGGGGACGTCGGCGGGCAGCCCGAGCGCGCCCAGGTCCTCGACAAGGGCGGGGAACCACCAGCCCGCGCCGGTCCACCCGCTCGACTCGCCCGCGCGCAGCCGGTCGGTCACCTCGCGGACGCGATCGACGCCGATCGAGTAGCCCTGACCCTGGATCGGCCGGTTCCCGAACCGGGTCAGCCCGGCCGAGTTGACGCCGACGAGCTCGCCCGCGAGCGTCACGAGCGGGCCGCCCGAGTTGCCCGGGTTGATGACCGCGTCGGTCTGGATCACGTTCGTGAGCAGGGGCACGTCGAGGCTGGGGATGCTCCACTCCGTCTGGACGACGGAGACGACGCCGGTGGTGGCGGTCAGGTCGTCCCCCAGGGCGGCGTTGACGGGGAAGCCGAGCGCGACGACCGTCTCTCCCTGGGCCAGGCGGGACTGCGAGCCGAGCGGGAGCGTCGCGAGGCCCTGGGTGTCGCGCACGCGCAGCACCGCGAGGTCCTCGCAGGGCGCGACCCCGACGATCTCGGCGGAGCGCTCGTCGTCGCCGGCCGCGACGAACATGAGCGGGAACGCGTTGACGACGTGGGCGTTCGTGACGATCAGGCCCTGCTCCGCGTCGAGGACCCAGCCGGTGCCGGTCCCGACGGACTCGTCGGACGGCTGGCTCTTGCCGCGGATCTGCACCGTCGTGGGCTCGACCGCCGCGATCAGCTCCGGCACGGACGGTGGCTCGGTCGGCTCCTCGGCGCCGCCGATCACGCCGACGCCGAAGAGCACGCCCACGGTGATCCCGGCCACGACCAGCACTGAGAGGAGCCCGGCGAGGGCGCCGAGGCGCCGGACCGAGCGGCGGAGCCTGATCCGCTCGACGGAGGACGGGGTGGGCGCCCCGGCGGTCGGGGAGGCCGGCGGCGGCGCCGGGGCGTCCGGCCCGGCCAGGCCGCCGGGGACGACGCCGATCACCGTGCGGCCGCCGGCGCCGGCGCCGCGTGCCGCGACGAGGATCGTGTTGCCGATCTGGATCGTCTCGTTGCCCTCGAGCACGACCGGCGCCGTGATCTGGCGCCCGTCCACGTACGTCCCGTTGGTCGAGCCGAGGTCGCGCAGGGCGGCGCGCCCGTCCGGGAGCGCCTCGAAGGTTGCATGCTGCCGCGACGCCCGCTCGTCGTCGAGGCGCAGGTCGCACGCCTCGTCACGACCGACGACGAAATGCGAGCCCGTGATCTCGACGGTGTCGCCCGCCCCGGCGCCCGAGCGGATCGTGAGCCACATGCGAAGCCTCCTTCGGCAGCGTGGTCGGCGGCGCCGATTCTACGCCCCGCGGCCGCCGTCAGGCGAGGCCGCGGACACGCGCGTACGCGATCGCGACGCTCACCAGCGCGACGCCGGCGAGCGCGGCCAGGGCCGGCAGGCCGTCCCGGCTGAGGAGCGGGGCGCTGCGCCCGAAGCGGCGCAGGAGCAGCATCGAGGCGATGCCGCCCGCGAGGCCGCCGAGGTGGCCGCCGATCGAGATCCCCGAGATCGAGAACGTCAAGACCAGGTTGATGACGACGATCGCCATCGCGCTGCCGCCGAACACGTAGACCCGGTTGCGCTCGAGCACGAGCCCGGCGCCCAGGATCCCGAACACCGCGCCCGAGGCCCCGACGGTCGGCGTCGTCGGGGCGAGCAGGAGCGCCCCGGCCGAGCCCGCGAGCGCTGAGGCGAGGTAGACGCCGAGGTAGCGCCCGGGGCCGAGCAGGTGCTCGAGCGAGCGGCCGAACCACCAGAGCGCGAGCATGTTGAAGAGCAGGTGGATCGGTCCGGAGTGGAGGAAGGCGCCCGTGATGATCCGCCACCACTCGCCGTCGGCGACGTACGGGCCGTAGAGCGCTCCCCGCTCGAAGATCGGCCCGGAGAGCTCCCGCCAGCCCGACCCGGAGCCGATCATCGCCACGAACACGCCGACGCTGACGGCTCCGAGGCCGATCGTGACGGCTCCGGGGGGTACCCGCTCGCTCGCGGTGCGCACCGTTCGCGCGGCCTGCCGCGCCCCCGTCGATCGTCCCGAGCAGTCGGGGCAGCGGATCCCGACCGGCCCGAAGACCATGCAGTCGGTGCAGATCGGCCGGCCGCACTCCGAGCAGCGAACGGCGGTCTCGACGCGCGGGTGGCGGTAGCAGACCGTCGTCAGCTCCGTCGCCTCCGGCACGCCCGCATCGTAGTCGCGGGTCGGGCGGGGCGCGCCAGTAGGATCCCGCCCGGTGCGCGTCCACGTCGCCTTCACGCCCGCCGAGACCGTCGCGGCTCCGACCGCGATCGTCGTCGACGTCCTGCGGGCGACGTCCACGATCGCCCAGGCGCTGGCGGCCGGCCACCCCCGGGTGCTCTCGTGCGCGGAGGTGGAGGACGCGAAGGCGCTCGCACTGGTGGAGGGCGGCCTGCTCGCCGGGGAGCGCAAGTGCGTGCGGATCCCCGGCTTCGACCGCGGCAACTCGCCGCAGGAGTTCACCGGCCCGGGCGACGGGACGGTGATCCTGACGACGACGAACGGCACCCGGGCGCTCGTCACGGCGGCCGGGGCGTGCTCGCTGGTGCTCGCGGGCAGCCTCCTCAACCTGGAGGCGGTCGCCACGGCCGCCCGCGAGAGCGGCGAGGACGTGGCCGTCGTCTGCGCCGGCGTGCTCGGCGCGTTCGCGCTCGACGACGCCTACTGCGCCGGGCGGATCGTCGAGGAGCTCGGCGGCGAGCCGACCGACGCGGCCGCGGCGGCGGTGCGGCTGCGCCGGTCGTTCGCGAGCGCGGAGGAGGGTCTGGGCGCGAGCCAGAGCGCCCGCAACCTGCTCGCGGCCGGGCTCGCGAGCGACATCGCCTTCTGCGCGCGCGAGAGCGTCCTCGACGTCGTGCCACGGGTCGTCGAGATCCGGGATTCGTCCGTCGAGGTCGCTACGGTGTGATCGTGCGCCAGCGCCTTCTCCGGGCCCTCGGGCTCGGTGCCGTGGTCGCTCTCGCGGCCGTCTCCCCGGCCGCGGCGGTGACCGCTACCGACCCCGACGACACGGCGGGCAAGCTCGACGTGCGCAAGGTCGTCGTGACCGACACCGCGAGCTCGGTGACGGTCACGGTCAAGACCTGGGGCTCCTGGTCGACCGATGTTCTCGCCTCCGGCCAGAACCGCCTCGCCATCCTCTTCGACTCCGATCTCGACGGTGCCTGGGATTACCGCGGGCGGATCATCAAGTCGAGCGGCGTGCTGGTGCTGCTCCTGTCGGGCCGGGGCAACAGCTACGAGCCGCTGCCCGTCGAGCGCCCGAGCAGCCAGGCGGTCTCGTTCACCGTCCCCACCGACGCGGTGGGAACCGCGGGCGCCGACCTCCAGGTGGTGGCGACGAGCCGCTACCGCGACTCCGGCTCCTGCGCCACCGCCTGCAAGGATCGGGCACCGGACTCCGGCTGGCTGCTCGTGTGGGACGGCTGCTCGTGCGAGGCGGCCGCTCGCGCCCGGCTCTAGCCGGCAGTCCGTCGAGATCTCGGGGGCGAGCTGGTCGGCGGGGGAGGACGCGTTGCGTCTTTCCGGGGCTGCGGTTGCGCGAATCGACGGGCTCGGGAGCGGGACCTTGACAGGAGAACGTGCGTTCGTGTAGAACATGTGTTCCATGATCGGGTGTCTGACGATCGACGCGTTCGGACTCCGCGCCGCGCTGCGGGCCCGCCCGGAGCTCGCGGGCAGGGCGGCGGCGCTCGGGCCGGCGCCGGGCGAGCGCGACCTCGTCGGGCCGTGCACGGAGGCGGCGCGGCGGGCTGGCGTTCGGCCGGGGATGCGCCTCGGCGAGGCGCTCGCCACCTGCCCGGAGCTCGCGCTCGTCGAGCGGGACCCCGCGGCGGCGGAGCAGGAGTGGGAGCGGCTGCTGCGGCGGCTCGAGGCGGCCGGTCTCGCGGTCGAGCCGGCTCAGCCGGGCTGCGCCTACTTCGAGACGGCGGGGGTGGAGCGGCTCGCGGGCGGGCTTCGCGCGGCGCTGCGACGGGCGCTCGACGCGGCCGGGCCGGAGTGGGAGCCCCGCGTCGGCGCCGCCGCCCGCCGCTTCGCCGCGCTCGCCGCCGCGAGCGTCGCCCCGCCGGGACGGGCGCTCGTCGTCGACGACGGGGAGGAGGCGCTGTTTCTCGAGCCGCTGCCGCTCGACGTTCTCCCCCTCTCGCCGGAGCGTCGCAAGGAGCTCGCCGACCTCGGCCTGCGCCGGCTCGGGGAGCTGGCACGCCTGCCCGGACCGGCGGTCGCGGATCGCCTCGGCTCGGACGGCGAGGACGCCTGGCGCCTCGCCCGCGGCGAGGACGGGCGATCGGTGACGCCGCGGCGGCCGGTGGAGGAGATCGCGGAGGCGCTCGCGTTCCCGGAGGCGGTCGCGAACGCGGTTACGCTCGAGCGGGGCCTTGCCGCGCTGCTCGACCGGCTGCTCGCGCGACCGGAACGGGCGGGCCGGGCGCCTCGCCGGCTCGTGCTCTCGGCCCGCCTGATCGCGGGCGGCTCGTGGCGGCGGGCGGTGACGCTGCGCGAGCCGACGGCCGAGCGGGCTCGACTCGTGGTGGCGCTCGCGCCGAAGCTCGCGGAGCTGCCGGGGCCGGCGATCGAGTTGCGGCTCGCGCTCGGCGCTCTTGCGGGAGCGGCGGGGACCCAGGAGGAGCTCGTCCGTCCGGAGGGCGGGCGGCTGCGGGAACTCCTGCGCGAGGGTCTGCGCCAGGTCAGGGCGGCGGCGGGAATCGACGCCGTCGGCACCGTCGTGGAGGTCGCGCCGTGGTCGCGGATCCCGGAGGCGAGAGCCGTCCTCGTCCCGCGCGACGACTGAACGAGCCGCGGCCGGTGGCCGTCGTCGCCCCCGGCGGGACGCCGGAGCGGGTCGGGCCGGTCGCCGTGGCGCACGTGCGGGAGGAGTGGCTCGTGGCCGAGCGCTGGTGGACGGGCAAGCCCGTGCGGCGGCGCTACTTCGAGGTCGTGCTCGAGACCGGCGAGAACGTCGTCGTCTTCCTCGACGAGATCTCGGGCCGGTGGCTTCGCCAGCGGGCGTGACGGGCCGGCGGTGTTGACGCGCCACGCCTGCGGGCGAATAATCGTCCCCGTGAGCCACCGGGCGTGGCGCGTCACGCTCGCTTGCGGTCTCGCCCTGGCCGCGGGTACCTCCGGCTGCGGCGGCGGCGATCCGGTGGGCTCGCCGACGCAGGCGCAGGCGCTGACGGCTGCCGGGGCGACGCACGAGTCCGAGTCGGAGCCGTCCGCGGGGGTCTCGACCGGGGCTCCGAGCCCGGATGCTCCCGGCGAGACGGCGCCCGAGGAGACGGCGCCCGAGGAGGCGCCGTCCGGCGAGCCGGTGCTCGTGTTCGCAAGCGACCGGGACGGCGATTTCGAGCTCTTCCGGATGGGCCTGGACGGATCCGGCCAGGAGCAGCTGACCCTCAGCACGGGGGACGACGTCCAGCCTGACGCGTCGACCCCCGACGGCCGGATCGCGTGGCACAGCCAGGACGGGATCGAGATCCTCGTTCCGGGGACGGATCGTTACGCTCTCAGCAACGTGTGGCGAACGGGCGCCGGCTTCTATGCGCCAGCGTGGTCGCCGGACGGATCGCTGATCGCGTTCGTCGCCGGTGACGAGGGCCTCTCGGTCGCGGCCCCGGACGGGAGCGTGGAGCGGCTCGTGGCCGAGGGCTCGGTGTTCGGCCCGACGTGGTCGCCCGACGGCCGGACGCTCGCGTTCTTCGAGCGGGTCTCCGGCTTCTCACGGGTCCTCGGCACGATGGGTCTCGACGGGTCGGGCGCTCGCGCGCTGGCGGAGGTGGCGGTCTCGGCGCTCTCGGAGACGAGCGCCGACTGGTCGCCGGACGGCGTCTGGATCGCCTACGACTGCACCGCCGAGGAGGTTGGCGGCGGTGGCGAGATCTGCGTCGTACCGGCGAGCGGCGGCGAGCCTGTCAACCTGACCCGGTCGCCCGGGGACGATCGCGGGCCCGAGTGGTCGCCTGACGGGGCGACGATCGCTTTCACGAGCGAGCGCGACGGCAACTCCGAGATCTACCTGATGAGCGCGGACGGGAGCGGGCAGACGCGGTTGACCGACGACCCGGCGATGGACACCGACCCGGTGTGGGCGCTCGAGCCCGCGGGCGGGCTGCGGACGTACGCGTCCGAGTCCTTCGACGACCCCGCTTCGGGCTGGGAGCAGTTCTCCGGCGAGGCGAGCTCGGCCCTGTACGAGGAGGGGAGCTTGATCATCCGGGCCGGCGAGCCGAGCTGGCTGGCGACGTCGGCGGCGCCGAGCTCGATTCCCGATCGGGCGGCGGTCCGCCTCGACGTCCGCGACACGGGCGAGGCGAGCGATGCGGGCTTCGGGTTCCTGTGCGCCTACCGGGATATCGACAACCACTTCGCCGCCGGGATCGGCTCGGACGGCACCTACGCGATCAGCGAGCGCCGCGGCGGGGAGACGACGATCCTGACCGGGGACGGGCAATGGGCCCCCTCGGAGGAGATCGAGGCGCGGGCGGCGAGCTACCGGATCGAGGGGGAGTGCCGAAGCTGGGGAATCACGCTCGTGGTCGACGGGCGCTGGGTGGACACGGTCTCGGTCGAGGGAGGCCTCCCGGAGGGCGGTGCCTTCGGCGTGTTCGTCGAGACGTTCGCGGACGGCGGGGCGGAGGTCCGCTTCGACGAGATCGCCTACGCGGGCTTTCCCCGCACGGTGCTACCGAGTCTGACCCGGGCGCCTTGACGAGGGAACACGCGTTCGGATAGAACGTGTGTTCGTATGATTTACGTCGAGCTGCACTGTCACTCGGCGTACTCGTTCCTCGACGGGGCCTCGCTGCCCGAGGAGCTGGTTGCGCGCGCTGCCGAGCTCGGCTACGGGGCGCTCGCGCTCACGGACCACGACGGCCTCCACGGCTCGCTCGAGCACGCCCACGCCGCGAAGGCGCTCGGGGTGCGCCCGCTCACGGGTGCCGAGGTCACGCTCGCGGGCGGAGCGCACGTGACGCTCCTCTGCGAGTCGCAGCGCGGCTACGCGAATCTGTGCCGGCTGCTGACGGCCGCGCACGGGGGTGACCGCCTGCGGCCGGCGCTCGACCCCGCCCTGCTCGGGGAGCTCCGCGAGGGGCTCGTCTGCCTGTCGGGCTGCGCGAGCAGCGGGCTCGCCGCACGCGACCCGAACGCGGCCGCCCGGCTTGCCCGCGCGTTCGGCCGGGAGCGCTTCTACGTCGAGCTGCAGCGGCCGTACCTGCGCGGTGACGCGAGGCGAAACGCCGCGCTGCGCGACCTGGCGGCGGCGCTCGGCGTACGGACGGTCGCGACCGGGAACGTCCACGCGCACCACCCGCGTCGCGCCCGCCTCCAGGACGTCCTCGTCGCGATCCGCTGCGGCGTGCCATTAGACGGTTGCGAGCGCGAGCGGCGCGGCAACGACCGGTTCGTGCTCGTCCCGCCGGCAGAGGCGGCGGCGCGCTTTCCCGACGACCCGGACGCGGTGCGCGCGACCGTGGAGCTGGCGGAGCGGCTCGAGTTCGACCTGACGTGCGAGCTCGGCTACCGCTACCCGGACTTTTCCGGGGAGGGCGACCCGGCGGACACCCGGCTGGCGCGGCTCTGCCGGGAGGAGCTCGCCCGCCGCTACGGGGGCTTCTCTCACCGTGAGCGGGCGGTGGCGCGGCTCGAGGAGGAGCTCGCGCTGATCGCCGAGCTTCGGCTCTCCGGCTTCTTCCTCCTCCACCACGACGTGCTCGAGCTGGCGCGGCGGGTCGCGGCCGAGGTGCGCGGGGCGGGCTCGCCGCGGCACGCGCTGCCGCCGGGTCGCGGTCGCGGCAGCTCGGTCGGCTCGATCGTCTGCTACCTGACCGGCCTCTCGCACGTCGATCCGATCGGAGCCGGGCTCTCGCTCGGGCGCTTCCTCAATCGCGAGCTCGTCTCGGTGCCAGACATCGATCTCGACTTCCCCCGCGACATTCGCGAGCGGCTGATCCCCGCGGTGATCGAGCGCTACGGCCGGGAGCACGCCGCGCTCGTCGCGAGCTTCGCCACCTACCGGGGGCGCGGTGCGATCCGGGAGGTCGGCAAGGCGCTCGGCCTGCCGGGGGTCGAGCTGGAGCGACTCGCGCGCGTGTCCGAGGGCTGGGACGCCCGCGAGGTCGGCCGGGAGCTCGAGCTGCTTCCCGGCGCACGCGAGAGGCTCCGCTCGCCCCGCTGGCGGGCCCTGCCGGAGCTGTGCGCGGAGATCGCGGGCCTGCCGCGCCACATCTCCCAGCATCCCGGTGGGATGGTGATCTCGAGCCGCCCGCTCGTCGAGCTCGTCCCGGTGGTGCCGGCGGCGATGGCGGGCAGGCAGCTCTGCCAGTGGGACAAGGACTCCTGCGCCGACGCGGGCTTCCTCAAGATCGACCTGCTCGGGCTCGGCATGCTCTCCGCCGTCGAGGAGTGCGTGGAGACGATCGCGCGACGCCGGGGGGAGCCGATCGACCTCTCGCGTATCCCGCTCGACGACCGCGAGGTCTACCGGGAGATCCAGGCGGCCGACACCGTCGGCGTCTTCCAGATCGAGAGCCGGGCGCAGATGCAGATGCTCGTCCGTACGCTGCCGGAGAGCCTCGACGATCTCACCGTCGAGGTCGCGCTCGTGCGGCCCGGGCCGATCCAGGGCGGGGCGGTGCACCCGTACGTTGAGCGGCGCCAGCGCCTGCGGGCCGATCCGTGCTACGTGCCGCCGTACGACCACCCGCTGCTCGAAGGGCCGCTGCGGGAGACGCTCGGCGTCGTCGTCTTCCAGGAGCAGGTGCTGGACGTGGCGGTCGCGCTCGCGGGCTTTACGGTGGGGGAGGCGGAGGGGCTCAGGCGCGCGATGAGCCGCCGGCGCAGCCGCGACGCGATCGAGGCGTACCGCCAGCGCTTCCGGGACGGGGCGTTGGCGCGCGGCGTCGCTCGCGAGACCGCCGAGCTGGTGTTCGAGAGGCTGCTCGGCTTCGCCTCGTTCGGGTTTCCGAAGTCGCACGCGGCCGCCTTCGCGCTGCTCGCCTACCAGTCGGCGTGGCTTCGCCGCCACTACCCGGCCGAGCTCCTGTGCGCGCTCCTGAACGCCCAGCCGATGGGCTTCTACCCGCCCGCGAGCCTCGTCCGGGATGCGGAGCGGCGCGGGCTCGAGGTGCGCGGCCCCGACGTGAACGTGAGCGAGGCCGTCTGCACGCTCGAGGGCGGCTGCGTCAGGGTCGGGCTGGGGTTCGTGCGCGGGCTCGGCGAGCGGCCGGCGCGCGAGCTGGTCGCCGAGCGGATGGCGGGCGGGCCGTTTCGCGACGTCGCCGATCTGGCGCGACGGGCGCCGCTCGAGCGGCCGGCGCTCGAGGCGCTCGTCCTCTCCGGGGCCTGCGCGGGGCTCGGCGGGTCGCGGCGGCGGCTGCTCTGGCAGCTCGGGCTCGCTTCGCGGCCGCCGAGCGCGGGCTCGGGCGGGGCGGAGCGCCAACTCGTGCTCCCGCTCGGGCCGACGTCGGCAACGCCCAAGTTGCCGGCGGAGACCGCGTGGGAGCTGGTGTTAGCCGACTACCGCACGACCGCGCTCTCCGTCGGCCAGCACCCGCTCGCGCTCCTGCGATCCCGCCTGCCGGCCGGGACGCTGTCGAGCCGCGAGCTCGCGGGCTGCGAGGACGGGGAGCGGGTGGCGGTCGCCGGGCTCGTCGTCGCGCGGCAGCGGCCGGCGACGGCGCGGGGGGTCGTGTTCATGCTGCTCGAGGACGAGCACGGTCAGGTCAATCTCGTCGTTCCGCCGCCCGTCTACGACCGCTACCGGGCGGTGATTCGCGGTGAGCCGCTCGTGCTCGCCCGCGGCCGCTTCGAGTTGAACGGGCGCAACCGCAACATCGTCTGCGCGGAGCTCGCCTCGCTGGCTCCCCTCGCCAGGGACGCTGCGGGCGCGTCCGAGCTGCGCTCGTCGCTCCCCGGGGCGCACAGCTTCGGGCGCTGACCGCACCGAGCCAACCCGCAGGGCCCCGCCGGCCAGGTCCCGCGCCCGCGCCGCGGTGCCAGAGCCCCTGATGCGACCCGGCTCAGATCCCGATCACAAACCGCATGGTTGCACCCTTGGAGGTAGGGGTCTGACCCCGGGGTCTGACCCCGGGGTCTGACCCCGTCCGCACCCAGCGCCCGGCCCCGTCCGCGCCTACCGCCACGCCCCGCGCGCGATCGCGATCTCGCCGAACCGCTCGGTCAGGCCGCGCGCGTCGGCCCGGGCGGTCAAGGCGGCAGCGAGCGCGTCCCGCTCGTCCTGGTTCGTCTGCGCCGGGATGCCGTCGAGCCGAAGTAGCGGCAGCGCTTCTCGCGACCAGCGGGCGCGGCTTCGCCCCGCGCGCGGCCCCGTGAGGCGCGTCCATGTTGCCGTCGGGAAGCACTCGACCGCGGGGATTCCGCTCCTCTCGAGCTCTCCGTAGAGCTCGAGGCCGTGGACGATCCACTCGTAGTAGCCGCCCCCGGCTCCCCGCAGGGTTGCCTCATCTGGCGTGTAGCGGATCCCGCAGACGGAGCGCGCAAGCGAGCGCTCACAGGGCCTGCTTCGCTCGCCGGCCGGCGCGGCGCCGATCGGGCTGTCGACAGCGACCAGCACCGGGGCGAGCTCGACGAGCAGGGCCGCGACGCCTCCAACGTCACCGACTCGCGCCGGCCCCCAGACGACCCGCCGCGAGTCGATCGCTGCCAGGTGAAAGCCCTTCCGCCGGCCGCCCACGTCGACGCCGGCCCAGACCGTCACTCGAGCTCCGCCGCGATCGCCGGCCAGCGCCGGCGCACGCGCTCGGCGAACGCGGCGCGGTACACCTCGACAGCGTCCGGCGCGAGCGTCGCGGCGTACGCAGCGCGGATGGCCTCGAGCCCGTCACGAGCCGCGTCGAGGCGATCGACGTAGTCCCCGTAGCGCTCCTCCGCCTCGCCCGCCGGAGCCCGATCGTAGGCGCGCAAGGCCCCCTCGACCTCCACGAGCATCCTCGCCGACTCCCCCGCGAACAGCTCGAGCTGTCGCTCGACGAGCTCGGCGAACGGGCCGGGGCGTCGCAGCCTCACCCGCGCAGGCACTCCTCGTACACCGCTGCGTGCGCTTCCGCGGCGGCCTCCCAGGTCAGCGTCGCGGCCGCGGCACGGGCCCCGGCGCGGGCGGCCTCGAGCGCAGAGCGGTTCCCGAGCAGCTCGCGGACACCCTCGACGAGCGCGTCGAGATCGTCCGGCGGCGCGACGACACCCGCGCCGAAGCGCCGCACCGGCTCGGCGATCCCGCCCGCGTCGTAGCAGGCGACAGCGGTTCCGGCGCCGAGCGCGCGCAGGAGCGCGCCGCTCTGGTCGAGCTCGCGCCGGTAGGGGAACACGGAGACGGTCGAGCGCGCGAGCGCCCGGGCGATCTCCGCTTCCGACTGGTAGCCGAGGTGCCACTCGACCCCGGGCCGGTGCAGCCGCTCGCCGAGGTCAAACGTGGGGTCGCCGAGCACGAGCAGCCGCACGCCCAGCCGCTCGGCGAGCGTGAGCGCGTGGTCGATCTGCTTGTAGGGCCGGATCAGGCCGAAGAGGAGCAGCGTCGCCCCGTCGTCCTCGTAGCGGGCCTCGCCCGGGAAGACCGGGTGGGGGACGACCGTGACCGGACCCGGGTCGACGCCGACCTCCTCGACGAGCCGCGTGCGTCCGTCCTCGCTGTGCACCACGATCCGCGAGAAGCGCCCGTAGAGGCGGCGCCAGAGGCCGATTCTGCCGGCCGTGCGCCTGGGAAGGATGTCGTGCGCGGTGATCACGGACGGCCCGTCGGCCGGGAGCAGCCGCACGTCCACCTGGGGGAGCGGCGCCCACTGCACGTGGAGCACGTCTCGCGGGAGCCCGCGCAACCGCGCGAGCCCGGCGACGTGCTCGGCCGCTCGCAGCGGCAGCCGCAGGGGCGAGCGGCGAAAGAGGCGCGAGCTCGCCGGGTAGAAGAGCTCCCGTCGAGCGTAGCCGTCGGGCTCCGGCGCCTCGCCGAAGCGGAACCGCGACGTCACGAGCTCGACCTCGAGCCCCCGCGCCGCGAGCGCGCGCGCGAGCTCGTGGTCGTAGGGCAGCGTGAACGCAGCCGGATCGATGAGGAGGACGCGCACGCGCCTAGAGTACGTGGCCGGGCGATGCGGCTCGTCGTACGCACCTGGAACGTCTTCCACGGGCGGACCGTGCCCGAGGGGCGCACCCTGCACGTCGAGCGGGCCGTGCGCCTCGCGGCGGCGGGCGACCCCGACGTCATCTGCCTCCAGGAGCTGCCCGTCTGGGCGCTGGCTTCG
Organism: Thermoleophilia bacterium; assembly: GCA_020845695.1. Next base: position 146,198 of record JADLFG010000015.1, on the reverse strand, counting down.
CTCGAGGAGTGGAGCGGGCTCACCGCTTTGGGCGCGGTGGCGATGCCGCCGCTCGCTGGGCCGCTCGCCAGACGGCTCACCGACGCTGACCCGCGGCGGTTGCGATCAGCCCTGACCGGCCAGGCTAACGCCGTTCTCCTCGCCCGGCGGCTCGACGTCCCCGACGGTCAGCGCCGGGTGGTTCTGAACCCGCGAGCACTGCGCCGGAGCGAGGCTCGCCGCCTCGGCCTGCCCGCGCACGTTCGGGTCGCCTGGGGCCGTAACCGCCGCGTCGCCCAGCTCGTGCGGATTGCCGGGGCCGGCGCGAGCGCCGTCGTCGTGAACCTCCACCTGACCTCGTCGCCTGACGGTCGCCCGGCCGAGACGGAGCTCGCGGAGGTGCTCCGGATCGCCGGCGAGCTCGCCACGCCCGGCGAGCCGGTCCTCCTCTGCGGCGATCTGAACCTGACGCCGGCCGCGTCGCCGCTCCTCGCGGCCCTGCCCGCCGCCGGCTTCACACGGCCGCTCGCCGGCATCGACCAGATCCTCGCCCGCGGCCTGGCCGCCGTCGAGGGTCCCGCGCCCTGGCCGGCGGAGCGTCGCCGGCTCGGCGACGCGCTGCTCTCCGACCACGCGCCCGTCGAAGCGGTGATGATAGGGCCGTGAATCTGGATGCGATCCGCGCGGAGCTGCCCGTGCTCGCGCGCTGCGCCTACCTGAACGCCGGCACGTTCGGCCCGCTGCCGCGGCGGACGGCTGCGGCGATGGCTGAGCGTGAACGGGCCGAGCTCGAGCTGGGACGCTGCGGCGCCGCCTACTGGGAAGAGGTGAAGGGGCTGCGCGAGCAGGCCCGTGCCGGCTTCGCCGGCCTGCTCGGTGCCGCGCCGGAGCAGGTCGCGCTGACCCGCTCGACCACCGAGGGCTGCAACATCGCCGTCGCCGGGCTCGGCCTCGGCGCGGGAGACGAGATCGTGACGACCGACGTCGAGCATTTCGGCCTGCTCGGCGCGCTCGGGGCTTCGCCCGCCCGGGTGCGCGTCGCGCGCTTGCGGGAGCGATCTGCCGCCGAGGCGCTCGCCGCGATCGAGGCGGAGCTCGGGCCGCGCACCCGCCTCATCGCGCTCTCGCACGTCTCGTGGGTGAACGGGCACATCCTGCCCGTGGCCGAGCTGGCCCGGCACGGAATCCCCGTCCTCGTCGACGGTGCCCAGAGCGCCGGGGCGATCCCCGTCGACGTCCGAGCGCTCGGCTGTGCCTTCTACACCGCCTCTGGCCAGAAGTGGCCGCTCGGCCCCGACCAGACGGGTGCCCTCTACGTTGCTTCGGAGTGGCACGAGCGGCTGAGCGTCGCCTTCCCCTCCTACTGGGGGCAGGCGGGTTACGAGCAGACCGGTGACTTCACGCCCGCCCCGGGCGCCGCCCGCTTCGAGCCCGGCGGGATCCCGGCGCCCGCCCTGGCCGGACTCGTCGCCTCGCTCGGGCTGCTCGAGGAGACGGGTCCCGCGCGGTTCGAGCGCGCCCGAGCGCTCAGCGGGCGCCTGCTCGAGCTGCTCGCGGAGCGGGTCGAGGTCGTCACCGAGCCGGGCCAGGGGACGCTCGTCAGCTTCCGCCCGGCCGGGAAGGCGGCCGAGACGGTGTCCCGGCTTGCGGCGCGCGGGGTGATCGTGCGTGACCTACCCGGTCTCGGCTGGGTACGGGCGTCCGTCGGCTTCTGGACGGCCGAGGCCGAGCTGGAGCGCCTCCGCGACGCTCTCGGCTAGCAGACCCCGGGCCCGGGCCACCCCGCGGGTGGGCCTGTTACCGGTCTTCGCGGTGGAACGCCGCCTGGGGTACGGCGGTTGCGGAGGTGGCCGGAACCCCCGCGCGCGAGGCTGCCAGGTAGAGGGCGAGGGCATTCATGGCCGCCCAGATCACGAAACCCGGGACGTAGCTGCCGAGCGCCTGGCTGGAGAGGGCCATGATCGAGGTCATCGTGAAGCCGCAGGCAGCCCCGGCCGCCTTGGCCAGACCGCTCACCGCCCCGACCTCGTCGAAGTAGGTTGGAATGAGCTTGACGACGCACGCCGCTGCGGCTCCGGAGACAAGCGCGAGGGCGTAGGTCGCCACGACCTGCACGGTGAGGGACACCTCGAGGGTCAGCGCCGTGGCGAACACGACGGCGCAGAGGAAGAGGAGCGTGAGCAGCCCGTGCGGGTCGCGTCGGTCCGAGAGCCATCCGCCGATGGGGCGGGTGACCGCCACGCAGACGACGAGCAGGGATGTGAAGATCATGGCCGCGGCGTCCTCGTCGACACCCCAGCGGTCGGTCAGGTAGACGGGTGTCGAGGCGGCGAAGAACGTGAGGGTGCCGAACGACGTCCAGTAGAGATAGGCGATGATCCAGACGAGCCGGCTGGAACGGAACACCCTCGCGATCTGGCGGAACGAGGCCTCGGTCCTGCGGCGCGGGGGGTCGGCGGTGAGCGTCCAGTAGAGCACCGCCATGAGGATGGCCGGCGCGGCGAAGATGAGGAAGATCAGCCGCCAGCCCTCGACCGGGCCGAGGGCGTAGCGGGCGGGCAGGGCGTCATACCCGACCGGGCCGCCGAAGAAGTCGGATACGAGCAGGGGCACGAGCACGAGGCCGAGAACGATCCCGACGTTCCCGAGGGCGAGAATCCCGAGCGCGGTGCCCTGCCGCGCCTTCGGGTACCAGGCCGAGACGTGGGCGTTGCCGACGACGAAGCTCGCCCCGCCGAGACCGAGCATCGTGCCGAGGAGCAGGAACCCGAGGTAGCTCTCGACGAAGAGCCCGGTGATGAGAGCAAGCGCGAGCACGAGGAGAAGCACGGTGAAGACGGTCCGGCCGCCGTACCTGTCGCTCACGATGCCCATGGGAATGCTGAGCACCATCGCCCCCAGCGGCTCCATCGCGGCGAGGAACATGACCTGACCGGGAGTGAACTCGTACCAGTCGATCAGGTACGGCCCCAGGGCCGAGAACATCGCCCAGATCCCGAAGCCGAGCGAGAACGCGGACGTCGCGACGATGAGGACACGCCGGTTTCCCGCGGGCTCGCTCGCCACGTGCACGGCGCCGATGTCGCCGCGGTCGGGGGCGCTCAAGTCAACCTCCGTGGTCTCGCTCGCTACGTTGAACCCGAGAAGCGTACGGAGTCCCGGCGAACCATTCAACAGGCATCGGGCCGTCCGCAGCGGTCGGGGGCAGCCCGTCCCGTCCGACCCCGATTCGCCCGTGCCGGGCGGGCCCGGCCCGCCTATCCGGCCTCGCCGGTGCGCAGCCCGAGCCGGGCGGCGATCGGGCGCATGGCGGCGACGCAGAACGCGATCTGCTCGTCGAGCCCGACGCCGAGCACCTCGGCGCCGCGGTAGGCCTCGTCTCGATGGGCGCCGGCCGCGAACGGCGGCCGCTCGTGCCTCCGGCGGTTTCGGGCCGCGGAGATCCTGGACCTGCCCTGGCCGGCCATGGACGCTGCGCCAGCTTCGTAGCGACGGCGCAACGATTCTGATCACCGGCCCTCGAACGGCTCGAGTCGCGCGCTATCCCTGAGGGGTGCGCGCGCCGATCGATCGGTTAGCCTCGTGCCATGCCCCGCGCTGGAGGATCGCTCCCGTGAACGCGTCGGAGCTCCTCGCGGCGCTCGGCGGGATCCCCGGCGCCCGGCGCCTGCCGGGCGACGCGAGCGCGGTCGCCGAGAGCGCGCTCGTGGCCGGCGTCTGGATCGCGCGCGCCTCCTCCGCCGACGAGCGGGGGCTGCGCCGCGCCTGGCGCGACCGCTCCCGCGGCAGCCCCGACCCGCTGCTCGTCGTCGCCGACGACCCCGAGGACGAGGGGGCGGTCCGCGCCCTCGGGCCGCTCCGGGCCGACGGGCCGCTCCGCCTCGTCGAGCTCTGGAAGGGTGAGAGCTTCGATCAGTTCGATCCGCACGGCTCAGAGGCACGGCTCTGTCCGGGTAACGACGAGGTAAGAAGACGCGGCCGTAGCAAGCGGCCGGGGAAGGACTCGATCCTTGCTCGTACCAGCCCGCTTCCGACGCTCGTTTCTGCCACAGACGAGGAGCGGACCCGGGCTCGAGTCGCGTTTCGAGACGTCACCAACCGGACCAACTCCCGGACGGTGGTCGCAGCGCTCATCCCACCCAAGACCTTTCTCGTCAACTCGGCGCCGTACTTGGTTCCTTGACGGTCAAGACCCCGACCGCGCCTGCTGTCTGGGCCTCATGAACAGCCTCGCCTTCGACTGGCAGGCGCGGCGCTTCGTCGAGACGAACGTCAACTTCTTCATCCTCGAGGGCCTCCGCCTGCCCAGCCTGAGCGACGAGGCCTACGAGGCGATCGCCCGCGCGGCCGCTCGTCTTTCCTGCCCCGACGAGCGCTTCGCTGACTTCGCCGAGGCCTGCGGGGTCGAGCACGGGCTCCTCGATGCGGCCGAGCGCGAGCGCCTGCGGGTCGAGCTCGACGCGTGGGTCGCCCACGCCTGGGGCCTCGACGACGAGGAGCTCGAGCTCGTTCTCTCCGACTTCACCCTCGACGCCGTCCCGGAGGCCTACCGCGAGCGCCTCCGCCGCCGCCTGGCCGAGCTGCGATGAGCGCTGGGAAGGCGATCACGCGGGCGCCCCAGGTGGAGGCAATCAGGCGGCAGATCCACGCGATCCGCGGGCAGAACGTGATGCTGGGCTCGGACCTCGCGGAGCTCTACGACGTCGAGACGGCGGCGCTCGTGCGCGCCATGAAGCGAAACCGGGAGCGCTTCCCCGAGGACTTCGTCTTCCAGCTCACGCCCGGCGAGTGGGAGGCTTTGAGATACCAGTTTGGCATCTCAAACGAGGGCCGCGGCGGTCGCCGCTACCCACCCTACGCCTTCGCCGAGCCGGGGGGTGGCGATGCTCTCGGGGGTTCTGCGCAGCCAGCGGGCAATCGCCGTCAACGTCGCCGTCATGCGTGCCTTTGTCGCCATGAGGCACGAGCTGGCGGCGCACGCCGAGCTCGCTCGGAAGCTCGACGAGCTCGAGCGCTCGCTGAAGGAGCTCGGAACCTCGACGGAGGAGAAGTTCGAGGTGGTCTTCAACGCTCTGAAGGCGCTGCTTTCTCATCCCAAGCCGACCAGGAAGCCGGCCGGGTCCACCGCGGAGGTTGGGGAGGGCGCTTGAGCTCGTTGGGGGTCCGGTCAGGCGGACGCCGCTCGTGCCTCGCGAGGCACGATGCGGATCTCCGCGCCGAGGTCCTCGGCGATCGAGGCGACGAGCAAGAGCTCGGGGTTGCTCTTCGCGGTGAAGAGGCGACGGATGCTCGATGGGTCGCGGCCGATGTGCCGGGCGAGCTCGGCCTTCGTGAGCCCGGCCTTCTCGCGGAGCTCGTCGAGCTGGCGGATGACCGAGTCCACCTGAGCGATCTCCCGGCGGGCACGCTCGTACTCCTCCCGGAACTCGGAATCCTCCATCCGCGCGGCCAGCATTCGCTCGTGGTAGCTCGTGTCCAGCCTCTTCGGCACCCGTGCTCTTCCCTCCAGTCGCTGGAGTGGCATAGATGCCACGGTCAGAGCGTGGCATAGGTGCAACGCCGAGGGTGGCTTCCGAGTCGGCCGGCAGCGGGAGGACTTGAGATGCCAACCTGGCATCTCAAGTCACCGCGCGAGGTCGACGGGGGAGGCGAGCGAGTAGCCTGTGCCTGGCCGTGAAGCTCGCGTACGACCTGGAAGTCAACGCCCTTGTCGTCGAGCTGGCCGAGGGTGCCGTCGAGCACACGGTCGAGGTTGGCTTGGGAACCCTCGCCGACCTCGACGCGGGCGGCCACGTCCTCTCGATCGAGGTGCTCAACCCGGGGCGCCGTTGGCCGCTCGAGCGGGTGCTCGAACGGTTCGCCCTCGGGCCGAGCGACCGGGCGATGCTCACGGGCATCTGGGCCTCTCGGCTCACGCTCGATCTCTGCGAGCTCGCTCCGCTGCCGGCAGGCTGACACAGGCACGTCGCTGAGCTAAGCTAAGGCGACTAACAACGTCGGGCCAGGTCTACGTTGCCCGCAGGGAGCAGACCGTGCAAGTGAACATGCATGAGGCGAAGACACACCTCTCGCGGCTCGTGGAACGCGCGGCCGCGGGCGAGGAGGTGGTGATCGCGAAGGCCGGCAAGCCGGTCGCGAAGCTCGTTCCCGTGGACGGCGCCGAGCTCGGGCCGCGCACGCCGGGCGCGTGGAAGGGCAAGCTGTGGCTCGCCGAGGACTGGGACTCCGACGAGGTGAACGAGGAGATCGCGCGCGGCTTCTACGAGAGCGAGATCTTCCCGCCGGAGAGCGGGGAGTGAGGCTCCTCCTCGACACGCATACGTTGCTCTGGTGGCTCGAGGAGCATCCGTCGCTGTCGCGTGCCGCCTACGCGGCGATCGCCGATCGCGAGACGACCGTTGCGGTCAGCGCCGCCTCGCTCTGGGAGATCTCGACCAAGCAGAAGCTCGGCAAGCTGCGAGCGCCCGTCGAGGACATCGTTGGGAGTCTCGCGGCTAACCGGCTCGATGGGCTGCCGATCACGCCCGAGCACACCTGGGCCGCGGGGCAGCTTCCTCTGCACCATCGCGACCCCTTCGACCGGATCCTGATCGCCCAGGCCCAGCTCGAGGGCTTGACGATCGTCACGCGAGACCCGAAGATCGCGCGCTACCAGGTCGCCATCCTCCCCGCGTGACGCTGACGAGCCGGCCCGACATCCTCGACAACCTCGACCGCAGCCACGCGGACGGGCTCGCCTACCTCGCAGCGGACACCCCGGTCGGGCACCCGCTCTCGGTCGCCTCCGGCTACGTCGACCTCGGCGGGCTCCACGCGCTCGCGGAGGTGACCGAGAACGGCCGGCGCGTGCGCCTGCTCCTCGGGGCCATGCCGGAGCCGGGGCTCGGGGCCGAGGCGCCGGCGCTCTCCTTCGAGCACCGCCTGCGTCTGCTCGCCGGCGAGCGGGACTTCTCCCGCTTCCCGCCGAGCCGGGCCGCGAAGCGCCTCCACGCCGTGGAGCGCTGGCTCTCCGGGTCGGAGGTCGAGGTGCGGCGCTTCCTCGAGCGGTTCCTGCACGGGAAGGCCTACCTGTTCGGGACGCCCGAGGACCCGCGAGCGGCCCTCGTCACCTCGGCCAACCTGACCGGCGCCGGCCTCGAGCGCAACCTCGAGCTCGGCCTCGTCGACTACAACGTCGCGCCCGGCCGCGCGGCCCTCGAATGGTTCGAGCGGCTCTGGGAAGGGGCCGTGCCTTTCGCCGAGGAGCTGCGGGAGCTCCTCTTCCCATCCGCCGGGCTCGTCGATCCCGAGACCGTCTACCTGCGCGCGCTGCTCGAGCTGTACGGGGAGGAGCTCGAGGCGCCCGCTGACGGCGAGATCACGCGGGTCGCGCTCGCCGCCTTCCAGCGGGACGGCTACGAGCGGGCCCGTCGGATCCTCGAGCGCCACCACGGGGTCGTCTACGCCGACGGGGTCGGCACCGGCAAGACCGAGATTGGCCTCGCCTTCATCGAGGAGTACGCGCTCGAGGCCGGACACTCCGCGCTCGTCGTCTGCCCGGCCCAGCTCCGCGAGAGCTGGGAGACGCGGATCAGACGGGCGAGGCTCCCCGCCGAGGTCCTCTCCTTCCAGGAGCTCGCGACGGACGAGCAGCTCGTTCCCGGCGCCGCCGGGGCCGCGCCGCGGCTCGCGAGCGACAAGGAGGCCTACCGGCTCGTCGTCGTCGACGAGGCCCACGCGCGGCCCACCGAGGACACGACCTGGTACCGGGCGATGGAGCGGCTGCTCGGGGGCGAGCGCAAGGACGTCGTGCTGCTGACCGCGACGCCGGTGAACAACGGGCTCTGGGACCTCCACAACCTCGTCCTCTTGTTCGCGCGCCACGACCGGGCCTTCGCCGCCGCTGGGATCCCGTCGGTCCGCCGGCTGTTCCTGCGCGCGGGCGCGAGCGAGCGCGACCCCGAGAGCCTCGACCCCGACCTGCTCTTCCCGATCGCCGATGCCGTCTCGGTGCGACGCGACCGGCGCTTCATTCAGGAGCACTACCCGGGCGCCGTCTGCCCCGACGGGACGCCGGTGCGCTTCCCCGAGCCGCGGCCCGAGACGCGGCGCTACGACCTCGACGTCGCGCATCCCGGCCTGTTCGCCGAGATCGTGAGGGAGATCGGAGCGCTCACGATGGCCCGCTACCGGCCGAGCGCCTACCTCGCCGAGGCGGAGGACGTGCAGGCGGAGACGCAACTCGCCGGCCTGCTCCAGTCCCAGCTCCTCAAGCGCTTCGAGTCCTGCTGGCGGGCCTGCCTCGTCACCGTCGAGCGTCTACTCGCCGCGCACGACGCCTTCCTTGCCGCCTGGGACGAGGGGCGCGGATACGTTCCCTCCCGGGCGGCGCTGCGCGAGGTGGCACGGGTCGAGGCGGGGGAAGCTGGCATCGCCGAGGCGGTCGAAGATGCTCTCGCCGAGGACGGCGGCGCGCAGCCGGCCGCCGACTTCCGGCCCGGCTACGGCGACGGCGTCGCCGCCGACCACGCCCGGCTCGGGGTGATCCGCGGCCGGCTCACGCCGATGTCGGCCGGCACCGACCCGAAGCTCGCGCTCCTCGTCAAGCTGCTCGAGACCTCGCCGGCGCGCAAGATCGCCGTCTTCGCGACCTACTGACGACGATGCTGCCCGAGCCGGGCGAGCTCGAGGAGCTGCTCCGGCTCGAGGCCAGGGTGCGCGCGAAGATCAGGGCCGCCTCGATCTACGGGATGGAGGTCGAGGTGCTGGAGGGCGTCGAGGCCGAGCTCCGGGCCTTCGCCGACCGGCTCGCCGCCGGCGACCCCGGGCTCCTCGACGAGGACGGCGACGCCGACCCCTCGGGCGCCTTTCTCGGCGAGGAGCTACGTGCCCGGGTGCTGCGGGCGAAGCTCGAGGGCGAGCTCGCCCGGATCGAGGTGCTGCCGTGGGGAGTCGGAGCCGTGCTCCGCCGGGCTCGGCCCGGGCGCCCCGGCGTCTTCTTCGCGACGCGGACGAGGCCGATGCCCGGCGCCGAGCGCGGCCACCGCTACCGGCGCTACGTCGAGCTCGAGCCGGGCGAGGGCGCGAGCGGTCTCGTGGACTCGGACCTCGAGATCCTGCGCCGGATCGACCCGGAGGCGGGCACGCCCGGGGAGATCGAGGGGGTCGACCTCGAGGCGGCCTGGCGGCGGGCCTGCGAGGGCATCGCCGCCGAGCACAACCGGCGGACCGACCCGAGGACGGCGCAGGAAGCGATCGGGCCAGCGCAACGCTTCGCCCTGGAGCTGCTGCGCGATCCGGCCGTCGTCCTGCCGGAAGGGGCCGAGCGGGCCGAGGCCGCGCTGAGCGTCGAGCGCAGCTCGGCGGTGCGGCGGGCGCTGAACGAGCTCTGGGCAGCGGCGCGCGAGGGGGGGATCTCGCGCAAGGAGGCGGCCGCGAGGATCGTCGAGCTGGCCGAGCAGCTCGGTCTCCAGCCCGTGGGCTGGACCAATTCCCGGAGCCCATCAGCGAGGACGACCTCGGTGTCGTCTGCTGGCTGGCGGTGCTGGCGCCGGCGTAGGAGCCGGAGGCGACTCGCTCCCGCGGCGCTGGCGTGTCGCAGTCCTACTTCGACGTGCGCAGCCCGAGCCGGGCCGCGATCGGGCGCATGGCGGCGACGCAGAACGCGATGTGCTCGTCGAGCCCGACGCCGAGCCCCTCGGCGCCGCGGTAGACCTCGTCGCGATGGACGCCGGCCGCGAACGACGGCTGCTTCAGCTTCTTGCGCACCGACTTCGGCTCGAGCGTCTCGATCCCGTCCGGGCGGACGAAGCCGCAGGCCTGGATGAAGCCGGACAGCTCGTCGCAGGCGAACAGGGCCCGCTTCAGCGTGGTGTCGCGCGGGATCGCGAGGTGCTCGGCGTGGGAGAGGACCGCCTCGATCACCTCCTCCGGCCAGCCCTCCTCGCGCAGGATCGGCGCGCCGTCCTGCGGGTGGCGGTCGAGCGTCGGGTGGATCTCGTAATCGAAATCGTGCAGGAGCGCGGTCGCGCGCCACAGCTCCTCGTCCTCCCCGAAGCGGGCGGCGTAGGCGCCGACGCACGCCTCGACCCCGAGCGCGTGGCGGAGCAGCGGCTCGCCCTTCGTGTACGTCGTCAGCGTCTGCCAGGCACGGTCTCTGGTCGGTCGCATCGAGTTGGGTAGGATAGCCCGGCCCGCCGCTCCCCGCCGCTACCGTTGCCGCACACCCTCGCCCCGGAGACGCTGATGGAGTCGTTCGTGATCGAGGGCGGCCAGCCGCTCACCGGCCGCGTCCGTGCCGCCGGAAACAAGAACGCCGCGCTGCCGATCGTCGCCGCCTGCCTGCTCGCGGACGGGCCGGTGAGGCTCACGAACGTCCCGGCGATCCTCGACGTCGAGACGATGCTCGAGCTCGTCCAGCGGCTCGGCGTCGGCGTCGAGGCGACCGGGCCGGGAGCGGTCACGATCGACGCGTCCGAGACGCCGCGGCACGAGCTCGACGAGGAGCTCTGCCGCCGCATCCGCGCGTCGATCCTGCTCGCGGGGCCGCTGCTCGCCCGCTGCGGCCGCGCGGTCGTGCCGCCGCCTGGCGGGGACGTGATCGGCCGCCGCCGCCTCGACACGCACGTGCACGCGTTCGAGCGACTCGGCGCCACCGTCACCGTCGAGCGCGGCTACACGATGGAGGCGCGGGCGCTTCGCGGCGCCGGCATCTTTCTCGACGAGGCCTCCGTCACCGGCACGGAGAACGCGGTCATGGCGGCCGTGCTCGCGCGCGGGGAGACCGTCGTCGCGAACGCCGCCTCGGAGCCGCACGTCCAGGACCTCTGCCGCTTCCTGCGGGCACTCGGCGCCGACATCGAGGGGATCGGCACCAACGTGCTGCGGATCCGCGGCGTCGAGCGCCTCCACGGCGGCGAGTGGCGGATCTGCCCCGACCACATCGAGGTCGCGAGCTTCATCGGCCTCGGGGCGGTCACCGACGGCGAGCTCGTGATCGAGGACGTCGAGCCCGAGCACCTCGTCGCGATCTGGCCCGGCTTCGACCGGCTCGGCGTTCGCTACGAGGTCGAGGGCTCGACCGTGCGCGTACCGTCCGGCCAGGAGCTCGAGATCCGCGACGACGTCGGCGCGCAGATCCCGAAGATCGAGGACGGCCCCTGGCCCGCGTTCCCCGCCGACCTGACCTCGATCGCGCTCGCCGTCGCCACCCAGGCGCGCGGCACCGTCCTGATCTTCGAGAAGATGTTCGAGAACCGGCTCTTCTTCGTCGACAAGCTCGTCACGATGGGCGCCCGGATTATCCTCTGCGACCCGCACCGCGCCGTCGTCAGCGGCCCCGCCCGGCTCTACGGCGAGCGCATGGAAAGCCCGGACATCCGCGCCGGGATGGCGATGCTGATCGCCAGCCTGTGCGCGGAGGGGCGCTCCACGATCGGCAACATCGGCCAGATCGACCGCGGCTACGAGCGGATCGACGAGCGGCTGCGGCAGCTCGGCGCCCGCATCGAGCGCGTCGCGGGCTGAGGACCCGTCACCGACCCGAGGAGGCTCACGTGGGAAAGACCGTCGTCAGGACGGAAGGTGCGCCCGCACCATTCGCCGGGGCGCCCTACTCGCAGGCGATCGTCACCGGCGACCTCGTCTACACGGCCGGCCAGGTGCCGCTCGACCCGGCCACGGGCGCGCTCGTCGAGGGCGGGATCGCCGAGCAGACCGAGCAGGTGTTCCGCAACCTCGCCGCGATCCTCGAGGCGGCCGGCTCGGGGCTCGACAAGCTCGTCAAGACGACGGTCTTCCTGACCAGCCTCGACGACTTCGCCGGCATGAACGAGGTCTACGCCCGCCACGCCGGCGAGCACCCGCCCGCGCGCTCGACGGTCGAGGTGTCGCGGCTCCCGGCCGGCGCGCTCGTCGAGATCGAGGCGGTCGCGCACCTCTGAGCCTGGATCCACCGAGATGCGTGAACGCGGGGCGTTCGGCTGGGCCGCCAGGACGGGGCGCGGTGGGGACGGACGGGCTGGTGCCCGGCCGTTCGCGCCGCGACCCGGAGCGCACCGGCCGGGTGCGGGCCCCGGAGGGGCCGCAGGCCGGGCGGGGAGCGGCCTGGAGAGTCCAGACGGGCGCACCGCCCGCGCAGAACGGTGAATCCAGGCTGAGGCCGGCGGCTCAGCGGGTGCGCTCGAGGAACGCCGCCAGCCGCTCGAGCGCCGGCTCGAGCACGGACGGCTCCGCCGCGTAGCAGAGCCGCAGAGACCCTTCGCCGCCGGGCCCGAACGCGACGCCGGGGGCGATCCCGACCCGCTCCTCGAGCAGGAGTCGCCGGCAGAAGCCGAACGAGTCGTCGAGCCCCTCGACGCGCGGGAACAGGTAGAACGCGCCCTCCGGCTCCGGCACGGTCACGCCCGGCAGCGAGCGCAGCGTGTCCAGGCAGAGCTCGCGGTTTCGCCGTAGCTGGCCGACGAGCTCGCGGATCCACAGCTCGCCCTCCGCGAGCGCGACCTCCGCGGCCTTCTGGGCGAACGTGGCCGCATGGGAGACGACGTACTCGTTGAGCTGGCCGATCCGCAACGCCAGGTCGCTGCGGGCAACGAGCCAGCCGACCCGCCAGCCGGTCATGCAGTACGTCTTCGAGAACGAATGGACGACCGCGACGGCGTCGTCGCGCGTCGCGAGGCGAAGGATCGACGGCGCCGGCCGGCCGGGCTCGGGAGCCGCGTACCAGAGCCGCTCGTAGACCTCGTCGGCGACGAGCCAGAGCCCGTGGCGCCGTGCCAGGTCGAGCAGCGCGCGCTGTTCCTCGACGGTCGCGACCCAGCCGAGCGGGTTCGACGGCGTGGTGACGAGGAGGAGGCGCGTGCGCGGCGTGACAGCCGCCTCGAGCGCGTCCAGGTCGAGCCCGAAGCGCCCGCCCGCGAACGGGTGAGGCAGCTCGACCGGGCGGGCGCCCGCCATCCGCACGCTCGCCGGCCCGTTGGGCCAGACCGGGCTGAGCACGATCGCCTCGTCGCCCGGGTCGAGCACCGCCCGGATCGCCATGTGCAGCGCCTGCACCCCGGAGGCCGTGATCACGATCTCGCTCGCCGGGTCGAGCTCGACCCCGTGCAGCTTGGCCGTCTTCGCCGCGAGCGCCGCCCGCAGCGACGGCAGGCCCGCGTTCTCTGAGTAGAACGTGTAGCCGTCCGCGAGCGCGCGCGCCGCGGCGTCTTTGATGAACGCGGGGGTGGGGAGGTTCGACTCGCCGAAGTAGAGGCGCAGCACCCCCTCCATCGGCAGCGCGAGCTCGGCCAGCTCCCGGATCCGCGAGTAGCCGACGGTGTCGAGCGACGGTGCGACGCGGGCGGTCACGGGCGCGCGAGCGGCCGGTAGCGGATCCGGTGGGGCTGGTCGGCGTCGGCGCCGAGGCGGGCGCGGCGGCTCTCCTCGTACTCGGCGTAGGTGCCCTCGAACCAGACGGCGTTCGAGTCGCCCTCGAACGCGAGCACGTGCGTCGCGATCCGGTCGAGGAACCAGCGGTCGTGCGAGATCACGACCGCGCAGCCGGCGAAGTCGAGCAGGGCCTGCTCGAGCGCGCGCAGCGTGTCGACGTCGAGGTCGTTCGTCGGCTCGTCGAGCAGGATCAGGTTGCCGCCGGAGCGCAAGAGCTTCGCGAGGTGGACGCGGTTGCGCTCGCCGCCGGAAAGGTCGGAGACCCGCTTCTCCTGGTCGCCGCCGCGGAAGTTGAACCAGGAGACGTACTGGCGGGAGCTGACCTCGCGACGGCCGAGCCGGAGCGTGTCCTGCCCGTCCGAGATCTCCTTCCAGACGGTGCTCGCCGGCTCGAGGCCCGCGCGGCTCTGGTCGACGTACGCGAGCTCGACCGTCTCGCCGACCCGAAGCGTGCCCGCGTCGGGCTCGAGCTCGCCCGCGATCAGCCGAAACAGGGTCGTCTTGCCGGCCCCGTTCGGGCCGATCACGCCGACGATCCCGCCCGGCGGCAGCGAGAACGTCAGCCCCTCGAAGAGGAGGCGGTCGCCGAAGCCCTTGGCGAGGCCGTCGGCCTGGACGACGACGTCTCCGAGCCGGGGCCCTGCGGGGATGTGGATCTCGACCGTGTCGAGGCGCACCGACTCCTCCTCTGCGAGCAGGCGCTCGTAGGCTGCGAGGCGCGCCTTCGACTTGTCGTGGCGCGCCCTCGGGCTCAGCCGCACCCACTCGAGCTCCCGCTGGAGCGTCCGGCGCCGGGCGGAGGCCTGCTTCTCCTCGGCGGCGAGGCGGGCCTCCTTCTGCTCGAGCCAGGAGGAGTAGTTGCCCCGGAACGGGAGCCCGCGGCCGCGGTCGAGCTCGAGGATCCAGCCGGCGACGTTGTCGAGGAAGTAGCGGTCGTGCGTGACGGCGATCACCGTGCCCCTGTAGTCCTCGAGGCAGCGCTCGAGCCAGGCGACCGACTCCGCGTCCAGGTGGTTCGTCGGCTCGTCGAGGAGCAGGAGGTCGGGAGAGGAGAGGAGGAGGCGGCAGAGCGCGACCCGGCGGCGCTCGCCGCCCGACAGCGTCGTCACGTCCTGATCTCCGGGCGGGCAGCGCAGCGCGTCCATGGCCCGGTCGAGCCGCTCGTCGAGCGCCCAGGCGTCGTGGCGGTCGATCTGCTCCTGGACGCGGGCCTGCTCGGCGAGCAGGGCGTCGAAGTCGGCGTCCGGCTCCGCAAACGCAGCCGAGATCGCGTTGAAGCGGTCGAGCAGGTCCCGCAGCGCCCGCACGCCGTCCTCGACGTTCCCGCGCACGTCCTTGCCCGGGTCGAGCTCGGGCTCCTGCGCCAGCAGGCCGACCGTCGAGCCCGGGGCGAGCTCGGCGATTCCGGAGGAGGGCTCCTCGAGCCCGGCCATGATCCGCAGCAGCGTCGACTTCCCCGCCCCGTTCGGGCCGATCACGCCGATCTTGGCGCCGGGCAGGAACGAGAGCGAGATGCCCGCGAGCACCTGCCGGTCGGGCCCGTAGAACTTGTCGGCCCGGTACATCGTGTAGACGTAGTCGCCGCTCATCGCAGCGGAGGGTAGCGGCCGCGGGCGGCAACGGCCGTCAGCCGACGAGCGTCTCGAGCTCCGGCGAGCGAGGGTCGAGCACCACCAGGCCCGGGATGCCGGCGAATGCGCGGTCGGCGGTCACGAGCGCCTCGGCCCTCGAGTTCAGGGCGGTCGCCGCCAGCAGCGCGTCGAACGCCTGCAGGCCCGGGCGTGCCTCGAACAGGTCGACGGCCAGTGCCAAATCATGCTCCCCGGCTTCCGCCAGGGGGCCGAGAAGCGCCGTGTACCGGCGCGCTGACGCAGCGGCCGCTCGGCGCGATCTCCGGATCGCGTAGACGTGCATGAACTCCTGGATCACGCCGACCGCCGTGGTGGCCTGGAGGGCCCCGTCACCGATCCTGTCGACGATGCGCCGGCAGGGCTCCTGCAACGCGTGCTCGTCGCCGACCGCATACAGGAGCACGCTCGTGTCGAGCAGGATCACCCGGCCTCGTCGAACATGGCGTCGAGCTCAGCCTCGAGCTCGTCCGGGTCATCGGGGAGCGGGATCGGGTCGAGGCCGAGGAGGAAGTCGGCCGCCTCGCGCCGCAGTGTCGCGGTCACGGGAACCGCCCGATCGATCGCGTCGCGGACGACGACCGCGATCGTCGTTCTCCTGGTCTCGGCCTCGCGCTGGAGGCGCTCGTACTGCTCGGGGTCGATCAGGACCTGGAGTCGGTGGGTGAGCATGCTCATAGCTTAGCATGCTCATAACTAGATCCTGCTGGGGCGAGGCGGGTGGGGCACGGGGCTCTGAGTGGGGCAACGCTGTTTCTGACCCCGCCTACACTGGGCGCATGGACGTGATCGCCGGGCACGGCAACACCGACTTCGACTGCTTCGCCTCGATGCTCGCCTGCCGGCGGCTCTACCCCGGGGCGCTCGTCGTTCTCCACGGCGCGCTCAACCGCAACGTCCGGGAGTTCTACCGGCTGCACGCGGACGAGCTCGACCTCGTTGACGCCTCGAGGGTCGACCTCGCCGCGGTCACGCGGCTCATTGCCGTCGAGACGACCGACCCGTCGCGCCTCGGCGAGCTCGAGGAGCTGACTCGCAGGCCGGGGATCGAGCTGGTGCTGTTCGACCACCACCGCTCGGAGTCCCCGTCGTGGCTCCCGCCCGAGAACGTCGTCCTGACCGAGGACGGGGCGCTGACGACCGCGCTGGTCGCGATCCTCGCCGAGCGCGATCTCGCCGTCACCCCGCTCGAGGCGACCGTGCTCGCGCTCGGGATCCACGAGGACACCGGCTCGCTGACGCATCCGACGGCGACCCGGCGCGACGCCGAGGCGCTCGGCTGGTGCCTGCGCCATGGCGCGCGTCAGGAGATGGTCGCCCAGTGGCTGCGGGCGCCGCTCGCCGCCGAGGAGCGGGCGCTGCTCGATGCGCTCCTGGCGGCGGCCGAGCCGGTGGCCGTCGCGGGCGTCGACGTGCTGGTCGCCGCGGTCGTCTGGGATTCCTACGTGGAGGGGATCTCGAACCTCGCCAGCAAGCTCGTCGACCTGACCGACTGCCGGGCACTCGCGTGCCTGGTCGAGATGGAAGGTCGCGTCGTCTGCGTCCTGCGCAGCCGCAGCGCCGAGCTCGACGCCGCCGCGGCCGCTCGCGCGCTCGGCGGCGGCGGCCACCCGCAGGCGGCGTCCGCGACCTACCACGGCGCGCTCGCGGCAGCCCGCGAGCGGCTCCTGGCCGCGCTGCCGGCGGCGGTCCGGGAGCCGGCGACAGCGGCGGAGATCATGTCGCGACCGGCGCGGTTCGTCTCGCCCGGCGACTCGGTCGCGCACGCCATGGCGCTCTGCCAGCGCCACCGCCAGAGCGGGATCCAGGTCGGCGGCCGCCGCGAGCTCGTCGGCATCGTCGGCCGGGAGGATCTCGACAAGGCGATCGGGCACGGGCTCGCGCACGCGCCCGTGAAAGCCGTGATGAGCTCGAACGTCGTCAGCTGCGGGGAGCGGACAACGCTCCCGGAGCTCCAGCAGCTCGTCGCCCGGGCCCATGCCGGCCGGGTCCCGGTCGTTCGCGACGGCGAGGTGGTCGGCGTCGTCACGCGCGGCGACGTCCTGCGCGGCCTGGGCGAGCCGGTCGCGGCCGCGGCCCCCGCACCCGGGCGCGACCTGCGCCGCCGCCTGCTCGCCCTGCCCGGCCTCGAGCCAGTCTGGGAGGCGATCCAGGCCGTCAGCGGCCCCTTCGACGGGGTGTACCTCGTTGGTGGCACCGTCCGTGACATCCTCCTCGGCGAGCCCGGCTTCGACATCGATATCGCGGTCGAAGGCGACGGGATCGCGCTGGGTCGGGCGCTCGCCGCTGCTCTCGGCGGGCGCGCCGTCCCGCACGAGCGGTTCGGAACCGCGGTCGTCAAGTGGCCCGGCGGGCGCGTCGACGTGGCGACGACCCGCACCGAGTTCTACGACGAGCCGGCCGCGCTGCCCGCGGTCGAGCAAGCGTCGATCCGCCAGGATCTCTACCGCCGCGACTTCACGATCAACGCGCTCGCCGTCTCGCTGCGCGGCGAGGACTTCGGGCGACTCGTCGACCCGTTCGGCGGGCTCGCCGACCTCGAGGCCCGGATCGTCCGCGTGCTGCACAACCTCTCCTTCATCGAGGACCCGACCAGGATCTTCCGCGCCATCCGCTACGAGAGCCGCTACGGGTTCCGGATGGACGGCCACACGGTCGCGCTCGCGCGCGCCTGCGTCGAGATGAACCTGGTCGGGGAGCTCTCGTCGGCCCGGCTGCGGGACGAGCTCGTGCTCCTGCTCGGCGAGGCCGAGGTCGCGGCGTCGGTGTCACGCCTCGGCGAGCTCGGGCTCGCCCAGGCGGTGCACCCGCACTTGGCGGCCGACCCGGACACGGTCGAGCTGCTCGGGCGGGTCGACGCGCTGCGGGCCCGGTACACGCCGGCGTCGCCGCCGTGGCGCTCGCGCCTGGCGGTGCTCGCCCGCCGGCTCCCCGCCGACGAGCTGTACGAGTGGTTCGGCCGCCTGCGGCTGCGCCGGCGTGACGCCGACGCGGTCGCGGACGCGGTCGCGGTCGCGCCCCGCCTCGTCGCGCTGCTCGGAAGCGCTCGCGAGCCGGCGGAGGTGCGGCGGCTGATCGAGCCGCACGACCCGGACGGCGCCGTCCACGCGCTCGCGCTCGCGCCGCCCGGCTCGGCCGCCGAGACGTGGCTTCGCCGCTACTTCGACGCGCTGCGCACGGTCTCGCTCGAGATCTCGGGCGGCGATCTCGCCGAGCTCGGCGTCGCCGAGTCGCCGCTCGTCGGGAAGATCCTCGCGGAGGTGCTGCGCCGCAAGCTGAACGGCGAGCTCGACGGGCGCAGCGCGGAGCTCGCGGCCGCCAGGGAGCTGATCGCCCCGGCCGGGTAGCGGCGGGCGGCACCCGAAGCGCTACCGTCAGGGCGATGGACCTCGACCTCTTTCTGCTGCTCGCGCCGTGCGTGCTCGTCTCGCTCGCGCTGCACGAGCTCGCGCACGCGTGGGTGGCCTGGAAGCTCGGCGACCCGACCGCCCGCGGCGAGGGACGGATCACGCTCAACCCGCTGCGGCACCTCGACCCGCTCGGGACGCTCATGTTCGCGGTCACGTCGCTCGTCGGCGGGATGCCGTTCGGCTGGGCGAAGCCCGTCCCGGTCAATCCGGGCTACTTCCGCCGCCCGAAGCAGGGCATGGCCGTCGTGGCGGCGGCCGGCCCGGCCACCAACTTCGCGCTCGCGCTCGCGAGCCTCGCGCTCGTCGTCCACGGCGGCCTCGACGGCCGGGCGCTCGACCTCGCCGACCTCGCCTACCGCGTCAATGTCGTGCTCGGGATCTTCAACCTGATCCCGATCCCGCCGCTCGACGGCTCCCGGATCGTCGGCGCGGTCATGGACGACACGACCTACCGCCACTGGATCCGCCTCGACCACTACGGGATGATCGTCGTGCTCGGCCTCTTCTTCGTCTTCCACGGGCCGTTCACCGACCTGCTCGTGAGCGCGTTCGACGGCGTCACGCGGGTGATGGGCACGATCGTCGGCGCGTGACCGCCGAGCTCCTCCACTGGGATGCCCCCGGCCCCTACAGGGTCGCGTTCTCGACCCGCCGCGGCGGCGTCTCGGTCGGCGCCTACCGCTCGCTCAACCTCGGGCTCTTGACCGGCGACGAGCCCGCGAACGTGCTCGAGAACCGCCGGCTTGCCTGCGCGGCGGCCGGGACGGACGCAGGCCGGGCGCAGCTTCCGTGGCAGCAGCACGGAGCCGACGTCCTGCGGGCGCGGCCGGGCGGGATCCTCGACCGGGACGTGCCGCTCGAGCGCTGCGACGGGCTCTGGTCGGACGTGCCCGGGGAGGCGCTGCTCGTCCTGACCGCCGACTGCCTGCCGGTCGCGCTCTGCCGCACGGAGGGGGAACCGGCGCTCGCCGCGCTGCACGCGGGCTGGCGGGGGCTCTTGGCGGGGATCCTCGCGAGCGGCGTGGCCGCGCTCGGGGGCAGCCGGCTCGCCGCGGCGATCGGACCCGGGATCGGGCCGTGCTGCTATGCGGTCGGCGACGAGGTCGCCGGCGGGTACCGGTCCGCATTCGGCGACGACGTCGTCCGGTGGGGCCGGCTCGACCTGCCGCTCGCCGCGGAGCGTGCCCTCCGCGCGGCCGGGGTCGGGCGGATCGAGCGGGTCGGCGGGTGCACCGCCTGCGACGCCGAGCGCTACTTCTCGCACCGCCGCGACCAGGGACGGACGGGCCGGCAGGGAATGATCGGGTATGTGGTCGGCTGAGGAGATCGGGGCGGCGTACCGGCGGGTGTGCGACGAGGTGGGGCCACGCTGCACCGTCGTCGTCGCGACCAAGTACGTGACCGCCGACGAGCTCGCGCTGCTCGTCGCGGCGGGGGTCGAAGTCGTCGGCGAGAACCGCGCCCAGGACCTGGCGGCGAAGCACGCTCGCTACCCGGACGCGTTTCGCTGGCACTTCATCGGGCACCTCCAGTCGCGCAAGGCGCCGCTCGTATCGGGGCTGTGCGAGCTCGTGCACTCGCTCGACTCGCTCTCGGCCGCGCGCCGCCTGACCGTGCCCGCGCTCGTCCAGGTCAACCTCGCCGGCGAGGAGTCGAAGTCCGGGATCGCGCCGCGGGAGCTCGGCGCGTTCCTGCGCGAGGTGCGCGCCGCCGGGGTGGACGTCCGCGGGTTGATGACCATGCCACCGTTCGCGGGCGACCCCGAGCGGTCGCGTCCCCACTTCCGGGAGCTCGCCCTGCTCGCCGGCGAGCACGGCCTGGCCGAGCTGTCGATGGGCACGACCCAGGACTACCGGGTGGCAGCGGAGGAGGGCGCGACCTTCGTCCGGGTCGGATCCGTTCTCTTCGGGCGGTAACATTTCGAGCAAATGGGACTCGGCAACGTTTGGAACCGGGCGCTCGTCTACTTCGGCATCGCCGATGAGGAGGACGGGTACTGGGACGAGGAGTTCTCGGCCGAGGCCGAGCTCGAGCGCAGCTACTCCGAGCGACCGAACGTGCGCCGGCTCCATCGCGCCCGGACGGCGCGCGCGGAGGAGTTCGACGACTGGTCGGAGCCCGACGCTCCCGCCCGGACGCAGGCCGCGCCCGCGCCGAGGCGCGCGCCGGCCCGCCCGCCGCTCGAGGCCGTCCAGGGCTCCGGCTCGTCGCAGCGGGTCCACCTCGTGATGCCGCGCAGCTTCAACGACGCGCAGGCGATCGCCGACAAGTTCAAGGACTCGGTTCCCGTGATCCTGAACCTCCAGAACGCCGACCCGGAGCTGGCGAAGCGGCTGATCGACTTCTCGAGCGGCCTCACGTACGCGCTCAACGGCGGCATGCAGCGCGTCGCGGACAAGGTGTTCCTGCTCACCCCCCGGAACGTCGAAGTGTCTGCGGAGGAGCGCGCGCGGATGCTCGAGCGCGGCTTCTTCAACCAGGCCTAGGCCGGAAGCGGCCGGCCGCGATGCTCGGTGCGATGGTGCTCGCGGATGCGGTCTCGACGGCGGTCCGCTTCGTCACGGCGCTCTACTACGTCTACCTGCTCCTGATCTTCGTCTACATCCTGACGTCGTGGATCCGGCTTCCCTACAGCCCGTGGCTGTCACGCTGCCAGCGCTTCCTCCACGACACGGTCAACCCCTACCTGGCGCTGTTTCGCCGCCTCCTGCCGGCGCTGCGGCTGGGCGGGCTCGGGCTCGACCTCTCGCCGATCCTCGGCATCCTCGCCCTCTCGGCCGCGTGGAGGTTGATCGTCGCCGGCATCGAACAACTACGGTGAGATGACGATCACGCCGGTCGAGATCCGCCACGTGCGGCTGCGGCGCGCGCCCGGTGGGTACAGCACGAGGGCGACGAAGCGGCTGCTCGAGCAGATCGCCGCGAGCTACGAGGAGGCGTGGCGCGAGCGCGCCGACCTCCGCGACGACGTCGAGCGGCTCGAGGGCGAGCTGGCCCGCTTCCGTGACCTCGAGCGGCTGCTGCGCGACACGATGATGTCCGCCGAGCGGGCCGCCGAGGATCTTCGCACGCAGGGCCGGCGCGACTACGAGCTGACCGTAGAGGAGGGCCGGCTGAAGGCGCGCGAGATCGTCAACGGGGCGGAGGCGGAGCGGGAGCGGCTGCTCGTCGAGATCCGCCGGCTGCAGGCCGCGCGCGCGGCGATCCGCGCCGACCTCGAGGCCGCGCTCGGCCAGCTCTCCGAGCGCCCGGAGCTCGAGGACACGGGCGAATTGAGGCTGCCCGGCCAGGCGGCCTGATCGGACCGGGCGCCGTCATGGGATACACTGGCGCGGCCGGCAGGCGGTCACCCGACCGGCCGGCGCGCGTTTCGCTGCGCGTCTCCCCCGGGGCCGCACGGAGCGAGATCGTCGGACGCCACGGAGATGGCTGGAAAGCACGTGTTGCCGCGCCCGCGGAACGCGGGCGGGCGAATCAGGCGCTGGTCGAGCTGGTCGCGGCGACGCTCGGCCTGCCCGCAGCGCGCGTTCGCCTCGCCTCCGGAGGGGCGTCGCGGGATAAGGTGATCGAGGTGGACGGCATGACCAACGACGAGATCGAGCGGCTCCTCGCCGCCGGCCAGCGAAGGGAGACGACGTGAACATCGAGCGCTTCCGGGGGCTCCTCCTCGACGAGCGGCAGCGGGTGGTCAGCGCGATCGAGCATCTGCAGGCGGAGAACTCGGGCTCGATGGACGAGGAGATGCCGGAGACCGGCATGGCCGACACGGCTAGCGTGACCGTCGACCGCGAGCTCGACTACTCGCTCGAGGAGAGCTCGGCGCACGTGCTCGCGGCGATTGACGCCGCGCTCGCGCGGATCGACCGCGGGACCTACGGCACCTGCGGGCGTTGCGAGCAGCCGATCGGCGAGGCGCGCCTGGAGGCGAAGCCGTACGCCATCCTGTGCATCGACTGCAAGCGGCTGGAGGAGCGGGGCTGAGGGCGCCCGCGAACACAACCGACGGGCGGACCGTCCCCGTGACCGACGGGCGCCTCGCCGTCTCGGTCGTGTCTCGCGCCGTCGCCGCGGGGCGGCGCCAGTGGGCGGCGATGCTGATCGTCGCCTGCGCGGGTGTCGCCGCCGACCAGGTCACGAAGGAGATCGTGCGCTCACGGCTCGCGCTCGGGGACGCGGTCGAGGTGACCAGCTTCTTCTCCCTCCACCACATCCGCAACACGGGGATCGCGTTCGGCCTGTTCCCCGGCGCCGCGTCGCCCGTCACGATCCTGACCGCGGTCGCGGTCGCCTGGATGCTGTTCTACTTCGCCCGGGCCGGCGCCCGCCACCCGTTCCTGCCGGTCGCGTTCGGCTTTCTGCTCGGGGGCAGCGTCTCCAACCTCGCCGACCGGCTCAGGCAGGGGTACGTGACCGATTTCCTCGATCCCGACTACTGGCCGGCGTTCAACCTCGGCGACGTCTTCATCACGGTCGGCGTGATCGTGCTGCTCGCGATCTTCGTGATCGGGGAGCGGCGCCCGCGCCTGCACCCGCGCCGCCACGCGCAGGCCTGAGGCCCGCGTGGAGCTCCGCCTCGCCGTCCCGGCCGGAGCGGCGGGCGAGCGGCTCGACCGCTGGCTCGCGACGGTCGCCGCCGTCGGCTCCCGCTCCGAGGCAGAGCGCCTGCTCGCGGCGGGGCGGGTCACGCTCGACGGCCGGGCGGCGCCGAAGAGCCGGCGGCTCGAGGGTGGGGAGGAAGTCGTGGTCGACCTGCCCGGCAGCGAGCCGCCCAGCCTGCGGCCCGAGGCGCTCGAGCTCACGGTCGCGTACGAGGACGAGCACCTGCTCGTCGTCGACAAGCCGCCCGGGATGGTCGTGCACCCGTCCGCGGGCCACGCCACCGGCACGCTCGTCCACGGCCTGCTCGGGCACGGGGTCGCGGGCGGCGGGGAGCCCGGCCGGCCCGGGATCGTCCACCGGCTCGACCGCGACACCTCGGGCCTGCTCGTCGTCGCCCGCGACGCCGAGACCCAGAGGCGGCTCCAGCGGCTGCTTCGCCGTCGCGAGCTGACCAGGGAGTACCTGGCGCTCGCATGCGGCCGTCCCCGCTCGTGGCGGGGGCGGATCGAGGCGCCGATCGGGCGCGACCGCACCGACCCGACCCGCAACTCGCTCGACACGGCCTCACCGCGGGAGGCGATCACGCAGTTCGAGGTCGCGGAGCTGCTGGCGGCGCACGCGCTCCTCCGCGTGCGGCTCGAGACCGGCCGCACGCATCAGATCCGCGTGCATCTTGCCGCGATCGGGCTGCCCGTCGCAGGTGACCCCGTCTACGGCCGGCCCGGCGAGCTCGGTCTGGCGCGGCAGTTCCTGCACGCCGCCCGGCTCGCCTTCCCGCACCCCGCCAGCGGCGAGCCGGTGGACGTCGAGTCGGCCCTGCCGGCGGACCTCGCCGCCGCGCTCGAGCGCGCCCGCGGGCGCGTCACCCCGGCGGCGGGGGCGGTTGGCTAGAATCCGGCGACCCGAGACCCGACCCGGCGGGGAAGGGGAGGGTGGCGGTGCCGGAGCGTCGAGCCCGGTTCCACCCGCCCGCCGCCGGCACGCAACCCAACCGAAGGAGGCAGGGCCGTGTCCGTTGTCACGATGCGCGAGCTCCTGGAGGCCGGAGTGCATTTCGGCCACCAGACGCGCCGCTGGAACCCCAAGATGCGCCGCTACATCTTCACTGAGCGCGGTGGCATCTACATCATCGACCTGCAGCAGACGCAGCAGCTGCTCGAGCAGGCGCACGCGTTCGTCCGCAACATCTCGGAGCGGGGTGGCAGCGTCCTCTTCGTCGGCACGAAGAAGCAGGCGCAGGACGCCGTCGCCGACCAGGCGAAGCGCGTCGGCATGCCGTACGTCAGCCACCGCTGGCTCGGCGGCTTGCTGACGAACTGGCGGACGATCTCGGAGCGGATCGAGCGCCTCCACGAGCTGCGCCGCCTCCGCGACGAGGGTCAGCTCGAGCTGCTGCCGTCGAAGGAGCGGATCGGCATGCTCGCCGAGCTCGAGAAGCTCGACACGAACCTCGGCGGCGTCGCCGACATGCAGCGGCTGCCCGACGCCGTCTTCCTGATCGACCTGCGCAAGGAGCAGCTTGCCGTGCGCGAGGCCCGGCGGCTCGGGCTCCCGATCATCGGCCTGGTCGACACGAACTGCGACCCGGACGACTCCGATTTCGTGATCCCCGGGAACGACGACGCGATCCGCGCGTGCACGCTGATCGCCCGCGTCGTCGCCGACGGGATCGCGGCGGGCTCGCGCCGCGTCGATGTCGAGGAGTTCGCGCCGCCGGCCGCCAACGGCGGCCCGGCCGTAGAGGAGGCGGCGCCCGCCGGGGAGGCCCAGGCGGCCGCACCGGCCGAGCAGGCTCCCGTGGCCGCGGTCGTGGAGCAGGCTCCCGTGGCCGCGGCGGAGGCGGACGAGGGCGCCCGGGAAGACGAGGCCGCCGCCGCGCCGCCCGCGCCGGCCGCGGCCGAGGAGGTGTCCGGATGAGCGCGACGATCTCGGCCGGGCTCGTCAAGGAGCTGAGAGAGCTCACGGGTGCCGGCATGATGGACTGCAAGCGCGCGCTCGAGGAGACCGGCGGCGACGTCGAGGCCGCCCAGAAGCTCCTGCGCGAGAAGGGGATGGCCGCCGCGACGAAGCGAGCGGCGCGCGAGACGACCGAGGGCGTTGTCCTGAGCCGCGTCGAGGACGGGCGCGGCACGATCGTCGCCGTCGGGTGCGAGACGGAGCCGGTGTCGAAGAACGACGAGTTCCGGGCGTTCGCGGCGCGCGTTCTCGACGCGGTCGCCGCCGGTGGCCCCGCTGCCGTCGCCGGGCTCGAGGATGAGCGGGTCGAGCTCGTCGCGCGGATCGGGGAGAACGTCGCCGTCCGCGGCGTCGCCCGTCTCCAGGCCGGCGAGGGTGAGGTCGTGGCGGCCTACGTGCATCCGCCCGCGAACAAGATCGGCGTGCTCGTCCGCGCGCGGTCAGCCCCGGAGCTCGCGCGCCTCGTCGCCATGCACGTGTCGTTCGCGAGCCCGGGCTACCTGACGAGAGACGAGGTGCCGGTGGCGGCGATCCAGGCGGAGCGGGAGGTCTACGAGAAGCTCCCGGACGTGCAGGCGAAGCCGGATGAGATCCGCGCGAGAATCGTCGACGGGATGCTCGCGAAGCGGTTCTTCGCGGACAGCGTTCTTGCCGATCAGGCCTGGATCCACGACGATTCCCTGACCGTCGGCAAGGCGCTCGCCGAGCACGGGGCCGAGGTGCTCGAGTTCGTGCGCTACTCGCTGGCCGAGTGAGCGGCGGGCCGGAGGGGACGGCCCCCGCCCGGCTCGCCGAGCCGGCGGCGGAGCCCGCCTTCCGGCGGATCCTGATCAAGCTGTCCGGCGAGGCGCTCCTGGGGTCGGAGCCCTACGGAATCGACCCGGACCGGGTCGAAGCGATCGCGCGCGAGGTCGACGCGCTCGCCCGTCGCGGGGTCGAGGTCGCGCTCGTGGTCGGGGCCGGCAACATCTACCGCGGCCTCGCCGCCGCCGCCGAGGGGATGGATCGGGCGACCGCCGACTACGCGGGCATGCTGGCGACGCTCCTGAACTGCCTGACCATCCAGGATGCGCTCGAGCGGCGCGGCGCCCAGACTCGGGTCCTGTCCGCGATCACGGTCAGCGAGGTCGCCGAGCCGTACATCCGCCGCCGCGCGATCCGCCACCTCGAGAAGGGCCGGGTCGTGATCTTCGCGTGCGGCACGGGCAACCCGTTCTTCACCACGGACACGGCGGCGGCGCTGCGGGCGCTCGAGATCGGCGCCGAGGCGATCCTGATGGGCAAGAACGGCGTCGACGGCGTCTACGACGGCGACCCGCGCGAGGACGCGGGCGCGTCCTTCCTGCCCGCGCTCACCCACCGCGACGCGATCGAGCGGGGCCTCAGGGTGATGGACACGACCGCGCTCTCGCTCTGCATGGACAACGAGCTGCCGATCCTCGTCTTCGGCCTCGACGACGAGCGCAACATCGGCCGGCTCGTGTCCGGCGAGCGCATCGGAACGATCATCTCGACTCCTGGGAGGGACGCATGATCGACGAGCTGCTCGACGACGCCAAGCGCCGCATGGACAAGTCCGTGGAGGCGGCCGTGCACGAGTTCAACACGATTCGCACCGGGCGCGCGTCGGCCGCGCTGCTCGACCGCATCGCGGCCGACTACTACGGGGAGAAGACGCCGATCAAGCAGCTCGCGACGATCAACGTGCCCGAGCCGCGGCTTCTGACCGTGCAGCCGTTCGACCCGGGCTCCGCCAAGGCGATCGAGCGCGCGATCATGGAGTCCGATCTCGGTCTGCAGCCGTCGAGCGACGGCAAGGTGATCCGCCTGCCGATTCCGCAGCTGACCGAGGAGCGTCGCAAGCAGCTCGTCAAGGTCGTCCGCCAGCTCGCCGAGGACGGGCGGGTCGCGATCCGCAACGTCCGGCGCGACGTCATGCACGACCTCAAGGAGCTCGCCCGGGACGGTGACGTCGGGGACGACGACGAGCGCCGAGCGGAGGAGAGGCTCCAGAAGCTCACGGACGAGCATGTCCATCGGGTCGACGAGCTCCTGAAGAAGAAGGAAGAGGAGATCATGGAGGTCTGATGGGCGTCGCCCGTCTCGACTCCGCCGGCGCCGTTCGGTGAACCTGCTCACGCGACTGCGAACCCTCCGGGGCCTGAAACCGGCGCATGCGCCGGAGCCTTCCGCGACCGCCCGCTCGGTCGCGATCATCATGGACGGGAACGCCCGCTGGGCCAGGAGACGCCACCTGCCGGTGATCGCGGGCCACGACGCGGGTACGCGGGCGCTGCACCGGACGATCGAGGCGGCGATCGAGCTCGGGGTCGAGTCGCTGTGCGTGTTCGCGTTCTCGACGGAGAACTGGTCGCGGCCGCAGCACGAGGTCGAGGCCCTGATGGAGCTGTTCGGCGACGCGGTCGAGCGGGAGCTCCCGCACCTCCTGCGCCAGGGCGTGCGCGCCCGCTTCGTCGGCCGGCGCGACCGCGCGCCCGCGACCGTGCGAGCGACGATGGCGGAGCTCGAGCGGGCGACCCGGGCAGGGGCACGGCTCGATCTCTGGATCGCGTTCGACTACGGCGGGCGCGCCGAGCTCGTGGACGCGGCGAGGCGCCTCGTCGAGGACGGCGTCGATCCCCGCGACGTGGACGAGAACGCGATCGCAGCGCGCCTGTACGCACCCGAGCTGCCCGAGCCCGACCTCCTGATCCGGACCTCCGGCGAGGTGCGGATGTCGAACTTCCTGCTCTGGCAGGTCGCGTACTCGGAGCTCGTCTTCCTCGACACCCTCTGGCCCGACTTCGGGGAGCGCGACCTTCGCCGCGCGCTCGACGAGTACGCGGGCCGCCGCAGGCGCTTCGGCGGGCGATGAGCAACGTCCTCTCCCGTCTCGCGGTAGCCGCGGCCGGGCTGCCGATCGTGCTCGGAGCCGCCTACGCCGGCGGCTGGTGGCTGGCCGCGCTCGTCTGCGTGGCGGGCGTGCTCGCGCTCGACGAGCTGTACCGAGCGGGCAAGCAGCTGCGCGCGCTGACGCTGGCCGGATTCGCCGGCCTGCTCGCCACCCTGGTCGGCACGCACGCGGGCGGGGCGGGCTGGCTCGCCGGCGGCGTCTTCCTGACTCTGCCGCTCGCGTTCGTGTTCGTCCTGTTCGCCGAGACGCGCCAGACGGCGACCGTCTCGCTCTCCTTCACCGTGCTCGGCGTCGTCTGGCTCGGCCTCGGGCTCGGCCACCTCGTGCTGCTGCGGGCGATCCCCCAGCACGGCAGGGACGCGCTGATCGCGCTCCTGCTGGCGGTCTTCGCGACCGACACGTGCGCCTACGCGGTCGGCAAGCTGGTCGGGCGGAGGAAGCTGGCGCCGGCGGTCTCGCCGGGCAAGTCCTGGGAGGGCTTCGTCGGCGGCGCGATCGGCGGCGTCTTCGTGACCTGGGTGTGGCTGTACCCGATCGAGGGCTTCGTCGAGCAGTGGCAGGCGCTCGTGCTCGGCGCCGCGATCGTCCTGGCCTCGACCGCCGGGGACCTGCTCGAGTCCCTCTTCAAGCGCAATGTCGGCGTCAAGGACACCGGCGCCTTGCTCGCCGGGCACGGCGGCGTGCTCGACCGCATCGACAGCCTGCTCTTCGCGGGCCCGGCCGCGTACTACGTCCTGGTCGCGCTCGACGCGGCGCCGCTGTAGGGGCGCCGGCACTCGACGCGACGCCGCCATGGCGTGCGCCGACCGGCTCTAGACTGGAGCGGATGAGACGCGTCGCCCTGCTCGGCGCCACGGGCTCGATCGGACGTCAGGCGATCGAGATCGTCGACGCCCACCCGGAGCTCGAGCTGGTCGCGGTCGCCGCCGGCGCCCGCGGCGACGAGGTCCGCGCGATCGCGCGCGAGCGGGGCGTCGCCCACGTCTCGGTGGGCGGCGAGCCGCCGCTCGACGCTCTCGTCGAGGCGTGCGAGCCCGACGTCGTCCTCAACGCCGTCGTCGGCTTCGCCGGACTGCCGGCGACGCTGGCCGCGCTCGAGGCGGGCATCGACCTGGCGCTCGCGAACAAGGAGAGCCTCGTCGCCGCCGGCGAGCTCGCGCTCGCCGCGCTCGCGCGCGGCGGCGGGCGGATCCTCCCGGTCGACAGCGAGCACTCGGCGCTGTTCCAGTGCCTCGAAGGTCGCGTCGCCGAGACCGTCGACACGCTCGTTCTGACCGCGTCCGGAGGCCCGTTTCGGGGCCGCTCGGCCGGCGAGCTCGACGGCGTCACCGCGGCGGAGGCGCTCGCCCACCCGACGTGGGCGATGGGGCCGAAGATCACGATCGACTCGGCGACCCTGATGAACAAGGGGCTCGAGCTGATCGAGGCGCACTTCCTGTTTCGGATCCCCTACGAGCGCATCGAGGTGGTCGTGCACCCGAGCTCGATCGTCCACTCGCTCGTGCGGTTCCGCGACGGAGCCGCGCTCGCGCACCTCGGCTACCCGGACATGCGCGTGCCCATCTCGTACGCGCTCACCTACCCGGAGCGCGCCCCGACGCCGATCCCGCCGCTCGACCTCGGGGCCGGGCTCACGCTCGAGTTCCACGCTCCCGACGAGGGGACGTTCCCCTGCCTCTCGCTGGCGCGCGCGGCCGGCAGGGCCGGAGGGAGCGCGCCGTGCGTGCTCAACGCAGCCAACGAGGTCGCGGTGGCCGCGTTCCTGGCCGGAGAGCTTCCCTTCCGCGGGATCCCCGCGGTGGTCGAGCGCGTGCTCGAGGCCGCGAGCGCGCCGCCGGCCCGCGACCTGGCCGACCTCGTCGAGATCGACGCTGCCGCCCGGCGTGCGGCCGCCACCGCCGCCAACGAGCTCGCCGTCGCCGTCCGGTGAACGTCGCGATCGCGATCGCAGGGCTCGCGTTCCTCGTGCTCATCCACGAGGCGGGCCATTTCGTCACCGCTCTCGCCGTCCGGATGCGGCCGCGCAAGTTCTACATCTTCTTCCCGCCGCCGCTCGTGCGCACCGTGCGAAACGGGATCGAGTACGGGATCGGCACGATCCCCCTCGGCGGCTACGTGAAGATCCCCGGGATGCATCGCCCGGCGGGGCGCGACCTCGACTCGGCGCTCGGGCGGGCGCTCGAGGAGGCGCCGTGGCTCGCCCGCAGCGAGCGGGCGGTCCGCGACGCGCTCGACCGCGAAGACCACGACGCGGCTCGCGCTGCGCTCCCCGAGCTCCAGGCGGCCGTCGAGCGGGCGGGTCTCTCCGAGGCCGCGGCACGCGGGGCCGCGAAGGGGCTGACCGACCTCGCGGACGGGCTCTCGGGTGACGCCTACTGGCGCGCACCCGCGTGGAAGCGGATCGTCGTGATTGCCGCGGGCCCGTTCGCGAACCTCGTCTTCTGCGTCGCGATGCTCGCGATCGTGTTCTCGCTCGGCGTCGTCGCCGGCGCGACGCGAGCTGTCGAGGAGGTGATCCCCGCGTCGCCGGCGGCCGCCGCAGGCCTGCGCCAGGGGGACGTGATCGTCGCCGTCGACGGCGTCCCGACCGACCGCTTCGAGGCGATCTCGGACGCGATCCGCGCCAGCGAGGGGCGGCCGCTCACGATCACGGTGCTCCGCGACGGTAGCGAGCTGACACTGGGCCCGATCGAGGCGGAGGAGCTCGACGGGCGCTACCGGATCGGGTTCGTGCCGACCCCGTACGAGCGCAGCTACCCGCCCGGCGAGGCGATCGCGAAGGCGTTCGAGCAGACCGGGGAGGTGACGGTCGCGATCGGCAAGGCCCTGGCCGGGATCGTCACCGGCTCGACGCGCGGCGAGGTCTCGAGCGCGGTCGGGATCGTCGACCAGTCCTCCCAGGTCGTCGAGGCCGGCTTCCGCTACTACCTCGGCGTGCTCGCCCTGATCTCGCTCTCGCTCGCGCTCCTGAACCTGCTGCCGCTCTTGCCGCTCGACGGGGGCCACATCGCCTTCTCGCTGGCGGAGAAGGTGCGGGGCCGGGCGATTCCCAGGGAGGCGTACGAGCGGGCGTCGATGATCGGGATCGCGCTCGTCCTGCTGCTCTTCTTCATCGGCCTCTCGAACGACATCGAGCGGCTGCGGGGCGGGTAGCCGCCGGTAGACTGCGCCCCAGTGGCGAGCCAGGTGCAGATCTCGGTCGGCGGCGTCCCGGTCGGCGGCGGCGCGCCCGTCGCCGTCCAGTCGATGACGCTCACGTACACGCACGACGTCGACGCGACGATCGAGCAGATCGGGCGGCTCGCGTCGGCCGGCTGCGAGCTCGTCCGCGTCGCCGTTCCGAAGGCCGAGGACGCCGACGCGCTCGCGAGGCTCGTCTACCTGAGCCCGCTGCCGGTGATCGCCGACATCCACTTCAACGCCTCGTTGGCGCTGCGCGCCATCGAGGCGGGCGTCGCGAAGGTGCGGATCAATCCCGGGAACATCGGCGGGCCCGACAAGACGGCCGAGGTCGTCCAGGCGGCGAAGGCGAAGGGGATCCCGATGCGGATCGGTGCTAACTCGGGCTCGCTGCCCAGGCACCTGATCGCGCTCGCCAGGGAGGACACCGCGCTCGCGCTCGCCGAGGAGGCGCTCGAGCAGGTGCGGCTGCTCGAGTCGCTCGACTACCGCGACTTCGCGATCTCGGTCAAGTCGAGCTCGGTGCCGACGATGATCCGCGCCTACCGGATGCTCGCCGCCAAGGTCCCCTACCCGCTCCACCTGGGCGTGACCGAGGCCGGCCCTCCCGGTACCGGCACGATCAAGAGCGCGATCGGGCTCGGGGCGCTCCTGATGGACGGGATCGGCGACACGGTGCGGGTCTCGCTGACCGCCGACCCGGTCAAGGAGGTCGAGGTCGCGTTCGAGATCCTGAAGGCGCTCGGGTTGAGGGAGCGCGGCCCGGTGATGATCTCGTGCCCCTCCTGCGGGCGCGACAACGTCGGCGTCGAGCAGCTCGCGAAGGCCGTTGCGGAGCGGCTGAAGAGCTACCCGGAGGCGTTCGAGGTCGCGGTCATGGGCTGCGCCGTGAACGGCCCCGGCGAGGCCGGCGACGCCGACTTCGGCATCGCCGGCGGACGCGACGTCGGCTTCGTCTACGCGCATGGCCGCGTCCTCAAGAAGGTTCCGTCCGACGTCTTGATCGACGAGCTGTTCTCGGAGATCGACCGCTGGATCGCCGGCGGCATGCCGCGGCCGAGGCGCCCCAAGCTGGCCAAGCCGGCGGCGGCGCTGATGGCCGAGGCGGCGCAGCGCGCGGCCACGCAGCCCCGGCCCGAGACCCAGCTCGCGTAGGTCCGTGCGGGCGTCGCGGCTCTTCATCCCGACGCTGCGGGAGGACCCGAGCGAGGCCGAGGCGACGAGCCACCGGCTGCTCCTGCGAGGCGGCTTCATCCGGGCGACCGGCGCCGGCCTCTACACGTTCCTCCCGCTCGGCTGGCGCGTCCACCGCCGGGCCGTCCAGATCGTCCGGGAGGAGATGGACGCGATCGGGGGCCAGGAGATGCTCTGCCCCGTGCTGACGCCCGCCGAGCTGTGGCAGCGCACGGGCCGGTACGAGATCCCGGAGGTGTTCAGGCTCGAGGACCGGTCCGGGCGCTCGTTCGTGCTGCCGATGACGCACGAGGAGACGTTCACGTTCCACGCCCGGGAGCTCCGCAGCTACCGCGAGCTGCCGCAGATCCTCTACCACTTCTCGACCAAGGACCGGGACGAGCCGCGTCCCCGCGGCGGGCTCCTGCGCGTCCGCGAGTTCATCATGAAGGACTCCTACTCGTTCGACCGGGACGAGGACGGGCTCGAGCGCAGCTTCCGCCTCCACGAGCGCGCCTACCACCGGATCTTCGAGCGCTGCGGGCTCGAGTTCTCCGCGGTACAGGCGGAGTCGGGGATGATGGGCGGCAGCGAGTCGATCGACTTCCTCGCTCCAGCCGGCGCCGGCGAGAACACGCTCGTCACCTGCGTCGCCTGCGACTACGCCGCCGACCTCGAGATCGCCCGCGGTGTCCCCCGGGCGCCGTCGTTCCCGCAGCCGCTCGCGGCCCCGGCCGAGGTGGCGACGCCGGGCGTCGAGACGATCGAGGCGCTCGCGGGGTTCCTCGGGGTCGATCCGGCGGCGACCGCGAAGGCGCTGCCGGTGGTCACGGACGCCGGCCAGATCGTGCTCCTGCTCGTGCGCGGCGACGACCGGCTCGACGAGGCCCGCGCCGCGGCCGCACTCGGGCAGGGGGTGCGCCCGGCGACGGTGGAGGAGATCCGCGCGGGCTTCGGCGCCGACCCCGGCTCGCTCGGGCCGGTCGGCTTCGCCGGACCGGTGGTCGCCGACGAGGCGCTGCGGCTCGGCCAGTATGTCGCGGGCGCGAACCGCACCGGGTGGCACCTGCGCGGCGTCGAGGCCGGACGCGAGTACGCTCCCCGGTTCGCCGAGCTACGCGAGCCGCGCGAGGGCGACGCCTGCGCCCGCTGCGGCAGCGCCCTGCGCTTCCAGGTCGCGATCGAGATCGGCCACATCTTCAAGCTCGGTACCCGCTACTCGGAGCCGCTGGGGGCGCTCTTCACGGACGAGGACGGCAGCGAGCGTCCGCTCGTGATGGGCTCGTACGGGATCGGGCCCGGCCGGATCATGGCCGCGGCCGTCGAGCAGCGGCACGACGACGCCGGGATCGCCTGGCCGGCCGCGCTCGCCCCCTACGACGTGCACGTGGTCGCGATCGGCGCCGCCGGGGCCGACGCCGAGTCGATCGCGGAGCGGCTCGCAGCCGAGGCCGAGGGGGCCGGCCTGCGCGTCCTCCTCGACGATCGCAACCGGCGGCCGGGGGAGAAGTTCGCCGACGCCGACCTGATCGGCTGCCCGCTCCGCGTCACGGTGGGCAAGAAGACGCTCGAAGATGGTGCCGTCGACGTGCTCGAGCGGGGCAGCCGCTCCGAGCAGCGCGTGCCCGCGCTCGAGGTCGCCGGCCGGCTCCGTACCATGATCGAGACGCCCGGATGACACGGCGCCGGTTCAGCGAAGCCCCGTTCGGGGACACGGTCACCGCCCTGATGGCGGAGGGTGGGCTCACCTACCGCGGACTGGCAACCGAGACGGGGCTCTCGGCCGGCTACCTGAACCACATCGTGCACGGCCGCCGACCGGTGCCGTCGAACGAGGTGCTTGTGGGCATCGCCCGCGCGCTCGGCGTCGAGCCCGAGCACTTCCGCGAGTACCGGATTCGCGTCATCACCGAGCGGCTCGAGGAGCTGCCCGAGCTCGTCGACCGGCTCTACCGCCAGCTCGACGAGCGGAGCGGCGGCTGATGTCGGCGTCGCGGGGTCGCGCGCCGGCCGCTGCGCCCGCGCACCCGAGCGCGCCTGTGTAGGCTTTCTCGCCCGGCTGACCGCGTGAAGGAGCGAGACGAGATGAGCGACACGACCAAGTTCCTGCTCGACGAGGAGCGGATCCCGAAGGCCTGGTACAACATCCAGGCCGACCTGGCCGAGCCGCTTCCCCCGGTGATCCATCCCGGCACGGGTCAGCCGATCGGGCCGGACGACCTCGCTCCGCTCTTCCCGATGGCGCTGATCGGCCAGGAGGTGACCCAGGAGCGCTGGGTCGAGATCCCCGATCCGGTCAGGGATGTCTACCGGCTCTGGCGGCCCACGCCGCTCTACCGCGCCAGGCGGCTCGAGCGCGCGCTCGACACGCCCGCGCACATCTACTACAAGTACGAGGGCGTCTCCCCGGCCGGCTCGCACAAGCCCAACACGGCCGTTGCGCAGGCCTTCTTCAACCGCGAGGAGGGCATCAGGGCGCTCACCACCGAGACCGGCGCCGGCCAGTGGGGCAGCTCGCTCGCGATGGCGTGCAGCTTCTTCGAGATGACGTGCGAGGTCTACATGGTCAAGGTGTCGTACGCGCAGAAGCCGTACCGGCGCAGCATCATGAAGACGTTCGGCGCCGAGGTGTTCGCGAGCCCGTCCGACCGCACCCACGCGGGCAGGTCGATCCTCGAGCAGGCCCCGGACTCGCCGGGCTCGCTCGGGATCGCGATCTCGGAGGCGGTCGAGGCCGCGGCGACGAGCGGCGGCACGAAGAAGTACTCGCTGGGATCGGTGCTGAATCACGTGCTCATGCACCAGACGGTGATCGGGCTCGAGGCGCTCGAGCAGTTCGAGCTGGCCGGAGAGTACCCGGACGTCGCCATCGGCTGCGCTGGCGGCGGCTCGAACTTCGCCGGTTTCGTGCTCCCGTTCGTGCGGGACAAGCTCGTCGACGGCCGGTCGACCCGGATCGTCGCGGCCGAGCCGACCGCGTGCCCGACGCTGACGAAGGGAAGCTACCTCTACGACTTCGGCGACACCGTCGCGACGACACCGCTGATCAAGATGTTCACGCTCGGCCACTCCTTCATTCCGGCCCCGCTGCACGCGGGCGGGCTCCGCTACCACGGGATGGCGCCGATCGTGTCCGCGCTCCACGACCGGGGCCTGATCGAGGCCGTCGCGGTCGCCCAGAACGCGGTCTTCGACGCGGCCGTCCGGTTCGCGCGTGCCGAGGCGATCATTCCCGCACCCGAGTCGGCCCACGCGATCAAGGTCGCGATCGACGAGGCGCTGCGGGCGAAGGAGGAGGGCGTCAGCCGCGTGATCGCGTTCAACCTCTCCGGGCACGGCCATTTCGACATGGGTGCCTACGACGAGTACTTCGCCGGCAACCTACCCGACTTCGAGTACGACGCCGAGGAGGTCGAGCGGGCGATTGCCGGGCTGTCCGCGTAGGGCGGGGCCCGGCCGCGGCAGCTCAGCGGGAGCGGCGAACGAGCTCGGTCGCGAGCGCGTCGTGGAGCGCCTGCAGGGGCCCCGCCGGCTCGGGTGCCTCGGCGAGGTCCTGGAGCGCCATCAGGAGCACGCGGACGCCGTCAGCGGTGGTCTCCGCGTCCGCCTGGGCGCTGCCGGTGGCGAGGGCGCGCTCGATCCGCTCCGCCGCCGCGGCGGCCGCGTGCGTGACGTCGAGCGGCCGCAGGGCGCGCAGCTCCCCGGCGAGCCAGGCGGCCTGCTCGGCGGAGATCGAGAGGGCGCGGTCGTAGACGCGGATGCCGACGTGCGGCACGCCCGCAGCATAGCCAGCGGGGTGCGGTAAGGTTCGTCGCGGAGACGGGGCGTGGCGCAGCCTGGTTAGCGCGCCAGTCTGGGGGACTGGAGGTCCCCGGTTCAAATCCGGGCGCCCCGATCGAAAAACCCCCGTGCGCGGGGGCTTTTCACTTGAGAGAGAGCCAGAGAGCCGCCGGGAAGGCCTGCGCGTGCCCCGCCATGGCGGAGCTCACCGGGCGTCGGGCGCGCACGCTGCGCGACGTGCTGCTCGCCCACGAGGCAGACCTGCTGGCAGCTGCCCGCCGCCGTCCGGGGAGCCGCGCGTAACCCCGCGACCCGACCTGCCATCCCCGGCGTCCGGGTCGCCCGTGCGAGCTACAGTCCGGGCGGTGGACGCCGGGACGGAGACGCTCGACGCTCGCCGGCCTCTGTGGCAGGAGGTCGGGCTGAGCGCCCTCGCCACCGCCGGGCTGGCCGGGATCGGGGTGATCACGTCGCTGCTCGGCGCTCGCATGCTCGAGACCGCGAACGGGGCCCGCGACCTCACGGTGCTCTGCTTCCTCGTGATCGTCCCGCTGCTCGTCGTTCGCGCGTATCCCCCGGCGGCGCGCCGCTGGTGGCACTGGCTCCTGTACGAGCTCTGCATCGTGTTCGTCTTCACCGCCTGGATTCCGCTCGTCTACCTGCCGTGGCTGATCGTCACCCGCAAGGCGTACCGCGTCGCGTGACCCCGGCGCAGGCGGGCGTGCTCGCCGGCGTTCTCGTCCTCGGCGGCGTGATCGGGGCGCTCGGACAGCGGCTCGTGCGGGACGTGGGGACGACGCCGGGCACCGCGACGGGGCTGCGCGGCGGCGGAACCCTCGCGGAGCTCCCGGCCGGCCCGGTCGAGGTGAGGGCGGAGGTGATCGCCCTCCCCGAGGGCTACGAGTCCACCCGAGCTCACGGTGGCCCGACGTTCACGATCGTCGAGGCGGGCGAGCTCGAGGTCGCGGACGCGGACGGGATCCGTCGCTACCGGTCCGGGGGGTTCTTCTTCCAGCCGGCCGGCGTCGCGCACACGATCCGGGCCCTGTCCGGGAGCCGGCTCTCCGTGATCAGGCTCCTGCCGGACGGCGCCGAGGCGACGACGGAGGCTCCGTGAGACGCCGGGCTGCGGTAATGTCGCCGGCGTGAGCACCGAAGGCGGCACGATCGCGATCCTCGGGGCCGGCAAGATGGGCGAAGCCCTGATCGCCGGCCTCGTCTCCTCCGGCTGGCGGCCGCCCCAGCGGATCGTCGCCGCCGACCGCCGCGCGGAGCGGCTGGCCGAGATCGCCGGGCGGTTCGGGATCCGCACCACCGCCTCGAACGCCGAGGCCGTCGACGGGGCGGAGATCGTCGTGATCGCCGTCAAGCCGCAGGACATGGAGGTGCTCCTGACCGAGATCGGGGGCCTGCTTACGCCCGACCAGACCGTCCTCTCCATCGCCGCCGCGGTCACGACGCGGGCGATCGAGCGTCACCTGACGCGGCCGGTGCCCGTCGTTCGGAGCATGCCCAACACGCCGGCGACGGTGCACGAGGGCATGGCGGGGATCAGTCCCGGCTCGCACGCCCGCGAAGAGCACCTCCGAAGCGCCGAGGAGTTGCTCGCCCACGTGGGGCGCACCGTTCGCGTCCCGGAGCCGCACCTGGACGCCGTCACGGCCGTGTCGGGCTCCGGGCCGGCCTACTTCGCGCTGCTCGCCGAGTCGATGATCGAGGCGGGCATCCTGCTCGGGCTCTCCCGCGAGACGTCGACCGACCTCGTCGTGCAGACGATGCTCGGCACCGCGAAGCTCCTGCGCGACGAGAAGATGCATCCGGTCGAGCTGCGGGAATCCGTCACCTCGCCCGGAGGGACGACGATCGCTGCGATCCGCGAGCTCGAGCAGGCCGGCGTGCGGGCGGCGTTCCTGAACGCGATCCAGGCTGCGATGAGCCGCGCGCGGGAGCTCGCGCGGGAAACGGAGTAGCCGCCCCGGACCGGCCACCCGGGCGGCTGCCCGCCGGCGGCCGGCGTCTATCCTGGGAAGCGGCATGGACGCCCGAGCCGCCGCGCCCGCACTCGCGCAGCTCCCGAACGCCCTCACGATCGCGCGCTTCGCGCTCATCCCGGCGTTCGTCGTGCTGGTCGAGCGCTCCGACCACGGGCACAGCCTGGCCGCCGCGCTCGTCTTCGGGGTCGCGGCGCTGACCGACCAGGTCGACGGGTACCTCGCGCGCCGCTGGCGCGTCGAGTCCGAGTTCGGGAAGTACGCGGATCCGCTCGCCGACCGCCTCATGATCGACGCCGCGATCGTCCTATTGTGGCTCGACGGGCGGCTCCCCTGGATCGCGCTCGCGGTGATCCTCGTCCGCGACGTCGTGCTGGTCGGCGGCTCCCGTTTCGCGGTCCGGCGCGGCTACCGCTTCGACGTCACCGTGCTCGGCAAGGCGGCCACCTGGCTGCTCTACGCGGCGTTGTTCTGCGTGCTCCTGACGGAACGGGGGGCCGACTGGCCGCTCGGGCTCTTCTGGGGCGGGCTCGGGCTCGCGGCGGTGGCCGGGCTCGACTACGTGGTTCGCGCGCGCCGGGTGATCCGGTGAAAGCCGTCGTCATGGCGGGTGGCGCGGGCACGCGCCTACGGCCGCTCACCTCGAACCAGCCCAAGCCGATGGTTCCGATCGTCGGGCGGCCGTGCCTGGAGCACATCGTCGAGTTGCTCGGGCAGCACGGCTTCGACGAGATCATCATTACCGCCGCCTTCATGCCGCAGGCGATCCGCAGCTACTTCGGAGCGGGGGAGAGCCACGGCAGCACGATTCAGTACTCGGTCGAGGAGGCGCCGGCGGGGACGGCAGGGTCGGTCCTGCTCGCCGCGGATCAGCTCGACGACACGTTCCTCGTCATCTCCGGCGACGCGCTCTGCGACGTCGATCTCGGCGGGCTCGTTCGCTTCCACCGCGAGCGGCGGGCGTCCGTCACGATCGGGCTGAAGAGCGTCGACAATCCGCTCGAGTTCGGGATCGTCGTCACCGACGAGGACGGCCGGGTCGAGCGCTTCCTGGAGAAGCCCTCCTGGGGCCAGGTCTTCTCCGACACGATCAACACCGGCATCTACGTGCTCGAGCCGGAGGTGCTTCGCCACGTCCCCGCCGACCGTCCCTACGACTTCTCCCGCGAGCTGTTCCCGCTGCTGCTCGAGATGGGCAGGCCGCTCTACGGTCTCGTCCTCGACGGCTACTGGCTCGACATCGGCAACCTCGACCAGTTCCGCCAGGCGAACTTCGACGCCCTCGACGAGCGCGTGCGCCTCACCATCCCCGGCATCCGCCTGCGCGGGAACGTCTGGCTGGGCGACGGCGTCGAGCTCGAGGAGCTCGAGCGGGTCGAGGGGCCCGCGTTCATCGGCAACCACTGCCGGATCTCCGCGGATGCCCGGGTCGGCCCCTACGCCGTGCTCGGCAATGGCGTCACGCTGCGCGAGCACGCCGTCGTCACGCGCTCGGTGATCGACGCGCGAACGTACCTCGGGCGCAGCGCCCGCGTCGAGGGGGCGATCGTCGGGCGCTCCTGCGACGTTCGCTCCCACGCGCGCGTTCACGAGGGCGCGGCGATCGGCGATGAGTGCACGCTCGGACCCGAGAGCGTCGTCATGCCCGGCGTGCGGATCTACCCGTTCAAGGAGGTCGAGTCCGGCACGGTCGTCGACCGCAACCTGATCTGGGAGGCGCGCGCCGGCTCGCGGCTACGCGGGGGCGCGCCGATCACGGGCCTCGTCAACGTCGACCTGACACCCGAGACGGCCCTGCGGCTGGGTATGGCTCTCGGCACCGCGCTCGACCGTGATGCCAAGGTCGTCGCCAGCCGCGCGCCCCAGCCCGCCTGCCGCCTGATCAAGCGTGCCCTGATCACCGGGATCGCTTCGACGGGCGTCCATGTCGAAGACCTGCGCGTGATGCCGGCAGCGGTGAGCCGCCACGCGCTCAAGACCGGCGGCCTCAGCCTCAGCGCCGGCGTGCATGTGCGGCCGAGCGTCACCGATCCGGAGGCCGTCCAGATCCAGCTGTTCGAGCCACCTGGCATCGAGCTCGCGCCCGAGCTCGAGCAGGAGCTCGACAGGCACTTCTCGCGGCAGGAGTTCCGTCGCGCCTCGTTCGCCGATCTCGGCGAGCTCACGTACCCGGCGCGCGCCGCCGAGAGCTACGCGGCCGACCTCCTGCGGACGCTCGACGTCGGGGCGATCAGGAAGCGGGGGTTTCGGATCGCCGTCGACTACTCCCACTCGTCCGCGTCACTGATCCTGCCGCTCGTGCTCGGCGAGCTCGACGTCGAGGCGATCTCGGCGCATGCCTACGTGACAGGTCGCGGTGGCGCCGGAACTGCGGCCGCCCGGGCGGCGTCGCTCGAGCAGGCGAGACGGCTCGTCGCCGCGCTCGGAGCTGACCTCGGGGTCGTCATCGACGAGCCGGCCGAGCGCCTCTACCTCGTCGATGACCGCGCCGAGGAGATCCCCGTCGAGCAGGTGCTGCTCCTGCTCGTGTCGCTGCTCGGCCGTGACGGCGCGACCGGCTCCGTCGCCGTGCCCGCCACGGCGACGAGCCTCGTCGAGCGGGTGCTCGAGGACAGCGGCTTGACCGTGCGCCGGATCCCGGCCTCGCTCGCGGCGCTGACGCGGGCTGCGGCAGAGGAGGGCACGGTGTTCGCGGGCGCCCCGACCGGCGGCTTCGTCTTCCCGGGCTTCCTGCCGGCCTACGACGCGGTCGCGAGCCTCGCGAACGTGCTCGAGCTGCTCGCGCCGTGCGAGCGGCCCTTGTCGGAGCTCGTCGCCGCGCTGCCTCGTCCGGCGGTCGTGCACAGGGAGCTGCGCTGCCCCTGGGCGCTCAAGGGGACGGTCATGCGCGTCCTCGCCGAGCGCCTCCGCGACCGCCCGACCGACGCGCTCGACGGGCTCAAGGTCTTCGCGGACGACGGCTGGGCCCAGGTGATCCCGGACCCGGGCGAGCCGATCGTCCACCTCTACGCGGAGGGTGACACCGAGGCGGATGCGGGGCGGCTCGAGGCCGAGCTGCGCGCGCTCGTCGAGGACGTTCTCGCCGCAGAGGCCCCCGCGAGCTCACGGGGAGAACCCTCAAGTCGAGGTTGAAGGGCGGACGGTCTTCTGCTTCACTGTGAGGGGACGACCCCGTCGCCGACCAGACAGGAGCCCTCGTGGAAGCCCTTCCCGACCTCGCCACGCTATCCGATGCCGAGCTCAAGGAGCTGATCCGAGCGCTGCTCTCGGAGGAGCAGGAGGTTTCGTATCGCCGCCGCCTGCTGCACGGCAAGATCGACATCCTCCGCGCCGAGCTCGTGCTGCGCCTGCAGAAGACGGTCGCGAGCGGCAAGAGCCCGCTGACCGAGGCCGATCTCGGCAAGCTGACCGAGATTCTCTCCGTCAAGGCGGCTCCCCGGATCTCCGAGGAGGAGCTCGAGGCGCTCGGCGGGAGCTAGGGTGCACGTCCACTGCCCCGAGTGCGGGTTCCAGAACCTGGAGGCCGCGAAGTACTGCGAGAAATGCGGCGCGCTCCTGATCCCCGACGACGGGGGCGAGACGACGATGTCGTTCTCGCCCGGGGAGACGGTCGAGGACGTCTTGGCAGCGCTGCCCGAGCTCGGGCCCGGCCGGGTCGGCGTCGTCGTTCGGCTTGGCGGGGGCAGGGCGGGGGAGACGTACGCGCTCGAGCGCGATCTCCTCACGATCGGCCGCCATCCGGACTGCGACATCTTCCTCGACGACGTGACCGTCTCGCGGCGGCACGCACGCCTCGTGCGCCGCGGCAGCGGCTACGCGATCGAGGACGAAGGCAGCCTGAACGGAACCTTCGTCAACCGTCGCCGCGTCGACTCGCAACTGCTCGAGGACGGCGACGAGGTGCAGATCGGCAAGTACAAGCTCACGTTCCTGACCCGGTAGATGGCAACGGCATCCACGACCAAGAGCGAGCGTCCCCTCACGATCGGCGCGGTCTGCCGGCGCCTCGGCGAGGAGTTCCCCGAGATCTCGATCTCGAAGATCCGCTACCTCGAGGATCAGGGGCTGCTCGCGCCGCGGCGGACGCGGGGTGGCTACCGGCTCTACACGGAGAGCGACATCGAGCAGCTCCGCACGGTGCTGCGGCTCCAGCGCGACGAGTTCCTGCCCCTGCGCGTGATCCGCGACGAGCTGACGGCGCCGGGTCGCGGCAAGCGGGATCGGCGCAAGAGCACCACCCGCACCGGGATCAGGTCACGCCTCGAGGTGCCGCTCGTCGAGCTCGAGGAGCTGTGCGAGCGCGCAGGGGTCGAGCCCGGCTTCGTCGGCGAGCTCGAGGCGTACGACCTGATCGAGCCCGAGCGCGACGACACCGGAGGTCGCCGCTACCCGGAGACCGACGCCGAGATCGCGGCGGCGTGCTGGCGACTCGCCCGCTACGGAATCGCGCCGCGGAACCTCCAGAAGCTCCGGCGGGCCGCCGACAACGCCGTGGCCGACATCACGAACGTCGTGGCGCCCGCGCTGCGCTCGCGCAACCCGGAGCGGCGCCAGGCCGGTCTCGACGACCTGGAGACACTCGCGGGGTTGTCGCTCGAACTCGCTCAGCTTCTGTTCTGGCGCGCCGTGCGCTCCCTCGCGCGCCCGTGACGGTCGATCTTCGCACCAGGATCCGGGAGATCCCGGACTACCCGCGCCCCGGGATCGCCTTCAAGGACGTGATGCCGCTGTTCGCCGACGGCGAGGCGCTCCGCGCTGCCGTCGAGCGGCTCGCCGGGTTCGCGGAGCCCCGCCGGCCCGAGCTCGTGCTCGGCGCCGAGGCGCGCGGCTTCATCCTCGGCGGGGCGCTCGCCTACCGCCTCGGCGCGGGCTTCGTCGCGGCGCGCAAGCCCGGCAAGCTCCCCCGAAGCACGGTCTCCGTGCGTTACGCGCTCGAGTACGGCGTCGACACGCTCGAGCTGCACGAGGACGCGATCCCGCCCGGCACCCGCGTCCTCGTCCACGACGACCTGCTCGCTACCGGGGGCACCGCCCGGGCCAAGGTCGAGCTCGTCGAGCGGCTGGGTGGGACGGTCGTCGGCGTCGCGTTCCTCGTCGAGCTCGCGTTCCTCGGCGGCCGCCGGCAGCTCGCCGGACACGACGTGTTCGCGGCGATCACCTTCGACTGACGCGCATCCAGCCGCCGCGTGCGGCACACTTCGAGCGAAGGTGTACGACGGGTTGACGGCGCGCTACACGTTCCGCTGCCCGGCCCAGAACGAGGCCCGGGTGCGGCTCTCCGCGTTCCGGACGCTCGAGCGTCTGCCGGGAGCCGGGCATCCGGCGGTGTTCGAGGTACGGTTCTCCTGCTCGTGCGGCGGTGACCACACCGGCCTCGTCCCGCACGACGAGCTCGACTGGGCGCCCCTCGGAGCGGGCACCGTTGCCGCGTTCCTGAACGTGATGACGGGCCGGCTCGAGCCGGCGGCGGCCGACCTCGCCGATCATGCGGCGGCGAGGATCAAAGGCGGCGCCTGGCCGTGGAGCCTCTTCTGCTACGCGGAGGGGCGGCCGCAGCCGGTGTTTCCCTCAACGTTCAGACTCCTGGCGCCGGAGCCGCGCGGTGCGATCGTCGCGGCGCGCTGCCCCTCCTGCCAGCGAACGTCGGTGAACCTCGTCTCGGTCGAGCACGTCGACGTGCCCTTCTACTCGGACCCGGAGGTCGGCGTGGTCGAGCATCTGTTCACGCGGGACGGCGAGGAGAGTCTCGCTGCGCTTGCCGGCGAGCTCGCCGCGGGGCGCTTCGAGGCTGTGCCGCGGCGCTTGGCCGCGTAAGCGCCCGCCCCCGTTCCCTCGCG
Organism: Thermoleophilia bacterium; assembly: GCA_020845695.1. The sequence continues at coordinate 102,344 of JADLFG010000015.1, read as the reverse complement.
CCAGGGATCACGGGCCCGACCGGACGGCGTCGATGTCTGTCGGGATGCGGCCATGGCAGACCAGGTGAAAGGCTCCCGCAGGCGCCGCCGCGGCAGCGCCCTCTTGATCCAGCACTGCGCACGACTCGACGTCCTCGTCGCCTGCGAGGGGGCGGGTGGCGTCGCACGGCTCGAGCTGGAGCTCGGCCGGGAGCTCGCGACAGTGCTGCTGCGCGCCCTCACGGGCGACCATGGCCGGCGGCGAGAGAGCCTGCTCTACTGAGCGCGGCGGCCCGGCGCGTCCGCGCCGAAGAGCATGTTCGCGAAGTAGATGACGAACCCGGACGCGATCGAGACGATCAGCGAGGTCGCGAGCGAGATCGAGATCGAGAGCATGCCGATGAAGACGAACCCGCCCAGGGCGAGCGCCCAGAGGAAGGAGACGACGCCGGCGCCGAGAGCGGGGAGGCGGGGAGGCTGAGGCATTGCGCTGAGCTTAACGCACCGGCGGCGCGACGTCCCGGGGAACCGTTCGGGACCAAGAGTTCGCCGAGCCGGTTGCGCTTTCGTCCACTCCACCGGCCGGCATTCCGCTGCCGCGTACTGCTGCCCGGTGAGGCTTCGACCTACTCGCGCCCCGTGCTCGGCGCAATCCGGACGTTAGGTCATTCCCGGCCATGTTGCAAGCGGGCGGTAGCGAGGAAGTTCGCAAATTGCGTAGAAATACTTGCCCACAGATATCTCCACAGGTAATTCCCGAAGATTGGGGATTCTGGGGAGAAATCCACCGTTAGCCGGGTGCCAGCGCTCCGACCGTATACACGGCGTTCGGGTTCCAGAGCAGGTAGCCGGCCGCGCGCGCGCGCCGCGCCGCGTCCACCTGGAGCGCGATCTCCTCGAGCGTGTAGCCGTAGAAGTCCTGCAGCCAGGGGACGATCCTGGTCGCCGTGCCTTCGAGCTGGCGCTTGAAGTCGAGCAGGGAGTAGCTGACGGTCACGCCGGGCTGGCCGGAGGGGTCGGCCAGGTTGTACTCGCCCGAGCCGTAGTGGGAGGGGTACACCATCGGGTAGATCGCATCGAGATACTCGGCCATCGCGCTGGGACGCTGGCCGATGCCGAGCTCGCGGGTGGCGGCCAGGCCGAAGACAGCGGCGGAGACGCGGACGCCGAGCGGCTCGAGTCGCTCGCGGGCGTAGGCGAGGAAGTCCGCGATCACCCGCCAGCGCGGCACGTCGAGTCGGGTGGAGTAGACGGCGTCGCCGACGCTGCCATCGCTCGGGAAGCGAACGTAGTCGAACATGATCTCGTCGAAGCCGGCCCGGGCTGCGGCGGCCGCGATGTCGACGTTGTACCGCCACACGCGCTCGTCGTAGGGGTTCGTCCAGCCGAGACCTTGATCGTTCGTCCAGATTCCGCCGCCTCGGCTTCGGATCGCGAGCTCGGGGCTCCCGGAGGCGAGCCGGGGATCCTCGAAGACGACGACCCGCCCGATCAGGTAGAGGCCGGCATCGTGAACCTGGCGGGCGATCGCGGTGCCGTTGTAGTAGCCCTGGACGGCCCCGACCTTGCGGGCAAGGGGCACGCCGGGGGAGCCGAGCCCGACCTCGCCGTTCTCGTCCTTGACGTCGATCTGGATCGCGGTCATGCCGTCGTCGGCGAGCGCGAGGTACTCGTCGAGCTTCCCGTCGATCGAGAGCAGCGGCATGGTCACGTGGACGCCGCGGATCTCGGCGGGCAGGCGCCGCGGCTGGGCAGCCGGGGCCGCGCCGGTCTCGGGCGCCTGCGCCGAGCTCGTCGCCGGGCGCTCGGCGGGCGTGCCGTCGTCGCCCGAGATGAAGCGGGCGTTGAGGACGAGCGCGACCGTACCACCGAGCACCAGGACGACCACCGCCAGGCGCCGGAGCCCGCGGCGACGGCGCGCGCGACGACGCCGTTCGCGGAAGCGCTCGCCGGGATCGATCCGGCCGGGATAGACAGGCGGATCGCTAGACACGAGGTATGCACGGTACGCGCTCGGTGCGCGTTTGGCAAGGGGCTGTGGAGAAGTCGGGGCTGTGGAGAACGGCTCCGATCAGCGCTCCGCGCCGAGGGGCGGGCCGGGAGCGCCGCCGGGCTCCGGTCGACTTGACATAACGCGGGTTATCGTGCGTCGCGAGCTCGTGCGGGGCGGTCATCGGCACGACCGCCCAGCCTACGCGATCCGGGCCGCCGGCGCCTCCCCGACTGCGGGGGTGTTCAAGCGCTTGAGCCCCTGCTAAGGTGAGTGGCGGCCACAGCCGGGGCCCGCGGCGCCAGCGCCGCTGGCCTCGGGGTGTTGCACGCTGCCGTCTGATGTGAGAGAAAGAGAGCCGATGGCCGAAGAGACCACTCTCCAGTTCCCGCAGACCGAGGAGTTGCACCTGCTGCTCGAGGCCGCCGAGGCGACCGGCGTCATCGATCGCGCCGAGATCCTGGAGGCACTCGAGCACGTCGAGCTCGAGACGCTCGACATCGAGGCGCTCCTGCGGGAGCTCGAGGATCGTGGCATCGAGGTGGTCGACCGCCGCGACGCCACCGACCAGGTCGAGGCGACCACCCCGTCGAAGGTGCACGACTCGTTCGAGGCGGGCGTGGAGACGACGACGGATGCCCTCCAGCTCTTCCTGCGCGAGATCGGCCGCCACCCGCTGCTGACCGCCGCCGACGAGGTCGAGCTCGCGAAGCGGATCGAGCGCGGCGACCTCGCCGCGAAGCAGCGGATGATCGAGTCGAACCTGCGCCTGGTCGTTTCGATCGCGAAGAACTACCGCAACCAGGGTCTGCCGTTCCTCGACCTGATCCAGGAGGGCATGTTCGGTCTGATCAGGGCGGTCGAGAAGTTCGAGTGGCAGCGCGGCCTCAAGTTCTCGACGTACGCGACCTGGTGGATCCGCCAGGCGGTCCAGCGGGCCGTCGCCGACAAGGCGCGGACGATCCGGATGCCGGTTCACGTGGTCGAGCGGATGCAGAAGATGCACCAGGCCGAGCGGCGGCTGTGGATGCAGCTCGCGCGCGAGCCCACGCTCGAGGAGATCGCCGAGGAGGCGGGCCTGCCTCTCCAGCAGGCGACCGAGGTGCGGGCGGCTGCGCGGACGTCGACGAGCCTCGACCAGCCGATCGGCGAGGACGAGGACGCGGTCTTCGGCGACCTCGTTCCCGGCGACGGGCCTCTCCCCGAGGAGGAGGCGGAGCGACGTCTTCGCAACGAGGCGCTCGAGCGAGCGCTCGAGGCTCTGCCGGCCCGCGACCGGCGCGTGCTCGAGCTCCGCTACGGGCTGCGCGGCTGGGAGCCGCACACGCTCGAGCAGATCGGCAAGCGCCTGGGGATGACCCGCGAGCGGGTCCGGCAGATCGAGGTCGAGTCGCTGAACCGGCTCGCGTCGCTGCGCGAGATCGACGGCGTCGCGACCGCCTAGCGCCGCCTCGGATCACTCGGCTCGCAGGTAGAGCTTGAGAGCGGGAGCCTCCGCCTGGAGCTCCCGGAATGCGTTGGCCTCGAGCTGGCGCACCCGCTCGCGCGTGACGCCGAGCAGCTTGCCGACCTCCTCGAGCGAGCGGGGGCGCTCGCCGGTGAGGCCGTAGCGCAGCTCGAGTACCTGGCGCATCCGCTCGGTGAGGTGTCCGAGCGCCGCCCTGACCTCCTCCTCGCGCAGGTGCTCGGCGGTGACGGCCTCCGGCAATGGCGCCCGGCTGTCCTCGAGCAGGTCCGCGTACATGGAGTCGCCCTCGCCGATCGGCGCTTCGAGGCTGATCGGCTCCTCGACCAGCTCGAGGAGCTGCGTCACGCGCTCGGGCTCGAGGCCCGCCTGCGCCGCGATCTCCTCGGCCGTGGGATCGCGAACCAGCTTCTGGGCGAGCAGGCGGCGGGCTTTCTGGGCCTTGCGCACCTGAGCGACCACGTGGATCGGGAGGCGGATCGTCCGCCCCTGGTCGGCGATCGCGCGTGTGATCGCCTGGCGGATCCACCAGGTCGCGTACGTGGAGAGCTTGAAGCCGCGGCGGTGATCGAACTTCTCGACGGCGCGAATCAGGCCCAGGTTCCCCTCCTGGATCAGGTCGAGCAGCGGCACGCCGGAGCTCATGTACGGGCGGGCGATCGACATCACGAGGCGCAGGTTCGCCTCGATCAGCCTGCGCTTCGCCTCCTCGTCGCCCTCGTCCTTGCGGCGCGCGAGCGCGCGCTCCTGGGCCGCCGTCAGGAGCGGGCCGCCGCCGATCTGGCGCACGTAGAGCTTGAGCGGGTCCTGCGTGTCTCCGGGCTCGGCCAGGGAGGTCGCGCGGGTGCCCTCGGCGGCATCATCGGAGCGCTCGTCATCGTCGTCGTCCTCGTCGGAGCTCTCACCGGGGACGAGGGCGAGCCGGGATTCAGGCTCGTCGCCGCCGGCCCGGGTGGCGTCTGGAAGCGGATGGTGTCCCACGGCCCCATCATCGGCAGCCGGGAACCTCCGCTTGAGGGATGTCGGGACTGCGAACGGTGCCGTCCTCCTCGACGTGGGCGCCGCCGGCGACGAGGCGCTCGCGGATCAGGAACTGGAGCGCCGACCAGGCACCCCGTCCGCCTTCGAGAGCCCGGTAGACCTGCCACTCGGTCAGGAGCGAGGGGTCCTCCGCCCGCGCGCGGGCCCAGTCGCCGAACCGCGGCAGGTGCCCCAGAGAGAGAGCGATCCGGGCGCCCTGCTCCACGGCCCGCTCGAGCCTCTCCTCCCCCACGGGTACATCGAAGCCAGCCTCGCGCAGCGCGGCCTTGAGCGAGCCGAACGTGTGCCAGTACAGGGACTTGGAGGGCATCCGCCCCCGGCGCGCCTCGAGGTCGCGGGAGGTCGGAGCTCGCCCGAGCTCCTCGCCCAGCTCGCGCAGGAGCCGCAGGAGATCGGCCCTGGTCGTGAAGCGTCGCGGGACGAGCCCGGCCTGGCGCTTGGCCGCATTCCAGCTTCCGAAGCGGTCGACCACCGTCTGCGAGTGCAACGGCGTGTCGGTATCCGCGTCGAACTCGCGCATCGTCGGCGAGCGCCCGAGCCTCCGTGCGCAGGCCCGGAGCTCGGCCAGGATCTGGCTGTCGGTGTAGCGGCGGCGCAGTCCGGCCCGGAACGCGGCGAGGGCCTCCTCGTCGATTCGCGCGAGCGCCGCCTGCTGCTTGCGTTCCATCCCCGACCACAAGAAGGATAGATCACCCTGGCCCTAGTGCAAATAGCCGAGGGCTGTGAGCAGCTCGCCTGCCTCCTCCTCCACCTCGGCGAGCTCGCCACGCGAGAGCTCGTGGCGGTACCTGCCGATCGACGTGTCTCGCACCGCTCCCAGGGCCCGCTCGAGCGGCCCGGCGGGCTCGCCGAGAAACGCCGCTACCGCCCCGGCCACGCTGCCCGGATCGGCCGCGAGGCACTCGTAGCGAAGCTCGAGCGACCGGTGGCCGAGCGCGCGAGCAGCCTCGACGTAGCGGCGCCAGGCCCAGGCGGCGCGGCGAATGTCGCTCGCCCGCTCGAACTCGGCCCCGCGCTCGGGCTCGACCCAGAAGCGGGCGGCCGCCCCGTAGGGCAGGCCGGCGTCGTCGCGGCCGCTCCGGCCCGCGCTGAGCCAGCCTCGCTCGACGAGCGAGCAGGCGACGTCCCGCCCGTCCCGGACGATGTGCAGGAACCGCGCCTCGGGGAACGCGAGCGCCGCCGCGGCGCCGACGAACCCGACCTCGGGTGTCTGCTCGACCGCGCGCAGCCCACCCGCGAGCCCGAGCCGGCGCGTGCGCCCCAGCATCCGCCGGACCACGGGCGCCGCGGCGGCGGGCGCCATCCGGGCGAGCGCGGGGATGGCCGCCTTCAGCGTGGCCACCTCGCCGAGGTCGACGAAACCCGGGCAGCCGCCGACGGCGCCGGCGAGGAACGTGGTCCCGGAGCGGGGGCTGCCGACGACAAAGACGATCCGCTCATCGAGCGGCGCCAGCGCGCCCCGGAGCGACGGGGTCCTGCCTCGCAACGCGCGGCGGGCGGCGCGCAGCTCGTTCGCCGCGGAGCGGAGCGGTTGGGCCACGCCGGTATCGTTCCATGCCCGTGCGCGTCCGAGTCGCACATCTGTACCCCGAGCATCTGAACATCTACGCCGACCGCGGCAACATTGCCGTGCTCGAGCGGCGCGCGGCCTGGCGGGGGATCGGCTTCGAGTACCTCCCGGTCGGGCTCGGCGCTGCGGTACCCGGCGGCGTCGATCTGGTCTACATCGGGGGCGGACAGGACCGCGAGCAGGCGCTCGTGGCCGCCGATCTGGCCGCGAAGGGTGCCGCCCTGGCCGATGCGGTCGCGTCCGGGGCGGCGCTGCTCGCCGTCTGCGGCGGCTACCAGCTGCTCGGGCGTTTCTACCGCGATCGCGGCGGCGTCGAGCTTCGGGGAGTGGGTCTCCTCCCCCACTTCACCGTGGCGGGCGAGCGGCGGATGATCGGGGACATCCTGCTCGAGTGCGAGCTCGACGGGGGCGAGCGGCGGACGATCGCCGGCTTCGAGAACCACGCCGGGCGGACGTTCCTGGACGACGGCGCGCTGCCGCTCGGGCGGGTCGTCCGCGGATTCGGCAACAACGGCGAGGACGGTGGCGAGGGATGCCGCGCGGGACGCGTCGTCGGGACGTACCTGCACGGGCCGCTCTTGCCCCGCAACCCGTGGTTGGCCGACTGGCTCCTGCGCGAGGCGCTGACGCACGCGCTGGGGGCGCCGCCCGAGCTCGTCTCCCTGGAGGACGGGCTCGAGGCCGCGGCGCACTCGGTCGCGGCCGGCCGGGCGCGGGCGCGCGGGGGCCGTCGCGACTAGACGGCTACGGCGCCCACATGGAGCCGAGGTAGACGACGGGGTCGCCCGGCTCCCAGCGGCGCAGGAAGCGCTGGATCGGCGGGTGCAGCGAGATCTCCCCGAGCTCGTGGCGATCGAACAGGCGGTGGCCGCGAACTGCGGCGTCGCTCGACGTCACCGCCTCGAGCGAGCGCTCGCCGAGGTAGCCCGCGAACACGACGTGGACGACGTGCTTCGGACGGGCGGGGTGCGGGCTGATCGACTCGACCAGCGCGATCGGTCCCTCGAGCGGCAGGTCCTCCTCGATCCCGAGCTCCTCGGTCAGCTCCCGCTGGAGCGCGCGGATGAGTGTCTCCCCGCCGTTGACGCCGCCACCGGGCAGGAGCCAGTGGTCGCGGCCCGCCTTCTCGTGACGGCAGAGGAGGATCCGGTCGCCCCGGCGCAAGAGCGCCGACACGCGGATGCGCGGCTCCATCAGGTTCTCGACGAGCCGAAGCCGCGCTCCCCGCGGTGGCTGTCCGGGAGCTCGTCCGACTCCACGAGCTCGAGCGTGGGAACCGGCAGCACGACGAGCTGGGCGACCCGCTCCCCCACCTCCGCCACGAACGTACGTTCCCGATCGGTGTTGAGCAGCACGATCTTCACCTCGCCCCGGTAGCCCGAGTCGATCAGGCCCGGGGAGTTCACGATCGTGACGCCGTGGCGAGCGGCGAGGCCCGAGCGAGGCTGGACGAAGCCCGCGTATCCCTCCGGTACGGCGACGGCGATCCCGGTGGGCACGAGCGCGCGCTCGCCCGGGAGAAGCTCGACCCGCTCGCAGGTCGAGAGATCGAGCCCGGCGTCGCCGGGGTAGGCGCGGGCCGGCAAGCGCGCTTCGGGCCTCAGGCGGAGCACGTGAAGCCGGGTCACCGGCGCAGGCGGGCGGATGGAGCGGCCGCCTCCGCCACCAGGTAGCGCGCGTAGCGGGGCAGATCCGGCCGTGGCAGGCGCGCGAGCACGAGCACGCCCTCGGGGGTGTCCTGCCGTTCCTCGATCGGGGCGCCGAGGCTGTAGAGCTCCGCGAGCCTGGCGCCGTCGGTGTGCGGGATCAGCAGCCTGACCGCCTCGAAGCGCTGCGCGAATCGCTCGGCGATCCGGTTCCTGAGCGCGTCGAGCCCCTCTCCGCTCCGCGCGGAGACGAGCAACGCGCCGGGAAAGCGGTTGCGCAGGCGGCGGCGTGCGAGCGGATCGAGCAGATCGGCCTTGTTGAGCACGAGCTCGCGGGGCAGTTCCGCCGCGCCGATCTCAGCGAGCACGCTCTCGACCGCAGCGAGCTGCTCGGCGAGCCGGTCGTCCGGTCCGGAGGCGTCTGCGACGTGGAGGACGAGGTCGGCGCCGAGCGTCTCCTCGAGCGTCGCCGCGAAGCCCTGCACGAGCTGGTGGGGCAGACGTCTGATGAAGCCGACGGTGTCGGTCACGAGGTAGCGGCGGCCGTCGTGCTCGAAGGCGCGGGTCGTGGGGTCGAGAGTCTCGAAGAGGCGATCGTCGACGGAAACCGACGCGTCGGTCAGGGCGTTCAGGAGCGTCGACTTGCCCGCGTTCGTGTACCCGGCCAGGGCGACGAGAGGCGTGTCGGCCCGCTTGCGCGCCGCGCGCTGCGTGTCGCGCTGGCGCTCGAGCGCCCGCAGGCGCTGGCGCAGGAGCGCGACGCGCCGGCGGGCGAGCCGCCGGTCGGTCTCGAGCTGGGACTCCCCGGGGCCCCGCGTGCCAATGCCGCCGCCGAGGCGCTCGAGGTGCCGCCCCAGGCCGCGCATTCGCGGCAGGTTGTACTCGAGCTGGGCGAGCTCGACCTGGAGCTTCCCCTCGGCGGTGCGGGCGTGCTGGGCGAAGATGTCGAGGATGAGCTGCGTGCGGTCGACGACCCGCAGGCCGAGCGCGTCCTCGAGGCGCCGCTGCAGGCTCGGGTCGAGCTCGTCGTCGACGACGACGGACTCGCTGCGGGCCTCGGGCACGCGTGCCATCAGCTCCTCGAGCTTGCCCTTGCCGACGTACGTCCGCGGGTCGGGGCGGGGCCGGCGCTGCACGAGCTCGCCGACGATCTCGACGCCCGCGGTCCGCATCAGCTCGCGCGCCTCGGCCAGCTCCTCGGCCTCGTCGGTCTCGGGCGCGATCACGGCGACGAGGAAGCCCCGCTCGGGCTCCGCCCCCGGCGCGGGGTCGGGCTGGTGCTGCGTCACACATCGGATTATGCCGCTCCTTCGCCGGATCTCGGGTGCGGGGCCGGGACTAGAGTTGGGGCCATGACCGACGTCGCCCTGGCCCGGCGCCTCGCGGAGCGCACGCTCGCGCTCGTCGACATCCCCTCGGTGAGCCGCGACGAGGCCCGTCTGGCCGGGATCGTCGCCGCAGCCGTTCCGCGCGATTCCTTCGATGAGCGCTTCGCCGACGGCGAGGGGTTCTTCTACACGACCCGCCGCAACGCCGGCAGGCCGCTCGTGGTTCTCGCCGGCCACCTCGATACGGTGCCGGCCCAGGACAACCTCCCCGGCCGGATCGAGGCGGGCGAGGTGGTCGGGCTGGGCGCCGCCGACATGAAGGGCGGGCTGTCCGTCATGCTCGAGTTGGCGACCTGGATCGACGCGGAGCGGCCGCAGCTAGCGGTCGACGTCGGGCTCCTCTTCTTCGCCCGGGAGGAGCTCGCTGCGAGCGAGAGCCCTCTCCCCCACGTTTTCGCGGCCTGCCCGGAGCTGCGGGAGGCCGAGCTCGCGGTCGTGCTCGAGCCGACCGACAACACGATCCAGGCGGGCTGCCTCGGGAACCTGAACGCGACGCTCACGTTTCGCGGCGAGAGCGCCCACTCGGCCCGGCCGTGGACGGGCGTGAATGCGATCACGGCGGCCGTGGAGGGCCTCTACCCGCTGACGCGGATCCCACCGCGTCCGGTCGAGGTCGGCGGGCTCGTCTTCACCGAGGTCTTGAGCGTGACCCGGATCGAAGGCGGCGTCGCCGACAACGTCGTCCCCGACCTCGTTGCCTGCCGCCTCAACTACCGCTTCCCCCCCGATCTCACCGTCGCCCAGGCCGAGCAGCGGCTGGCGGCGCTCGTCGGCGGCGCCGGTGAGCTCGAGATCACGAGCACCTCTCCCGCCGGGCGTGTCGCGACCGGGTCGCCCCTCCTCGAGCGGCTGCACAAGCTGACGGGGCTCGCGCTCGAGCCGAAGCAGGCGTGGACCCCGGTTGCCCAGTTCACCGAGGAGGGCGTCGACGCGGTCAACCTCGGGCCGGGCGCACCGCGCTACGCCCACCGCCGCGACGAGCGCGTCGCGATCTCCTCGCTCGTTCGGACGTTCGACGCGCTCCGCCGGTTCCTCGCCGGGGCGGAAGCGTAGCGGTGCCGCGCTCCCCGATTCTCGACGAGCTCGGTACCTACCCGTTCGCGCGTCTGGACGAGGCGAAGCAGCGTCTTCGCGCGCGCGGTTGCCACGTGATCGACTTCGGCATGGGCGATCCCCGGGAGCCGACGGCGGCCTTCATCCGCGAGGCTCTGGTCGCGGGCGTGCGAGAGACGATGGAGTACCCGCGTGCCCAGGGCCTGCCGGAGCTGCGGGAGGCGATCGCCGGCTGGCTGAGCCGCCGGTTCGGGGTCGAGGTCGACCCGGAGCGGGAGCTGATCCCGACGCTCGGCGCGAAGGAGGCGATCTTCGGTTTCGCCCAGGTCGCGCTCGACCCCGGCCGCGGGAAGAACCTGGTCGTGACAACGGAGCCGGGCTACCCCGTGGCTGCCCGCGGCGCCCGCTTCGCGGGCGCGGAGGTGCTGCAACTCCCCTTGCTCGAGCGGAACGCGTTCCTCCCCGATCTCGATGCGGTCGGGCCGGAGGTCTGGCGGCGTGCGGCACTCGTCTGGATCAACTACCCGAACAACCCCACCTGCGCGACGTGTCCGCTCTCCCTCCACGACCGCCTCGCTGCGCTCGCCGCCGAGCATGACTTCCTGGTGGCGTCCGACGAGGCCTACAGCGAGCTCTGGTTCGACGAGCCGCCGGTCTCGGCGCTGCAGGCGGAGGCACGGGAACGGGTGGTTGTCTTCAACAGCCTCAGCAAGCGCTCCTCGATGACCGGCTACCGCTCCGGCTTCGTCGCCGCGAGCCCCGAGGTGATCGGAACGCTGCGCCTCTACCGGCCCACGGTCGGCACCGCGCCGCAGGAGTTCGTGCAGCGGGCCGCGATCGCCGCCTGGGGCGACGAGGAGCACGTCCGCGATGCCCGGGCGCGCTACGGACGAAAGCGCGAGCTCCTGCTCGGTGCCCTCGAGCGGGTGGGGCTGCGGGTGGCCGGGGCTCGCGCGACGATGTACCTGTGGGTCGAGGTGCCGGCCGGCGAGACCTCCGAGGGCTTCGCGGCGCGGCTGCTCGAGCGCGGCGTCGTGGTCGCGCCGGGCGCGTACCTGGGCCCGTCGGGGGAGGGGTACGTGCGCTTCGCGCTGGTCCCGACCGAGGAGGAATGCCGCCTGGCGGCCGAGATCATGGAGGAGGCCCTGTGACCGACCTGGCCGCGCTCGAGCGAGAGATCGGCGAGCTCTGGGAGCTGCCGGCGGCGCAGGCAGCGCGACGCGCCGCGGCCGTGGACGAGACGATCCGCCTGCTCGACGAGGGGGTGGTCAGGGTCGCGGTGCCCGCCGAGGCGGGGTGGGTCGCGCTCGAGTGGGTCAAGAAGGCGATTCTGCTCTACTTCCGTTTGCGCCAGTCGGAGACGGTCGAGCTCGGCCCCTTCACCTACCATGACAAGGTCCCGCTGAAGCGGAACGTCGCCGAGCTCGGCGTGCGCGTCGTTCCCCCCGCCGTCGCCCGCTACGGCTCGTTCCTGTCCGAGGGCGTCGTCTTGATGCCGAGCTACGTCAACATCGGGGCCTGGGTCGGGCCGCGGACGATGGTCGATACCTGGGCGACGGTCGGGTCCTGCGCCCAGATCGGCGCGGACGTCCACCTTTCGGGGGGCGTCGGGATCGGGGGTGTGCTCGAGCCGCCGCAGGCGACGCCCGTCGTGATCGAGGACGGTGCATTCGTCGGCTCGCGCTGCATCGTGGTCGAGGGCGTCCATGTCGGCGCTGAGGCCGTGCTCGGCGCGAACGTGGTCCTGACCGCGTCGACGCCGATCATCGACGTCACCGGCCCGGAGCCGGTCGAGCACCGTGGTCATGTGCCGCCCCGCTCAGTGGTCGTCCCCGGCACGCGGCCGAAGGAGTTTCCAGCCGGCACCTACCAGCTTCCGGCCGCTCTGATCATCGGGCAGCGGAGCGCGGCCACCGATCTCAAGGTCAGCCTCAACGATGCGTTGCGAAGCTACGGCGTGGCGGTATGAAACGCCGGCGCCAGCTCGCCGCGGCAGATCTCCTCGGCGGGCCCGACGAGCGTGGCGTCGCCGCCGGAGTCGATCGACACCACGAGGTCGCCGCCCGGCAGGTGGACCGTGACGGGGCTCTCGCAGGCGCCCCAGGCGATCGCGGCGGCCGCCACCGCGCAGGCGCTCGTCCCTGACGCCGGGGTCTCGCCGGCCCCCCGCTCCCACACCGCGGCGGTCACGTCGTGCGGCCCGTCGACGCGCGCGAGCTGCACGTTCGTGCGCCCGGGGAACCGCGGGTGGCGCTCGAGCAGCGGCCCGAGGCGGAGCAGCTCGGCCCGCTCGGGCTCGCGGCGCACGACCGCATGCGGGTTTCCGACCGACACCGGCGTCAGCTCGACTCGCTCGCCGTCCACGTCGACGTTCTCGGCCGGCCCGGCCTCGACCGGTCCGAGCCCGGTCTCGACGAGCAGCTCGCCGCGCATCCGCGCGCGCACGATGCGCGGCCCCACGACCACCTCGACCTCCGCGGCGCCGGCCCTTCCCGCCAGCCACCGCGCCGCGATCCGGGTGCCGTTCCCGGACAGCTCCGCAGTCGAGCCGTCCGGATTCCAGATCACGAGCTCGGCCCGCGCCCCGTCGACGGCCACGATCTCGAGAACACCGTCCGAGCCGACGCCGATCGCCGGGTCGCAGAGGCGGCGCACGGTTGCGGGATCGAGCGGGCGGCCCGCATCAGCCCGCTCGACGAGCAGGTACGCGTTGCCGAGCCCGTGCCATTTCGAGAATCTCATCGGCGAGCTCGCCCGGCGGGCGGTCGGCGGCAAGGCTAACAGCGCCCGGGATGCGCCGGAGCCACTTGCGCTGGTAGGCGGCGTAGCGGCGGGTGCGAGCGACAATCGCGGCGATCGCCTCGTCGCGTGGAAGCGCGGCCGCCTCCTCGACCCCGATCACGTGCCTGGCGGTGCGCGACAGCGGCGCTGCGAGGGCGCGGCGCGCCTCCTCGGCCACGCCGAGCTCGAACATCCGCCGCGTGCGCTCCTCGATCCGGCTGGTCAGCACGGCCGGCGGGACGTCGAGCGTCGCAACGAGCGTCGGCTGACGTGTCCCCGCCCCCCAGAGGCGATCCGCGTCGGGCCGCAGCGAGCGGCCCGACTCGGCGAGCTCGAGCGCTCTGACGACCCGGCGGCGGTCGTTCGGGTGGATCGCGCGCGCAGCCGCCTCGTCTACACCCGCCAGCCGCCGGTGTGTCACCTCCCCGCCGAGCAGGTCGTACAGGGCCTCCCAGCGTTCCCGCGCGCCGGGGGTCGGCGCCGGCGGCAGCTCGAGCTCGGCCAGCGCCGCCCGGAAGTAGAGACCTGTGCCGCCGGCCACGATCGGCGTCAGGCCTCCGGCGAGCAGTCCGTCGATCTCCGCGTGAGCGAGTCGGGCGAACTCCCCCACCGACGCCTCGTGGTCCAGGTCCCAGATCGCCACCAGCCGCGTCGGGCGCGCGGGCTGGTTCGTCAGGATCGGCAAGCCACGGTAGACCTGCATCGAGTCGGCGGAGACGACCTCACCCCCGAGCCGCTCCGCGACCCCCTCGGCAACCGCGCTCTTGCCCGAGGCGGTCGGCCCGAAGATCCCGATTACGAGCGGCGAGCGGGTCATGCAGCCACCCGGCGCTCCCGATGGGAATGGGGGTCGCCCGCCCGCCTCCCTGCCACGAGCCTAGCGCCGAGGATCGCGCGGGTGTGTGGACGATCGTGACGAATCCGTCCCGGAGTCGGCACGAAAGCCTGCGGGCGCTCAGGCGCGAACGAACGCGTCCCGGGTCCCCCGGAGCGTCGTCGAGGTGGCTGCCTCGATCCGGACGAAGACGAGCTCGCCGGCGCCGGCCGGCCCCGCGAAGTTGACCGTCTGATTCCGGCGCGTGCGACCGCGCACGAGCGCGGGGTCGGTCCGGCTCGGGCCCTCCACCAGCACCTCCTCGACGAGCCCGACCCGTTGTGCGTTGCGCTCGGCTGCGACCCGCTGGACGACTTCGATCAGCCGCTCGACCCGCGCGACCTTCACCTCCGCGGGCACCTGCCCCGGCAACGTCGCAGCCTCCGTGCCCGCCCGGGGGCTGAACACGAACGTGAACGCGCCGTCGAAGCCCACCTCCTCGACGAGCGTCACCGTCTGCTCGAAGTCGTCAGCTGTCTCACCGGGAAAGCCGACGATCAGGTCGGTGGTGAGCGCGAGATCGGGGACCGCGGCACGGAGCCGCCCGGCGAGGGCCAGGTAGCGGTCGCGTCCGTACGTACGCCGCATCGCCTTCAGGATCCGCGTCGAGCCCGACTGAGCGGGCAGGTGCGCGTGCTCGCAGACGGCGTCGCACTCCGCCATCGCGCGGATCACCGGCTCGCGGAAGTCCTTGGGATGGGGGCTCGTGAACCGCACCCGCTCGATGCCGGGGACCGCGGCGACGGAGCGCAGGAGAGCGCCGAACTCGACGCCGGCGGCGGCCCCGAGGTCACGCCCGTAGGAGTTGACGTTCTGGCCGAGCAGCGTCACCTCGCGAACGCCGTCGCGGGCGAGCGAATCGACCTCCGCGAGCACGTCGCCGGGCGGCCGGCTACGCTCGCGGCCGCGGACGGCGGGGACGATGCAGTAGGAGCAGACGGAGTTGCAGCCGGTCGAGATCTGCACCCACGCCTGGAACGGCCGCTCACGTCGAGCCGGAAGGTCGCCGGCGAACGTGCCCCACTCCGCGAACCGACCACGGGGGGCGAGCCCGCCCGCGCCGATCCACTCCGCCAGATGCGGGATCGAGCCAGGGCCGAACGCAACGTCGACGAACGGGTAGAGCTCGAACAGGCGCTCCTTCTGAGCTTCGGCCAGACAGCCGCCGACCGCGATCACGCGGTCACGGTCGCGCTGCTTGAGCGCGCGCGCCTGGGCGAGGTGCGCGGCGAGCCGCCGGTCGGGCTTCTCGCGCACCGTGCAGGTGTTGAACACGATCACGTCCGCCTCGGCCTGGGTGGGGGCCTCCCCCAGACCGAGCTCTTCGAGCAGGCCCTTGATCCGCTCGGAGTCGTGGCTGTTCATCTGGCAGCCGAACGTCGTCACGTGGTAGCGCCTCATGCGCGGTCATGGTAGCCGCCGGACTCCGGGCGATCCGCCAGGTCTCCGCGTGGCCGCGGCGGGCACAGCGCCCGGGCGGGACGAGTCTCGCCGCTACTTGGCGATCTCGACCGCGCGGCTCTCCCTGATCACCGTCACCTTGATCTGACCCGGGTACTCGAGCTGGCTCTCGATCTCGCGCGCGATCTCGTGCGAGAGCAGGACGGCGGTGTCGTCGTCGACCTCCGCTGGCGTGACCATCTCCCGGATCTCGCGGCCCGCCTGGAGCGCGAACACTCGCTCGACGCCCTTCTTCTGCGCTGCGATCCGCTCGAGATTCTCGAGCCGCTTGATGTAGTGCTCGAGGCTCTCGCCACGCGCTCCCGGACGGGAGGCCGAGATCGCGTCGGCGGCGATCACGAGCACGGCCTCGACGCTCTCCGGCTGGACCTCGTAGTGATGGGCCTCGATCGCGTGGCAGACCTGCGGCGACTCGCCGTACTTGCGCGCGAGCTGGGCGGAGATGGCGGCGTGCGGGCCTTCCACCTCGTGAGTCATCGCCTTACCGAGGTCGTGGAGCAGTGCGGCCCGCTTCGCGGTCTTGACGCTGACGCCGAGCTCGGCAGCCATCACCCCGGCTAGGTGCGCGACCTCGAGCGAGTGCTTGAGGACGTTCTGACCGTAGCTCGTCCGGTAGCGCAGCCGGCCGAGCACCTTGACCAGCTCATCGTGCAGCTTCCCGCAGTTGGCCTCGAACACGGCCTGCTCGCCGGCCTGGCGGACGTGCTCCTCGACCTCCGCCTTCGATAGGTAGTACATCTCCTCGATCCGGGACGGATGGATCCGACCGTCCTCGACGAGCTTCCCGAGCGTGAGCTTCGCGATCTCCCTGCGCATGCCGTCGAACGAGGACAGCACCACCGCCTGCGGGGTGTCGTCGATGATGAACTCGACCCCGGTCAGGTTCTCGAGCGCCCGGATGTTCCTGCCCTCGCGGCCGATGATGCGCCCCTTCATGTCGTCCGACGGGAGCTGGACGAGCGAGACCGTGGTCTCCGCGGCATGGCTCGCGGCGACCCGCTGGAGCGCGTCCGCGACGAGGTTCCGCGCCCGTTGCTTCGCCTCGCTCTGGGCCTCCTCCTCGAGCTGGCGCACCATCCGCGCGAGCTCGTGGCGCACGAGCTCCTCCGAGCGCGTCAGGAGCTCCTGGCGGGCCTCGTTCGCGGTCATCCGCGAGAGCCGCTCGAGCTCTGCGACCTGCTCGGCGCGGGCCTGGTCGGCCAGCTCCTCGGCCCGGACCACGCCGGCTTCGCGCTCAGCGAGCGCCTGCTCGCGGCGGTCGAGGTCGCGCAGCTTCTCGTCGATCGCTTCTTCCTTCTCGAGGACGCGCTCCTCGATCTTGATGATCTCGGCCCGGCGGTCGCGTAGCTCCTCGTCGATCTCGGCGCGGAGTCGGACCGCCTGCTCCCGTGCCTCGACCTGGGCTTCCCGCTGGATCGCCTCGGCGTCCCGCCGGGCATCCGCGAGGACGGCTTCGCTCTCGCTGCGAGCGGCGGCGATGCGCGCCGCGAAGACCACGCGAGCGATCGCGTACGCCCCGAGCAGCCCGATGGCCAGGCCGATCAGGATCCCTACGGCTAATAGCATTGTGTGCTCCTACGTCCATGCTCCGTAGGAACGGCTGTCCGGCCGATCGACGCCCGGGCACGCGAGCCCGGGAGGCGCGGTGGCGACGTCAGCGAGAAGCCGGGCGCGACCTCGTGGTCCGCGGCTTGCCTGCGATCGCTCTTTGGTTGCTCATGCCTGTGTCGTTCTGAACACCGATCGGGCGGGTGCCGTGCCCCTTGGAGGCAGAAGTGACGGGGTGGTGACCGTCATCCTAGCTCCGCGTCGCCGCCGCCGTCCAGCGGGCTCAGCACCGCCTCGAGCACCTCCGCGGGAAAGCCGCGGCGGGAGAGGGCCGCCGCGAGTTCCCGCGGTGACCGCCCGGGGGCGCCGGCGGCGACCCTTCGGGCACGCGCCGACTCCGGCTCAAGTCTGGCCAGCGCAGCCTCGAGCTCGGGTCGGGCGAGGCCCTCGGCGCCGAGGCGCTCCTCGATCGCCGAGTTCGAGTAGCCGCGAGCCGCGAGCCGCGAGGCGCGTACCGTGGCGAGGCGGGCGTCGTCGATCGCTCCGAGGGCCGCCAGGCGGTTGACGGCCGCCCGGGCGGCTCCGGGGTCGGCACCTGCCCGCAGCAGCCGCTCCTCGAGCGCGGCAGCGGAGAGGTCACGACGGGCGAGCGCGGCTGCGGCGAGCTCGAGAGCGCCAGCGCGGCCGCCGGTCTCCCTCACGCGACCTCTGCGACCTCTTCCTCGACGGGCTCCCGCGCAGCCGGCTCGATCCTCGCCGCGTCGAGTCGGGCCGACACGACCCGGCCCGCGGCCCCGTCCTGGATCCGCCGTACGATCGCGTCCGCGACGTCCGGGTGCTCGCGCAGGAAGGCGATCGAGTTCTGGCGCCCCTGGCCGAGCCGCTCCTCGCCGAAGCTGAAGTACGAGCCCGACTTCTGCACGAGCTTCTGGTCGAGGCCGACGTCGAGGATCGAGCCCTCCCAGGAGATGCCCTCCCCGTAGATGATGTCGAACTCCGCCTGCTTGAACGGCGGGGCCACCTTGTTCTTCACGACCTTCACCCGGGTGCGGTTGCCGATCGCCTCCACGCCCTCCTTGAGGGTCTCGATCCGGCGCACGTCGAGGCGGATCGACGAGTAGAACTTGAGCGCGCGACCGCCGGTCGTCGTCTCGGGGCTGCCGAACATGACGCCGATCTTCTCGCGGAGCTGGTTCGTGAAGATGCACACGGTGCCGGTGCGGTTGAGGGTGCCGGCCAGCTTGCGCAGCGCTTGGCTCATCAGGCGGGCCTGCATTCCGACGAAGCTGTCGCCCATCTCTCCCTCGATCTCCGCCTTCGGCGTGAGCGCCGCTACCGAGTCGACGGCGACGACGTCGACGGCGCCGCTGCGGACGAGCAGCTCGGCGATCTCGAGCGCCTGCTCGCCGTTGTCGGGCTGCGAGACGAGCAAGTCGTCGATGTTCACGCCGATCCGCCGGGCGTACGCGGGATCCATCGCGTGCTCGGCGTCAATGAACGCGCAGATCCCGCCGAGCCGCTGCGCCTCCGCGATCACGTGGTAGACGAGCGTCGTCTTGCCGGAGGACTCCGGCCCGAAGATCTCCACGATCCGGCCGCGAGGGAGGCCGCCGATCCCGAGCGCGAGATCGAGCGACAGGCACCCTGTGGAGACGGCCGGGATGGCCTCATTCGCCTGGTCGGACATGCGCATGACCGACCCCTTGCCGTACTGCCGCTCGATCTGGCCGAGAGCGGCGGTGAGAGCTTGCTGGCGGTCCAACGTCAACCTCCTAGGGCAGCCGCGTCAACGATCTGGTACTGCGCCCCGCCAGGCCGCAGCACCGAATGATAGAGGGCCGCTTCGGACGGACTGACCGCGCCCAGCTCGGGAAGCGGCGTCCGCAGGCCGGGGCGGTCGCCGAAGCGGGCCACGGTTGCGTGCGGCAGCCACGCGCGGCGCTCCGGTGAGTAGGCGCCGAGCCGCTCGAGCAGGACGGCGAGGCGCGCCTGAAGGGCACTCGCCCGCCCGCCGGCGTCGTCGAAGACGATCATCCCGACGCGTTGGGTCTCGCGGTAGCGCCGCGGCGTCAGCACGGGTCTCTCCGTCCCCCCCGCCGCCTCCGCGAGCGCCGCTCGAAGCGCGGGCAGCTCGGCTGCGGACCGGCCGCCGAGGAACGCGAGCGTGACGTGCAGCTGCTCCGGCGGCAACACGCGGACGCCGCGTGCGCCGCGCAGGGAACTCGTAGCCCAGGCGGCCAGAGCCTCGGCGTAGGGCACCGGGAGCGGTAACCCGAAGAACAGGCGCAGGTGATCATCGCTCTCCACGCTAGCAGCGAAGATCACACGTGGTCCGCGCGGGACCGTGCCAAAACGTGCCGCAGGAGGTGAAGCGTCGCCGCGCACGCCCGCTCGCGCACGGCGTCGCGGTCGCCGGGGAGCTCGAGCCGCCGTGCCTCGCCACTCTGCGGAGTCGCGACGTGGACGTGGACGAGTCCGACCGGCTTGCCGGGGGTCGCCCCGCCGGGTCCGGCGATCCCAGTCACGGCCGCGGCCACGTCGGCCCCGAGAGCCGCGCGGGCGCCCTCCGCCATCGCGGCGGCGACCTGGGCGGACACGGCCCCGTGGCGCTCGAGCAGGTCGCCCGGGACGCGAAGTTGCGCCGCCTTGACTCCGTTCGCGTACGCGACCACGCCGCCGAGGTAGACCGCGCTGGCTCCGGGGACGTCGGTGAGTGCCGCGCCGAGCAAGCCGCCGGTACACGACTCGGCCGTTGCGAGCCGCAGCCCCGCGGCGCGCGCGAGCTCGATCACCATTGCCGCCACGGGCCGCTCGTCCTCGGCGAACAGGTACTCGCCGAACTGCTCCCGCAGCGCGCGCTCGAGCTCGCCCGCGCGCGTGCGCCCCTCCTCCTCCACGTAGAGATCGACGTGGATCTCGAGCTCGCGGGCGCAGACCGTCACCTCCACCCCGTCCCCCTCGCCGCCCGCATCGTCGAGGACGCTGGCGACGACCGACTCGCCCGGCCCGAAGAAGCGCAGCACACGGTGCTCCCTGGGGCGAGCGCGGGCGATCAGGGCGCGGAAGGCTGGGTGGGCGACGGCGAGCGGCCAGAGGCGGCGTAGCTCGCCGGGCGGCCCCGGGAGCGCGATCGCGATCCGTCCGTCGTGCTCGAGCAGCACGCCCGGCGCCGTCCCGGCCAGGCCGAGCGAGATCGCGCCGGTCGGCAACGAGGCCTGCTTGCGCACGCCGGGCGCGAAGTCGGAGTAGGGGCGGCGGAGTCGCTCGGCATACCGGCGCGAGACGTCCTCGATCTCGCGGGCGAGCGCCGGGTCGACGGCGAGCGAACGCCCCGTCGCGTGGGCGAGCAGCTCGACCGTTCGGTCGTCGTGAGTCGGGCCGAGCCCGCCCGTCGCGATGCAGACGTCGGCGGCGAGCCCCTCGCGGAGGGCGGCCGCCAGCTCGTCGGGGCGATCGCCGACGAGCACGATCCGGGCCGGGTCGAGGCCGAGCCGCTGCAGCTCGGCGGCGAGGTAGGGCCCGTTGAGGTCGCGTCGTTGCCCCCGGGCGAGCTCCGAGCCGCTGACGACGACGACGGCGCGAGGACGCATCCGCACGCGGTCAGGGCGCTCCGACGCTGACCACGCCCTCGGCGGTCACCCTGAGCAGCACCGGACCCGCGAGCTCGAGGCCTGTCACGGGCACGCCGTCGAGCGAGAGGTCGAGGTGCTCCGCCTTCGTGGCGCGCACCCAGAGGCGCTTGCCGGAGAACTCCTCGCTCTCGTCGCGGTACATCGTTCCCTCGAACAGGAGCTCGCCGGTCTGCGTGCCCCGGCGCACCTCGACCACCGACCGGCCTTCGACGGCCGTGATCCTGAGCTCGACGAGCGGCTCTGCGTCCTCGGCGGTCGTGGCGACCGGGGCCGTCGTGGTCGGAAGCTCTGCCGTGCCCGTCTCGACCGCCCCGCTCGTTCCCACCGGTACGGTGCCGGGCTCACCGTCCGTGGACGATCCGAGCTGCCACGCCGCGATCACGAGGACGGTCACGGCGACGATGCCCGCGAGCGCGACCAGCACCGCGTTCGACTCGAGCCTCGCGTTCCGCGCCTTGCGGCGCGGGCGCGGGGACAGCACCGGCTCCGCGGAGAGCGCGAACCGCGCGTTGTACTCGTCGACGTACAGCTGCCCGTCGAGACCGAGGCGGTCAGCGTACGTACGCAGGAACCCCTTGACGTAGGCGTCACCGGGCAGGAGGTCGAATCGCTCGTCCTCGAGCGCGCGGATGTACTTCGAGCGGATCTTCGTCTCCGCCTCGACGTCGGCGACGTCGAGACCCTGGCGGACTCGCGCGTCACGGAGGCTGCTGCCGATCTCGAACACGCGGACCCCGATTGTAGACCCGCGTCCTCAGTCGAGCACCAGGGCGAGGATCGCGAAGACTCCGACGGCGAGGGCGATTGTCAGGCACGCGAGCAGCGCCACCAGGCTGATCACCCGGGCGGCGACCGCGACGCCGTCGCCGCCGATCCGCCCCAGCGAGCGCTGGTAGTCGAACCGGGCGCGCCGGGCGAGCGCGATCGAGACGAGCGCGGCCACGAGCGCACCGGGCACGACCACGAGCGCCTCGAGCGCCTCGATCTCGGCGACGAACCTGGGTACGGCGAGCCCCGCGGCGACGAGCGCGAGCGAGAGCAGACCGAAGAGGAGCGCGCCGATCGCCTTCGCGTTGCCCACGCGGGCCACTGTAGACCGTCCGGCCGCGGCTTCGCCCGGCCAGGCGGCGCTAGCCTGGAACACCTTCCCGCACCGACGTGAGGGCGCGGTCGAGCTCGTGCTCGCCGACCAGCACGCGTCGCGGCTTCGATCCCTCGTAGCCGGAGATGACGCCACGCCGCTCGAGCATGTCGATCAGCCGCCCGGCTCGCGTGTAGCCGACCCGTAGCCGCCGCTGGATCAGGGAGACGGAGGCGGTCTGCGTCTGCACGACAATCTCGATCGCCCGCGCGAGCAGGGGATCCTCGTCGGGATCGAGGTCTTCCTCGTCGTCGTCGCCGGCGCCCCGAGCGCTCTCCGGCGGCTCGAGCAGCGACTCGTCGAGCTCCTGGGCGCGCTGGCGGCGGCACTGCTCGACGATCAGCGCGATCTCCTCCTCGCAGACGTAGGCGCCCTGGACACGCTGCAGACGCGACGTGCCGAGCGGCTTGAACAGCATGTCGCCCTGGCCGAGCAGCGCCTCGGCCCCCGACGTGTCCAGGATCACCCGGCTGTCGGTCTGGCTCGAGACGGCGAACGCGATCCGCGAGGGCACGTTCGCCTTGATCATGCCCGTGATCACGTCCACGGACGGGCGCTGCGTGGCGAGCACGAGGTGGATTCCGACCGCGCGGGATTTCTGCGCCAGCCTGATCACGGTGTCCTCGACCTCCTGGGGCGAGACCATCATCAGGTCGGCGAGCTCGTCGATCACGACGAGCAGGTACGGCAGCGTCGCCTGGCCGCGCTTCGCGAGTGTCCGGTTCAGCTCGGGCAGGTTGCGGGCCCGGGCGAGGCTCATCCGCTCGTAGCGGCGCTCCATCTCCTCGACCACGTTCAGGAGCACCGCGGACGCGCGCTTGGGGCTCGAAACGACCGGGGTGAGCAAGTGCGGGATCGACTCGTACAGGCCCAGCTCGACCCGCTTCGGGTCGATCATGATCATCCGCACCTCGTCGGGTGTCGAGCGCAGGAGGATCGAGCAGAGCATCGTGTTGATGCACCCGGACTTCCCCGAGCCGGTCGTGCCCGCGATCAGGATGTGGGGCATCCGGGCGAGGTCGGCCCAGACGGACGCGCCCGAGATGTCCTTCCCGAGCCAGACCGACAGCGGGCTCGCGGAGGCCGGCAGGTCGGCGAAGATGTCGCCGAGCGTGACGATGTTCGGAGCCACGTTTGGTACCTCGACGCCGACGGCCTGCTTGCCGGGGATCGGAGCGAGGATGCGGATCTCGGTGGTGGCGAGCCCGTAGGCGAGGTCGTCCTTCAGCGCGGAGACCTTCGAGACCTTCGTGCCGGGTGCGAGCTGCAACTCGTAGCGGGTGACGCGCGGCCCGGAGACCTGACCGATCACGGTCGCGTCGATTCCGAAGTGAGCGAGCGTCTGGACGAGCGTCTCCGCCGTTCGCTCCGCCGCCCGGGCCGGCTGCCCGTTCGTCGGTCGCGAGCGCCGCAGGACACCGGCATCGGGCAGGCGGTAGTCGCCGGACGTGGCGGGCTGCTCGAACAGGCGCTCCTGCGTGTCGTCGGGGATGGGCGGCGGCTCTTCGAGCAGGAGCGCGGGGATGGCCTCCCCCTCGCCGCTCTCGGACGGCTCCGGGTCGTGCTCGAGCTGGTCGATAAGCGCGGGCGGTGCTGCCGGTCTCGCCGCTCCAACCACGTCTCCGTACCGCACGACGCCGTCAACCGGAGCGCTCCGGCGCGTCACGGGCAACGTGACGGAGGACGACTGGACCGCCTCGACGGTGCGCCGCGCGACGCGCGCGGTGTGGCGGGCCGCACGCTCCCCGGCGCGGGCCGAGTGGCGAAGCAGTGTGCCGAGCGAGGCGCCGGTGACGAGCAGGCCGCCCGCAACGAGGCCGAAGAGCGCGAGGATCGTGTAGCCGGTGTCCCCGAGCAGCTTGCCGAGGACGACATAGAGGGCGCCGCCGAGGACCCCCCCGTGCTCGCGCACCAGGTCGGGGTCGAGCGATCCCTTCGGCGGGCTGCCGGGGCCGAGGCCGAAGCGGCCGCCGCCGAAGGCGACCAGCAGCGAGAGCCCGAGCACGAGCAGGCCGGTGCGAAACGGGCGGAGATCGACGAGCCGGCTGCGTGCGACGAGTAGCCCGCCGACGGCGAGCAGCCCCGCCGGCAGGAGCACCGCGGCACCGCCGGCGAGGATGCGGAGACCGTCGTCGGCGAGGCGCCCGACGAGGCCGCCGTCCCAGGAGAGCCAGAGCACGACGGCCAGGAACAGCCCGAGCGCGAGCAGCGCGAGGCCGATCAACTCCGGATGCTGGTGCTCGGGGGCCGCCCGCCGCGCGCCGCCACCGCGCGTGCGCGCGGAGGCCGCCCGGGAGCGTGCCTGACTGGGACGCCGGTCTCGCGCCACCCGGTCCAGTTCGGGGGCGAGCTTCGGGCTCCTCCCCAAGTGCCGGCCCCGGCCGGAAAGCGGGTCAGACCTCGAGGACGATCGGCAGGATCATCGGCCGGCGGCCGGTGCGCTCGTGGATCAGCTGCCCGAGCGCGTCGTGGAGGTGCTCCTGCAGGAGCTTCAGCTCGCTCACGTTCTCCGCCAGGCAGCGCTCGAGCACGCGCAAGGCCTCTTCCCTGGCCTCGTCGAGCACCGGCTCGGGATCGGGCAGACCGCGGGCAATCACCTCGGGCGCGGCGGCCTCGCGGCCGTTCTCGATGCCGATCGTCGCGACCACGATCACGACGCCGTCCTCCGCGAGATGCCGGCGGTCGCGCAGTACGACGTCCTTGAGATCGCCCACCTCGAGCCCGTCGACGAACGCGACGCCGGCCGGGGCGCGGTCGACGATGCCCACGACGCCATCGGCGAGCTCGACGACGCTCCCGTTCTCGGCCAGCACGATCTGGCGCGCGGGGACGCCCGCGTCTCGCGCGAGCCGGGCGTGGGCGGCGAGCATCCGGTACTCGCCGTGCACGGGCATCACGCACCGGGGTCGCAGGAGCCCGAGCACCATCCGCAGCTCCTCGGAGTTCCCGTGCCCGGAGACGTGCACAGGCGCGATCTCCTGGTGCAGCACCTCGGCGCCCGCCTTCGCGAGGCGGTTGATCGTGTCGTGCACCTTGAGCTCGTTCCCGGGCACGGGCTTCGCCGAGATGATCACCGTGTCGCCCTCCTGCACCTTCACGTTCGGGTGATCCCCGTAGGCGATCCGCACGAGCGCGGACAGAGGCTCGCCCTGGCTGCCGGTGCAGAGGATCATCGTCTCGTCGGGGGCGAGGTCGGCGAGCTCGCCCGGGCGCACGACGAGGTCGTCCGGCACGTTCACGTAGCCGAGGCTCTTCGCGATGTTCAGGTTCTTGCGCAGCGAGCGGCCGATCGGGCAGACCTTGCGGCCCGTCTCGGCGGCGACGTCGATCGCCTGCTGCATCCGGTGGACATTCGACGCGAACGACGCGATCAGGACGCGTCCGGAGAGCAGCGGCACGATCTGGCGGAACGCCTCGCCGACGGTGCGCTCCGACGGGGTCACGCCGGGCCGCTCGGCGTTCGTCGAGTCGCCGAGGAGAAGGTCGACGCCGCGGTTGCCGATCTCGGCGAGCCGGCCGACGTCCGTGCGGAAGCCGTCGACGGGCGTGTGGTCGACCTTGTAGTCCCCTGTGTGGACGATCCGGCCGCCGGGCGTATCGAGGACGACCGCGACGGCGTCGGGGATCGAGTGGGCCATGCGGACGAACTCGGCCGGGTACGGGCCGACCTGGACGGGGCCCTCCTCCGGATCGATCTCGATCAGCTCGGCAGCCCGCAGGAGGCTGTGCTCGTCGAGTTTCGACTTGACGAGGCCGAGCGTGAGGCGGGTCGCCCAGAGCTCCGGCACGGCCAGCTCCCGAAGCAGGTACGGCAGCGCTCCGACGTGGTCCTCGTGCCCGTGGGTGAGGATCACGGCGCGGATGTCCGCCTCGCGTTCCCGCAGGTACGTGAACTCGGGCAGCAGGAGGTCGACGCCGAGATGCTCGTCGCGCGGGAAGGCGAGCCCCGCGTCGATGATCACGATGCCGCCGTCGCTCTCGACGACAGTCATGTTCTTGCCGACCTCGCCGAGCCCGCCCAGCGGGACGATCCGTGTTGCTCCCCGTGGCACCCGACCATTGTAGGGGTCGGGTCCGTCGCCCCCGTTCAGGCGGCGGCGCGGGCGAGCACGCCAGCTCGCTCGAGGTCGGCGCGGATCCGCAGCCGCTCGTCCTCGGTGGCCTCGACGAGCGGCAGGCGCAGGCCGCCGACCGGGCGCCCGCACAGCGCGAGCGCGGCCTTGACCGGGATCGGGTTCGTCGTCACCGCCAACGCCTCGAGCACCGGCTCGAGCTCGCGTCCGAGCGTCTGCGCCCCCTCCCGGTCACCGTCCTTGAAGCGGCGGATCAGCTCCTTCACCTTCGCGCCGACGGGTGGCAGGTTCGAGCAGACGCAGATCCCGCCGACGCCGCCGAGCTCGAGCCACGGCAGGACGAGGTCGTCGTTGCCGGCGTAGAGATCGAGCCCGCACTCGACGACCCTGCGCGCCTGATCGGGATCCGTCGTCGCTTGCTTGACGGCGGTGACGTTGGCGATCCCCGCGAGCTGCTCGATCGTCTCCGGCTCGATGTTGACCACGCAGCGCTGCGGGATGTTGTAGGCGACGAGCGGCCGGTCGGTCGCGGCGGCGATCGCCCGGAAGTGCTCGACGATACCGCGCGCCGGGGGCTTGTTGTAGTACGGCGTGACGACGAGGAAGGCGTCAACGCCGAGCCCGTGAGCGCGTGCGGTCAGGTGCACCGAGTGAGCCGTGTCGTTCGAGCCGGTACCGGCGATGATGGTGGCACGCCCGCCCACCGCCTCCACGGCGGCACCGTACAGGGACAGCTTCTCGTCGTCGGTCAGCGTCGAGGCCTCGCCGGTTGTGCCGGCGACCACGAGCCCGTCCGAGCCGCTCGCGACGAGGTCGGCGCAGAGCGCGCGGAATGCCTCGAGATCGACCCCGCTGTCGTCGCGAAACGGGGTCACGATCGCAGTCAGCACCTCGCCGAGCATCGGGCCATTGTAGTGCCCGACCCGGCCACATGGCAGCTTCGGACACGTCCGGGGGCCTGGCCCCTGGACATGGCCAGTCCGGCCGCGCGCGGCTCCGCCGGGGCTCAGAGCAGGGCGTCGAGCCCGACGGTCAGGCCGGGCGGGAGCGACGCCAGCCGCTCGAGCGCGAGCAGCACGCCCGGCACGAACGCCTCGCGAGAGGAGGTGTCGTGGCGGATCGTGAGCGTCTGCCCCGGCGCCCCGAGAATCACCTCCTGGTGAGCCACGAGCCCGGGCAGACGGACGGAATGGATCGGAACGTTCCCGCCCAGCCGTGCCGCCGTGGCCTTCGCGGTGCCGGACGGCGCGTCGAGCTTCGTCTCGTGATGGAGCTCGATGATCTCGACGTGCGGCATCGCCTTCGCGGCCTCCTCGGCGAAGCGCATCATCAGCACGGCGCCGATCGCGAAGTTCGGGACGACGAGGCAGCGGAGGCCGCGCTCGTGAGCCAGGGTATCGAGCTCCGCGAGTCCGTCTTCGCCAAGCCCGGTCGTGCCGATCACGCAGGGGACGCCGGCGCGGAGCGCGCGGCGGGCGTTGGCGAGCACCGCCGAGGGCGTCGTGAAGTCGACGGCGGCGTCGCAGCCGGCCAGATCCGGCTCCTCCCCGACCTCGATCCCGAGGACGACGTGGCCGGCCTCGGCGAGCCGCGGCCCGAGCACGGCTCCGACCTTGCCATCACGGCCGAAGAGGGCGACCTTCACGCGGCCTCACGCTCCTCGACGGCCGGGGCGACCCGTTCGACCGCCTCGCGAAACCGCTGCTCGACCGGGCCGATGCCTGACGCGGAGAGACGTTCGGGGCTGAGCAGCGCGGCCGCGAGCGCGGCCACCCCGTCGACGTCGACAGCCTCGATCTCGGCGACAACCCGATCCAGCGAGAGCAGCTCGGAGTCGGTCACGACGGACTTGCCCAGACGGTTCATCCGGCTCGAGGTCGACTCCATCGCGAGCGCGATCCGGCCCTTCAGATTCTCCTTGGCCCGGGCCAGCTCCGCCTTGCGAACGCCGCCCGACGCGATGTCAGCGATCTCGCGGGCGACGAGCTCGAGGCAAGTGGCGAGGTTCTCCTCGCGCGTCCCGACGTACACGCCGATCTCCCCCGTGTCCGCGTGCAACGTCGCGAACGTGTAGACGGAGTAGGCGAGGCCTCGCCGCTCCCGGATCTCTTGAAACAGCCGCGAGGAGGCCGAGCCGCCGAGAATGCTGTCGAGGATCGACGCCGTGAAGCGCCTCGGGTCCGAGCGCGAGATGGCGGGCGCGCCGACGCAGACGTGGTACTGCTCGGTGTCTTTGCGCTGGAACACGAGCCCGGGCGGCGGCGGCGTCACGAGCGGTGCCCGGGCCCTGGCAGGCCTGCCCGGCGGCAACGACTTCTTGCCCGCGAGCTCTTGGCAGATCCCGACCAGCCGCTCGTGGTCGAGGCTGCCGGCGGCCGCGACCACGAGGTTGCCGGCCACGTAGCGCGAGCGATGGTAGGCGGCGAGCGTCCGGCGCGTTACCGACGAGATCACCTCCGCGCGGCCGAGCACGGGGCGCCCGAGCGGATGCGCGCCGAAGATCGCGAGCGAGAGCAGGTCGTGCACGAGATCCTGCGGCGTGTCCTCGTACATCGCGATCTCCTCGAGCACGACCTCCCGCTCCGCGTCGAGGTCCGCCAGCCTGGGCGCGAACACGAGGTCCGACATTACGTCGAGCGCGGTCGCGAGGTGCTCGTCCAGCACGCGCGCGTAGACGACGGTGTACTCGCGGGTGGTGGCCGCGTTCAGCTCCCCGCCGAGCCCGTCGAACACCTCGGCGATCTCCCGCGCGCTGTACGACCGCGTCCCTTTGAAGAGGAGATGCTCGAGGAAGTGCGTGACTCCCGCCTGCGCCGGGGTCTCGTCACGAGCTCCGACCCCGATCCAGAACCCGATCGCGACCGAGCGGACTCCCTCGAGCCTCTCGGTCACGACCCGCTCGCCGTCGTCGAGCGCGGAGACGACGGTCGTCTGCACGGCTGTCTCAGGCCCCCTCGACCCGGTAGCTCGGCCCCGGGCTCCCGACCAGCCGCGCGAGCGTCTCGACGCCCCGCAGCGCGAGCCGCGCACCGCCCGTCGCCGCTCCGGGATGGGGCAGCTCGCCGCACAGGAGCCCTTCCACGGCCGGCCAGACGGCCCGCGGCCGGGAGAGAGCGAACGTGAGCCGCGGGAAGCGGTCGAAGGCGAGCTTCGCGCCCCAGGAGGCGGAGATCATGCGCCCGAGCGCGCGGCGCACGGCCGTGTCGTACGGCTCGAGACCGGCCGCCCGTCCGGACAGCAGGTCGAGAGCGGCGGCCGCCGCGAGTCGCGCCGACACGAACGCCTCGTACATGCCGTCACCGGAGAGCGGGTCGACGAGCCCGCCGGCGTCGCCGACGAGCAGCGAGCGGCCCCGCGCGAGGCGCGCGTCGGGCCGCCGGAGCGGCAGGCGGTGGCCGCGGACGTCCCGGAGGCGGTCGGGGTCGACTCCGTACGCCCGGCAGAGCCGCCCGAGGTGGTCGCGCAGCGAGGGGCCCTCCCGCGCCCAGCCGCCGACGCCGAAGTTGAGGTGGTCGCCCTTCGGGAAGACCCAGCCGTAGCCGCCCGGAACGGTGCCGAGCTCGAGCGCCGCCGTTCCCGGCTGCCGCTTCGCCGCCTCGGCGTACGGGAGGTTCCCCTCGAGCGCAACCCCGTAGGTGGGGCCGGGCCCGACCGCGAGGCACTTCGCGGTCAGTCCGTTCGCACCGTCGGCGCCGACGACGAGCGCGGCACGCACCCGCTCGCCTCCGAGCGTCACGGTGACGCCATCCGCCTCGACGTCGATGCCGGT
This sequence comes from Thermoleophilia bacterium, assembly GCA_020845695.1. Next base: position 72,933 of record JADLFG010000015.1, on the reverse strand, counting down.
GACGCGGACGCCGTCGCGGAAGTCGGCCCCCGCAGCGGCGGCGCGCTCGGCGAGGAGCGCGTCGAGGTTGCGGCGCTGCGTCATCAGGATCAGGGGCCGCTCGCCACCGCGCTCGTACGCGCTGCCGTACGCGTGCCGGAAGCGCATGCGCGTGACGACGTGCTCGACGACGGGGTCGGGCGCGAGCGGAAGCTCGGCGACGGCCCGCATCGTCAGGCCGCCGCCGCAGGGCTTGTCGCGGGGGAAGCGGGCGCGGTCGACGAGCAGGACCGACGCGCCGGCGCTGGCCAGGCGGTAGGCCGTGACGGAGCCGGCGGGGCCGGCTCCGGCGACGACGGCGTCGAAGCGCTTCACGGGCGGGATGGTAACGGGGCGGGCCGGCGGCCCGCCCCGCCCGTGACTCAGCCGCGGCGCGGGCCCCGATCGCGCCCGCGGGGGCCGCCGCGGCGCTCCCGCTCCTCGCGCGGCTCGCGTGGCGGCGCGTCCTTGGCGCGCTCCATCAGCACCTCGGGGGAGACGATACCCCCGTCCTCGTGCTTGCCGAGCAGCTTCAGCGCGATCCGCCCGCGAGCCTTGTCGACCTCGAGGACGACGACGTCGACGACGTCGCCGCGGCTGAGCACGTCCTCGATGTGGCCGAGCCGGCCGGGGCCGACGTTCGAGACATGCAGGAGACCGTCGGTACCGCGCTTCAGCTCGACGAACGCGCCGAACTCGGTCGTGCGGACGACCTTGCCCGTGTACGTGTCGCCCGCCTCGGGCTCCTTCGTGAGCGCCTTGATCGCGGACGCGGCGCTATCTGCCTTGTCCCCGTCGGTCGCGTAGATCAGGATCGTGCCGTCTTCCTCGATATCGATCTGCACGTCGTGGTCGGCTTCGAGCGCGCGGATCGTCTCCCCGCCCTTGCCGATCACGAGGCCGATGTACTCGGGGTCGATGCTGACCGTGGAGATCCTGGGCGCGTGCTGGGGCAGCTCCGTGCGCGCGTCGGCGAGCGTCTCCGCCATCCGGTCGAGGATGAACTCGCGGGCCGCCTTCGCCTGCGCGAGTGCCGCCCGCATCGTCTCCTGCGCGACGCCCGTGATCTTGATGTCCATCTGGAGCGCGGTCACGCCGAGCCGGGTGCCGGCGACCTTGAAGTCCATGTCGCCGAGGTGATCCTCCGCGCCCTGGATGTCGGTCAGGACGACGAGGTCGGAGCCCTCCTTGATCAGCCCCATCGCGATCCCGGCCACGGGGCGCTGCATCTTCACACCGGCCGCGAGCAGCGCGAGCGTCGACGCGCACACCGAGCCCATCGACGAGGAGCCGTTCGACTCGAGTGTCTCGGAGACGAGCCGGATCGTGTAGGGGAACTCCGTCGCGTCCGGGATCATCGGCTCGAGCGCCCGCTGCGCCAGGTTTCCGTGACCGATGTCGCGCCGCTTGGGGCCGCGCATGAAGCCGGTCTCGCCGACCGAGAAGGGCGGGAAGTTGTAGTGGTGGAGGAACCGCCGCTCCTGCTCGAGCGAGAGATCGTCGATCCGCTGCCCCTCCTTCGCGGTGCCGAGCGTGAGCAGCGTCAGGATCTGCGTCTGACCGCGCGTGAACAGGGCGGAGCCGTGCGTGCGTGGCGCGACGTCGACCTCGCAGGAGATCGGGCGGATCTCCTCGGTGCCGCGGCCGTCCGGGCGGCGCTTCTCGACCGCGATCTTCTTGCGGACGATCTCCTTGTAGATCGCCTCGGCGGCCTTCTTCACGTACCCCTTCGTCAGCGAGTCCTTCGCGACCGGCTCGCCGTCGCCCGCGGGCTGCGCGCCGGCGGGGAACGGGAGCTCGACCGTCTCCACGATCCGTCCGAAGAGGAGGTCGCGCTTCGCCGACTTCAGCTCCTTCGAGTCCTGCTCGGCGTCCGTGAGCGCACGCAGCTCGCTCTCGAACTGCCGGCGGACGGCGTCGGTGACGGCATCGAGCCGGTACTGCTCGACGAGCGCCGCCAGGCCGAGCTTCACCTGCGTGCGCCGGACGATGTCGGCCTCGGTCGAGGTCATCGTGATCGCCGGGCAGAGCTCCGCCTCGATCTCCTCGGCGGCCACGGCGGCCTCCCTCAGCCCCTCGGCGGCGAGCCGCGCGCGGATCCGCTCGCCGTGCGCGGCCGCGATCTCCGCCGTCACGGCTGCATCGAGGAGCTTGGGCTTACCGGCCTGCCGGCGCAGCTCCTCCTGGGCCTCGCAGAGTCCCCGGATCTCGCGATGGGCCAGCTCGAGCGCCGCGAGCAGGGTGTCCTCGGGGATCTCCTGGGCGCCGCACTCGACCATCGTGATCGCCTCCGCCGTTCCGACGACGAGCAGGTCGAGGCTCGACTCCTCGACCTCGGGCAGCGTCGGGTCGACGATCAGCTTCCCGTCGGCGTCCATGCCGATCCGCACGGCGCCGACGGGGCCGAGAAACGGCAGTGACGAGATCGCGAGCGCCGCGGACGCGCCGTTGATGCACATGACGTCGTGCGCGACGATCTGGTCGGCCGAGAGCACGGTCGCGATCACCTGGACATCGTTCTTGTAGCCCTTCGGCCAGAGCGGCCGGATCGGGCGGTCGACCATGCGGGCGGTCAGGATGGCCTTCTCGGTCGGCCGGCCCTCCCGCTTGAAGAAGCCGCCGGGGATCTTCCCGGCCGCGTACATGCGCTCCTCGACGTCCACGGTGAGCGGGAAGAAATCCGCGCCCTCGCGGCCCTCCAGCCGTCCGACGGCGGTCGCGAGCACCATCGAGCCCCCCGCGCGGACGACAACCGCGCCGTCGGCCTGTTTCGCCAGGTGGCCGGTCTCGAATCGGACCTCGCGGCCGCCGACGCTGCACGCCACGGCGTGCCGCTCTGGAGCAACGATCGACATCTCTCCTCCTCTTCCTCGAGGCGGAAGGCGGAGGCGGAGGTTTGAGACAGCCTCGCCGCGCGGGGCTCTCTCAAACTTCCACCGGCGCCTCCCGCCGAACCGAGGCTAGCGCCGCAGGCCGAGCTCTCCGATCAGGCGGCGGTAGCCCTCGAGATCCTTCTTCTGGAGGTAGTTCAGGAGCCGCCGGCGCTGCCCCACGAGCTTGAGCAGCCCGCGCCGCGAATGGTGGTCCTTCGCGTGCTTTCGCATGTGCGCCGTCAGATCGTTGATCCGCCGGGTCAGCAGCGCGATCTGGACCTCGGGCGAGCCCGTGTCCGTCTCGCTGCGGCCGTGCTGGCCGACGATCTCCCGTTTCACCTCGGTTGTCAGACTCATGGCTGGAAGGCTAGCAGGCATCAGGCGGGACGGGTCGCCGCGCGCGTCCGCTCGACGTCGCGGGCGATCTGGACGACGAGCTCCGCCTCGCTCTCGAACACGCGCTCGTCGCGGAGGCGCTCCCACAGCTCGAGCCGGAGCTGGCGCCCGTAGAGGTCGCCGTCGTAGTCGAGCAGGAACGCCTCGATCCGCCGCTCGCGGCCGCCGTAGTGGGGGTTCACCCCGATCGAGACGGCAGCGCGGCGGCCGAGCGCGGAGCCCGCGTAGATCCCGTAGGCGGGCACGAGCAGATGCGGCTGCACGGACAGGTTCGCGGTCGGGAAGCCGAGCGTGCCGCCGCGCTGGTCGCCCGCGACGACGAGGCCTTCGAGCTCGGCGGGCCGTCCGAGCATCCGTGCCGCCGAGCCGACGTCCCCCGCCCGCAGCGCCTCGCGGACCCGGCTCGACGAGACGCCTCCGACGAGAGGGACGGGGCGCACGTCGAAGCCGAGCGAGCGCAGCAGCGTGACGTCGCCGCTGCGGCCGCGCCCGAAGCGGAAGTCCTCGCCGGCCAGCACGATCCGCGTGCCGATCGGTGCCAGGACCTCCCGGACGAACTCCTCCGGCGCGAGCCGCGACAGCTCGAGCGTGAACTCGACGACGAGCACGTCGTCGGGCCCGAGCGCCTCGATCAGCTCGAGCCGCCGCTCGAACGTCGAGAGCAGCGAGACCTCGTCGCCGAGTACCTCCCGCGGGTGCGGATGGAACGTGACGACGGCGGAGCGCAGCCCGCTCGCTCGCGCCGCCTCGATCACGGCGCGGTGGCCGCGGTGGACGCCGTCGAACGTGCCGATCGCGACGGCCCGCTCGCCGGCCGGCAGCTCGCTCGGGTCGCGGGAGACGATCACGGTGCATACCCGAGCACGGTCTCGGGCCGGGCCGTCCCGCCCGCGCACCTCGCCACGGCGACCAGGCAGCCCCTGAAGACGAGCGCGACCCGGCCCTCGCCGCCGGCGGGGACCGCCTGCCCGGAGAGGACGCGGCCGAGGGCCGCGTCGTCGAGCTCGACGGCCGGCAGGAACGGCACCGCCTCGAGTGCCGGGCGGACGAGCGTCTCGTCCGCGCTCTCAACCCGGAAGGGGCCGACCGCGGTTCGCCGCAGCGAGCGACAGTGCCCGCCGAGCGCGTCGGCGAGCGCCCGCACGTACGTGCCGCTGCCGACGTGGAGGGCGAGGGTCAGAAGCGGCGGCGCGTAGGAGAGCACGGAGAGCTCGTGGACGATCGCGGTGCGCACCGGCATCTCGACGGCGACGCCGCGACGGTGGAGGCGGTAGGCGCGCTCGCCCCCGATCTTGACGGCGGAGGCGGCCGGCACGGGCAGCTCGACCTCGCCGACGAGCGTGGCGACGGCGTCCTCGACATCGCCCGGAAGCGGGGTCGTCGCGAGTTCCTCCCCCTCGGCGTCGCCCGTCGACGTGCGGCGGCCGAGCTCGATCTCGGCGACGTAGCGCTTGTCGAGCCCGACGAGGTAGCGGGCGAGCCGGGTCGCGGGGCCGAGCAGGCAGACGAGCAGCCCGCTCGCGAGCGGATCGAGCGTGCCCGCGTGCCCGGCCTTGACGCCGCCGTGGCGCTTGCGAAGCTGCCGGACGGCCGCGAACGACGACGGCCCGGCAGGCTTGTCGACGAGGACGAACCCTCCCCCGGCGCCCACGAGGGCTAGTGCTCCCGGGCCTGCGCCACGTACTCGCGCCGGATGAACTCGGCGATCTCGTCGACGGGGAGCTCGCTCGAGAAGCCGGCGGCCTGGCGGTGCCCGCCGCCCCCGCTGCGGCGGGCGATCGCCGAGACGTCGATCCCCTCCGCGGTCGTGCGGAGGCTGACCCGTCGCGTGGGCCCGTCCTGGGTGGGCGGCTCGCGGATCAGCGCGACCATGTCGGCGCCCTCGACCGCTCGCAGGGGGTCGATGATTCCCTCCGAGAACGGCTCCTCCGCACCAGCCGCGTCGAAGTCGCTGCGCAAGAGCACCGAGACGATCAGCCGGCCCCCCTCGTAGACACGGGCCCGGTCGAGCGCTCGCGCGAGCAGCTTCAGCTTCGCGAACGCGACGGTCTCGTAGACCGCCTGGAAGACGCGGTGGAGGTCCGCGCCGGCCTCCACGAGGTCGGCGGCGAGCCGGAGCGTCTTCGGGGTCGTGTTCGTGTACTGGAAGCGGCCGGTGTCGGTGACGAGCGCGATGTAAAGGGCCTCCGCGAGCTCGGGCGTGATCTCGACGCCGAGCTCGGTGAAGAGATCGTGGAGGACCTCCCCGGTCGAGGAGGCGTCCGAAACGACGAGGTTCAGGTGTCCGAAGCGGGAGTTGTCGTGATGGTGGTCGATGTCGAGGATCAGCGGGGCGGCGTCGAGGAACCCGGTCTCCGGCCCCATCCGCCTGACGTTGGCGCAGTCGAGCGCGACGACGACCCGGTCGGCCGCGTCCCCCGGGAGGTCCCGGCGCAGCTCGGCGAGATCCATGAACGCGTACTCGACCGGCAGGGGCACGCGGCCGAACAGGTACATGACGGCGTCCTTGCCGAGCTGCTCGAACGCGAGCCGGGCCGCGAGCAGCGAGCCGAGCGCGTCGCCGTCGGGGTTCTCGTGCGTGACGAGGAGGAAGCGGTCGCGCGAGCGGATCGCGTCAGCGATCGCCCGTAGCTCCCGGGTGCGTGTCGACATCGAGCTCATCGAGGATCCTGGCCAGCCGGACTCCCCGGTCCGTCGAGCGATCGTACTCAAAGACGAGCTGCGGGGTGCGCTTCAGGTGCAGCTCGCGGTTGACGAGCGCCTGCAGTACGCCGGCCGCGGAGGCGAGGCCGGCGAGGGCGCGCTCGCGCCGCCGCTCGCCGCCGAGGACGCTGACGTACACCGTGGCGTGGCGCAGGTCCGCGCTCGTCCGGACACCGGTGACGGTCACGAACCCGATCCGGGGGTCCTTCAGCTCGCGCAGCCCCTGCGAGACGACCTCGCGCAGGGCCTCGTTGACGCGCCGCATCCGCTCAGTCATCGAGCGAGACCACGTCGCGTTCGGCGGCGAGCACCTCGAAGGCACCGCCGTGGAGATACCGCTCCGCCCCGTCGAGCAGCGCCCGGACGTCCCGCTGCTCGCGACCGACGCAGGCGAGGGTGATGCGGGCGCGCTGCCAGAGATCGTGGTGGTCGACTTCCGCGACCGAGGCCCCGAAGCGCCGCGCGAGCTGCGCCTTCAGCGAGCCGAGCTCCTGGCGCTTCCCCTTCAGCGAGTGACTGTCGGGGAGGTGGATCTCGACGGAGAGGATGCCGACGTACCCGGAGCCCATGGCTCCGCCCGGGCTGCCTAGGCCGCCTCGTCCGGCGGCTCGGCGCCCGCGGCGCTCGCCACGACGAGATCCGTGCGCTCCACCTCGCGGGTCTCGAAGAACTCGAGGACGTCCCCCTCCTTGACGTCGTTGAACCCGTCGAGCTGGATGCCGCACTCGAAGCCGGTCTGCACCTCCCGGACGTCATCCTTGAAGCGCTTGAGGCTCGCCAGGGTCGTCTCGTAGATCACGGTGCCCTCGCGAACCACGCGGACGCGGGCGCTGCGCCGGACGACCCCGCTCGTGACGTAGCAGCCTGCGATCACGCCGAGTCTCGAGATCCGGAAGAGCGCCCGCACCTCGGCCTCGCCGATCACGTCCTCGACCTGCTCGGGGGCGAGCATGCCGACGAGCGCGTTCTGGATGTCCTCGGTGAGCTGATAGATGATGCGGTACGTGCGCAGGTCGACGCCCTCGCGCTCGGCGAGCGCGCGGGCCTCCGCGTTCGGGCGGACGTTGAAGCCGACCACGATCGCGTTCGACGCGGACGCGAGCATGATGTCGCTCTCAGAGATGCCCCCGATGCCGGTGTGGATGACGTTGATCCGCACCTCGGGGTGGCTGAACTTCGCGAGCTCGCCGGTGACCGCCTCGATCGATCCCTGGACGTCCGCCTTGACGACAAGGTTGAGGTCCTGCACGACCCCCTCGCCGAGCCGCGTGAACAGGTCCTCGAGCGACGGGCCGCGCTTCGCCTGGCGCGCGAGCTGCTCCGCCCGCAGCCGCTGGCCACGCAGGCCCGCGAGGTGCCGGGCCTGACGATCGTTCGCGACCACCCGCGCGTGCTCGCCGGCCTGCGGCGGCTTGTCGAAGCCGAGGATCTCGACGGGGGTGCCGGGGCCGACCTCCCTGGCCCGCTCGCCGCGGAAGTCGTAGAGCGCGCGCACCTTGCCCCAGGCATCGCCGGCGACGATCGCGTCGCCGATCCGCAGCGTGCCGCGGTGGACGAGCATGGTCGCGACGGGACCGCGGCCGACGTCGAGCCTCGACTCGATGATCGGCCCGGACGCCTGGGCCTTCGCGTTGGCCCTGAGCTCGAGCTCGGCGTCCGCGACGAGCAGCACCTTCTCGAGCAGGTCATCGATGCCCTCGTGTGTCTTCGCGGAGACGTCGGTGAACTGGACGGTGCCGCCCCACTCCTCGGGCTGGAGCCCCTCGGCGACAAGCTCCTGGCGCACCCGGGTCGGGTTCGCGTCGGGGCGGTCGATCTTGTTGACGGCGACGACGACGGGGACGTCCGCCGCGCGCGCGTGGCTGATCGATTCCTTGGTCTGGGGCATGACGCCGTCGTCCGCGGCGACGACGAGCACCGCGATGTCGGTGACCTTGGCGCCGCGGGCGCGCAGCGCGGTGAAGGCCTCGTGACCCGGCGTGTCGAGGAACGTGATCCGGCGGCCGTCGTGGTCGACCTGGTAGGCGCCGATGTGCTGCGTGATCCCACCGGCCTCGGTCTCGACGACCGCGGTCTCCCGGATCGCGTCGAGCAGGGTCGTCTTGCCGTGGTCGACGTGTCCCATGATCGCGACCACGGGTGGGCGCGGCGCGAGGTCGGCCTCGTCGTCCTCGTAGACCTCGGGCTCGAGATCCTCCTCGTCGGCGTGCTTGATCACCACCTCGCGCCCGAGCTCGGCGGCGATCAGCTCGATCGCGTCGTCGCCGAGCGTCTGGGTGATCGTGACCATCTCGCCGACGCCCATCATGACCTTGATGATCTGCGCCGCGGGAACGCCGAGCGCGCCGGAGAGGTCCTTGACGGTCGAGCCGGACGCGATCGTGACTGGTCCGGTGTCCCTGGCCGGAGCCTCCGCCGCGTCGCGCGGCTGCCGGGCCCCCGCGCCGGAGTCGCGGCCGCGCTGCTGGTCGCCCGGCCGCGGCCGCGGCGCGTCGATGACGACGCGGCGCTTGCGGCGGCCCGCAGGCGTCCCCCCGCGGGGGCGCAGCGGACGCTGTGGCTTGTTGCCTCCGTTCGCCATGGGCTCAGCTTAGCCCTCCGGAGCAAGCCCCGACGGGATCTCGACGCGCTGGCGGAGGGCACGCGCAAACGCCCGCCGCGCGACCGCTCGCTCGAAACAGGCCCCGCGCCGGCACGTGTACGCGCCCCGCCCGGGCGCGCGGCCGGTCGGGTCCGCAGTCAGCGTCCCGGCCCGCGCGACGAAACGCACGAGCTCCGCCCTCGGGGCCCGGGTCCGGCAGCCAACGCACGTCCTGATCGGCTCCACGCTCAGGCAACCGCCGTCTCGCCCTCCTGCGCGGCGAGCTCCCGGTGGCCGGGGATGCCGCAGTAGCGCGAGCCGGGCAGCGAGGCGTTCGGGCAGCGCTTGCCGGTCGAGAGCACCGCCGAGCAGCGCCCGGTGTGCTCCTCGCCCTCGCCGTCGCCGGCAAACGCCGCTTCGGCCTCGGCGGCGGCGTACTGGGTCTCGGACTGGATATCGACCCGCCAGCCGGTCAGGCGGGCGGCCAGGCGCGCGTTCATGCCCTCCTTGCCGATCGCGAGCGAGAGCTGGTCGTCGGGTACGAGGACGGTCGCCTCCTTGCCCTCGTCGTCGATCAGGACCTCGCGGACCCGGGCCGGCGAGAGCGCCTTGGCGATGAAACGAGCCGGCTCCGCGTTCCACGGGATGATGTCGATCTTCTCGCCGCGCAGCTCCGAGACGACCATCCGCACGCGCGAGCCGCGCGGGCCGACGCACGCGCCGACGGGATCGACGCCCTGGGCGTGCGACTGCACCGCGATCTTCGAGCGGTAGCCGGGCTCGCGGGCGACACCGCGGATCTCGACCAGCCCGTCGGCGACCTCGGGCACCTCGAGCTCGAAGAGGGTGCGGATCAGCTCCGGATCGCGCCGGGACAGGATCACCTGCGGGCCCTTCGTGCCGGCGCGAACTTCGGTGATGACCGCCTTGATCCGGCTGCCCTGCTCGTAGCGCTCCCCGTCGACCTGCTCCGAGCGAGGCAGCAGCGCCTCGACCTTGCCGAGGTCGACGAGCACGTTGTTGCGGTCCCCGGCCTGCTGGACGATCCCGGTCACGACCTCGCCCACCCGGTCGACGTACTCCTCGTACATCATCGCCCGCTCGGCTTCCCGGATCCGCTGGAGAATCACCTGCTTCGCGGTCTGCGCGGCGATCCGCCCGAAGTTGTCGGGCGTGACGTCGCGGCGCGCGATCTGCTCCTCCGGGACGCCGGCCCAGTCGAGGTCGAGGTCGAGGTCGGACACGAGCGTGTGCGACTTCTCGCCGGACTCGGCCTCCGCCTCCTCGAGCGCCTGGATCGCGCGCTCGCGCGCCTCGTCGAGGAGGCGCTCCTCGAGCGCGGCGGGCAGCTCGATCGCGTACACCCGGAAGTCACCGCTCGCGTGGTCGAGCGCGACCTGCGCGTGCCGGGCTGCGCCCGGCGTCTTCTTGTAGGCGGCGAGCAGAGCGTCCTCGAGGGCCTCGATCAGCGTCTCCGCCTCGATGCCTTTCTCCCTCTCGATCGCCCTGACCGCCTCGAGGATCTCCCTGCTCACGGCTACCGTCCCTCGTCGATCAGGTTGGCCCGCACGATCTCCTCGTACGGGAGCTCCAGGGTATCCGCCTCGACCCGGAGCGTGATCCGCTCGCCGCCGGCGGCGACGAGCTCACCGCGGAAGCGCCGCCTGCCCCCGAGCTCGTGCGCGGTTCGCAGCGTGATCCGCCTGCCGACCGCAGCCTCGAAGTGGGCGCGCCGGCGCAGGGGGCGCTCCGGGCCCGGCGAGGACACGTCGACCGAGTAGCGGTCGAGGTACTCGCGCAGGAGCTCCGTGACGCGCTGGCAGAGGGCGTGGTCGACGCCGTCGGGATGGTCGACGTAGACGCAGAATCGCTCGGTGCCGAGCAGCTCGACCGCGAGCACCTCGACCTCGGGGGCACCAGCGGCCAGGAGCTCCTCGATCTCGTGCTGGAGCTCGCGTTCCCTCTCGTGGATCTGCATCGTCGTCACCGGCTCGCGCTACCTCGTGCGTCGTCGTCTCTGGCGGTTCGTTCCCCCACACGAAAAGCGGGCGCAGAGCGCCCACTTCCGAACGTGCTGGACCGTGTGGTGGCACTCGCAGGATAGCAGCCGCCAGCGCCCCGCAGGCGCTCGCTCGTGCGTTCCGTCGCGAGCCTTCAGGCCTCGAGCAGGATCGTGACCGGGCCGTCGTTCTCGAGCTCGACGAGCATGCGGGCACCGAACACGCCGGCCTCGACGGCGACGCCCTCGGCGCGCAGCGCTGCGCAGAACTCCTCGTAGAGCGGCTCCGCGCGCTCCGGGCGGGCCGCCGCCGAGAAGCTCGGTCGGTTCCCCCGGGAGGTGTCGGCGATCAGCGTGAACTGGCTCACGCAGAGCACCGAGCCGCCGGTGTCGAGCACGCCCAGGTCGAGTTTCCCGGTCTCGTTCTCGAACACGCGCAACCTGGCAACGCGGCGCGCGAGCGTCCGGGCGCGCTCCTCCCCGTCCCCCTCGGCGATACCCAGCAGCACGCACAGCCCGGCTCCGATCGCCGCGACGGGGCGCCCGTCCACGAGGACGCGCGCGCGCCGCACCCGCTGGACGACCGCCCGCACGGGAGCCCAGCCTAGCTGTAGACGTAGACCGTCTCGCCGACCGGCGTGCGGTTGTAGAGCCAGTCCGCTGTCCAGATCGGGATCCGGACGCAGCCGTGGCTCGCGGGGTAGGCGGGCACGGACGTCCAGCCGTGGATCGCGAAGCTGTTGCCGTAGAACGTCATCGTCCGGTAGAGGATCCCCGGCCCGAGCCAGGTCGTCGTCGCGAGCGCCTTCCAGCGGACGGCGTGGCGGCCCTCCGGCGTGTTCCCGGTCGCCCCGGACGAGACCGGCAACACCGCGGCGACCTCGCCGCCGCGGACCTCGAGCAGGATCTGCCGCGTCTTGTCGACCTCGATGTGATTGGCGGGACGGCGGAAGCGGGGCTCGAGCGGGCGCGCCGCCGTCAGCTTGCGCCACGTCTCGGGTCCGACGATCCCGGTGCGGGGCAGGCCGTACGCCTTCTGGAACGCGATCACGGAGTCGACGAGATCCCACGTGAACGTCTGGGACGGCGCGGGGACGTGGAAGCGAAGCTGCGCCAGCCGCCGGTTGAGGCCGCGCACGTCCGGGCCGGCTGAGCCCGCCTGAAGCACCCGACCCCGCGCGGTGACGCGCGCCGTGACGGAATGGGCGGAGACACGGGCGGTGGCCGGGAGCCAGATCGTGATGCCGAAGCGGCCGGTGCCGGGCGTCGGCACCGTCGCGCGGAGCACGCCGCGTCTCGTGGTCGCCCGGGTCGAGGCCACGACCTCGCCGTTTCTCGTCACGCGGATCTCGACCGGCCCCGAGTAGTCGGCGGGCTGGATCCGGGCGGTGAGCTTCGCGCCGCCGAAGGCGAGGCCGGGCCGCGTCCGGATCTTGACCTTCGGCAGCACGGCCAGCTCCACGGGCTCGCTGGCCACGCTCGCGGCGATCGCCCGGGCGATCAGCGTCCCGCCGGCCTCCGCGCGCAGCTCGATCTGGAAGCGTCCGCTGTCGTCGGTCACCACCCGGGCGATCTGCGACCAGGTGCCGGCGCCGTGGAGCTCGAGGACGATCTCCTCGCCCGCGACCGCCGGCTCGACCGCGCCGCTCGCGACGACGGCCGCGCCGTACGGCGCGACGGGGCGGGAGAGCGAGAGCGTGACCGTGAGCCCCGGCTCGGAGCTGCCCATGGCGCCGGTCGCGAGCGCCACGGCCGCGACGGCGACGACGGTGACGAGGAAGCGTCGCATCACCCGGTCGAGGGATCGGCAGGAGAGGCTCATGGCTTGAGTATCGGTCCGGTCAGCACGACTTCGAACGCGCTGCCGGGCACGGTCTTCAACTGATCGAGGTCGATGTCCTGCCAGCGCCCGTCGGTGGCGCCGCTGAGAAACCAGCTCGTGCCCTGGTCGGCGACGATCATGCCGTAGCGGCGAAGCGCCTCCAGGACGACGCGCGCCTGGCCGGTGAAGCCGGAGATGTCGTAGCTCGCCTTCAGCCGGAGCCGCAGCCCCATCGGCGGATCGTCGGGATCGTCGCTCGAGCCGTAGTGGGTGGCCGGGTGGATGAACGCCCGCTGTGCCCTGTCGACGGTGAAGCGCACCGCGTGGCGGATCTCGCCGCCGGCGACCTCGTCGTAGCGCACGAGACCGGGTAGGATCGGCAGCCCGGCGGCGTCCGCGGACGTCCACGTGTCCGGGCGCAGGCGGTTCGAGGAGAGGTCGAAGACGGCTCCGGAGCCGGCGTTCCAGCCCTGGCCGTCACGCTCCGCGTGGTAGAGCTCGTAGAGCTTGCAGGTGCCGCTCTGGACGACGAGAACGTGCCGGTCGTTTCCCGCCTCAACCGGCGCGTCGGGCGGAATCGGGAACGGGCCCGGGTCGCTCTCGTCGCCGTACTCGACGTACCGGATCGGGACGAGCGGCTGGCTCGCCGGAACGACGACGTAGGGGATCCCATAGGTCGGGTCGGAGCCGAAATCGGCGTGCAGGAAGCCCTCGCCGCCCCGCGAGATGCTCGCGATGTAGGCGTCGGAGCGCGGGTCGACGGGGTCGGCCGAGACGTCCCGGTTCCACGGGTTGTCGGCCGGGAAGACGGGGCAGCCGCCGACGGCCGCAACGCCCGCTAGGTCGGGCGGCGCCGTCGTCGTTGCCCGCGCCCCGCGCGCCCAGGCGGAGCAGCCGGCCCGATTGCAGGCGCGAACGCGGTAGGCGACGGTCGTGCCCGCCGGTAGGCCGCTGTGCGCCCACGAGGTGGTGTTGCGCGGCAGGCGAGCGGTTACCCACGCGCCTCCGGGAAAGACGCGGCTGGCAAGCTCGTAGCGGGTCTCGTTGCTAGCGCGGTCGCGCCAGCTCAGCGCGATCGTGTCGCCCGCCGTCGCCGCGAGCCCAGTCGGTCGCGGCGGCACGGCGGCGCCGCCGGCGCCTCCGAGCACCAGCGCGAGCGCCACCAGCCCCACGGTACGGAGCACCGTCGTCGACCTCATTCCCGGTGGCGGGATTCTCGCGTACCGGGCGGCCACCGCGCTACCGCCTCGTCTTCCGTCTCCCGAGCTGGCGCGCCCACCAATCGCTCTCGCCCCCGTCGCGCTCCGCCCGGACCCGGGTGCGTTCGGGGAGCGCGGCGGCCACCGACCTGGCGGCGGGCGGGTCGGTGACCGCCGGCGGAGCGGTCGCCTCGCGGCCGCCCTCGAGGCGCCGCTGCAGCTCCTCCACCGAGCGCTCGAGCCGGGCGAGCTTGGCACGTGTTCCGTCAGCTGCCGCGGAGCCCGCTTCCTCGCGCGCGAGCTCACGGGCCCGGTCGTCGAGCTCGAGCCCCCGTGCGTCCAGCTCAGCCTGGCGGGCGGTGAGTGCTGCCAGCGCGTCCTCAAGGTGGTTGGCCCGCTGGGCGAGCGCACGCTCGCGGTCGGCGAGCGAGGCGGCCGTCCGCGCCAGCCCCTCGTCGCCCCGGCGCAGCTCCTCCTCGCGGCGATCGTGCGCCGTGCGGCCGCGTGCGAGCTCGGCCACCTGTTCCGCCACCACCGCCTCCCGCTCGGCGAGGTCGCGCCGGCTCGCCTCGATGCGCTCCTCTGTGCGCCCGAGCGCGTCCGACTGCGCGGCGAGCGAGCGCTCACGCTCCGATAGCTGCGCCGCGGTACGAGCGAGGGCGGCCTCCTGCTTGCGAAGCCCCTGCTCGCGGCGATCGAGCTCCTTCGCGCGGGCACGAGCCGTGCGGTCGTCGGCGCGCTTGCCCGGAGCCTCGCCGAGCCCCTCCTCCCGGCGGGCAAGCTCGCGCTCCTCGAGCGCGGCGACGCCGGCCTCGAGCAGCGCTTCGCGCCCCGCGAGGGCGTCCGCCGCGGCCTGAGCCGCCAGGGCCGAAGCGGCCAGCTCCGCCTCCCGCCGCTCGAGCTCGGCGCCGCGCTGCTCGAGATCGGACGCCCGCCGCTCCGCGTTCTCGCCCAGCCCGTCCAGCTCCACCGCCCGCCGTTCGAGCTCGGCGCCGCGCCGTTCGAGATCGGACGCCCGCCGCCCGGTCTCCGCGTCCAGCTCGCCGAGCTCCGTCGCCCACCGCTCGAGCTCCGCGCCGCGCCGTTCGAGATCGGCCGCCCGCCGCCCGGCTTCCGCGTCCAGCTCGCCGAGCTCCGCCGCCCGCCGCTCGAGCTCCGCGTCCAGCTCGTCGAGCTCGACACCGCGTGCCGCGACGGCGGCAGCGGCCTCGGCGACAGCCTCGCCATCCGCGGTGAGCGCGCGTGCGCGCTGCTCGAGCGCGGCCTCGCGACCGTCCAGCTCTTCCGCTCGCAGCGTGACGGACTGCCGCTGCTCGGCGAGCGACCGCTCAGCGCTCGCCGTCGCGATCGTCAGGTCCTGCTCCCGGGCCGCGATCGCGGCGATCCGCTCGTCGAGTGCCTTCACGCGCTCCTCGTTCGCGCGGACGAGCTCCTCGAGGTCGCGCGCGCGGCCTTCGAGCGCGACCTCACGGGTCGCGAGCACCTGGAGCCCGACGGCAAGCGCCTCGTCGCGCTCGTCGAGCTCGCTCACGCGCGCGGCCGCCGCCGCCTCGCGCTCGGCCAGTGCCTGCTCGCGAGCCGCCAGATCCCGCTCACGGCCGTCGCAGCGAGCCTCGCGCTCGCCGTGGCCGGCCTCGCGGGCGTCGAGGGCGTGCTCGCGCTCGGCCAGCTCCGCCGCCCGGGCCCGGGCCGCCGCCTCCGCCGCGGCGATCCCGGCCTCGATCGTCTCGAGCTCCGCCGCCCGCGCCTCGAGCGCCGCGGCCCGTTCCACCAGGCGGGCTTCCCGGTCGGCCAGCTCGGCCGGCGGCCGCCCTGCCTGGGGCCCGGGCTCGGCTTCGTCGACCTCCGCCGCGGGCTCCGGCACAGCTCGCGCGTCGGTCCGGATCCCGGGTTGCGCCGGCGGGGCGCCGGCGAGCTCAGCTCTCAGGCCGTAGAGATCGGAGGAGCGGCGCGCGGGCTGGCCCATCCTTTCGTCTCGTGCGTCACCGCCGATCGCGTGCCCTGCCGCGGCGCGCTCAGGTTCCCGGCGCGGCAGCACCCGGCCCCGGCTCGCCCGTGCCGCCCTGGACGATCGAGCAACCCAGGTACTCGAGGGCGAGCAGAGCCTCCTCGACGAAGGTGACGCCCGCGTCCATGGTGCCGAAGGAGAACGGGCCGAGCGGCAACGGATCGACACCCAGGCCGGTGACCGGGTACACGTCGGTCTCGATGACGCAGTCCCCCGCGACGTCCACCGCTCGCAGGTGGACGACCGTCCGGCCGTCCTTGACCGCGCGCCGGCTGAACAACTCCCGCGGGGTTGCCGTCTCCGCGCCGATGCTCATGCCCCCACCATCGGCTCGGCGGCGCCGCCGCGTGATCCCGGAGGGTCACTCGACCGGGGGTACGCGTCAGGGCACGAGCGAGCGGAGATCGTCGAACAGGTCGCCGAGCGAGTCGAGATCGGGGATCTGCTCGCGTAGCGCGTCGACGAAGCCCGTGATCTCGTCGACCGCGGCCTCGAGCTGCCGCAGCGTCGCGATCTCGTCTTCGAGCTCGCCGACACGGGCCTCGAGCGCGGTCACCCGGGCCTCGAGCCGGTCGAATTCGTCCTGCGATGGCCCGCCGCAGCCGCCGGCGGCGAGCACGGTGACGGCCGCGACCACGATCGCCGCGCGTCTCACCGGGTCGCGCGCTCCCGCTCCAGCACGACGCCGTAGCGAGGCGAGCCGTCGTCGACGACCCGCGCCACGCGCCAGCCGCTACCGCGAAGCAGCCGCTCCAGCTCGCCCGGCGCCAGCATCAGGTAGTGAAACCAGGGGCTGGCGTGGTGTTGCCAGCGGACGCGCACGCGCTGGGCGCGCGGGCGCGCGACGCCCGAGCGGCCGCGGTAGGTGCGAAACACCGGGTCGTCGATCCGTTCGGGATCGACGCTGTCGGTGATGATCCTGCCCCGCTCGCCGGCGACACGTGCGAGCCCGCGCAGGACGCGAGCGGCACGCGCCTCCGTGCCGCCGAGGCCGAGGTTGTTGCGGATGATCAGGATCGTGTCGAACACGCCGAGCGCCGGGCCGACATCCGCGAGCGCGAGCACGCGCGCGTCGCGAACGCCGCGGCGACGCGAGACCTCGACGGCGAGCGGCGACTCGTCGATCGCGACGACCTCGTGTCCCCGCTGCTCGAGATGCAGGGCCACGCGGCCGGCGCCGCAGCCGATGTCGAGCACGCGCCCGCGCACGAACCGCATCAGGCGCCGCTCGGCGGCCGGCCAGCGGCGAGCCGGCCAGAAGTAGTCGGCCGGGTCGCCACAGTAGATCAGCCCGTCGTCGCGCTCCATGATCTCCTGCCCGCCCCGCCCCTCGTAGGCCGCGAGCAGGATCTCGCCGTAGGCGTCCTCCGTGGGTCGCAGGCCCGGCGTCGCTCGGCTCATCGGGGGGAGTGTAGGTCGCCGGGCCAATCATCGCCGCGCCACGCCGCCGCGGCTGCCGCCGCCGGCCGGCGCCGTGAGGTCGCGGCTCGGGTCGGGGCGCTCGCCGCTACAGGGTGAGCAGCATGCGCGTGTTGCCGAGAGTGTTCGGCTTCACGCGCTCGAGATCGAGGAACTCGGCGACGCCCTCGTCGAAGGAGCGCAACAGCTCCTCGTAGACGGCCGGCTCGACCGGGGTCCCCTCGATCGGCCGGAAGCCGTGGCGAGTGAAGAAATCGACCTCGAACGTGAGCACGAACAGCCGGCGCAGCTCGAGTTCCCGCGCCGTCTCGAGCAGTCGCTCGACGATCGCCGAGCCGATTCCCCGGCCGCGCAGAGCGGGGTCGACGGCGACGGTCCTCACCTCGCCGAGGTCCTCCCAGATCACGTGAAGGGCGCCGCAGCCGACGACGGCCCCGTCGGCTTCCGCGACCCAGAACTCCTGGACATCCTCGTAGAGCGACACGAGCGGCTTGCCGAGCAGGATCCCGGCCGACTCGTAGCCCGCAACGAGCGTGCGGATCGCCGCGACGTCCCCTGTCTTCGCCCGCCTGACCCGCGTCTCCATCAGGTCAGAGACGATACGCGAGACCGGGATCGCACCGCCCGGCGGTCGGGAGGGCCGGCTCGGCACGGCCTCGCCGCCGGGGGTCATGGGACGGGACGCGGGGAACGGTTGGCTACTCACGAGCCGGTGTCGGCGGCGGACTGGACGGACGCTGCGCGTACGGTGTCGTGTTGCGATCGGTCGCGGCCGCTAGGATCGCGGCTTCCCGCCGCCGGGCGATCGCCGAGCATGTCCGACCACCGACCACGCGTTTCAGCCCTCACGCTCGTCCTGGCCGCGACCGCGCTCGCGCTCGCCGGCGGTGCCGGGACGCGCGCGGCCTCCATGCCGGCCGCGCAGGAGCTCGAGCCGCTCAGCCTCGCGCTGGCCGACGCGCGTTGCTTTTCCGCCCGCTTCCCGGCCGAGTCGGCCTGGCCGGTTGCGCCAACCGGCGTGCCCGCGGCGGTGCGGGGCGGCTTCAACGAGCCGCGGGGCCCCGTTCACCAGGGGGTCGACGTGGAGGCCCTCGACGAGGCGCCCGTCTACTCGATCGCCGCCGGGTTCGTCTCCGGCCTGCGGAAGTGGAAGCTCCGGGTCAAGACCGGTGCAACCACCCTCTCGTACTGGCACCTCGCGCCCGAGCCCGGGCTCGCGCGCGGCGATCCCGTCGCGCGCGGCGAGCTGCTCGGCCACGCGCGCAAGAACTACGACCACGTCCACGTGAGCGAGCGCGCCGCCGGCTGCGGCGTCGTCGATCCGCGTCGCCCGGGTGGACCGCTGCGCGATCCCCTCAACACGGCGGCGCCGCGAATCGGCTCGCTGTCTGCCCACGCGGTCCGCCATGCGTTCGGCATCCTCCCGTCGGTCGGCCTGGAGGGCAGGGACTACTCGGATGCGGCCGAGCCCCTCCCGCTCGATGCTCTCTCGGGTGTGGTCGACCTGCGCGCCGAGATCGACGTTCTCCCGGACCGGCGGCTGACGAGGTCGATCCAGCTTCCGGGCGCGCCCGCGGCGATCCGCGCCTGGCTCGCGCCGCTCGGCGCTGCCGAGCACGCTGTCGGCGCCGTGTTTCGCTGGAGCGGCGCCCGGGCGGTCGATCCGCGCAGGGTGTGGCGCCTCTGGGCCGCGGGCACGTACCGCTCCGGGCTCTGTTACTTCCCGACGCGCGATCCGGCGGACGTCTGCGGCTTCCGGCTCGTCTTCCACGTCGGCGGCCCGAGCGGCTTCGACACGAATGCGGTTCCCGAGGGGCGCTACCAGTACTGCGTCGAGGCGGTCTCGATCAACGACGTGCGGGCGCTGCGCTGCACCGAGGTGGCGGTCGTGGGCTGAGCGAGATCAGGGCGCGGCGTGAGCAGCGCCACGCGGCTGTTTGTCGCTCGCGGGGAAACCGGGTACGCTCCCGGCCGAAGCAGGGTGACCGGGCACCGGCGCAGCGGAGGAGAAGCAGCCAGCCTTGGCGGCCCGACCGCGCCGTCCGCGGTCAGGCCCGGGCGTGGGCATGGTCGCTACCGGCCGCTGAGCGCGGCCGACGAGCAGCGGGTCCACGGGGCCGTCCTCGACGTGCTCGAGGGGATTGGCATGGCGGATCCCATCCCGCTCGTCCGGGAGCGCGCGCTCGAGCGCGGCTGCTTCGTGAACAACCACGGCCGGCTCTGTTTTCCCCGGGGGCTCGTCGAGGATGTGATCGCGAGCACGCCGAAGGAGCTCGTCTTCTTCGGGCGCGACCCCGAGCACGACCTCGAGGCCATCGGCAACCGCGTCCACACGGATGCCGGCGGTGACGCCGTCAACATCCTCGACGTCGGCGGCTCCGCCTACCGCCCCTCGACGCTGCTCGATCTCTACGACGCCGCCCGCCTGGTCGATCGGCTGGACAACGTCCACTCCTTCTCCCGTCTGGTCGTGCCCACCGAGATCGAGGATCAGCTGGTCTGCGACATCAACGCCGCCTACGCGAGCGTCGCGGGCACGAGCAAGCACTCGGCACTGAGCTTCGCCCGTGCTGCCCACGTGCAGCCAACTCTCGAGTTGCTCCGTCTGGCCGCCGGCGGCGAGGAGCGGTTCCGGGAGCGCCCGTTCGCGAGCGGCGGCGCCTGCTGCGTGATCTCGCCCCTGCGCTTTGCCGCGGAGAGCAGCGAGATCTGCATCGAGTCCATCAAGCTCGGGGCTCCCGTCTGGGTGGTCGTGGCCCCCCAGGCCGGCGCCACCGCCCCGGCGGCGCTCGCGGGCGTTCTCGTCCAGTCCCTGGCCGAAGCGCTCGCCTCCCTGGTCATGATCGACCTCGTCGAGCCCGGCTTCCCGGTGAGCGTCGGCCCCTGGCCGTTCGTCACCGACCTGCGCAGCGGCGGGTTCACGGGTGGCTGCGGGGAGGAAGCGGTGGTCAGCGCCGCCGCCGCCCAGATGCTCGCGTTCTACGGGCTCGTCGGCTCCGTCGGCGCCGGCATGAGCGACGCGAAGCTCCCGGACTGCCAGGCAGGCTACGAGAAGGCCCTGACGGTGGCGCTCGCGGCTCAGGCGGGCTACAACAACATCTCCGAGACGGCCGGCCTGGTCGGCAGCCTGATGGGGCTGTCCCTCGAGGCCATGGTCATCGACGACGACATGCTGGGCGCCATCCTGCGCACCGTGCGGGGCATCGAGGTCACCGACGAGACGCTCTCCTACGCCGTGATCGAGGAGGTCGTCCACGGCGACGGGCATTTCCTCGCCGCCGACCAGACGCTTGCTCTGATGCGGACGGAGTACGAGTACCCGTCTCTCGCCGACCGCCGAAACCCGGCCTTGTGGGCGGCCGCCGGCTCACCCGACATCCGCGAGCAGGCCGCGCGGCGGGTCCGGTCGATCCTCTCGAGCCACTACCCCGAGTACGTCGACCCGGCCGCGGACGCGAAGATCCGGGAGCGGTTCCCGATCCTCTTACCCCGGGAGCACATGGGCGCCGGCAGCGGACGCTGGCGGGCGGAAGACCCCGTCTGAGCGACCCTTCGATGGAGGCGGCGGGAATTGAACCCGCGTCCGCGGTCGTACCGGAGGAGCGTCTACAAGCGTAGCCTGCGCTTTCGCTTCGCCCGCCGGCCGGCTCGCAGGCGGCCTACCGCCGGGCTAGCCCTCCTTTGGGGTCCCGCGTCGGGCGAGTGGCTCTCCCTCCGCGGCGAGCCCGTTTGCGACGCCGCATCCCGATCCACGGGCCGAGACCGGGGCGACGCGTTGCCTAACTAGTTAGGCAGCGAGTGCGAGTTCGTTATCCGCACTTACGGTGTTCCGGTGGTTTTACGAGGCCGACCGGAGACCTCGGCTTGCAGCTCAACCGGAGAACCGACCACGTCGAAACCTGATCGCCCCCGTATGTCGTAGCCCCAGTGTAGCGCGCTACGCTTCCGATCTGGGCAGGCTCGAGCTCCGCACCGTCGAGGACGAAGCCGGGACGCGGGTGTCCCTGGACATCTGGAACGCCGTCTGCCCGCCGCTGGCGGCGAGCATCGCGGACCAGCAGGACTACCTCGACTACTGCGTGGGCCACACGGAGGTGATCGCCTACCTCGGCGCCCGCCCGGTCGGTTCGGGCCTGGTCGCGATCGAGCCGGACGCGGCCCGGCCCGTGATCGCGAAGGCCCACGTGGCGGTGCTCCCGACCGCCCGGCGTCTCGGCGCCGGGTCGGCGCTCTACCGCCACCTCTCCTCCTGGGCCGCCGGCCGGGGCAGGACGGAGCTCGAGCTCCGGGTGCTCGACACCGACCCGGACGGCTGGCGGTTCGCGACCACCCGGGGCTTCGTCGAGGTCAGCCGCGAGGCGCTGGTCGCGCTCGACCTGGCAGACACCTCCGAGCCCCCCGTCGTGCCGCCTGACGGGATCGGGATCGTGGCTTGGGCGGAGCACCCGGGCCTCGCCCGCGGCATGTACGAGGTGGCAGCGGAGGCCGGCGCGGACATCCCCGGAAACGAGGACGCGATCCCCGGCTACGAGGAATGGCTCGAGCACCACCTGGGCGGCCCGTCCGACCGGCCGGAGGCGACGTTCGTCGCGGTCGCCGGCGAGGAGGTCGCAGGCTACGCGAAGCTCCACCTATCGCAGGCCCGGCCGGCCGTGGCCGTCCATGACCTGACCGCGGTCAGGCGGGTCTGGCGCCGCCGGGGCATCGCCCGGGCGCTGAAGGCGACCCAGATCGCCTGGGCGAAGCGGGCGGGCTACGAGCGGCTCGAGACGGCGAACGAGCTTCGCAACGTCCCGATCCGCACGCTGAACTCGGAGCTCGGCTACCGGGAGATCCCGGGGCGGGCGCTCCTGCGCGGGCCCGTGGCACCGCTCAGCGGCGCCGCTCCTTGAGCGCCCGCTCGAGCTGGCGCTTCGCGTCCCGGTCGGCGATGTCGCGGCGCTTGTCGCGGCCCTCCTTCCCGCGCGCGAGCGCGAGCTCGATCTTCACGCGCCCGTCCTTGAAGTAGAGGCGGGTCGGCACGAGCGTCAGCCCCCGCTCGCGCACCTTCCCTGCGAGCGAGTCGAGCTCGCGGCGGTGCAGGAGCAGCCTCCGGTCGCGGTCCGGGTCGTGGTTCTCCCTGCTCGCTTGCGGGTACTCGGGGATGCTCGCGCCGACGAGGTAGAGGTCGGCGCCGCGGAGCTGCCCGAACGCGTGCTGGAGGCTCGCGTGCCCGGCGCGCAGCGACTTCACCTCCGTCCCCGTCAGCACGATCCCCGCCTCGAAGCGTTCAAGCAGTTGGTAGTCGTGCCGCGCGCGGCGGTTGTCGGCGATCAGCTTGGTGCCCGCGGCCTTGCCCATGCGCCGATTCTAGGTGCGCCGAGACGGGCAGCCGGCCCGGACCATGGATTCGCCGAGCCGGTAGCGCTTTCGTCCACCCCGCCCGACCGACTTTCCGCTGCTGGCGTCGCCGCCTGCCACGTACCACCGCCCGGGAGGGCTTCGGTCTACTCACGCCCCGTGCTCGGCGCACCACGGACACTAGAGCGCGCCGTCCGCCCGCGCAAGCTCACGGCTCGCGAAAATTCTCGCAAAGAGCGAGGTTTATCTTCCCGGACGCCCGGTCGATCCCCTCGACGCTGATCACGACGGGATCGCCGAGCCGGTAGCGCTCGCCCGTCCTGCGCCCGACCAGCGCCGTCGCGAGCGGATCGAGCTCGAAGTAGTCCCCGGGCAGCCGCCGGGCGGGGAGGTAGCCCTCGAACACCGATCCGAAGCGAACGAACAGCCCCGACCCGATCGCGCCGGTCACCTCCCCGGGGAAGCGCGCGTCCCAGCCGCGCTCGTACAGGCGCCGGTCGAGCAGCCAGGCGGCGCAGATCGCGTCGGCCTCGCGCTCGATCGCCTCTGCCTCCCGCTCCCGCCCCGACGTCCACGCGGCCAGCTCCGGCAGGTCCTCCGGGAGCGGGTCGTCGCCGGCACCGAGCTCCGCGAGCAGCGCGCGGTGGCAGATCACGTCCGGGTAACGGCGGATCGGGGACGTGAAGTGGCAGTAGGCGCGGCTCGCGAGCCCGGAATGGCCCCGGTTGACGGGGTCGTAGCGGGCCTGCTGGAGCGCCCGCAGAACGAGTCCGGGGAACGCCTCCCGGCCCCGGCCGGCTTGCTCCACGTAGCGGGTGACGAGCGTGCTCGCCCTGGCCGCCACCCGGGCCGCCTCCGCGGGGGTCGGCTGCTCCGGCGCCGGCGGCGTGGGCACACCGAGCGCCTCGAGCTTCGCGATGAGGAGCGCGACCGACTGCGGCTCCGGCCGGTCGTGCACCCGGTACAGCGCCTCCCGGCGGCGGCTCGCGAGCAGCGACGCGACGGCCTCGTTGGCGAGGATCGCGAGCTCTTCGATCAGCGCGTGCGCCACCGGCTCGGCTTCGATCCACGCGTCCTCGACGCCGCCGGCGCCGTCGAAGGCGAACGCGACCTCGCCGGCCTCGATCCGCAGCGCCCCGCGCCGGAAGCGGCGCCGCCGCAGCTCGCCGGCCACGTCCGCGGCCAGACGGAGAGTCTCCCCCAGCTCCTCCCCCGCCCGCTCGCGCCCGGCGAGGATCGACTCGGCCCGGGTGTACGTGAGACGCTCCCGCGAGCGGATCACGCTGCGGTAGAAGACGGGCTCGCCGCGCTCGAGGCCCGGGCCGAACGGCACCTCGACGGTGACGCAGAAGCGGTCCCGCCCCGGTAGCAGGCTGCAGAGACCGCTCGACAGGCGCTCCGGCAGCATCGGCTCGACCGTGCCGGGCACGTAGACGGACACCGCCCGGTCGGACGCATCGCGGTCGAGCGCGGAGCCCGCGGGCACGTAGCGGCAGACGTCCGCGATGTGAACCCAGACGCGTACCCCGTCGCCCTCCCGCCGGACGCTCAAGGCGTCGTCGAAGTCCTTCGCCCCGTCCGGGTCGATCGTGAGCGCGAACAGGTCGCGCAGGTCGACGCGGCCGGGCTCGCTCCCCTCCGGGTCGGCGGGGAGCGCCTCGGCCTCGCGCTCGGCCGCGGCCTCGCGTCCCGCCAAGGGGCGAACGCCGACGTGGACGAGCAGCCCGTCGAGGACGGCGTGGATCGAGCCGGCCGGGCCGAGCACCCGCGCCACCCTCGCCCGCCCGCGCCCGGTCGAGAGCGCCACGAGCTCGCCGATCGAGGCGCCGGAGGCGCTGCCGCGGTCGACCACGATTGGCGGCCCCGGCTCGAAGTACGGCTCGCCCACGAGCAGCTTGCCCCGGCGGCGAAGCTCGCACACGACCGGCCACTGCCCACCGTGCGGGCGCTCCGGCTCGGCGGCGCGACGCACGCGCTAGGGCCGCTCGACCAGCGCGACGGCGGCCGCGAGGACCGCCTCGTCTCGCCTCGTCGACGGATCGTCAGCGGCCCGCACCGAGGGGGCGATCCCACGGGCGGCGATCCCCCTGCCGGCCGGGGTCAGGTACGTGGCGGTCGTCAGCTTCAGCGCGCCGCCGTTCGAGAGGTCGATCAGCGTCTGCACCGTCGCTTTCCCGTACGTCCGCCGCCCGACGAGGATGGCGCGCCCGTTGTCGACGAGCGCGGCCGCCGCGATCTCGGCGGCGCTGGCCGTGGCGCGATCGACCAGCACCGCCAGGGGCCGCTCGGTGTCGACCGCGGTCCCGCTGACGCGGTACGTGCGCAGCCCGTGCGCGCTCACGGTCGAGACGACCTGCCCTGCCGCGAGGAACACCGACGTGACCTCGACCGCCTGGGAGAGCAGGCCGCCGGGGTCACCACGGAGGTCGAGGATCAGCGCCTCGGCGCCCCGCTTGCCGAGCCGCTCGACCGCGACCGCGACCCGGGCGGCCACATCCTCGCGAAACGACAGCACGCGGACGTACCCGAGCCGGTGGCCGCCCTGCTTGACCATGCGCATCCGCACGGCCGGAAACGGGACCTCCTGGCGCACGACCGTGAAGCGCATCGGCCGGCGCTCCCCGGGCCGGTGCACCGTCAGCTCGACGACCGTGCCCTTCTCCCCCGTAATCAGCGCCGCCGAGCGCTCGAACGGGAGCTTCGCCGCCGGACGACCGTCGATCTGGATGATCAGATCGCCGGGGCGGATGCCCGCCTCGCGGGCCGGCCCCTCGAGCGACGAGATCACGATCAGACCGCCCTCGCCCGGGCCGACGGTCAGGCCGACCCCGAAGTAGGCCTGCGCGAGCCCGTCCCGGAGCTCCTCGTAGCGGATCGGGCTCAGGTACTCGGTGTGGGGGTCGGCGAGGGCGGCCAGGATCCGCTCCACCGTCGGCTCCGCGAGGACGCTCTCGGAGACCGGGCGGTAGTAGGAGGTCTCGATCGCCGCCCGCACCTCGGCCACGAGCAGCGGCGGAATCGCCGGCGGCGGCGGGAGCTGGACGTGTGGCGCTTGGCCGTGGAGCGGATAGCGGTCGGGCAGCGGCGGGTCGGGAGGAGCCGGAGGCAACTCGGCGGCGCGCCGCACCGGCTCCCGCGCGGACGCGAGCCAGGCCACCGACGCCGCGGCGCCCAGCACGAGGAGCACACCGCACGCGATGGCAGCCGCCTTCCTCATGTGGGAAGCTGAGAGTATAGGGCCCGGCGGCGTGCCGCTCAGACGCGCAGGAAGCGGCGCAGGGTGATGCCGGAGCCGAGCGCTCCGAGCAGCAGGCCCGCCCCGATCAGGATCGCCGCGATCAGCTCGAAGCTCCACGCGCGGACATCCGCCCCGGCGTCCTTGATCGTGTCCGAGAAGATCGTCGGCAGCGCCAGCTCGCGTCCGAGGAACAGGAGCACGACCGCGATCAGGGCGCCCGTGAGGCCGCAGATCAGCCCCTCCAGCATGAATGGACCGCGCACGAACCAGTTCGTGGCCCCGACGAGCTTCATCACCTCGATCTCCCGCCTGCGGGCGAAGATCGAGAGGCGGATCGTGTTGGCGATCAGGATGATCGAGGCGGCGAGCAGAACGGCCGCCGCCAGCAGGAAGACGATCTCGATGATGCGCGCCACCTTCAACACCCGCTCGGTCTTCTTCTGCGCGTAGTCGATCTTCTCGACGCCGACGGGCGGCGGGTCGAGGCGGCCGGCGATCGCGTTCACGTCCTCGGCCCGGCTCGGCGTCACCTCGAACGCGGGCGGCAGCGGGTTGAACGCGAGCTCCTCGTAGAGGTCCGGGTACTTCTTGCGCTGCTCCGCGAGCGCCTCCCGGGGCGAGACGTAGACGATCTTCGCCACCTCCGGCATCGCGTCGAGCTGCGCGCGGACCGCGTTCACCTCCTTGGCCTTGACGTCCTGCTCGAAGAAGACCTTGACGAGCACCTCCTTCTTCACGTGGTCGGTCCAGGACACGACCCAGGAGCCGAGCGCGATGAAGAGACCCAGCAGGAACATCCCGATCAGAACGGTCATCGCCGCCGCGATCGTGGTCGAGAGGTTCGCCGTGATCGAGCGGAGCGCCTCGGTCACGAACAGGCGCGCCCGCATTACCCGTAGCCCCCGCGACGCTCGTCGCGAACGAGCTGGCCGTGCTCGAGCGCGATCACGCGCCGGCGCATCTTGTCCACCATCTCGCGGTCGTGGGTTGCCATCAGCACCGTCGTCCCCGCCCGGTTGATCCGGTAGAGGAGCTGCATGATCCCGACCGACGTGTCGGGGTCGAGGTTGCCGGTCGGCTCGTCGCAGATCAGGAGCGGCGGGTGGTTGACGAACGCCCTCGCGATCGAGACGCGCTGCTGCTCGCCGCCCGAGAGCTCGTCCGGGTAGGAGCTCGACTTGTGCGCGAGCCCGACCAGGTTCAGGACCTCCGGGACCTTGGCCCGGATCGTCCGTCCCCCCTCGCCCTGCACCTTGAGCGCGTACGCGATGTTCTCGAACGCGGTCCGGTTGGGCAGCAGCTTGAAGTCCTGGAAGACGCAGCCGATGTTGCGCCGCAGCATCGGCACCTTCGACCGCTTCAGCCGGCCCAGCTCGCGGCCGCCGACGATGATCCGCCCGCTCGTCAGCTCGAGCTCCTTCAGCAGCAGCCGCATCATGGTCGACTTGCCCGAGCCGGACGCGCCGACGACGAACACGAACTCACCCTTCTCGATCGTCAGCGACACGTCGGCGAGCGCGACCACCTGCGGCTCGTACACCTTGGTCACGTTCTCGAACACGATCATCGGCGTTCCGGTCGGGCGCGCCGCCGCGCTCTCGACCGCCACGGGCTCGTCGACGTCGCCGGCCGCGCTCTCGAGCGCCTCGTCGAGCCTGGATTCGTGCGCGGTGGTCACAGCTTCGGGAGTTCGGGAGGGCGCGCGGGAATCCTTGACGAAGCCCCCAGCCGCCTGGGCGCGCCCCGTGCACAGCCTGGTCCGAGTGTAGCGAACCTCGCCCTCAGCCGACCTTGCCGGCCGCCTGGGCGAGCAGGTACGCGTGGATGAACTCGTCGAGGCGCCCGTCGAGGACCGCCTGCGTGTTGCCGTCCTCGAAGCCGGTGCGGTGGTCCTTGACGAGCTGGTAGGGCTGGAGCACGTAGCTGCGGATCTGGCTGCCGAAGCCGATGTCCTGGGCGGCCCCCCGCTCCGCCGCGAGCTCCGCCTCGCGGCGCTCCTGCTCGACCTCGACGAGGCGGCTCTTCAGGATCCGCAACGCGGTCTGCTTGTTCGAGAGCTGCGAGCGCTCGTTCTGGCATTGGACGACGATCCCCGTGGGCAGGTGGGTGATCCGCACCGCCGAGTCGGTCTTGTTGACGTGCTGGCCGCCGGCGCCGCTCGCCCGGTAGGTGTCGATGCGCAGCTCGGACTCGTCCAGCTCGACCTCCGCGCTCTCCGGCACGAGCGGACTGACGATCACCTGCGCGAACGAGGTGTGGCGGCGGTGGGCCTGGTCGAACGGGGAGAGGCGGACGAGGCGGTGCACCCCCCGCTCGGCCTTGAGGATCCCGTAGGCGTTCTCCCCCGACACGGTGGCGGTGGCGGACTTCAAGCCGGCCTCCTCGCCGGGTGAGGCCTCGACGAGCTCGGCCCGGAAGCCGCGGTCGTCGGCCCAGCGCAGGTACATGCGCAGCAGCATCTCCGTCCAGTCCTGGGCGTCCGTGCCGCCCGTGCCCGCGTGGATCGTCACGACCGCGTCGCCGGGGTCGAACTCGCCGCGAAACAGCGCCGCCTCCTCGAGCCGGCCGAGCTCTCGCCGCAGCGGCACGAGTGCCGACTCGAGCTCCTCGAGCTCGCCGTCGTCAGAGGCAAGCTCGAGCAGCTCCTCGACGTCCGAGACGTCGCCCGCAAGCCGCTCGTAGCGCTCGAGCCGCTTGCTCAGGCGCGAGTGCTCGGCCGAGAGGGCGGGCGCCCGCTGCTGGTCGTCCCAGAACCCGGGCTCGCCCATGCTCTCCTCGAGCTCGTCGACCCGCAGGCGCAGCGTAGCGGGGTCAAAGGTAATCACGGACCCAGGCGAGCTGGGCCCTGATCTCCTCGAGCTGGCTGCGAAGCTGAGCGCGGTCGGCCATGGGGCCATTGTACGGGCCTGCCGGGAGCGGCCCGGGGGCATGCGGTAGGATCGGCGCCCGACCCTTCGCCGAGAGGATTGACCCGCGCCTTGACGATCCGAGACCGGCTCGCACGTGACCTCCTCTGGGCGGTCGCTCTCGCCGTTCCGCTCGCGGGGTTCGTGGTCCTGCTCGCGGCTCCCGACGTCGACGCCATGGTCGGGACCCACCCGCTGCACTTCTGGCTCGTCTTCTCCGTGTCCGCGGCGACCGGCGTGCTCGCCCTCCTGCTCGCCGAGGCCGCCCGGAGGCGCCTCGACGCCCGCGTCTTCTTCGTCTCGCTCGCGTTCCTCGTCACCGCAGGCTCCCTGGGCCTGCACGCGGTCGTCACCCCCGACGTCCTCTTCGGCGGGAACGCCGGCTTCGAGGTCGACGTCCCGCTCGGGCTGATCGTTGCCGGCGTGCTCGTTCTCGTCTCCACGCTCAGCCTGCGAAACGTCGACGTGGCGAGGGTCCAGTCGATCGTGACGGTCTGCGTGATCGCGGCGCTCGCGGTCTGGGCGGCGGTCTCGATGCGGCTGCTCGACGACCCGCTCGCCCCCGGGACCCAGGACGCGCTCCTGCTCGGGCTCGGAATCGCGGGGCTGCTGCTCTTCGCTGCGGCCGGGACGCGCTACTTCCTCCTCTGGAGGCGGCGCCCGAGCGTTCTGCTCACAGCGATCGTGACGTCCCTCGTCCTGCTCGCGGAGGCGATGATCCAGATCGCGTTCGCCCGCGACTGGCACTGGAGCTGGTGGACGTGGCACATGCTGCTCCTCGTCGCGTTCGGCGTGGTCGCGCTCGCCGTCTGGCGGGAGTGGCGTGCCGAGGGCACCTCGGCGGACCTCTTCGCGGACGTCTACCTCGAGGAGACGAGCGCCGGGATGCGCGAGGTCAGCGTCCTCTTCGCCGACCTCCAGGGCTTCACCACGTTCTCGGAGCGGGTCTCCCCGCGCGAGGTGTTCGCGATGCTGAACGCCTACTTCGACGCGATCGTGCCCGCGGTCGCGAGGGGCGAGGGCGGCACGGTCGACAAGTTCATCGGCGACGCGATCATGCTCACGTTCAACACGCGCGGCGACCAGCCCGACCACGCGCTCCGCGCCGCCCGCGCCGGGCTCGCGCTCCAGCGGGAGGCCGCGCGGGTTCAGACGGCCAACCCTGGCTGGCCGCGCTTCCGGGTCGGTGTCAACAGCGGGCCCGCGATCGTCGGCCTGCTCGGCCCCCGCGGCGCCCGCTCCTACACGGTCGTCGGCGACGTCGTCAACGTCGCGGCCCGCCTCGAGGGCAGCGCGGACGCCGGCGAGGTCGTCGTCGGCGAGGCGACACGCGCGGCGCTCGGTGCCGGCGCGACGCTCGAGCCGCTCGGCGAGGTCGCGCTCAAGGGGAAGACGGCGAGCGTTCGCACGTTCCGGCTCGTGGCGCTGGCGGAGGGGGAATGACGGGCGAGCCCGAGCTGACGTCCGCGGCGGCGCGGGCGACGATCGCCCGGCTCGAGGCGGAGCTCGAGCGGCTGCGGCTGCGCGCCGAGGCCGAGCCGTTCGCGGAGCGGCTCGCGGGCGCCCTCTCCCGGGCGAGCGCGACCGGCACGATCGCCTCCCCCGTCTCGCACGCCCGCCTGCTCGAGCTGATCGTCGAGACCGCCGCGGACGTGATCTCGGCCCGGGCCGGCGCCCTCTTCCTCCTCGACGAGGAGGCGCAGGAGCTCGTGTTCGAGGTCGCGCTCGGCGGCAAGGCCGAGGAGGTGAAGAAGCACCGGGTCCCGCTCGGCTCCGGGATCGCCGGCCTGGTCGCGCTGAGCGGCCAGCCGCTGGCGGTGTCGGACGCGTCGAGCGACCCCCGTCAGGCGCGCGACCTCGCCGAGGCCGTCGGCTACACCCCGGAGAGCATCCTCTGCGTGCCGCTCGTCTACGGCGAGGAGACGATCGGCGTCCTCGAGCTCCTGGACAAGGAGGGCGCCCCGTCCTTCGGCGCCGCCGACCTGGAGGCGCTCGGCCTGTGCGCCCGCCAGGCCGCGGTCGCCCTCCGGCAGTCGCGCACGCACGAGAGCATGGCGGCGCTCGTCGCGGAGGTCATGGAGTCGGTCGGCGAGCCGACCGGGGAGTCAGGCACCGCCCTCGCGGCGCTGGCCGAGGCCGATCCGGCCTCGCGCCGCGCCCGGGAGCTCGCCCGGCTCGTGCACGAGATCGCCGCGCACGGTGAGGACGAGGCCGAGGCCTGCGCGGCGATCCTGCGTGCGTTCGCCGGCTACCTGGACAGCCGCCCCGGCTTCGAGCGGTGAGCGACCCGCCGCGCCCGGCCTGGTCGTCCGCCTTCGCGCCCGGGGCGCTGCGGACGGTCGACCCGGTGGCGCTCGTCGACGAGCTGACGCCGGACTGGGCCTGGGGCGGCAGCACGGGCGCTGGCGTCCGGGTCGCCGTGATCGACAGCGGCGTCGATGCCGGCCACCCGTCGGTCGGGTCGGTCGCGGGCTACCTCTCCATCTCCGAGGAGGGCGACGTGCTCGCCTACGACGAGCGCCCGCACGAGGACGTGTTCGGGCACGGGACCGCGTGCGCCGGGATCATCCGCTCGCTCGCGCCCGACTGCGAGCTCTACTCGATCCGGGTGCTCGGGCCCGGCCTGAAGGGGCGCGGCACCGTCTTCGCCGGCGGCCTGCGCTGGGCGATCGAGAACGGCATGCACGTCTGCAACCTCAGCCTCGGCTCGACCAAGCGCGACCTCTTCGGCGTCTTCCACGAGCTCGCCGACCTCGCCTACTTCCGCAACGTCGTCCTCGTCACGGCCGCGAACAACATGCCCGTGACGAGCTACCCGTCCCTCTACGCCGCGGTTGTCTCGGTCGCCTCCCACGATGTCGGCGACCCGTACCGCTTCTACTACAACCCCGAGCCCCCGGTCGAGTTCGGGGCGCTTGGGATCGACGTCCGGATCGCGTGGCGCGACGGCGGCTTCATCACCGCGACCGGCAACAGCTTCGCCGCGCCGCACATCTCGGGGCTCGCCGCGAGGATTCTCGGTAAGCACCCGGGCCTGACCGTCTTCCAGCTCAAGACCGTTCTGCGCGCGCTCGCCGCCAATGTCTCCCGCCCCGGCTAGGGTCGAGCCCGGACGCCTCGCCGCGATCCCGCTGTTCGCCGGTCTCGCCGCCGGCGACCTGCACCGGCTCCGCGAGCTCGTCCGCCTCGACGACGTCCCGGCCGGCACGAGCCTGATCTTCCGCGGGCAGCCGGGCTCGACCGTGTACGTGCTGATCGAGGGAACGTTGAAGGTCCACGTCGCCCAGCCGGACGGCAAGCAGGTGATTCTCGCCGTCCTCGGCCCCGGCGAGGTGGCGGGCGAGCTCTCCGCGGTCGACAGCCTCGGCCGCTCGGCGACGGTGACCGCGCTCGAGCCCTCGACCGTGCTCGTGATCGACGGCGACCGTTTCCGCGACTGCCTGCGCTCGGTGCCCGCGCTGGCGGAGAGCCTCGTGCGCCTGCTCGCGCGGCGCCTGCGGCTCGCGAACGTCCAGCTCCAGGCGCTCGCCGGCCTCGACGCCGACGGGCGGCTCGCACGGCAGCTCCTCGCCTTCGCGACCGAGTACGGCGAGGCGACCGCAGCCGGCGTCCGGATCCCGCTGCGCCTGACGCAGGAGGATCTCGCCAGCCTGGTCGGAGCCTCCCGGGTGCGGGTCAACCAGCTGCTCGGGGAGTACCGCCGCCTCGGCCTCGTCGTCGTCGATCGCGGTCGCCGGATCACGGTGCTCGACCGGGACGCGCTCGCGCGCAGGTGCGGCTGAGCGCCTACACTCGACCCGACGCGACCGAGGAGGGCGACGTGGGGACCGACGAGGTGGCAGGACGGCTGTCCGGAAAGCTCCAGGACTTCTACGACTCGCTGCCGGCGGACGAGCAGGCGCTGCTCCAGGCGATCCTGGCCCGGGCGCAGGAGGACGACGTCTCGGGCTTCTCTGCGGGCGATCGCGTCCGCATACAGGTTGCGGACGACGCCTACCCGGGCGCGGAGCGGCCGGGGATCGTCGAGATCCTGTTCTGAGCGAGCCGGCGCGCGAGCGTCCCGACCGCCCGGGCGAGCGCCCGCTCGTCGCCGGCGGCGAAGCCGGGCTCCAGGTCGAGCAGCTCGGCGATCGCCGCCTCGCTCGCGCTGCTCGCGAAGAGCCGGCGGCCGAAGCGGTGGAGGTCCGTGTTCTTGCGCTCCGACAGAGCGACCAGGTCGGACAGCGCCGCCAGGTAGCGGCGAAGGACCGTGACGTCTCCGGGCGGGAGCAGGGCCTCGAGCCGCTCGCGGGCTCGGCCGGCGCCGGCCCGCACGCCGCGGAGCGCTGCGCGAGCGGCCACCCCGTCTCGCCGCGCCCCCCACACCGTCTCCGTGCCGTCGAGCGCGCTACCCAGGATGTACGACGCGCCCGGCAGGATCAGGCTGTCGAGGTAGAGCCGTTCGCGCTCGCTGTCGCCGAGCTGCGCGAGCCGCTCGCGCAGGAAGGCCCGGTAGCGCTCCGCCAGCGGCTCGCGGGCGAGGCTCGCGGCCCAGACGAGCTGCCACGCCTCCGCATAGCAGTCGAGCTCGGCTGCGAGCGCCTCCCCGCCACCCGACGAGACGAGCTGGTCGAAGCGCGCCCTGAGCCAGCCCGCGTCGATCTCGCCCGCCTCGACCAGGTCGGTCAGCGTGGCGACGGTGGCCCGCAGCCGGTCGCGTCTGACATGCGCCCGCCCGTCTGAGAGCTCGAGCGCGAGTACCGCGCCGGCCCCGAAGGCCGCCGGCACCGAGGCGAGCGCCGCGACCGAGAGCGCTGTCGCGACGTCAGCCTGCGGCCCGAGCGGCTCGAACGCGGCACCGAAGAGCCCGAACTGCATCACCGCGACGAGCTCGCCCTCCCCCGCACCAGGCGGCTCGGCGGCGTACGACTCCTGCACCTCGACGACCCCGTGCGTCCCGTCGATGGTGATCACCGCTCCGGGCGAGAGCGTGTCGATGATCCCGCAAACGCCCGTCACGCACGGCTTGCCGAGCTCGCGGGCGAGCACGGCCAGGTGGTTGAGGACGCCGCCGCGCTCGCAGACGGCGCCCGCCGCAAGGGCGAGCGCCGGCAGGACTGCGGCCGTCGCGTGGCGTACGACGAGGATGTCCCCCACGCGGACCCGAGCGAGGTCGCCCTCCGAGAGGACGACCGCGCTAGGTCCGCGTACGCGGCCCGGGCTGGCGCCGGACCCTCGCCGGGGCCGCTCCGAGCCTCGCTGGCGTTCCTGGCCGGCTCGAAGCGTCGTCAGAGCCAGGAGATGATGTCCTGGTAGCCGGATGCGACCGTGGTCGGTATCTCGCTCCCTCCCTTGCTCTGCTTCGTGATCGCCCAGGAGAACCAGTAGCCCGCAGTGTCGTCTCCGTCCTCCCGCCTGGCGAGCGCCGCCATCGCCAGGCGGTGCGTCAGCTCCTCCTGCTCGAAGCGGCTGAGCAGGACCCGGAACTCGGACTCGAAGTTGTCGATCAGCGACGCATCGGGGAGGTCGAGCCTGATCTTGAGACCGGCTTCCCCAACGTGCTCGATAGCTCCCATCCTCGACCTTCCTCTCGTGTGAAACGGTTTGTCTGAGCGTGGCCGCTCAGATGAGCGGCATCAGGTCGGCGTACCCGGAGAACTCGTACCGCTCGCCCTTGTACTTGAACGGGAACGAGAAGCTCCCGAGGTACCCCTCGACGTCGCCTTCCGCCTCTGCGGGCGGGCCGGCCGCGAGCGCCTTCGCGAGCTCCCGGGCGGTCAGCGAGCGCTTGTACTGGTGCAGCCACGCGCGAAACACGACCTCGAAGTCGTCGCGGAGCTTCGCATCCTCGAACTGGAGCCCGATCTCGACGCCGGACTCGCCGACTCTCTTGATTCCCTCCGTCATTCCCCGTCCTCCTTTCCGACCGCGGCGCTCGGGCCCGGTCATCGCGATCTGCTAGGTCACGTCGATCAGTGCTCTCGCGCTACAGGAACGAGATCAGGTCGGTGTACTCTCTCCACGCGACCTCCTGCCCGGTGGCCGTGGTTACCTTGGTGTAGCGCCAGAAGAGATGTCCGCTCGTGTCCTCTTCCGCGCTCCGCGCGAGCGCCTTGGCGAGCCGATACACCGTCTCCGTGCGCTCGTAGTCGGCGAGCCAGGAGCCGAGCGACGCTTCGAAGCCATCGCGAACGGCCTCGTTGGGGAACTCCAGGCTGATGCTCAGGCCGCTATCTCCGACGTGCTCGATCTGTCCCATCGTTCGCAGTCTCCTCGCTTGTCCCGGTGGCGCCCGGCTAGATCAGGGGTAGAAAGTCCCAGTAGTCGACGACGCTGACCTTCGTTCCGTCCGGCGCCGTCTTCGTGTAGACGCGCGGGCCGAACAGGTGACCGCCCACGTCCTCCCCGCTGTCCTCGGCGGCCCGCTGCACGGCAGAGCCGACAATGGCTTCGGTCACGATCTCCCGCTTGCGCTGCTGCAGCCACGCGCGGAAGGCGAGCTCGAAGTCGTCTCGCGCCTTGACGTCCGGGAAGCCGAGCGTCATCTGCAAGCCGGTTGCGCCGACCTTCTCGATCCCTCCTGCCACTTCGTCCTCCTCCCCTCACGACTTCGGTTCCGTTGCCCGGAGGCGTCCGCCTAGTAGGCCCCGCCGAGCCAGTCGAGGTAGTTCAGCTTCCTGGGGTCGAACGGCGCGGGCTTCGACAGGAGGAAGCCGGCAACGTCGCCTCCGGCTTCCTCCGCAACCGTCGCCGCGACGGAACGCAGCAGAAGCTCGTTCGTGAGCGAGCGCTGGTAGCTGCGGACCCAAACCCGTAGCGCCGCCTCGAACTCGTCTCGCATCCTCTCGTCCGGAAGCTCCACGGTCAACCTCACCCCGGTGTCGCCGACCCGCTCGATGCCGCTGGCCACGTCACCCTCCTTTCGTCGTCGTTGCGTTCCCGCTTCCCGTCCCGGCCAGGGCGATCCCGACGGGCTCCGAGCGATTCCCGTTCTCCGGGCGAGCGTCCGGACCGGGCGTGACCCGGGGTCGCGAGAGGCCGGCAAGTGGAACGAGGTCCTCGCGCCAGCCGTGGCGGCGCGCGAGCACGCCCGGGTCGAGCTCGGCCACGCGCTCGGCGAGTCGCTCAGCGAGCGTCGCCCCGAGCCTGCCGACCGCGCCCGCGGGCAGGTCGATCCCGTGCCGGACGTCCGCCCAGCCGCCGCTGTCGCGCAGCTCTCGCCGCCAGCGAGCGTAGAGGAAGACCCGGGCGACGTCGTCGAGCCGTTCCGCGAGCCAGGCGAAGTGCTCCTTCGTCGCGTCGCAGTTGACCTCGAAGAAGTTCCCCTGCGCCGTGTTGAAGGCGTGGCAGCCGTAGTCGCACACGAGCTGCGCGGGGCACGATCGGCAGTCGTCCCGTGGCGCCATGGACTCGTCGAGCCCGCGAGCGACCGCGTCCCATCGGCTCTCGAAGTCAGCATCCGCGCGGTGGCCGATCCGCGCCTCCGGCGTCACCGTCGCGCGCGGGCAGGGGTAGGCGGCGCCAGCCCGGTCGAAGTAGAGGAGCCCTCGCCCGGCAGCGCAGCGGGCGCTCTCGCAGCCCTGGCCCGCGAACGGCGACGTGCCCTCGAGGAGCGTCTGGACGAGCTTCGAGACGCCCTGGGCGAGGTTGAACTCCATCAGCCGCCCGCGGCGAGCCACGATCTCCCCGAAGACGTCCCTGCGCGCGATCGCCCATTCCTCCGCCCGCGGCGCAGCGTGGGCGTTCCAGGACGCCGTGGCGCCCATCTGATTCGCGCGGAAGTGCAGGACGCCGAGCCCGTCCAGGAACTCGACCACCTCGCCCATGCGCGAGGCGTTACAGCGGGTGACCGTCACGATCACCCCGAGCGGGCGGCCGAACGCCTCCGTCAGGTGGTGGAAGCCTGCGACGGTCGCCGCCGTCCGGCCGCGCGTCCGCTCGTTGATCGCCGGGGGTCCGTCGATGCTGACCCCGACGTCCACCTGCTCCTCGGCCAGCAGGCGCGCCAGGTCCGGCGTCACCATCGTCGCGTTCGTCTGGAGCGAGAACGCGATCCCCTTGCCCGAGCGAGCCGCGATCTCGCGCCCGGTGGCGATCGCCCGCGCGAGCCAGGCCTGGCCGGCGAGCAGGGGCTCCCCGCCCGCGAAGCGCACGTGGACCGTCTCGGCGCTCGTCGCCGAGCAGGCGAGCTCGAGGATGCCCCGGTACGTCTCGTCGCTGATCGCGGCGCCGTGCCCTCGGCGTGCCCACATGTGCTCGGGGAAGCAGTACGTGCAGCGCAGGTTGCAGGAGCCGTAGTTCTCGATCACGACCAGCTCGGCGCGGGGCTGCCCGGTGGGCCCGGGAAGCTCGGATCGCTCGAGCGGGGTCATGCCCATGACGGCCAGCCTACGCGGCGGCTCCGCGGCCGCAAAGTGTGGGAACCCACAGACTTTCGCTCGCGCTCGTCGCCACACCGGGGAGCCGGCGGTAGCCTCTCCGCGCGCTCTCCCCTCGACGCGGCTGCGAGCGGTTCTCCGGCAGATGCGAGCCCATTCCGGGGAGGAACGTACCACGACCCGCCGAGGCGGCACAATCAAGTTCTTTACACACCCTCGCCGGGTGTCGCGATAATGCTCCACCGCATGGACGCCGACGCCACGACGACCGCCAGCGACGAGGGAGGGGCCGAGCCGGACCCCGCGGTTCCCCCTGCGGTGAAGTGGCTCTCGTTCCCGGGCCAGCGGGTGACCGTCCACGCTCCCGCCGGGTCGTACGCGGCCACGCGCGCGCCCGCCGAGCTCGCGGACGCAGACGGAGCGGTCGCGGCCCTCGCGGAGCTATTGGAGCCACCCGCGGAGGCGCGAGCAGGCCGGATCGAGGTCTACCTGACGGACGGCGCCGGCGGACCCGGCGGCGGAGCCGGGCTGACCGGGCGGGGCGGGATCGTCCGCACGGTCCAGCCCGAGACTCCGGGCGAGCCCGTCGCCTGGCCGCTCACGCGCCTGCTGGTCGAGCGCTGGCTCGGCCCGGCCGCCGCCGGGGCGGAGGCGGTGTGCGCGGGGATCGCCGGCGTGGTGGCGGCCCGCACCGGCGCCGGCCCCAGCCTGGCGGAGGCGAAGGAGCGGGCGCGGGCGCAGCTCGAGGCCGGCGCGCCGGTCTCGATCTTCGCCGCGGGCGAGGACGGCGGCTCCCCCACCACGACCGGCTTCGTCGCCTTCCTGCTCGACAGCCGCGGCCCGGGCGCCCTGCGCGACTTCCTCGCCCGCTACGACCCGGAGCGCCGCGACCAGGCCGCGCTCGCCGTCTACGAGCGGCCGCTCGCGTCCCTCGAAGAGGCGTGGCTCGCCAGCCTGCGGCGCCAGGCCGGGAAGCGCGACGCGTTCCGCGAGCTCTTCCGCTACCTCGTCCCGCTCGTCAGACCGTACTGGCGGCGCTGGCTCGAGATCGGCGCCTACATGCTGCTCGGGGTCGCGTTCACGATCGCGCTCCCCTTCTCGTTCAAGTACCTGTTCGACACGGTCATCCCCGAGAGCCGGGTGCGGCTGCTCGCCGTGTTCGTCGTCGTCCTCTTCTTCCTCTTCCTGCTCAACTCCCTCGTCGAGGTCCGCCGCGCGTACGCTTCGAGCTGGGTCAACTACCGCATCCTGCTCGCGCTCCAGGAGCAGATGTTCGAGCGCCTGCAGCGCCTCTCGCATCGCTTCCACGGGCACGCCAAGGTCGGCGATCTGATGTCGCGGCTCACGCAGGATCTAGACGCGATCCGGGGCGCGATGACGGCCGTGCTCGTCCAGGGGGTATTCCTGACGATCCAGGCCGTCTTCGCCGCCGGCGCCGCGCTCTTCCTCGACCCGCTCCTGGGCGTGCTCACGCTGGTCGTCGTGCCGCTGTTCGCCGCCAGCTACGTGCTCTTGCTCTCGCGGGTGCAGCGGGCGAGCAGGGAGGCGCAGGCGCGGTTCGGCGAGGTGATGACCGCCTCGCAGGAGAACCTCTCCGCGCAGCCCGTGGTCAAGGCCTTCGGGCTCGAGCGGCGGGCCGTGGAGAGCTACCGCGCGAGGCTGCTCGCGGTCTTCCGGGCCGTGTTGCGCGTCGTCACGCTCGGCGCGGTCTTCAACGCCAGCGTCGGCATGGCGATCACCGTCGGCCAGCTCCTCGTGCTCGGCGTCGGCGGCTACCTCGTGATCGAGGATCACATCACGCTCGGGACGCTCGTCGCGTTCGTCGGGCTGCTGCCGTCGTTCTTCGAGCCGATCACCGCGCTCGCGACGGTCGGCCAGACCGTCCAGAAGGCGAGCGGCGCGATGGAGCGGGTGCGGGAGGTCCTCGACGCGCCGATCGAGATCGCCGAGCGCCCGGGCGCGACCCCGCTCGCGCCGCTCGCGCGGGAGCTTCGGCTCGAGGGCGTCACGTTCGGCTACGAGCCGGGGCGGCCGGTGCTGCACGCGCTCGACCTGGCGCTCCCGGCCGGCTCGCACGTCGCGGTCGTCGGGCCGTCGGGCTCGGGCAAGAGCACGATCGTCAACCTGCTCCTGCGCTTCTGGGACCCCGACGAGGGCCGCGTGCTGCTCGACGGCACCGACCTCAGGGACGCCACCGTTGCCTCGCTGCGCGGGCAGGTCGCGCTCGTCTTCCAGGACACGTTCGTGTTCGACACGACCGTGCGGGAGAACATCGGGATCGGCCGGGAGGGCGCGAGCGACGCTGAGATCGCCGCGGCGGCGAGCGCCGCCCGCCTGGACGACTGGGTCGCCGCGCTGCCCGCGGGCTTCGACACGGTCCTCGGCGAGCGTGGCGTGCGGATGAGCGGCGGGCAGCGCCAGCGGCTCGCGCTCGCGCGCGCGCTCTTGCGAGACCCGCGGATCCTCGTCCTCGACGAGGCGACGAGCGCCCTCGACCCGCAGACCGAGCGGGAGATCCTCGAGACGCTCGTAGCGCTCACGCGCGGACGCACCACGATCAGCATCACCCACCGCCTCTCGCTCGCCGCCCAGGCGGATACGGTGGTCGTGCTCGAGGGTGGCCGCCTGGTCGAGCAGGGAGCCCACGCGGAGCTGCTCGAGGCGGGCGGCCTCTACCGCCGGCTCTGGGACGAGCAGACCGGCCGTCCGGGCGCGCCGCGCGGCGCGATCGAGGCGTCGCAGCTCGCCGCGATTCCGCTCTTCGCCGGCTCGGGCGCCGGGGAGCTCGAAGCCCTGGCCCGCCTCCTCGTGCGCGAGCGTTACCCGGCCGGACAGGATGTCGTCCGCCAGGGCGATCCGGGCGACCGGCTCTACGTCGTCGCCGGCGGGCAGGTTCAGGTCGTCGTCGGCGGAGGCGACGGCGAGCGGGTCGTGAACACGCTCGGCGAGGGCGACTACTTCGGCGAGATGGCGCTTCTCGCCGACCAGCCGCGGGCCGCCACCGTCCGCGCGATCGCGCCGACCGACCTCTGGAGCCTCGAGCGGGCCGACTTCCAGTCGCTGCTCGAGCGCGACCCGGGGCTCCGGGCCGCCGTGGAGGCGACCGTCGCGGAGCGCCGCGAGACCCTGGCGGCGGCTGCCCGGGCCGCGAGCGGGTCGGCGTAGGGACGCGGCGGGTCAGGAGCCGGGAGCGGGCGGGTCGAGACCCGCCCCCACAAGAACCCCCCGCGGCCACGCCCCGACACCCGGCGCCGCCCCACGGGCCGGGCACCCCCACCCCGCCACCGCTATGCGGGCCAATGGCCGCGCGCGGGCGGGCCGAGATCCGGCCCTACACGGCCCCCCGCGGCTGCGCGAGCGCCGCCCCTACGCGCCGTGGCACTTCTTGAACTTCTTCCCCGACCCGCACGGGCAGAGGTCGTTGCGCCCGACGCCCTGGTACTCGGGGGCTGCCTGGGCGCGCGCCGCGACCGGCCGCGGCGGCGCCGCGGTCGCCGCCGGGGCGCCCCCCGCCGCGGCGATCGCCTCCGAGCCGGCCAGGGACTCGTGCTCGTAGACGAGGTGCTCGTCGTGCGCCTGCGGCTCGAGCTGCTGTTGCTCCTCGCGGGCGACCTCGACGTGGAAGAGGTAGCGAACGACCTCCTCGCGGATCGCGGCGGTGAGCTCCTCGAACATCGCGTGCCCCTCGGTCCGGTACTCGGCCAGCGGATCCTTCTGGGCCATCGCCCGCAGGTGGATCCCCTCGCGCAGGTACTCCATCGACTCGAGGTGCTCGCGCCAGCGGACGTCGACGACCTGGAGCACGAGGTAGCGCTCGATCTCGCGCAGGAGCTCGGCGCCGAGCTCCTCCTCCCGCGCCTCGTAGGCGTCGCGGGCGTCCTCCTGGAACTCCGCCACCACATCGGCACGAGCCATCCGGCCGAGATCGAGCTCCTCGGCGCGGATCTCGGTGTCGTAGAGCGACCCCATCTCGGCGAGCAGCGAGCTGACGTCCCACTGGCCCGCCTCGTCCTCCGCGGTGTGCTCGAGCACGATCCGCTCCACAACCTCGTCGATCCAGTCGCGGATGTCCTCGGAGAGGTCCTCCCCCTCGAGCACGCGCCGGCGCTGCTCGTAGACCACCATCCGCTGCGAGTTCATGACGTCGTCGTACTTGAGCACGTTCTTGCGGGTGACGAAGTTCTGCTCCTCGACCTTCTTCTGGGCGCCCTCGATCTGCTTCGTCAGGATGCTCGCTTCCATCGGCTGGTCGTCGGGCAGCTTGAAGCGGTCGATGATCGAGTAGATCCGGTCGCCCGCGAACAGCCGCACGAGATCGTCCTGGGCGGACAGGTAGAAGCGGGTCTCGCCCGGGTCGCCCTGGCGGCCGGAGCGGCCGCGGAGCTGGTTGTCGATCCGGCGCGCCTCGTGGCGCTCGGTGCCGAGCACGTACAGGCCCCCGAGCTCGCGGACGCCCTCCCCAAGCTTGATGTCGACGCCGCGGCCGGCCATGTTCGTCGCGATCGTGACCGCCCCGCGCTCGCCGGCGTCCTTGATGATCTCCGCCTCGCGCTCGTGCTGTTTCGCGTTGAGGACGCTGTGGCGGATCCCCTGGCGCTCGAGCAGCTTCGAGAGGTGCTCGGAGACCTCGACCGAGATCGTCCCGACCAGCACCGGCTGCCCGCGCTCGTGGCGCTCCCTGATGTCGGCGATCACGGCCTCGTAGCGGGCCTCCTTGGTCTTGTAGATCAGGTCGTTCTGATCGGCCCGCGCGACCGGGACGTTCGTCGGGATCTCGACGACCGAGAGGCCGTAGATCTCCTGGAACTCCTTCTCCTCCGTCTTCGCCGTGCCGGTCATGCCGCCGAGCTTCTCGTAGAGGCGGAAGTAGTTCTGGAGCGTGATCGTCGCGAGCGTGACGTGCTCCTCCTTGATCGCGACGCCCTCCTTCGCCTCGACCGCCTGGTGCAGCCCCTCCGACCAGCGACGGCCCTCCATGATCCGGCCTGTGAACTCGTCGACGATCTTCACCTCGCCGTCGATCACGACGTAGTCGACGTCGCGCTGGTAGAGCGACTGCGCCTTTAGGGCCTGGATCAGGTGGTTGACGAGCTGCGCGTTGCGCGGGTCGTAGAGGTTCTCGATCCCGAGCGCGCGCTCGATCTTCTCGATCGCCGCCTCGCGCGGCGAGACGGTCTTGAACTTCTCGTCGAACTCGTAGTCGGCGCCGTCCTCCGGCTTCGCCACACCCTTCGGGACGAACTTCGTCGCGACGCCCTCGAGCGTCTTCACGACCCGGGCGAAGTCGTAGTAGGTGCGGGCGGCGGTCTCGGGCTCGCCCGAGATGATGAGCGGCGTGCGCGCCTCGTCGACCAGGATCGAGTCGACCTCGTCCACGATCGCGTACCCGTGGCCGCGCTGCACGCACGACTTCAGCGCGACGGCCATGTTGTCGCGGAGGTAGTCGAAACCGAACTCGGAGTTGGTGCCGTAGGTGATGTCGGCCGCGTAGGCGTCGCGCCGCTCCGCGAACGGCATCTGGCTGCGGATGAACGACGACCGCAGGCCGAGCGCACGGTAGACCGGGCCCATCCACTCCGTGTCGCGCCTGGCCAGGTCGTCGTTGACGGTGACGAGATGGACGTTCCGCCCGGTGAGCGCGTTCAGGTAGAGCGGCATCGTCGCGACGAGCGTCTTCCCCTCGCCGGTCTTCATCTCGGCGATGTCGCCCTCGTGCAGGACGATCGCGCCCATCACCTGGACGTCGAAGTGGCGCATGCCGAGCGTGCGCTTCGCGGCCTCCCTGACGGCGGCGAACGCCTCGAACACGAGCGCGTCGAGCTCCTCCCCGTGCTCGAGCCGCTGCTTGAGCCCGGCCGTCGTCGCCTCGAGCTCGGAATCCGAGAGCCGTTCGAAGTCCGGCTCGAGCGTGGCCACGTAGGCGGCCTGCTCGGCGAGCCGCTTCAGGCGGCGGCCCTCGCCCATGCGTAGGAATCCCTCGAGCGCTCCGTAGTCCCGTGCCATGACCGAGAGGTTAGCGGTCAGAGTGGATCGACAACGATCGTCCAGTCCCCGCCCGGAGGCCGCGCGGCCCGCACGACGAACGTCGCGTAGCGCTCGCGGCCGAGTCGCTCGAGCGTGTCGGCAGCGCGCGCGAGCGGCGGCTCGAGCCGGTCCGGCTCGTCCCCGTCCACGAGCACGAGCCGTCCCCCGTCCGGCGGGATCGCGACCGCCAGCTCGGTTGCGGCGAGACCGCCCGGGAGCTCCACGGCCTCGGAGCGCAGACGCCGCGCCGCGGCCGACCAGCCGCTGCGGCCGCGCCGGGCCGCGCGGGCTTCGTAGGGCGGCCGAACGGCCGCCGAGAGCGCAGCGGCAAGCCGCTCGAGCGCCGCCAGGGGGGCTCCGTCACCGCCCCCGGGAACGATCGTGCCGTCGCCGAGCGTCCGGAAGGCGAGCTCGGCGGTCGGGTCGCCCTCCAGCTCGGGTACGTCGACCGCGACGACCGCGTCCCAGTCGCGGGGACGCGGCACGCCCGAGACACCCGCCGGCACCCAGCGCGGGACGACGCGGGGATCGACGATGTCCTCCTCGCCCACCGGCGGCTACCCGCGAGGCTCGATCAGGCCGAAGTTGCCGTCCCGGCGGCGGTAGACGACGCTCACCTCGTTCGACTCGACGTCGCGGTAGACGAAGAAGTCGTGCCCGATCAGCTCGAGCTGGAGCACCGCCTCCTCCGCGGTCATCGGCTTGACCGCGAACTGCTTGGTCTTCACGATCACCGGCTCGCCGGACTCGGGCGCCTCGGCGCCGGCCGGCCCGGGGGCCACCTGGGAGGTGCGGGCGAGCTGCTTGCGCTGACGCTTCTCGCGGTAGCGGCGGGCCTGGCGCTCGAGCTTGTCGGCGAGCAGGTCGATCGACGCTTTCATGTCGTCCGAGCTCTCCCGGGCGCGTAGCACCGGCCCTTTCGTCCACACGGTCGCCTCCGCGACCTGGTTCGCCGAGATCGACGGGTTCC
Organism: Thermoleophilia bacterium; assembly: GCA_020845695.1. The sequence goes on along the minus strand of JADLFG010000015.1, from coordinate 29,080 downwards.
GCTCGACGGCGAGCTCCAGCTCGAGGCGCGTTGCGTCGCCCAGGTGCCGCCCGAGCTTCGCGAGCTTCTCCTCCGCGTAGCGGTGCAGCGTGTCGTTGACCTCGACGTTCTTGCCCTTGACCTGAAGTCGCACGCGGCCTCCTTCCTGTCAGGGCGCCCGCGTGAGACGGACACGCGAGCCCCGGTCATGCGGTCGGATCGTCACTCTAGCTCAGCCCGGGTCCACCGGTTCGCGCGGGCCGCCGCCGCGGAGGGCCCGAGCGAACGTGACCACCTCGATCCGCCGGGCGCCCGCGCCCCGGAGGGCGGCGGCGGCAGCAGCGACCGTCGCACCGCTCGTGTAGACGTCGTCGCAGAGGGCCACCGAGCCCGGTACGGCGCCCCGGGGCACGAACGCGCCGGCCACGTTCCGCCGCCGCTCGGCGCGCGTGAGCCCGCGCTGCGGCCGCGGCTCCGTCGCCCGGGCGAGCAGGGGCGCGACGGGCAGGCCCCAGAGGCGGCCGAGCTCGGCGGCGAGCCGCTCCGCCGGGTTGTGCCCGCGCCACAGCTCGCGCGCCCTGGCCGCCGGGACGTACGCGAGCGCGTCGACCGCCGGGCGCTCGAGCTCGCGCGCGACCGCGGCCGCCGCGATCCGACCGAGGTAGCGCCTGCCTCCTTCTTTCCACGCCAGCACGAGACTCGTCGCCGCGCCCTCGTAGGCGACGGCGGCGCGGGCACGATCGAAGGCGAGCCGCCGACCGGCGCACTCGCGACAGCGCTCGACCGGCCAGGCCGTCTGCGCCCCGCAACGCTCGCACAGCGGCGGGCGGAGCGGCCGGAGCGCTGCCAGGCAGCCGGCACAGACCGCGGCGCCGTCCCGGGCGCACGCGACGCACCGTTCCGGCAGCAGCAGGTCGAGCAGCCCCACGAGCCGAGCGTAGGCGGACGTTCGTCACGCGACCGTGGCGGACCGCGCCGTGGCGGTCACGAGACCGGAACGGCTCTCACGCGGTGGCGGTCCGCCCGGCGACGACGTCACGCGACTCAGCCGCGCGGAGCGTTACCCGGCCGGGTAGCGCAGGATGCTGTCCGCGAGCTTGGACGCGTCGCCGAAGATCCCGGCGATCGCGATTCCCTCGCCCGGCACGGACGTACCGGGGAGCAGCGCGGCGCTGCGGATGGCAGCCCTCCCCCCCACCGTGCAGTCGGCGCCGATCGCGGCGGGGCCGCGGATCACCGCCCCCGCCTCGATCGCCACGTTCCGCCCGATCACCGCCGGACCCTCGAGGACGACGTCGCCGGCGATCGTGCAGCCCTCCTCGGCCCAGACACCCGGCGCGATCTCCTCGCCGGCGACGTCGATCCGCACCCGCCCGAGCACGGCGTCCGTGATCGAGTTGCGCAGCTCGTCCAGACCGCCGACGTCGTTCCAGTACGCCATCGTCGTGTAGGCGTAGATCGGCTCCCCGGCCGCGACGAGCGCCGGCCAGACGTCCTGACCGAAATCGGAGAACGTCCCGGCCGGAATCCGCTCGAGCAGCTCCGGCTCGATCACGTAGACGCCGCAGTTCGCGAGGTCGGAGCGGGCCTCGTCCCGGCGCGGCTTCTCCTGGAAGCCGCGGATGCGGGTGTCGCGATCGACGATCGCCACGCCGTAGGCGGCGGGGTCGTCGACCGGCTTCACGGTCAGCGTGGCCAGCGCGCGGGTGCGGCGGTGGTGGCCGAGCAGCGCGGTCACGTCGATGTCGTGGAGGCCGTCGCCCGAGGTGACGAGGATCGTCTCCCCGCCCCAGAAGTCCTCGAGCCGCTTCGTCCCGCCGGCCGTCCCGAGCAGCTCCCGCTCCTCGGACCAGCGGATCGACATGCCGAGGGCCGAGCCGTCGCCGAAGTAGCGGCGGATCAGCTCGGGGAAGGCGTGCAGGTTGATGCCCACCTCGTGGATGTCGTGCCGGGCGAGCAGGTTGAGCAGGTGGTGGAGCACCGGTCGGTTCGCGATCGGCACCATCGGCTTCGGCAGGTAGTCGGTCAAAGGACGCAGGCGGGTGCCGAGCCCGGCGGCCATCACCATCGCCTTCATCGCGCGAGCGACTCCCGGAAGGGGGCCCGGTGGACGCCGAGCTCGGTCACGATCGCGGTCACGAGCGCCGCAGGCGTGACGTCGAACGCCGGGTTCGCGGCGGGGAACCGTGCGCTGACCTCCGCCGCCGGACGCTGCTCGACCGGGATCCCGGCGCCGCTCACCATCTCCGGGTCGACCGTCGAGGTGGGCGCGACGACGAGGAACGGTATCCCGTGGTGTGTGGCGAGCACGGCGAGTCCATACGTCCCGATCTTATTCGCGACGTCGCCGTTCGCGGCGATCCGGTCGGCACCGACCACTACGTGGGTGACCTCGCCGCGAGCCAGCAGCGATCCGGCCGCGCTGTCGACGATCACGGCGAAGGGAACGCCCGCCCGCTCGAGCTCCCACGCGGTCAGGCGGCTGCCCTGGAGGAGCGGCCGCGTCTCGTCCACCCACACGTGCTCGACGAGCCCCCGCTCGAAGGCCGTCCGCACGGCGCCGAGCGCCGAGCCGTGTCCGCCGGTCGCGAGCGCGCCCGTGTTGCAGTGGGTGAGGACCCGGGCCCCGCCCGGCTCGAAGAGCGCGAGCGCGTGGTCGCTCATCGCCCGGGAGCGGGCAATCTCCTCGCGCTGGAGCTCGAGCGCGCGCTCCGCGATCCGGTCGGGATCCGCACCGGCCGCGCGCAGCTCGGCGATCGCCCACGCCAGGTTGACCGCGGTGGGACGCGACGCGAGCAGGGTGGCGGCGGCCTCGTCGAGGTCCTCCCCGCGCCGGGCCGCGAGCGCGTAGCCCAGTGCGGCGGCCACGCCGATCGCGGGCGCTCCGCGGATCGCAAGCGTGCGGATCGCCTCGGCCACCTCGGCAGCCGAGCGGCACACGAGCTCGACCGCCTCCTCCGGGAGCAGGCGCTGGTCGAGGAGGACGACGCGGTCCCCCTCGAGGCGGACGATCTCCCCGGGGGTTACGTCCCCTCGTCCCACGAGGACAGGTAGCGCTCCTGCTCCTCGGTGAGCGTGTCGATCGCGACGCCCATCGTCTCGAGCTTGAGACGTGCGATCTCCCGGTCGATCCCGGCCGGGACGTCGTACACGTGCCGCTCGAGCTCGCCCGCGTGCGCGACGACGTACTCGGCCGCGAGCGCCTGGTTGGCGAAGCTCATGTCCATGACGGCTGCCGGGTGGCCCTCGGCCGCCGCGAGGTTGACGAGCCTTCCCTCGGCGATCAGGTACACGCGCCGGCCGTCCGCGAGCGCGAACTCCTCCACGTTCGGACGCACCTCCCGCTCGGCGACGGCGGCCGCGCGCAGAGCCGGCAGCTCGATCTCGACGTTGAAGTGGCCCGCGTTGGCGAGGATCGCCCCGTCCTTGAGCAGTCCCAGGTGGTCTCGGGCGACGACGTTCTTGTCGCCGGTGGCGGTGACGAAGACGTCACCCACAGCCGCCGCGCCGGCCATCGGCATCACCTCGTAGCCGTCCATCACGGCCTCGAGCGCTCGCAGCGGATCGACCTCGGTCACGATCACGTGCGCGCCCATCCCGCGGGCGCGCATGGCGACACCGCGCCCGCACCACCCATAGCCGCCGACGACGAGCTTGCGGCCCGCGAGCAGGAGGTTCGTCGACCTGATCACAGCGTCGATCGTCGACTGGCCGGTGCCGTACCGGTTGTCGAACAGGTGCTTCGTCTGGGCCTCGTTGACGGCGATCACGGGGAAGCCGAGCTTGCCGTCGGCCTCGAGCGCGCGCAGCCGGATCACGCCCGTCGTCGTCTCCTCGGTCGCGCCGAGCACGTCGCCGAGCTGCTCCCGCCGCCGGGAATGCAGGACGCCGATCACGTCGGCACCGTCGTCCATCGTCAGCTGCGGCCGGTGGTCGATCGCAGCGTCGATGTGCGCGTAGTAGGTGTCCGCATTCTCGCCGCGGATCGCGAAGACCGGGATCCCGTACTCGGCAACGAGCGCCGCGGCGACGTCGTCCTGGGTGGAGAGCGGGTTCGACGCGCAGCAGACCACGTCCGCTCCCCCGGCCTTCAGCGTCCGCAGCAGGTTCGCGGTCTCCGTCGTCACGTGGAGGCAGGCGGCGAGCCGGTAGCCGCGCAGCGGCCGCTCGCGGGCGAACCGCTCGCGGATCGCGCGTAGCACCGGCATCTCCCGGTCTGCCCACTCGATGCGCAGGACGCCCCCGGGGGCGAGCGCGAGATCCTTGACGTCGTGACGTTCGGCCCGGGTCGCCATCGCGGGCCAGTCTACCCGCCGGCCCGCCCGTAGCGGTCGTCGAGCCGGACGACGTCGTCGAGCTCGGGGGTCGAGGCCTCGAGCAGCACGCAGTCCTCGAGCGCGACCAGCCGGTGCACCGTTCCGGGCGGGAGCCGGACCGAGTCGCCCGCGCCGAGCTCGACGCTCTCGAGCGCGTCCGCGCTCGCGCCGGCGTCGAGTCTGGCCCGGCCGGCGTGGAGGTGGAGAGTCTCGTCCTTCCGCTCGTGGTACTGGAGGCTGAGCGCCTCGCCCGCCCTGACGACGAGCACCTTGCCGCAGTAGCGGTCGGTGAGCGCGAAATGGAGCTCGTGGCCCCAGGGCTTCTCGACGCGCCGGGTCTCGACGCGGTAGCGGCCCGCGCCGTTCACGTCGCCACCGGCCAGCCCGGATGCACCGCCAGGTGCTCCTCGGCCGCGCGGAGCTCCTTGGGCGTGTTCACGGTCAGCCAGGTCCCCTCGTGCCGGTAGGCACGCAGCCGGCCCGCGGCCGCGAGCTGCGGAAAGGTCGTGCGCTCGTGATCGCCCCGCTCGGGCAGCCGCTCCAGAGCCTCCTCGCCGAGCACGTAGAGGCCGCAGCTCACCCAGTGGGGCAGGAGCGGCGCCTCGCGGAAGCCGGCAACGACGTCGCCGTCGAGGTCGACGATCCCGAACGGGGAGCGCAGCGGGCAGACGGTGATCGTGGCCGCGACACCGCCCGTCCCGTGCAGGGCGGCGAGCGCCCGCAGGTCGACGTCGAGGAGCTCGTCCCCGTTCAGCGCGTAGAGCGGGCCGCTGCCGGCGCGCGCGCGCGCCGCGAGGCGCAGGCCGCCGCCGCGGCCGAGCGGCTCGGGCTCCTCGACCGGGACGATCTCGACCCCGGAGTCGCCGAGCGCCCCCGCGAACGAGGGCCCCTGGCCGGCCGCGCAGCTCACGATCACCCGCGTGACTCCGGCGGCTCGAAGCAGCGCCACCTGGTACGCCGCGAGCGGGCGGCCCGCGATCGGCACGAGCGCCTTCGGCCGGCCGCCCGCCGCGGTGCCGAGACGCTCTGCCTTGCCTCCCGCGAGGATGATCGCCTCGTTCACGCGAGCGACGGCCGCCCGACCGACTCGTACACGAACCAGGCGGCGCGGGCCTCATCCGGATCGAGGACGTTGCGCCCGTCCACGAGCACGGCGGTACGCATCACCCGCCCGGCCTGCTCGTAGGGGAAGGCCCGGACCGCCTCCCACTCCGTGACGACAACGGCCGCGTCGGCGCCCTCGAGCGCGACGAGCAGGTCGTCGTACAGCTCGACGCCGGGCAGCAGCCCCCGCGCCTCCTCGAGCGCGATCGGGTCCCAGCCGCGCACGTGCGCGCCTTCCGCGAGGAGGCGCGCGGCGAGCACGAGGCTCGAGGCCTCCCGCATGTCGTTCGTGTCCGGCTTGAAGGCCAGCCCGAGCAGCGTCACGGTCTTGCCCCGCAACGCCCCGAGGTGCTTGGCGAGCTTCGCGACGACGCGCCGCTTCTGCAGCTCGTTGACCTCGATCACCGCGGTCAGGAGCTGGAAGTGGTAGCCGGAGTTGCCGGCGAGCTGCTTCAGCGCGGCGACGTCCTTCGGGAAGCAGGAGCCGCCGTAGCCGAGCCCGGCGCGCAGGAACTGCGGGCCGATCCGCGGGTCGAGGCCCATCCCCCGCGCGACGACCGAGACGTCCGCCCCGGTCTCCTCGCAGACGTTCGCGATCTCGTTGATGAACGAGATCTTCGTGGCGAGAAACGCGTTCGACGCGTACTTGATCATCTCCGCCGTCGGGACGTCCGTGCGCAGGATCGGCGCGCCGAGCTCCTCGTAGAGCGCCGCCACGGCATCGCCCGGCGCCTCCTCGGACGAGCCGATCACCACCCGGTCGGGCGCCTGGAAGTCGGCGACGGCGGTGCCCTCGGCCAGGAACTCCGGGTTCGACACGTAGCCGACCGCGGCGTGGCCCCGGCTGTCGAGCTCGAGCCGCACCTTCCGGCCGGTGCCGACGGGGACCGTGCTCTTCATCGCCAGCACGAGGCCGTCGCTCGCCGCAGGCAGCCCGTCGATGACGGCCCAGACCGCCGAGAGGTCGGGATCGCCGGAGTGCGTCGGCGGCGTCCCGACGCAAACGAAGACGATCCGGGCAGCGGCGAACACCTCCCGCGCGTCGGTGGTGAAGCGCAGGCGGGAGCGGTTTCGCTCGATCAGCTCGACGAGGCCGGGCTCGTGGATTGCCGGCCGGCCCGCCTCGAGCGAGCGGATCCGGGCCTCGTCGATGTCGCCGACGCAGACCCCGTGTCCGAGCTCGGCGAAGCACGCGGCCGTCACGGTACCCACCCAGCCCGCGCCGAGGACGCCGATCGCCGCCGGAGCTGTCAGCGCTCCGTCCTCAGCGGCCTCAGGCCCTTCGCGATCGCGAGCATCGTCTCGTTCGAGAGGTCGTCGAGCAGGGTGTTCGAGACCCAGTAGACGGCGCCGTTCTCCTCGAACGAGATCAGGTGGAGCTTCGAGCCCGCGTAGTGGAGATGGTAGGTCCGCCCGCCGATCTGCTTCTCGACGTTCGCCCCGGACAGGATCGGAGCATCGACCCAGGACGTCTGCTGGACGCCCCAGTACTTCCCGTAGCCGGCCGTGTAGACGATCCGCACCGCGCCGTGGCCGTTCAGCCGGTACGCACGCACCGGGACTTCCGGATCGAGCGTCGAGTTGGCCTCGCGCACGGACGGCACGAGCAGGGGGAAGCTGACCTTGCCTCTCACGCCGCGCAGGAGCTCGGAGACCGCCTCGGCGTCCCGGACGACGGCGGGCGGCTCGTGCTCCGGCGTCTCGTCGACGGGCGCGTCCGCGATCGTCCCGTGGAACGTGGTCCCGACGATCACCCGCAGCAGCGTCTCGAGCTCCTCGCCCTCCCCGACCGCCCGCGCTTCCGCGTCGCCGAACAGGTCGGCGACGACCCTGGCGGCCGCCTCGGCCCCCGCGCTGGCGGGGTCGTAGACGACCTCCGTCGTGAAGTAGTCCCACTTCGCGTTGCCGGCCCCGTCGAGCGCGTTGCCACCGACGGTGGTCACGTAGCCGCGCTCTCCGAGCAGGTAGGCGGCGGTGTCGGCCGAGCCCTCGACACCGTTGCCGTTCAGCACCTCTACCGTTGTCTCGGCCGGCTTCGGCGGGCCGGTCTTCGGCTCCTTCCCGGACGCGGCGGTCGTGGCCTTCTCCGCCGCCTCGAGATCCGGGCTGAGGAACTCGCGGACGGCCTCCTCGACCGACCCTTCGGCCGCCGTCAGCTCGGCGTAGCCGCTGATCCCTTCGATCCGCGCCTGGAAGAAGTGCCCGGACGGGAGACCGTAGAGGAAGCGCGCGTACCCGAGCACCTCCTCGACCGTGATCTTCGCCTTCTTGCCGCCCTTGACGACCTCGACGTTCTCGACGATCGCGTTGATCACCCCCGGGAGCTTGGTCAGGCTGAAGCTCGACTGCACCTGCTGCTTGAAGGCCTTCACGAACGCCTGCTGGCGGGCGAGCCGGTGCAGGTCGGAGTCGGTGTGGCGGAACCGCGCGTAGTCGAGGGCGGCGCCGCCGGTGAGCAACTGGTAGCCGGGCATCAGGTTGATGCGGGCGTACTGCTCGGAGCCCGTGTTGTCGTTGAAGTAGCGGTGGTCGACGTCGACGTAGACCCCGCCGACCTCGTTGACGATCGACTTGAAGCCGTGGAAGTTGACGACGATCGCGTAGTTGATCGGCACGCCCGTTACCGCCCGGACCGTCTTGACCGTTCCCGTCGGGCCGCAGTAGGCGTACGCGGTGTTGATCCGGTCGCGCCAGGGCCCCCGGTTGCGGCAGCCGGGATGGTCGACGACGAGGTCGCGCGGGAAGGAGAGCAGGGTGACGGTGTCGTTCTTCGGGTCGGCGCGCAGGAGCATCACCGTGTCCGAGCGCCCCGGGTCGCCCTGACCCTCGACACCGGCGCGCTTGTCGTAGCCGATGATGATCGCCGTCGTCGGCTCGCCCGGCAGCGGCGCCTCGAGCACCCTCTCCTCGGCGATCTGTCTGACCTCCGCGGAGTGCGCCTGGACGGCTGCGACGCTCTCGTTCAGGTACAGCCAGACGCCGCCCCCGAGCGCGCCCGCCGCGACGATCGCGACCACCACCAGGGCGAGCACGATCTTGCCGGCGAGCCGCCAGCCGCTCCGGCGCCAGACCGCGTAGCGACTCACCGGCCCGAGCGGGGCGAGCGGCGCGGCAGGCGCCGCGGGGGAGGCCGGCGGCTGCGGGGGACCGCCGCCCGGACGCCCACCGCGAGCGGCGCCTTTCTTCAGGGTCGTTCGCACGCCATACCTGGTCGGGATCCCCGCCGCGACGCGAGCGGGGCCGCGGACGAGGATAGCTGACTGTTCGGCGACCGGGTCGCCGACCCTGCCTCAGTCCGGGCTCAGTCGCGGCCGGCGACCGCGAGCTTGTTCTCCGCGTGACGGAGCCGCTCGGCGACGAGCCAGCGATCGATTCCCTCCTCGCCCGCCTCGGCGCGCTCGAGCAGCTCCCGGGCCTCGTCGGCCTGGCGACGTGCCAGCTCGACGTCGATCTCCTCGGCTCGCACGGCGTCGTCGACGAGCACGATCGCCCGGTCGCGCTGGATCTTGAAGTAGCCGGGCCCGGTCGCGAACGCCGTCCACTCCTCGCCGGTCTTGATCCTCGTCTCGCCCGCCTTCAGCATCGCAACGAGCGGCGCATGGCGCGCCAAGACGCCGATCTCCCCGGCGGCGCCCGGGACGATCACGAGCCGCGCCTCCCCCTCCCAGGCCGAGCCCTCCGGGGTGACGAGGGACAGGTCGAACGTCTTCTCGGAGCTCTCGGCCACGACAGGCTACGCCGCTGCTGCCAGCTCGCGGCCGCGCTCGACGGCCTCGTCGATCGTCCCGACCATGTAGAACGCCGCCTCGGGCAGGTCGTCGTGGCGCCCCTCGATGATCTCGGTGAAGCCCGTGATCGTCTCGTCGAGGCGAACGTACTTCCCGGGCGAGCCGGTGAACGCCTCCGCGACGAAGAACGGCTGCGAGAGGAACCGCTGGATCTTGCGGGCCCGGGCGACGACGAGCTTGTCCTCGTCGGAGAGCTCGTCGATGCCGAGGATCGCGATGATGTCCTGGAGGTCCTTGTAGCGCTGGAGGATCTCCTGGACGCCCGTCGCCGTCTGGTAGTGCTCGGCCGAGACGATGCCGGGCTGGAGGATCCGCGAGACCGAGTCGAGCGGGTCGACAGCCGGGTAGATCCCCTGCTCGGCAATCGAGCGGGAGAGCACCGTGGTCGCGTCGAGGTGCGCGAACGTGTTCGCGGGGGCGGGGTCGGTGAGGTCGTCGGCCGGCACGGCGATCGCCTGCACCGCGGTGACCGAGCCGCGCTGGGTCGAGGTGATCCGCTCCTGGAGCTGGCCCATCTCGGTCGCGAGCGTTGGCTGGTAGCCGACCGCGGAGGGCATGCGACCGAGCAGTGCCGACACCTCCGAGCCCGCCTGAACGAAGCGGAAGATGTTGTCGACGAACAGGAGCACGTCCTGGCCCTGCTCGCGGAAGTACTCGGCCATCGTCAGACCGGACAGGGCGACGCGCAGGCGCGCTCCCGGCGGCTCGTTCATCTGCCCGTAGACGAGCGTCGTCTTGTCGATCACGCCGGACTCGGTCATCTCAAGCCAGAGGTCGTTGCCCTCGCGCGTCCGCTCGCCGACGCCGCAGAAGACGGAGAGGCCGCCATGCTGGGTGGCGATGTTGTTGATCAGCTCCTGGATCAGCACCGTCTTGCCGACGCCGGCGCCGCCGAACAGCCCGACCTTGCCGCCCTTGACGTACGGGGCGAGCAGGTCGATCACCTTGATCCCGGTCTCGAAAATCTCGGCGGTCGGCTTCAGGGCCTCGAACGGGGGCGGGTCGCGGTGGATGGGCCAGCGCTCGTCGGCCACGACGGCCTCCGCGCGCCTGTCGATCACGTCGCCAAGGACGTTGAAGAGCCGTCCCAGCGTGCCGCGGCCGACGGGAACGGCGATCGGCGCCTCGGTATCGACAACGGCGGCGCCGCGCGGGATGCCGTCCGTCGAGTCCATCGCGACCGCACGGACGGTGTCGTCGCCCAGGTGCTGCTGCACCTCCGCGATCACGTCGGCGCCGGCCTGCCCGTCCGAGCCGGGGACGGCAATGCGCAGGGCGTTGTAGATGGCTGGCAGCCGGTCGGGGAAAACGGCGTCGACGACGACGCCCTTGATCTCGACGATGCTGCCGACGTTCGTGGACGCGGAAGTCTCGGACATGTGGCTCCTTGCGGGGCTGGTGGCTCGGCGCAGTCAGGTGTTACAAACTCGACGGGAGTCTACCCGACCAGCCGAGTTGCGACGCTACAAGCGACCGCGGGGGCTCAGACGTTCTGGACCGTTGGCGTCGTCTCGGTCTGAAGCGGCGGCGGCTCGGGCGGGAGCTGGGCGATCTCCGTCGGTGCGGGGCGCTGCCCGGGGGAGCTATCGTCACCGAGCGAGGCGACCAGGGTGCCGACGCCGGCCCCGGCCAGCACGAGTGCAGCGGCGGCCGCCGCGACCCCGTAGCGGGCACGCGAGCGCGCCGGCCGAGCCCCGGGTACGACCGGCAGGGCGGGGCGCTCCTGCGGCGCCGTTCGCAGCAGGCGAGCGATCGCGGCGGCGCTGCCGGCGAACGTCCGGCAGTCCTCACAGCGGGCGAGATGGCGCTGCAAGAGCAACCGCTCGAGCTCGGACAGCTCACCGTCGAGCTGAAGCGACGCCCACTCGCGAGCGCGCGCGCAGGTCCGATCCGGATCGAGCGGTTCCCTGACCATCGTCTCCCTACCCCATGCGACGATACCCGCCCGCGGAGGTTAGCGCGACGTGCCTAGGAGCCTGGGTCAGTAACGGGGTCCATCCGGCCGGGGTCCTAGCGTCTTTCTTGGCATCGGGTCAAGGAGGAGGCGATGACGGTCGTGGCGGCAGCGGAGGCGGTTGGTGAGCAGGAGCGCCTGGTCGAGGTCGAGCGCGAGGCGGTGGTCGAGGGGCGGCGGCCGGCGGGCGAGGAGAAGACGTTTCGCCCCTACGACCCGGATCAGCTGCTCTTGATGGCCCCCGATCTACGGGAGTGGGTGCCGGAGGGCGACCTGGCGCACTTCGTCTCCGACTTGGCCGAGTCGGGAACGCTGGATCTGTCGGCGATCTATGCCGATTACGAGGGGGAGCGCGGCTACCCGCCGTACGACCCGCGCCTGCTGGTGAAGCTTCTGCTCTATGGCTACGCGACGGGCGTCGTCTCCTCGCGCAAGCTGGAGCAGGCGACCTATCGGGACGTGGCGGTGCGGATGCTCTGCGTCGACCAGCATCCCGACTACCGCTCGATCGCGCGGTTTCGCAAGCGGCATCTGGAGGCGCTGGGCGAGCTGTTCGTGCAGACGCTGCGGCTGTGTGGGCAGGCGGGCCTCGTCGGCCTCGGCAGCCTCGCTCTCGACGGGACGAAGCTGCGCGCGAACGCCTCTCGGCACAAGGCGATGAGCTACGAGCGGATGGTGCAGGCGGAGGCGCAGCTTGAGGCTGAGATCGCGGTGATCCGCGCCAACGTGCGGGCGCTTTTGGAGGAGGCGGAGGCGACAGACGCCGCCGAGGACGAACGCTACGGGCTCGACCGCCGCGGTGACGAGCTGCCCGACGATCTCCGGCGGCGCGAGCAGCGGCTCGAGCGGATCCGCAAGGCGAAGGAGGCGCTCGAGGCGGAGGCGCGCGCGGCCGAGCAGGCGCGCCGCGCCGAGCTGGAGGCGCAGGGCAGGAGGCCGCGGCCGCCGCGCGACGGGCGCGACCCGTTCAAGCCGAGGCCGAAGGCGCAGCGCAACTTCACCGATCCGGAGTCGAAGATCATGAAGACCTCGGACGGCTCCTACCACCAGTGCTACAGCGGCCAAGCGGTCGTCGATGCGAAGGCGCAGGTGGTCGTCGCGGCCGAGCTCTCCGACGAGGCACCGGACGCGCGCCAGCTCGAGCCGGCGCTCGAGCAGCTGGGCGACAACCTCGAGGCGATCGGCGCCCAGCTGCCGGCTGACGCGACGCTCTCCGCCGACGCCGGCTACTTCTCCGAGGACAACGTCCGCATCACTCTAGGGCACGGACTCGACCCCCACATCGCCACCGGTCGTTTCAAGCACTCCGAGCCACAGCCGCCCGCCCCGCGCGGGCCGATCCCGAAGACCGCGACGCCCAAGCAGCGGATGGCGCGCAAACTGCGAACGAAGAAGGGGCGCGCCGTCTACAGCCGGCGCAAGGCGATCGTCGAGCCGGTCTTCGGCCAGATCGACACAGTCCAGAACGGACGCAGGCTGCTCTTGCGCGGCAAACAGGCCGCCCGCGGCCAGTGGCGCTTCACCTGTGCCGTCCACAACCTGCTCAAGCTGCACCGGGCTGGCGGCCTCGCCCTGATCCGAAAGGAAAGCCGAGATGCCGAAGGCGCTCCAGCAGCGAGACGGCGCCCGCGCGCAACACTCGCGGCCGCCGTCCGCTCGCTCACGACGCGCTTCAGCTGCTCAGCCGACGATTGCGCCGTCCGGAACGCCCCGGTCGCCGTTACCGCCCCAGGCTCCTAGCCGGTCGTCACCCGCTTGAGCTCCTCGCCCGGCCGGAGCCGGTACCAGCACGCGACGAGCTGCCTGCCGCCGGAGTCCGCCAGCGGTGGGATCTCGGTCCGGCAGCTCTCGGGCACCTCGTCCGGCGAGCCGCTCACGAGTCGCGCTTTCGGGCAGCGCGGATGGAACGCGCAGCCGGGCGGCGGGTCGACCGGTGACGGGACGTCGCCGGTGAGGATGATCCGCTCCCGCCTCATCTCGCCGCCCGCTTCGCCGGTCGGCACTGCCGAGAGCAGCGCCGCCGTGTACGGGTGCCCGGGCGACCCGTAGACGTCGCCGGCAGCGCCGAGCTCCACGATCCGCCCGAGGTACATGACCGCGATCCGGTCCGACACGTGGCGGACGACGCCGAGGTCGTGCGAGATGAACAGGTAGGTGAGGTCGAAGTCGTGCTGGAGCGAGAGCAGGAGGTTCAGGATCTGCGCCTGGATCGAGACGTCGAGCGCGGAGACGGGCTCGTCGCAGACGATCACCTTCGGGGAGAGAGCGAGCGCCCGCGCGACGCCGATCCGCTGCCGCTGCCCGCCCGAGAACTCGTGCGGATAGCGGTTGTAGTGCTCGGGGTTCAGGCCGGCCCGCGCCATCAGCTCCTGCACCCTGCTCTTGGCCGACCCGTCGGTGCCGTGGATCGCGAACGGGGTGCCGATGATCTGCCCGACGGTCTGGCGCGGGTTCAGCGACGAGTACGGGTCCTGGAAGACCATCTGGATCTCGCGCCTGAGCGGACGCATCTCTCGCGCGGAGAGGCGGGTGATGTCCCTGCCCTCGAACCTGATCGTCCCCTCCGTCGCCTCGAGCAGCTTGAGAATCAGCCGTGCGGTCGTCGACTTGCCGCAACCGGACTCGCCGACGAGCCCGAGGGTCTCGCCGCGGCGGATCGCGAACGTCACGTCCTCGACGGCGTGCACGTGGCCGACCGTCCGCTGGAGCAGGCCGCGGTGGATCGGAAAGCGCTTCGTCAGGCCCTCGACCTCGACGAGCGGCTCGCCGCCCGCGGGCCGGGTGCCGGGGACGGCCGCCGGTGTCGCGACCTCGCTCATACCGCCGCGACCGCGAAGCGCTCACGTCGCTGCGCCCAGAGCGTTCGCTTCTCGTCGGCGGCGAGGTGGCAGGCCTCCTCGTGCCCGCCGCCGCGGTCTCGGAACTCCGGCCGCTTCTGGTCGCAGAGCTCGAAGCGGTGCGGGCAGCGCGGGTGGAACGGGCAGCCGGGCGGCACGAAGATGAGCGACGGCGGGGCGCCCTCGATCGGCACGAGCCGCGACACCTTCTGGTCGACGTGCGGGATCGACTCGAGCAGCCCCCACGTGTAGGGGTGCAACGGCGTGCCGAACACCCGCTGGCGCGGGCCCTGCTCCATCGCGCGGCCCGCGTACATCACCATCACCGTCTGGGCGACCTCCGCGATCACACCGAGGTCGTGGGTGATCAGGACGACCGCGATGTCGAACTCCTTCTTGACCCGGTCGATCAGCTCGAGGATCTGCGCCTGGACGGTGACATCGAGCGCGGTCGTCGGCTCGTCGGCGATCAGCACGTCCGGGTTGAGGAGCAGGGCCATCGCGATCATCGCGCGCTGGCGCATGCCGCCCGAGTACTGGTGCGGGTAGTCGCGGAAGCGCTCCCTCGGCTTGGGGATCCCGACCGCGGCGAGCACCTCGATCGCCCGCTCGGCCGCCTGCCGGCGCGGCACGTGCTCGTGCGCCCGGATCGCCTCGACGAGCTGGTCGCCGACCCGGTACATCGGATGCAGGCAGGCGAACGGATCCTGGAAGATCATCGCGATCTCCTTGCCGCGGATCCGGCGCAGCTCGTCGTTTTGCATCGTCAGGAGATCGCGACCCTTGAACAGCGCCGTCCCCTCGATTCGCGTGGCGCTGCGGTTGAGCAGGCCGAGCAGGGCGAGGTTCGTGACGCTCTTGCCGGAGCCGGACTCGCCGACGATCCCGAACGTCTCGCCCCGGCGCACCCTGAACGAGAGGTCGTCGACGGCGTGGACGACGCCGTCGGCCGTGGGAAAGCGCACCGACAAGCCCGAGACGTCGAGCAGCACCTCGCCGTCAGCCATCGACCCTCCTCACTGGTATCTCACCCTCGGATCGAGCCACGCGTAGACGATGTCGACGACCAGGTTCATGAGCGCGACCGCGACGGCGCTGACGACGACGACGGCGACGACGGCCGGCAGGTCCTGGTTGAAGGTCGCCCGGACCGCCCAGGCACCGAGCCCCTGCAGGTTGAACACGGTCTCCGTGATCACGGCGCCGCCGACGAGCAGGGCGATGTCCATCCCGAACATCGTCACGACCGGGGTCAGGCTCGCCCGCAGGCCGTGCTTGAAGACGACCCGGCGCTCGCTCAGACCCTTGGCGCGGGCCGTGCGAATGTAGTCCTCGCCCATCGCCTCGAGCAGGTTCCCGCGCGTCATGCGGGCGTAGAACGCCGCGTAGAGCAGCGCGAGCACGACCCAGGGCATGACGAGGTGGGTGAACCACCCCGACGGGCTCTCGGAGAACTCGACGTAGCCGGTACCCGGTAAGAAGTGGAGCCAGTCGGGCCCGCCCCCTGTCTCCGCGAACAGCCACAGCGCCATCAGGCCGAGCCAGAAGACTGGCGCCGAGACCCCGAAGAGCGCGAATCCCATCGCCGCCCGGTCGAGCAGCCTGCCCCGGCGCAGCGCCGAGATGACGCCGATCGTGACCCCGAGGATCAGCCACACGACGGCGGCTCCCAGCGCGAGCGAGAGCGTCCTTGGCGCCCGCTCGATCAGCTCTTCGCGGACCGGGATTCTCGTGTCGAACGAGAAGCCGAGCCCGGGCCAGCCGTGCTCGTCGCCGGTGACGAGGTCGCCGAGGAAGCGCCAGTACTGCGCGTACCAGGGCTTGTCGAGCCCGAACTGGCGGCGGACCTCCTCGAGCACCTCGGGCGTCGGCGACTTGCCCGCGAACCTGACGGCCGGGTCGCCGGTCGGGAGCAGGTAGAAGATCGCGAACGTGATCAGCGTCACCGCGAGCAGGACGACGATCACCCAGATCAGACGACGGACGATGTAGGCCGCCACCGGTCTAGCCTATCGCTCGCATGGGCGCATCACCACCGGGGGAACGGGGAGGGCCGCCCCGGCGTGGCGGCCCTCCCTCGTGCCTGCGACGTCGCTCCGGTCTACTGCGCCACCGCGACGTGCGCGTAGGCGATCGTGCCGGAGAACTGATCGAAGTCCCACTTCGTCACGGTCGGACCCGTGATCTGGGTCGCGGACGCGTCGAGGTAGGGGATCCAGGGGACGACCTCTTCCATCAGCTTCACGTCGAGGTCGGCCCAGCACTGGAGCCGCTCGTCGCCCACGGGGATCTCGTTGCAGGCGTCGATGTCGGCGTCCACGCTGGGGATGCCCTCGATCGTGCCGGAGGCCTTGATCTTCGCGGCCTGCTCGGCCGTCAGCCCGACCAGCGAGTAGTTGATGTTCCCGGTCGGCAGGGTGGAGCGGCTGTCGAACAGGACCATGAACGTCGAGGCGTCGGCGTAGTCCTTGCCCCAGCCGGGCCGCCCGGACGCGGGGACGTTCTTGGAGACGTCCTGGATCACCGGGTAGGCGCCCTCGACCGAACGCACCTTGAGGGTGATCCCGATCTGCTCGAGCGACGCGCTGGTCGGCGGCATCATGTCCTGACGCAGCCGGTCGGCCTCCGTCACGAACAGGACGTCCTTGCACTCGGGCGCGTCGCAGATCCCGTCCTTGTCCGTGTCGTACTTGGACTGCTTCATCTCCTCCATCGCCGCCGCGGCGTCGCCCGCGTAGCCCTCGGACGGGTAGGGGTCGTAGTCGGCGAGGGTCTCGTTCAGCATCGCGTCCGGGATGATGTGCGTGGCGATCTCGCCGGCGGTCTCGCCGCCCCAGGCCCGGCGCAGCCCCTCCTTGTCCATGACGAGGTTCACGGCCTTGCGCACGTGGATGTCGTCGAACGGGGGCTGGGTCAGGTTGAGCGTGATGTACCACGTGCGGTCGCCCGCGTTGATGTGGAGGGACGGGGTCAGCTCCTCGTTCGTGAGGTACTCACGGAGCACCTTCGGCGGCTCGCTCGCGACCGAGTCCTCGAGCTCGCCGGCCTTGATCTTGTTGAAGATGTCGTCGGGGTTCGAGTTGATCGCGAACTCGAAGCGGTCGACGAAGTTCTCGCGCGCCTCCGGCGTGTCGGTCGCCGGGTCGTAGTCAGGGTTGCGCACGAGCGTCAGCGACGTGTTCGGGTCGAAGCCCGCGATCGGCTCGAGCGTGTCGCAGCTCGACGCGTCGAGCGCGTCGGAGCCCTCGATCATGTACGGGCCGGACGAGATCAGGTAGCGGCCGTACTCGCCGGCCTCGCTGAAGCAGCTCGCGACCTCGCGGGGGGCGGGGCCCGCCGCCGGCATCGCGATCCGGAAGGGGAAGTCGCCCGTCGGCGCGGTCAGCGTGAACACGATCGTCTTGTCGTCCGGGGTCTGGATCCCGGAGATCGTGTCGGCCTCGCCGGCGGTGAACTCGGCCATTCCCTCGATCACCGAGTAGTAGAAGCCGTACTGGGCAACGAGCGACTCGGTGCCGATCCGCTCGAACGCGTAGGCGACGTCGGCTGACGTGATCTCGCGGCTGAGCGGCGGGCCGAACATGATCCCGTCCTTCAGCGTGTACGTGTACGTGAGCCCGTCGTCCGAGACCGTGCCCATGTCGACGGCGAGATCGGGAATCAGCTCGTTGCCGGCGGCCCCGGCCGTGTGGCGGTAGCCGAGGAGCGTGCGGACGAGCAGGTTCGAGTAGACCCCGAACGCCTCGCCGAGGTACTCACCGACCGGGTCGAAGCCGCCCGTGAAGCCGAACGTCTCCTCCCAGTCGACGCGGTAGGTGCCGCCGGGCTGCGGGCCCTCCTCCGGCGGAGGCTCCTCCTCGGTCGTGGCCGGAGGCTCCTCGCCGGTCTCGGCCGGCTCCGTCGCCTCCGTCTCGGCCGGCTCGGTCGCCGTCGTCTCGGGCGTCGCCTCGCCGCCGTCGTCGCCGCCGCAGCCTGCGGCAGCGACCGCGAGCCCGAGCGCTACCACCAGGATCGCCAGAGCTTTCCAAGGTCTCACGTGTACCCCCTCTTGGTTGACGCCGGGCCGCTTCCCCTGAAACGGCGAGCCCGGACCTGTTCCGCCTGCAATTGACGACGGGCCTCGACGGAAGTTAGCGAATCGCGATGTGGCCCGTTTCACCTCCCAGTCCTCGGGTCGAGCGCGTCGCGCAGCCCGTCGCCGACGAGGTTGAAGGCAAGCGTGGTCGCGACGAGGAAAAGGCCCGGGAAGAACATCAGCCACCAGGCGACGTCGAAAACCCCGGCCGCGTCGGAGAGCATCCGCCCCCAGGACGGCGTCTCCTGAGGGACTCCGAGGCCGAGGAACGAGAGTGCCGCCTCGAACAGGATATTGCTCGGGATGAGGAGCGTCGAATAGACGATGATCGGCGCGAACAGGTTCGGGAGCACCTCCCGGAACATGATCCGCGCGTGCCCGGCCCCGAGCGAGCGCGCCGCCTCGATGTACTCCTTCTCCCGGATCGAGAGCACGTTGCCGCGCACGATCCGCGCGATGTACGGCCACGAGAAGAGAGCGATGATGAAGACGACGAGCGAGAAGCCCGGCTCGATCGCCCCGTTCAGGCAGCCTTCCTTCGTCGTGCCGCAGGCGGCGGCGATCCCGATCGCGAGGAGCAGTAGGGGCAGCGCCAGGATGATGTCGGTGATCCGCGACACGACCGTGTCCGCGATCCCGCGGAAATACCCGGCTGCGGTCCCGAGCACGACGCCGATGAAGACCGCGATCCCGGTCGCGGCGAGGGCGATGATCAGGGACGTGCGAGCCCCGTAGAGCACCCGCACGAACAGGTCGCGCCCGGCCGTGTCGGCGCCGAACCAGAACTCCGAGTTCGGCCCGAGCGGCAGCCCGAACTCGTCGGTCATCTCGCGCTGGAAGAGGTCGTTCGGGCCGTGGCCGACGAGGTGCTTTCCGATCACGCCGGCGAAGACCGCGATCAGGGTCAGGAGCACGATTACGGCCAGCCCGCTGAGCGCCGCCCGGTCTTTTCGGAAGCGCTCCCAGAAGAGCTGGCGCGGCGACTTCCCCGCGACCTGGGCGACGAGCGGCGCGGACTCGACCGGCCCGGCGAGGGACGTCATGCCTGCTCGTCTCCGCTCAAGACCGACGAACTCTAACGCGCTGCGAGACAGATGTGAACACGGCGTGCGATCCTTGGGGATGCATGGAGCTGGGGCAGGAGCTGGGCACGCTCGTGATCGAGCCGACGGATGACCCCGTGCCGCGCCGCAACCGCGCGAAGCGAGGGATCGTCCCCCCATTCTCGGGCGCGGCCGCGCAGCCCGCCCGGCCGCGGATCCCGCCCATGTCCGTCCCGGAAAGGCACGTCCCGGGGCCTGGCCCCCAGACACGTCCCGGAAAGGCACGTCCGGGGGCCAGGCCCCCGGACACGTCTGAACGGGTCGACTCGCTCCGTGGGCGTCCGGCTCTGACCCGCCCGCCCCGCCCGGCGGGGTGCCGGCGCCGGGCCTACCCGTACTCGAGCGCGTCCGCGCCGCCGACGACCTCGAGGATCTCCCGGGTGATCTCGGCCTGACGGGCCCGGTTCATGTCGAGCGTGAGGCGGTCGATCAGCTCCTCCGCGTTCTTCGAGGCGTTTCGCATCGCGGTCATGCGGGCGCCGAGCTCGGACGCCGCCGACTCGAGCAGCGCCCGGTAGATCGTCGTCTCGACGTAGGTCGGGAGCAGCCGCGCCAGGATCTCCTCCGGCTCGGGCTCGTAGATGAAGTCACCCTCGAGCGCGACCTCGTAGGGGGTCTTCGCCTCCTCGCCATCCTCGAGCGCGCGGCGCGGCACGGGCAGCAGGTCGATCGTCTCGACCTCCTGGCTGAGCGGGGAGATGTAGCGGTTGTAGACGAGCACGACGCGGTCGGCCTGCCCACTCGTGAACAACTCGCTGACCCGGTGGGTGATCGCGCCGGCGTCGGAGTAGGCGGGCCGGTCGGTGAACCCGACCCACGAGCCCGCGAGCTCGTAGCGGCGAAACGAGAGCGTCGAGCGGCCCTTCTTGCCGACGACCAGCCAGACCGGCTCCTGCCCGCCGGCGCGGAGCTCGCGCTCGAGCGCGAACGCGCGGCGCAAGACCTGGGTGTTGAACGGGCCGGCGAGGCCCCGGTCGCCGGTGACGGCGAGCAGCGCGACCCGCTGCACCTCCGCCCGCTCCTCGAGCAACGGGTGACGGGCCGCCGGTCCGGCCGCGCGCGCGGTGCCGATCATCAGCTCGCGCATCCGGTCGGCGTAGGGGCGCATCGCCTGGATACGCGCCTCCGCCCGCCGCAGGCGCGCGCCGGCGACGAGCTCCATCGCCTTCGTGATCTTGCGCGTGTTGCGGACCGAGCGGATCCGCCGCTTGAGGTCCTGCTGGGACGCCATCGCTTCAGGCCGCCTAGGACTGCGGGCTCGCGAGCAGGCCGGCGTCCTCGGCGACCGCGAAGCGTTCCTTGAACTTCGCGATCTCCGCGTGCAGGCGCTCCTGCACCTCGTCAGAGAGGTCGCCGCTGTCGCGGATCTCCCGGTAGATCGAGCCCTCGACGCGGAGGTGCTCGCGCAGCTCGTCCTGGAAGCGCGCGACCTGCGCGGTCGGGACGTCCAGGAGGTAGGCGTTGATACCCGCGAAGATGGCCGCCACCTGCTCCTCGACGGGCCACGGCTGGTACTGCGGCTGGTTCAGCGTCGCGACCATCCGCTCGCCGAGCGAGAGCGTGCGCTGGGTGACCGCGTCGAGCTCGGAGCCGAACTGGGCGAAGGCCTCCAGGTTGCGGTACTGGGCGAGGTCGAGGCGCAGGCGCCCGGCGACCTTCTTCATCGCCTTCGTCTGGGCGTTGCCGCCCACCCGGGAGACGGAGATGCCGACGTTGATCGCCGGTCGTACGCCCGAGTAGAAGAGGTCGGACTCGAGGAAGATCTGCCCGTCCGTGATCGAGATCACGTTGGTCGGGATGTAGGCGGACACGTCTCCCGCCTGGGTCTCGATCACGGGCAGCGCCGTCAGCGAGCCGCCGCCGAGCTCGTCGGAGAGCTTGCACGCCCGCTCGAGCAGGCGGGAGTGCAGGTAGAAGACGTCGCCCGGGAACGCCTCGCGGCCGGGCGGGCGGCGCAGGAGCAGCGACATCTGCCGGTAGGAGTCGGCGTGCTTGGAGAGGTCGTCGTACATGCAGAGCGCGTGGCGACCCGAGTAGAGGAAGTACTCGCCCATGGCGCAGCCAGCGTACGGCGCCATCCACTTGATCGGCGCGGCCTCGGAGGCGGGCGCGCTGACGATAATCGTGTAGTCCATCGCGCCCTCGTCCTTGAGGCGCTGGTGCACCTGGGCGACGCTCGACGCCTTCTGACCGATCGCGACGTAGACGCAGATCACGTCGCCGCCCTTCTGGTTCAGGATCGCGTCGATCATGATCGCGGTCTTGCCGGTGGAGCGGTCGCCGATGATCAGCTCGCGCTGCCCCCGTCCGATCGGGATCATCGAGTCGATCGCCTTCAGGCCGGTCTGGATCGGCTCCTTGACCGGCTGACGATCGACGACGCCGGGCGCTTTGAACTCGAGCGGGCGCCGCTCGCTGGCGGCGATGGGGCCGCCGCCGTCGAGGGGGCGCCCGAGCGGGTCGACGATCCGGCCGACGAGCGCCTCGCCGACCGGCACGCTCGCGACGCGGCCGGTGCGCTTGACGCTCTCGCCCTCGGCGATCCGCGCCCAGTCGCCGAACAGGGCGACGCCCACGTTGTCCGCCTCGAGGTTGAGCGCGATCCCGACGACGCCGTGCTCGAACTCGAGCATCTCCATCGCGAAGCAGTTCTCGAGCCCGTAGACGCGGGCGATGCCGTCGCCGACCTGCAGGACGGTGCCGACCTCGGCGAGATCGGTCTCGACGTCGTACTGCTCGATCCGCTGCTTCAGGATCGAGGTGATCTCCTCGGGGCGTAGCTTCACGTCGGATCAGCTCCTTGCGGGGCGGTAGATGGGATTCATTTCGTGGTCAGCTCCTGGCGGAGCGAGTCGAGTCGCCCGCGCACGCTCCCGTCGACGCGGAACGACCCGGCCTGGAGGACGATCCCGCCGATCAGGCCCGAGTCGACCGACCGGACCGCCTCGACCCGCCGGCCGGAGGCGCGCTCGATCTGGCCGACGATCTCCGCGGCGTCGGTGTCCGAGAGCTCGACCGCGGTCGTCAGCTCCACGGAGAGGACGCGCTCCTCGTTCGCGACGAGCCGCTCGAGCTCGCGGTGGATCTCCTCGACCTCCCGCAGCCGGCCCTTGTCGGCGACCGTGCGTAGGAAGTTCCGGAAGACCTCGTCGGAGTCGGCGAAGACCGCGTCGAGGCCGGCCTTCTTCGCGCGCGCGTCGATCTGCGGGTTGCGCAGGAGGTTGCGGAGGTCCGGCGACGTCTCGAGCGCGGCCACGAGCTCGCCGAGCTCCTCCCGCGCCTGCGCGAGCCGGCCCGCGGCCTTCGCCGCGTCGAACAGGGCTCTCGCGTAGATCCGGGGGGCGACGGCCATCGTCTAGTTCCGGGCCGCCAGCCGGTCGAAGTCGATCTCGCCGACGGTCTCGTCGATCAGCCGGCGCTGGTCGTCCTGGTCGAGCACCTTGCCCGTGACCTTCTCCGAGGCGAGCAGGGTCAGCTCGACGACCTCGCGGCGGATCTGCTCGACGAGCCGCTGGTTCTCGGCCTCGATCGACTTGCGGTTCTCCTCCAGGCGCCGGTCGAGGTCGGCCCGGGCCTCCTCGAGCGTGCGCTCCCGCTGGGCCTCGCCGACCCGGCGCGCCTCCGAGAGGATCTCCTCGGCCTGACGCTTGCTCTCGGTGATCAGCTTCTGGTTCTCGGTGAGCAGCGTGCGCGCCTCGTCGCGCGCCCGATCGGCCTCGTCGAGCGCTTCGGCGATCCGGTCGCGGCGGGCATCGATCATGCCCTGGATCCGCCCGAATGCGAGCTTGCGCAGCGCGAAGAAGACGATCGCGAACGTGATCGCCGTCCAGATCATCAGGCCGGGCACGACCTTGATCAGGTCGTTCCCGCCCCCTTCCTCCTCGGCTGCGAGGACGATCGCGAGCAGCGAGCTACCCATCGGCCTAGGCGAGCACGAAGGCGAGCAGGCCGCCGAGCAGGCCGTAGAACACCACGGCCTCGGTGAGCGCGAAGCCGAGCCACTGGATGCCCTGGAGCTCCGAGCGGAGCTCGGGCTGCCTGGCGACCGCCTGGATCATCGAGCCGAAGATGTTGCCGATGCCGATGCCCGCGCCCGCGGCGCCGAGGCCGACACCGAGGCCGAACGCGATCGCCCGGCCAAGGCTGACGATGTCCTCGCCCTTGACCTCGATCGTCTGTGCAAGTGCCGCGAGAGCCGATCCCATGAAGCCTCCCTCTCCTCTACTGGTTCAGTCCGGTGGTTGCCATGCGGTGCCGGTCAGTGCTCCGGCTCGATCGCGCCGCCGATGTAGATCGCCGACAGGAGCGCGAAGACGACCGCCTGGATGGTCACGACGATCGCGACCTCGAAGATGTAGACGGCCGTGCCCACGGGGACCGAGATGACCGCGAGCACGACGCTCTCGAAGATGAAGATCAGGCCGATCATGACGAGGATCAGCATGTGGCCGGCGAGCATGTTGGCGAAGAGGCGGACGGAGAGCGAGATCAGTCGCATGAACTGGGAGATCACCTCGAGCACGGCGATCGGTCCGAGCAGCACCTTCGGGACGCCGCTCGGGATCCAGCTTCGGAAGTAGCGAACGGGGCCGTTGTAGCGCAGGCCCTCGACGTGGGTGGCGACGAACGTGATCATGGCGAACGCGAGCGTGACGCTCAGGTTCGCGGTGGCCGCGTAGACGCCGAACGTGGGCAGCTCGAACCCGGCGATCGTGAAGTGCTCGTCGGAGATCGGCAGCGGGACGAACCCGACCAGGTTCAGCACCCAGATGTAGAGGAACATCGCCGCCACGTACGGGAACCAGCGGTGAATCGCCTTGCTCGGGAGGTTCCCCTCCGCGATCTGGCCCTGGACGAGCTCGTAGATCGCCTCGCCGGTCGTCTGGCGCCGGCTCGGGCGCAGCGAGAGCCCGAAGCGCATGATCCAGACCCCGAGCAGGATCGTGATCGCGGCGCCGACCCAGAGGTAGACGACCGCCTTGTTGATCGACAGGTCGATCGGGCCGAGCTGCAGGTCGACCCAGGCGGGCAGGGTGAACTCGTGCTGGGGCTCGAACTCCCCGGACGCCGCGAGCAGGAAGCCGCTCACTGCCGCGGCTCCCCGGAAAAGTAGGAGGTCAGCCCGAGCGCGAGCTCGACCGTGTAGCCGGCGGCGTAGACGAGCGCGCCGGCGAGCGCGAGCGCCGGCTCGAACGCGGCGACGGCCACGAGCAGCGCCATCAGCGCGATCCCGCGGCCCATCATCCCGAACGCGGCGACACCGGAGCCGCGCAGGCTCGGCGCGCCGATGCCGGCGCGCGCGACGAGCAGGCCGATCACCTGCCCCGCGACCCAGAGGCCGGCACCGAGTGCCCAGCCGCCGAGCGGCCAGCCGGCCGCGATGAAGACGGGGGCGGCGAGGCCGACGACGAGCGCGCCCGCGACGACGGGGATCCGCCGGTCGGGCAGCGGGCGCGGCGTGGAGAAGACGCCCACGCTCACGCGCCCCGGTAGCGGACGACGACTGCGGCGACCGCGGCCGGCACGCCCACGAGCGCACCGATCCCGAGCCCGATCGCGCCGCTGCCCGCGGCCAGGCCGATCAGGGTGCCGGCGCCGAGGCACAAGGCCAGGACGGCGACGAGGAGGGCGCCGGCGCCGAGCGGGTCGATCCGAGTCTGTCGTGTCATCGCGAGCGCCGGTGTCATGGGCCGCGGCCAGCTTACCAACTTGCCGACTTCGTGACACGGGGAAGCCGCACCGCTCGGCGCTCGCGCTCGGACTTTGTGTCTCTAGGCCGTCTTGCGCTCCCGCCGGCGTTCCGCCTCGCGCCGCCAGACGCCCCATTCGCGCACCCGCCGCAGCTTCAGGATCTCGAGCAGCAGCACGATGTAGACCGACGCGGCGACGGCGACGAGCGCGATCGCCGACACGAGCACGGTCGGCCAGAGATTCCAGTCGCCGTGAGCCCGGAACGGGACGAAGCGCGTCGCGAGCGCGGCTCCGGCGAGGATCGCGCACCACGCCCACAGGTAGGCGACCGCCCGCCGCTGCGTGAACCCGAGGTTGGCGAAGCGGTGGTGCAGATGCCACGCGTCCGCCTCGTAGACCGGGTGACCGTGCTTGAGCCGCTTCGCGACCACGAACGACGTGTCGATGATCGGCACGGCAAGCGCGAGCAGGGGGAAGAAGAGGGCGACGGTGGCGGCCGTCTTGAGCAGACCCTGGATCGAGACCGTGGCGAGCGTGAAGCCGAGCAGCATCGCCCCCGAATCGCCCATGAAGATCCGCGCCGGGTAGAAGTTGTGGCGCAGGAAGCCGAGGGAGGCGCCGGCGACGATCGCCGAGAGCACCGCCGCCTCCGGCTTGCCGAGCGAGAGCGCGATCACGGCGAATGTCGCTCCGGCGATGCCGCAGATGCCGGCGGCGAGCCCGTCCATGCCGTCGACGAAGTTGACCATGTTCATGAGCGCCACGATCCAGAGGATCGAGACCGACCAGGAGAGCCAGTCCGGGAGCTCCTGGACGCCGACGAACGGGAACGTGAACCGCTCGAGCGCGACGCCGAAAGAGACGGCGACCGCGGCCGCGCCGAACTGGCCGGACAGCTTCGCCCACCAGGGCAGGCCGCGCAGGTCGTCGACGACCCCGACCGTGGTCGCGATCGCCGCGCCGAGCAGGATGCCGCGATAGGCACCGTCGAGGGGCAGGAACGCGAGCGCGGGCACGAGCGCAGCGAGGAAGAGCGCGAGCCCGCCGACCCGCGGCACCGGCCGGCGGTGGAGTCGCCGCCGCTCCCGGCCGGGCTCGTCGACGGCGCCGAGGATCCGGGCCAGGCTCCCGACCGCGGGCGTGAGCACGAGCACGATCGCCGCGGCGGCGAGGAAGCCCCAGAGGACGTCGAGGTGGGCGCGGAACGTGTCGAGCATGACGTTCCCTTCGCGGGAGTGTAGGCAATGCCTTCGCCGTGGCGGTCGCATCTACCCCACCCGCCACGACACCGACCCCCGGAACGCATGGGACGGGGACCCGCCACGCCTGCCACACCAACCCCCGAAACGCGGGGGACGGCGACCTGCCCCCCACCCGCCACGACACCGACCCCCGGAAGATGTAGGGGCGGGACTTGTCCCGCCCGTCACGCCTCGGGCAGCGCGTCGCCTGCCCGGTCTCGCCCGCGCTCAGCTCTCGTAGGCCGGGAAGCCCCGGAAGCCCGGGTAGAGCGGCCGGCGCTCGCAGAGCCCGGCCGCGCGGGCCCGCAGCGCCGCCCGGTTGGCGTCGCGGGAGAGCGCGTCGGCGATGATCGCCCCGACCTCGCGGCAGTCCTCCTCGTCGAAGCCGCGCATCGTCACCGCGGGCGTGCCCAGCCGGACGCCCGAGGCGACGGTCGGGGGCCGCTCGTCGTACGGAACGGTGTTGCGGTTGGCGGTGATCCCGATCTCGGTCAGACGGTCCTCCGCGTCCTTCCCGGTCCAGTCGCTGCGGCGCAGGTCGAGCTGGACGAGGTGCGTGTCGGTCCCGCCGGTCAGGAGATCGAGCCCGCCGGCGCTGAGGCTCTCGGCGAGCGCGTCGGCGTTCGCCCGGATCTGCGCCGCGTAGGCGCGGAACGGATCCGAGGCGGCGATCGCGAAGCACGTCGCTGTCGCCGCGATCGTGTGCAGGAGCGGCCCGCCCTGGAGTCCGGGGAAGACGGCTCGGTCGATCGCCCGCCCGTGCTCCTCGCGGCAGAGGATGAAGCCGCTCCGGGGGCCGGCGAGGGTCTTGTGCGTCGTCGAGGTGACGAAGTCGCAGTGCGGGACCGGGCTCGGGTGGAGCCCGGCCGCGACGAGCCCGGCGAAATGGGCCATGTCGCAGAGGAGCAGCGCCCCGACCTCATCGGCGATCTCGCGGAAGCGGTCGGCCTCGATCGCGCGCGGGTAGGCGGAACCCCCGCAGACGATCAGCTTCGGCCGCTGCTCCCGGGCGAGGCGGCGCACCTCGTCGAAGTCGATGCGGCCGGTCTCCCGATCGACCCCGTAGCCGGTGACGGCGTAGTTGCGGCCCGAGAAGTTGACCTTCGAGCCGTGGGTGAGATGACCGCCGTGGTCGAGGCGCATCGCGAGGATCGGGTCGCCTGGCTCGAGGCAGGCGTGGTAGACGGCCATGTTGGTGGCGGAGCCGGCGTTCGGCTGCACGTTCGCGTGCCCGGCTCCGAACAGCGCCTTCGCCCGCTCGATCGCCAGCAGCTCGATCTCGTCGACGACCTCGCAGCCGCCGTAGTAGCGGGCACCCGGATAGCCCTCCGCGTACGTGTTCGTGGGGACCGAGCCGACCGCCTCGAGCACGCTCGGCCAGGTGAAGTTCTCGGACGCGATCAGCTCGATGTGGCTGCGCTGGCGCTCGAGCTCCCGCTCGATCAGCCCAGCAACCTCCGGGTCGACCTCGGCGAGCCCGGCGGTGCGCAGGAGCTCGAATGTCCCTGTTGTCGCCATGCGGGGCATCGTAACGGGCGCGGCCGCCGGAGGGCCGGCTCAGGCGGCCGCTGCGCGGGCGCGCTCGAGTGCCTCGGCCGCCGGCACCGCGCCCTCGCGCAGGACGACGGGCTCGGCTCCGGTCAGATCGAGGACGGTCGACGGCGTCCCCGGTAGCTCCCCCGCGTCGACGATCGCTCCGACGCGCTCGCGCAGCTCCTGGGGAATCTCCTCGAAGCTGCGGCAGTCCGGGCCGCCGTGGAGGTTCGCGCTCGTCGCGGCGACGACGCCGACCCGAGCGAGCGCGGCCCGCACCGGCTCCGGTAGCTCGGGGACGCGGATCCCGATCGCCCGGGGCTCGCCGCCGCAGAGCCAGCGGAAGCGAGCTGCCGGGTTCGGCAGGACGAGCGTGTACGGGCCCGGCAAGAGAGCCCGCGCGGTGACGGCAGCGCGGCCGCGGAGCTCCGGCACCGCGTCGAGGATCGTGTCGAGGTCGGCGGCGAGCAGGGCGACCGGCTGCCCCTCGGGGCGCCCCTTGAGCTCGTAGAGGAGCCGCCCCGGCCCCTCCCGGTAGGCGTCCGCGACGAGGCCGTAGACCGTGTCCGTCGGCAGGATCACCGCCTGTCCGGCCCGGATCGCCGCGACCGCGGCTATGAGCTGGTCGGCGCTCACGCGCCGACTACTGCGAACCCGAGCTCCCGGGCTGCGGACGCCTGCCGCCGGTCAAACGTGACGAAGCGGAGCTCCTCTCCGGCGACGCGCACCGCCGCCGCGAGGTGGAGCGCGTCCAGCGACCTGGCACCTGTTCGCTCCGCGATCAGCGAAGCCGTCTCGCAGGTCTGGTCGTCGAGCTCGACGATCGTCGTCCGCGCCCAGTCCTCGAGCGAGCGCCTGCGAGCGCCGTCTGCCTCCTCGGGCTCGAGCCGGCGGGCGAGGCTTCGCCGCACCTCAACCTGCGTGTGCCGGCTCGTGATCCAGCTCGAATCGGAGCAGAGAAGGTCGAGACACCGTTCCCGCTGCTCCTCGTCGAGATAGACGGCGAGCAGCGCGCTCGAATCGAGGTAGAGGCTCACTCGCTCCCCCGGTCCTCGTCGAGGATCTCCTGGATCGTCATTGGAGTCCTGGCGCGGAAGACCCGCTCGAGCCGGCGCGGCGGCTCCGTCGATCTGGGGGGCGTGATCCAGCCCTCGCGGATCCCCTGGCGAATCCTGTCCTCCCCGTTCAGGGGCGCCAGAACGGCCTTCGGCGTGCCCCTGCTCGTGATCCGGATCGTCTCGCCGCAGGCGGCGCGCTCGACGATCTCCGACAGGTGCTCCTTGAGCTCGCGGATTCCGACATCCATGTGGCCACCGTAGCACCAAAATGGTCACAGTGGGGTATCCGCGTGACGCCCCTTTGTGCCGATTCCGTCTTGTCCGGCTGCGATCCTGGTTGGCGTGGATGTCCCGCTTGCCGGCCGTGATTACCCGGGCACGCTGCGCGCCTTTAGCGCCTG
>JADLFG010000014.1 GCA_020845695.1 Thermoleophilia bacterium | reverse complement strand
GCCCCGGGGGGCGGGCGGCACGACCCTCGCGGTGTGTAGGGGCCGGACTTGTCCGGCCCGTAGCCCGTGCGGTTTGGTGCTGCTCGCGTCGTTGTGGGCGGGACAAGGAGTCCCGCCCCTACATCTGGATTGGGGCGGTGGTGCGGGAGCTGCGCCGGTGTGGTCGCGCATGGCGCCTGACCGAGACCGCGGCCGGGGCCGGGGCCGGTCGCGACGGTTGCTCTTGGGGCCGGGATTGTCCGGCCCGCAGCCGGCCTGTTTTTCGCTGCGCGTGTGGTTGGGGGCGGGACAAGTCCCGCCCCCACGTCGTCCCCGCGCTGCTCGCGGGATGCTCGGGGGCCCGGCCCGGGTGGTTCGAGAACCGACCCGCTGCGCGCGCCCGGGCCGGGCGAGCCGGCTAGGCTGCACGGACGTTGCGACGCTACTTCGGCACCGACGGCGTTCGCGGCGTCTACGGGCAGAATCTGACCGACCTGCTGGTCGAGCGGCTCGGGTCGGCGTTCGCCCGCTGGTGTGAGGGTGCGCCCGTGCTGGTCGGGCGTGACACGCGCGCGTCGGGGGCCGTGCTGGAACGGGCGTTAGCCGGCGGCCTCGCCGCGGGCGGGTCGGACGTCGTGCTCGGCGGCGTGCTGCCGTCGCCGGCGGTGGCGCTGCTTGCCGAAGGCGCCGGCGCGGTCGTATCGGCGTCTCACAATCCGGCCGCGTACAACGGCGTCAAGTTCTTCGCGGCGGGGACGAAGCTGACGGATGGCGAGGAGGAGCAGGTCGAGGCGCTGCTCGACCGGGCGGCGGTGACCCGGTGCGGCGCGACACGCTCGGCGGAGGGTCTCCGAGCGCGCTACGCGGACGCGATCGCCGAGCGTTTCGGCTCGCCGCTGGACGGTCTGCGTGTGGGAGTCGACTGCGCGAACGGCGCCCTGGCGGGGATCGCGCCGGGCGTGCTGCGGCGGCTCGGCGCCGAGGTCGTCGCGGTCGCCGACAGCCCGGACGGCTCGAACATCAACGAGGCCTGCGGAGCCACCGATCTGGCGCTGCTCTCCGGCCGCGTTCGCGAGCACGGGTTGGATCTGGGCGTGGCGTTCGACGGCGACGGTGACCGGATGCTGGCGGTCGATGCAAGCGGGGCGGAGGTGGACGGGGATCAGATCCTCGCCGTGCTCGCCCTCCATCGTGGCGTCGCGCTCGTCGCGGTCACGGTGATGACGAACCTCGGCTTCCACCGGCTGATGGCCGAGCGCGGCGTGAGGGTCGTGACGACCGACGTGGGCGACCGCTACGTGCTCGAGGCGCTCCGGCGCGAGGGCGGGGTCCTCGGCGGCGAGCAGTCCGGGCACCTGATCTGCCTCGACGGGCACGTCACCGGCGACGGCCTGGCGGCGGCGCTCATGCTCTGCTCGACGCTCGTCGGCGCCGGTCAGTCCCTCGCCGAGGCGGTTTCGGTGATGCCTCGCCTGCCGCAGGAGAAACGCAACGTCGCGGTGCGCTCCCGGCTGCTCACGCCGGAGCTCGTCGCCCGCGTCGCGGAGGTCAACGCGTCGCTCGAGGGGCGCGCTCGCGTGCTCGTGCGGCCCTCGGGAACCGAGCCGCTCGTGCGTGTCCTGGCGGAGGCGGAGGCCGCATCGGAGGCGGAAAACCTCTGTGCTAGGATGGCGTCTCTCGTCGAGCAGGAGCTCGGCTAGCCGCAAGGAATCACGGCTCGCCGGGCTCTTCGTCTTCAGGGATCCCGGGGAGGGGAGCGGCGCGTGGCGAGAAGGTCTGGAGTCGAGCCGGGCGATTGCCGATACAGCAGCAGGCGAGGCTAGGCGACGAGGGGAGGGCGCCTGTGTGCGGGATCATCGGATACGTCGGGGAGCGGCGTGCGAAGGAGCTCTTGCTGCGCGGGCTGGAGCGGCTCGAGTACCGCGGCTACGACTCCGCCGGGATGTGCCTGCTCGAGCAGGACGGGCCCGACTACGTGCGGGCGGTCGGCAACCTGTCGCACCTGAAGGCTGTCACCGGTGAGAACGGGTCGCATGCCACGACCGGGATCGGCCACACCCGCTGGGCGACGCACGGGCGGGTCAGCGAGGAGAACGCGCACCCCTTGACGGGCTGCGGCGATGAGGTCGCCGTCGTCCTGAACGGGATCGTCGAGAACTTCCGGGAGCTGCGCGAGAGCCTCGAGGCCGACGGTCACGCGTTCAGCTCCGAGACCGACGCCGAGGTCGTCGCCCACCTGCTCGAGCGTCACTACGCGGGCGACCTCGTCGAGGCGGTGCGGGCGGTGTACGGTGAGCTCGAGGGGCACTACGCGTTCGTCGTCACGCACGCCGCTCATCCGGGCCTGCTCGTCGGCGCCCGCTACCAGTGCCCGCTCGTCGTCGGCGTCGGCAAGGGCGAGACGTTCCTCGCCTCCTCGATCGCCGCGTTCCTCGGCGAGACCCGGCGAGTCCAGCTGATCGAGGACGGCGACGTCGTCGCGATCACGAGCGCGGGCGCCCGCTTCTTTGCGGGCGGGGACGAGGTCGAGCGTGCCGAGGCGCAGGTCGACTGGGACGACGAGGCCGCCGAGAAGCAGGGTTACGAGACGTTCATGCTCAAGGAGATCCACGAGCAGCCCGTGTCGGTCGCCGACACGATCGGCGAGCGGGTCCGCCACGGGAAGCTCGCGCTCGAGGACATCGGATTGACCGACGAGGAGCTCCTGCACCTGCGCCGGATCGTGATCATCTCCTGCGGTACCTCCTACCACGCGGGCGTCGTCGGGCGCTACGTGATCGAGGAGTGGGCACGCGTCCCCGTCGAGCCTGACATCGCGAGCGAGTGGCGCTACCGCAACCCGGTCCTGACCCGGGACACGCTCGTGATCGGGATCTCCCAGTCGGGCGAGACCGCGGACACGATCGCCGCGATGCGCCTGGCCCGGGAGAAGGGCGCGCACACGCTCGGGATCACGAACATGATGGGCTCGCAGATCACCCGCGAGGTCGACCGGGTGCTGTACACGCGCGCGGGCCTCGAGATGGGCGTGGCCGCGACGAAGACGTTCACGGCCCAGGTGACGCTCCTCTACCTGCTCGCGCTGCGCCTGGCGGAGGCGCGCGGGACGCTCGCCGGCGAGGAGGTCTCGGCGCTGCTCGCGGAGGTGGAGTCGCTGCCGGACAAGATCGCCGCGTTCCTCGCCGCCGACCACCCGATCGCGGAAATCGCGGAGCGCCACTACAGGAAGCCGTTCTTCCTCTACCTCGGCCGCCACATCGGGCTGCCCGTCTGCCTCGAGGGCGCGCTGAAGCTGAAGGAGATCTCCTACATCCCGACCGAGGCGTACTCGGCCGGCGAGATGAAGCACGGCCCGATCGCGCTGCTCGACGAGGACACGCCGGTCGTCTGCGTCGCGACCGACTCGGACGTGTACGACAAGGTCGTCTCGAACATCCAGGAGACGCGCGCGCGCGGCGCCTCGGTGATCGCGATCGCGACGGACGGCAACGAGGACATCCAGCACCACGCGTCCGACGTGATCTACGTCCCGCGCACGCACCCGTTCCTGCAGGCGGCGCTCGCCGTCGTCCCGCTGCAGCTGCTCGCCTACCGGATCGCCCGCCTGCTCGGCCTCAACGTCGACCAGCCGCGCAACCTCGCGAAGACCGTCACGGTCGAGTAGCCCGAAGCTGCCCCGTCCGGCGCCGCGCGGACACGGCGGTGGGAACCCGGACCAGCGGCGGACGCATCGCCGACCCGCGGTGTTGGACCCGCGCCCGGGAGCGTTGACTCCTTATACGGGTTGCGCTGACCTGTGAGCACCTCACCTGCCGTTGGGGAAAGCTAGACAGCCGGGCATATGTGAAGTATTGTATGAAGCGTGGCGGGCACGGTTGCTCATCCGTTCGGAGTCGAGCGGGTTGAGACGATCCCCCTCAACCCGCCCCCGCTCGCTCGTGTCCTCGCACAGGTGCGATTCCCTCACATCTTCGCTGTAGCGGAAGAGGCGTTCGCCGGCCGCTTCCAGCAGGACCTCGGCGCGGACTACCCGATCGCGAGCTCCGAATTCGAGTTCATGATCTCGCTTCCCCCGACCGCTGACGCCCCGCCGAGCGGAGCCCAGACCCGACTGTGGCGTTTCGCTAGCGCCGAGGGAAACTGGCGTGTGTCGCTCGGCACAGGGTTCGTCACCCTTGAGACGACCGACTATCGCGGCCACGTGGACTTCTTTGAGCGCCTTAAGCGTGTGCTTCAGGCGACTGCAGAGCACGCGAATCCCGCCCTCGTCGAGCGAGTGGGGGTCAGGTACATCCAGCAGCTCACCGAGCCCACTGATCTGGATCGTCTCTCGGAGCTCGTGCGCCAGGAGGTCCTGGGCGTCTACGGCGTCCCTGTGAGGGACGCTCAGCTCGAGGCGAGCATCTGCCAGTTGCGGTATCGGCAGGGCGACGTTCTTCTCGCGGCCCGGTGGGGGTTTCTACCGCAGAACGTGGCGGTCGATGCGGCGCTCCCGGCTGCGAGCTCGGCGAGCTGGGTGCTCGACATCGACGTCTTCGAGGAGACGAGATGCCGCTTCGACGTAGGAGAGATCGTCGCCCAGGCGCTCGACTTCTCGCGGCGTCAGTATCGCTTCTTCCGATGGGCAGTCGAACCTGAGTTCCTGCTGCGGTTCGGCGCCGATCCTGCGCTGGTCGAGGCTGCGAAAGAGGCCATGAAAGCATGACCGTCGCTGTCGCAGATCCGGTGTTTGCGGAGCCGACGAACAGCCTCCCAGTTGCGGCGAAGGTGCGGACCGCAAGTCGCAGTGTGCCTCTGCTGCTGGGCGTCACGATTCTCGCACGTCCGACCGGTGCGTCCGCAGTGCCGCAGCTCGTTGATCTTGGCGGCCTGACATCAGCTCACGTCAGGACGTACACCCAGCTTGCCGACGTCTTCGAACCTGAGGGGTCTCCGCACGGTACGGTGCCACCTTCCGAGCTCCTCGAGTCCATCAAGGAAAGGACTGACCTCACCTGGGGTCAGATAGCCGAGGCGCTCGGGGTGGCCCCACGCTCGATCCACCTGTGGCGACATGGAGGAGGCTTGAGCGCCGAGCACGAAGAGCGGCTGTTCGCTCTCGACTCGCTGGTCATGAGCATCGAGCTCGGCGATGCAGGTGACACGCGAGGGGAGCTGCTCGACAGCTTCTCAGGTCAATCGCTCCTCGACCGCCTCCGTGAGGGAGCCAGACCCACCGATCTCGTGACTGAAGCTCCTTGGCGCGTCCATGCTGTGCGGCAGCTGGAGGAGAACATCGCGGCGCTCGAGGATCCCGAGTCGGCTCTCGACGAAAACTTCGTCTTCCTCCTGCATTACGACGACGAGCGAATCGCTCGTACCCGGGAGGAGGCGAGCGCGCTGCTCGGCTCGCCCGCTGCCTCTCGCCGTAACTGGAGGGACTTCCTCAATCTTCAGCTTGTCGCTACTGGCAGGCGGGCGTCTACGGCGCAACGCCTCGAGGACGTTGCTGCCATCGAGGCCGAGACCGAGCCACCGGTGCTGACTCCGCTCTGGGCCGTTGCCGACCTTGGAGTTCCTCTCGGAGTTGGCGCGATCGCAGCACCGGCTCCTCTGGTGGAGATCCGTGAGTGACTACGTCGTCGACCCGCCGGAAGAACGGCCCGTTCTCTTCGGGGACATCTACTCGACCGCCTGGCTGAGAGATGCCTTCATCACGGAGGAGGCTGTTCCGCTCCACCGCTTCAACAGGTCAGGCGGCGGAATCGCCTACGAGCCCCTCGCGCCGGACACACGCCGTGCGGCCAAGTACGTTCTTGCGGAGGGTACTGCATGCAGGGCGATCGTCCTCTCCGACGACTGCGAGATCGAGACTTGGCTGTTGCGGAAAGGGGGCCAGGGCCGCCTGCTGGTGGCTGCCGTGTCCGCCTGGGACCCCGGGGCCGGGGAAAGGAACTTCCGGCGCCATCCTCTGCCGCCCGACGGCGATTTCCCAGGCGGGGTCGTCGAACTCGGCCGGTTCTTCGCTGTCCAGGCACGCGCCCTGGCAGCCAGACGGAGCCGCGTCGCAAGCCTGGGGGACGCCGCGCGCAGCGAGCTCGAGCAACGGTGGGCTGCATACGCGACCCGACGAGGCCCACTGGCCGCGCTGGACAACGCAACAAAGCTCGCTCACCTGGTTGATGCGTCCGGCGATGCCGACCGCCTTGCGGCGCTCATCGACGGTGGCGAGACGGTCGATGTCGCAGCGATGGCGAAGGGCAAGAGCGTGGCGACCGTCTTGGTGAAGGCATGGCGGATCGAGGGCGAGGTCATGGCAGCGATCGCGACCGCGCACGAAGCGCGAAGAGTCGCGACCTCGGAAACCGCAGCTCTCGCGCAGGAGTTGCAGGAGCTTGCCGATCTGGCGCGACAGGCAGGCGACCAGCTCCGCGGGCGGTGATCACCGCGCAGGACGACTTCGCCAGATGGGAGCCATCGCCGACAAGCAGGGGAGAGTCAACTACAGCTTTCGCCGTGCCTACGAGACAAACGCGTTCCATCAGTTCCCGCTGATCGGCATCTCGAAGCTCTGCAGTGAGGCGCGCGAGCGTGGAATCCAGTGCTCGGCTTTCAGCTCGACGCTCCTCGGTGAGCTCGAGCCCCTCGACCGCGAGGGGGCGTTCTCACCGATCCTCTTCGAGACTTGGGACGCCGACGGCGGGGAGGTCATCGTCTTCTGCGACGAGCGCGACTACCTGCCCTGGACCGAGTACGCCGCCAGCGATGGTGTCACTGTCGCGCCGCGGCCGTTCTACTCGCCGTGGCAGCTGCTCTACCTCAACGACGCGATCGAGTTGCCCAAGGCCTCTGTCTCGCTCGAGTGGCTCCTCGACGATGAGCGGCGGCAGGTCGTCAACCCGGTCCTCCGCGACTTCTGGGGTGTCCGGCTCGACACGTGGCGCACGCTCCATCGAGGCTGGCGTGACCTCCTGCTCGTCCTCGTCCGGCTCCAGAGCTGCTACGGGCCGTCGGTCAAAGGGACATTGACGAAGAGCACGGTCAGCCTGGTGCGGCATCCGGGCACCGGCGAGCTCGTCGACCCGCGCGAGCTCGAGCCGTCGTTCGAGGCCCAGCGCGTGCTCGAAGAGCTCGGCCTCGCGCTCGAGGACTTGAAGGCCATGCACCAGCGCCTCGCCTCGCACGGGATGCGCGATGACCCGCTGCGCTACTGGCACATGCTCTTCCGGATGGCGCCGTTCAAGCAGCGAGCGAGGCTGCGCGGAGTTGCCCGGCGCGCGCAGGATGCTTACGACGCGGCCGAGATGCTGCGCCGCTTCTACTTCGACCTGACCGACGAGCTGTTGCTCAACCCGGACGACATCTATGACGTCTCGGACAAGTCGTGGAAGAAGCGCCTGTTCGGTGAGTGGCCGACACTCGGCTACACGCGGGCTGATCTCGCCGTCGAGCTGCGCCTGCGCGATCTGCACCCGTATCAGGTGCACATCGTCGTCGAGGGCGACACCGAGCAGATCGTCTGCCGTCGAGTGCTCGAGGAGGTGGCGGGGATGCCGCTCGAGGACATGGGTGTGACCATCCACCGCCTGCACGGGGTCGGCGGCGCATCGCAGCAGCAGGAGATGCTGCGCGCCATCAAGACCTTCCCGCGCTACGTCATCCTCGTCGCCGATCGCGAGGGCGCGATCGAGGGTCAGGTCGCGCTGATGAAGCGCGACGGCGTGCTGACCGACGAGACGAGCTTCCTTTGGGACACCAGCTTCGAGGAGGCGAACTTCAGCGATCAGGAGATCGTCGACCTGATCGCAACCATCGGCGCGGACTCGGGTGCAACCCTGGCGCTCGACGCGGAGACGCTGCGCACCCTCTACGGCGCTCACCGGGCGAAGGCTGGAAAGCAAGCGAAGGCGGTGGCGGCATTCACCCTCGCGCTTGCGCTGCAACCCGCGTACGGAGGCGTCGTTGTCTCGAAGAAGCAACTGGCCGAGCGCATGGCTGTTCTGATCCTCGATGATCTCCGCGAGCGGGGCGCCGAGGTCGTATCTAAGGAGCGACCGATCGTCTCGGTGCTGATCGCTGTCTTCCGGGCGACCTGAACGGCCGTCCGCTTCCGGTTGTCGACGGTTGTCGTACGCTGAGGACGTGAAGCGGAGGGGCACGGTGTGATCAGCGAGCAGGAGCTCGAGCAGCGGCTGCTCGCCGCCTGCAACCGGCTGCGCGGGCCGGTTGACCCGACTGACTACAAGGCCTACATCTTCCCGCTGCTCTTCCTGAAGCGGATCTCGGACTCCTGGGACTGGGAGTACCAGCGGGCGCTCGACGCGTTCGAGGGCGACGAGGCGCTCGCCCGGCTCGACGACAACTTCCGCTTCGTCCTGCCCGACAAGTGCCACTGGGACGACGTGCGCAGGCTGCACGAGAACGTCGGCGCCGGGCTGCAGCGGATCCTCCAGCGGATCGAGCAGGCGAACCCGGAGACGCTCGCGGGGATCTTCGGCGACGTCCAGTGGGCGAGCAAGGAGAAGCTGCCCGAGCACGCGCTCGCGAGCGTGGTCGACGAGTTCTCGGCGCTGGACCTCGGCCCGGAGAACGCGCCTGGGGACATCCTCGGCGCCGCCTACGAGTACCTGCTCAAGTACTTCGCCGACGAGTCCGGGAAGAAGGCGGGCGAGTTCTTCACGCCGCGCTCGGTCGTGCGCCTGCTCACGCTCGTCCTCGACCCGCGGGAGGGCGAGTCCGTCCATGACCCGACCTGCGGCTCGGGCGGCATGCTCGTCGAGATGGTGAACGTCGTGCGCGAGCACGGCGGCGACCCGCGCACACTCGGGCTCTCCGGGCAGGAGGTGAGCCTCACCACGGCGGCGATCGCGCGGATGAACCTCTTCCTGCACGACATCGAGGACTTCACGATCCGCCGCGGCGACACGCTCCGCGAGCCGAGGTTCAGGACGCCGGCAGGAGCGCTCGAGCAGTTCGACATCGTGATCGCGAATCCGCCGTTCAGCCTCAACCCGTGGGGCCGGGACACCTGGGCCGACGACCCCTATGGCCGCTCGCGCTTCGGCGTCCCGCCGGCGACGAAGGGCGACCTCGCCTTCGTCGAGCACATGCTCGCGGTGATGAAGCCGGGGACGGGACGCCTCGCCGTTGTCATGCCGCAGGGCGTCCTCTTCCGCGGCGGTGTCGAGAAGGAGATCCGCAAGAGAATCCTCGAGGCCGGGCTCTTCGACGCCGTTATCGGCCTGCCGCCGAACCTCTTCTACAACACCGGGCTTCCGGCCTGCGCTCTCGTCTTCCGCGCCACGCCGCGCCAGGGGCGTGAGGGCAGCGTCCTCTTCGTGGACGCCTCGAAACGCTTCGTGAAGCAGGGCGCGCGCAACGTCATGGAACCGGCGGACATCGACGCGGTCGTCGTTGCGGTCGCGGGCGGCGGCGACCCTGACGGCGAGGGCGGGCTCGGGGTGGCGCTCGTCCCGGTCAGCGACCTCGCCGCGAACGACTGGGACCTGAACATCGGCCGCTACGTCCGCGGCGAGACGCCTGAGGAGGTGGATGTCGACGAGGCGCTCGCCGTCTACCTCGAGGCGCGCGAAGCCGCGCGGAAGGCTGAGGAGGCTCTCGACGAGCGGCTCCGGGAGGCCGGGTTCCTTGCGTGACGAGTGGCGGGAGGTGTCGCTGAACGACGTCGCGGAGATTGCGCCGGCCGGAACCTTTGATCCGAAGACCGAGCCTCGAACACCCTACTTGGGCCTGGAGCACTTGGAGACTGGTAAGCGCACCCCCGCCGGCTGGGGCTCCTCGGATGAAACCGCGAGTCTCAAGACCCGGTTTCGCGCTGGCGACGTGCTGTTCGGAAAGCTCCGCCCCTATCTGAGGAAAGTGGCAGTTGCTGACCATGACGGAGTCTGCTCGACCGAGGTCCTCGTTCTGCGACCTCGGGACGCACTCGTTACGCGGGAGTTCCTCTACTGCGTCTGTGCGTCGTCCGAACTCGCCGCCTACGCTGTCGGGCACTCAGCGGGGACGCGGATGCCCCGGATCAGCCCCTCCTTGCTGCTCAGGGCGCGTGTTCCACTCCCTCCGATCGACGAGCAGCGGCGAATCGCCGACGTGTTGAAGAGCATGGACGACGCGATCGCTGCCAGGCGGTCGGTGGCCCTTCAGCTGGAACGGCTGCTTTCCGTCTCCCGCAACGCTGCTCTCGATGCGATCTCCGACGTCAACGTTCTCGGGGATCTGATTAGGGCGATCGGCGTTGGCGAGAGTCCGAGATGTCTCGACCGACTGCCGCAAGATGGCGAATGGGGCGTTCTGAAGATCAGCGCTGTTCGGCCCACCTCATTCGACCCAACGCAGGTAAAGACGCTTCCCAAGGGCGTCACCCCGAAGGTGCGCGCGCGGCTCGCCGACGGAGATCTCCTCATGACGCGGTCGAACACCCTTGACCGAGTTGGAGCTGCGTGCGTCGCAACCGGCAATGTTCACCATCTGCTCTTGAGCGATCTGGTTTTCCGCATCGAGCTCGATCAGGACCGAATGCTCCATCAGTTCGCCGCCGAAGCGCTCTCCTCACGACGCGTGCGCGATCAGATCGAAGCTGCCGCTGTCGGTACGAGCGGGTCGATGCAGAAGGTGAACCAGAGAATCATCCGGAGCCTGGAAGTGCCCCTGCCCTCAATAGAGGCGCAGCGCGGGGTTCTCGTGCGCCTTCAGGCGATCAAGCAGAGTCTCGCCGCAACTTCTCTGGCCGCAGGAGCGCTGACCGACTCTCGAGTCGCTCTTCTTCGTGCTCTTCTCTCAGGCGCTCATGGAATCCCAGCGTCCTACGACCGCTTTCTTGCTGAGGACGGTGCCGAGATCGAGTCGGAACCGGCCATCGTGTGACGCATGGCCGGTTTCGCCGAAGCGTCGACTGTCCAGGCCGCCGTCCTCGCTCGCCTGACTCAGCCCGACCTCGGCTGGGCGTTCGTCCCGGGCGCGGAGCTCGCGCGGGACAGAACCGATGTGCTGATCGAGTCGGACGTCGTCGAGGCGCTCGCGCGGCTGAACCCGCTCATCGCCGCGAACCCGCGCTACGCCGACGAGATCCTGCCGAAGCTGCGGGCGGTCGTGCTCTCCACCTACGACGACGGGCTGATGGCCGCGAACGAGCGGATGATGGGCTGGCTGCGCGGGCACGTGGAGCACCAGTTCGTCGGTGAGGCGCACCCCGAGCCGATCCGCCTCGTCGACTTCGACGACGTGCGCTCGAACAGGCTCGTCGTCTCCAAGGAGGTCTTCTACAAGGTCGGCGCTGAGAAGGAGCGCCACTACGACCTCGTCCTCTTCGTCAACGGCTTCCCGCTCGCGCTCGGCGAGACGAAAACGCCGTTCCGGGACGGGAAGTCCTGGCTGAACGGCGCTCTCGACATCACCACCGTCTACGAGCAGCGCACCCCTGGCTTCTTCGTCCCGAACGTTCTCTCGTTCGCGACCGAGGGGAAGGACTTCCGCTACGCGCCGATCGGGACGCCGGCGGAGCTCTGGCTCCCGTGGGGGAGCACCGAGGACGCGCTCGACGTGGCATTGCTGAAGCGGGCGCTCCGCAGCGTCGAGCTCCTGCTCCGGCCGGAGACGCTGCTCGAGATCCTCCGCAGCTACACGCTCTACTCGGTCGCCTCCGACCGCGGTGCCGCCCGCACCGTGAAGATCATCCCGCGCTACCCGCAGGTGGAGGCGGTCGAGCGGATCGTCGAGCGCGCCCTCGACCCGGAGCGGCACAAGGGTCTCCTCTGGCACCACCAGGGCTCGGGGAAAACGATGCTGATGGCGTTCGCGGCCGGGAAGCTCCTGCGCGAGCACGACGCGCCGACGGTCGTGATCGCGCTCGACCGGCTCGACCTCGACGAGCAGATCCGTCGCGAGTTCACCTCGGCCGGGCTGCGCCTGAAGGCGGCCGAGACGGGAGACGAGCTGCGCCGGCTACTCGGCGAGGAGGACCGGCGCGGCGTGATCGTCACCACCGTCTACCGCTTCAAGGACGCGGGGCTCCTGAACGAGCGCTCGAACATCGTCGTCCTCTGCGACGAGGCGCACCGGACGCAGGAGGGCCAGCTCGGGCGCGACCTGCGCGAGGCGCTCCCGAACGCGACCTACGTCGGGCTCACCGGGACCCCCATCTCGATCCGGGACCGGGACACATACGAAACCTTCGGCCACGAAGACGATCCCGGCCGGATCCTGAACGCCTACACGGCGGAGCGGTCGATCGCCGACGGCGCGACGCTCCAGGTGATCACGGAGACGCGCCTCGTCGATATGCACATCGACAAGGAGGCCCTCGACCAGGCGTTCGAGGCGATGACCGCCGAGGAGGGGCTCTCCGAGGAGGAGAAGGAGATCCTCGCTCGCAAGGCCACGAAGGTCGAGACCCTCCTCAAGGCGCCGGAGCGGATCCGGGCGGTCTGCGCCGACGTCGTCGAGCACTACGCGCGCCGCGTCGCGCCGCTCGGGCTCAAGGCACAGGTCGTCTGCTACGACCGGGAGCTGTGCGTCCTCTACCAGGACGAGCTCGCGCGGATGCTCGCCGAGCGCGGCGACGGCTGGCACTCGACCGTCGTGATGACCACACGCG
The DNA here is from genome assembly GCA_020845695.1 of Thermoleophilia bacterium. The sequence goes on along the minus strand of JADLFG010000014.1, from coordinate 45,946 downwards.
GGAAGGACGATCCGGAGGAATTCCTCGCCTACGAGCGCGACAGGGCCGAGGAGGCAGACGTGAAGAAGCGCTTCCGCAACTTCGCCGACCCGCTCCGGTTCCTGATCGTCACCTCGAAGCTCCTGACCGGCTTCGACGCGCCGATCGAAGGCGTCATGTACCTCGACAAGCCGCTCCGCCGGCACACGCTGTTCCAGGCGATCACGCGCACGAACCGGCGCTGGACGAACCCCGAGACCGGCCAGGAGAAGACGGCCGGGCTCGTCGTCGACTACATCGGCCTCGGCACCGAGATCGCCGAGACGATGCGAGTCGAGCGACGAGAGCGCGCCGGGAAGGTCGCGGCGGACGACCTGCCGACGCTCCAGAAGGAGCTCCGCGGCGCGATCGAGACGGCGCTCGACCGCTTCGACGGGATCGACCGCTCGCGGGCCGACTTCGAGGCGCTCCTCGCCGCCCAGGAGCGGCTCGCCGCTGCGGAGAATCGTGACGCTTTCGCGCGAGAGTTCTTACTCGCGCAGGCCCTCTTCGAGTTCCTCGAGCCCGATCATGGACTCAGCCGTGAGGAACGTCTCGACTACCGCTGGCTCGCCAGGATCTACCAGTCCGTCCAGCCGGCGACGACGTCCGACGCGCTGCTCTGGCAGCGGCTCGGCGCGAAGACCCACGCGCTCATCGTGGAGCACATCGGCGACATAGAGATCGGAAAGGGCGGGTCGACGACGATCGTGCTCGACGAGGAGTCGATCGAGCAGCTCCGGCTCCTCGGCCTCGAGGACATCGTCGAGGGCGGCGACGTGACCCCTGCACGCCCGCCGACGGCGGCCGAGGTGATCGACTCGATCCAGACTCGCCTCGATGCCCGGCTGCGCGGCTATCCGGGGAGCCCCGTCTACCGCTCGCTGGCGGAGCGACTCGACTCGCTCCGCCAGACGGTCATCGAGTCGGCCGAGGACAGCGTCAGGTTCCTGCAGAGGCTCCTCGAAGTAGCCCGTGCGCTCGTCCAGGCCGAGCGCGAGCAGATCGCCGACGAGGGGGCCATCGCCGTGACCGGGGACGGCTCCGCCGAAGCGGCCGAGTCGCTGCTCCCCGACCAGCGGATCGGCGCGCTCACGCAGATCTTCCGCGAGTACGCTCCGGACGAGCGACCGGAGATCATCGAGCGCGTCGTCCTCGAGATCGACTCGGTCGTCGTCACCGTCCGCTTCACCGGCTGGCAGGCGAGCCGGGAGGGCGATCGCCTGGTGAAGTTCGAGCTCCGCCGGGCGCTGAAGAAGTTCGGCCTCGACCCCACGGGCGAGATCTTCGAGCGGGCGTACGCCTACGTGGCGGAGCACTACTGACGCCGGCTCCGTACGCCGTCTTCTACGACGCCGAGGCGGTGCTCGAGCTCGAGCGGGTGACGAGCAGAGCCGAGCGCAGGGCGGTCTTCACGGCGGTCGACAAGCTGCAGCAGCTCGGGCCGAAACTGATCCCGCCCCACGTGAAGAAGCTGCGAGGTGAGAGGGATTTGCTCGAGCTCCGGCCCCGGGCCGGCGACTCGCCGATCAGGCCGATCTGTGCCCGCACCGCTGAGGCCGAATACGTGATCCTCGCCTTCGCCACGGACAAGGCGGACTTCGGCGGGGCGGTGAAGCGCGCACAGGTGAGGATGCTCGCGCACACGGATCGCGCCCTATAACATGAGAGTTATATTCCGCGCTCGGAGCGAGGCGATTGCGAGGAGACGGAGAAGATGAAGATCACCGGTCACGCGTCGAAGGCTCACGAGTCGCTTATCGCGGAGGAGATGGCCCGTGACTCCGTCTTCCGTGAGGAGTGGGAAGGTACCGCGCTCGCGCGGCTGGTCGCTGCACAGCTCATCGCCTACCGCCACGACCACGGGCTGTCGCAGACCTCCCTCGGCGAGCGGCTCGGGATGAAGCAGCCCCAGGTCGCACGCCTCGAGGCCGGTGAGAAGAACCCGCAGCTCGAGACCCTCGTCAGGATCTCCGCCGTCACCGGCGTCGAGTTCGTGATCGACATCGCTCCCACAGCCCGGAAGCCGAGGCTCGTCACCCGGCGGGTCGCCTCGGAGCACCGGACCCGGGATCGGGACGGCGTGTCGGTCGTTCTAGCTGCGGCGTCCTGATCGTGGAGGGTAGCTTGCAGGAATCACGGCAGCCGCGGGCGTGGAGATTGACCGATCCACGTCCGATGAAACCGTTCCGGTCGAGATCCAAGGAGTTCCGCGCGCTATCATGATGTCATGCGGCGCATCATGATCCAGGCCGACGAGGAGCTGCTCGAGCGGGCTCGCCGGCGGGCCGCCGAACGGGGTGTCTCGATCGCGCAGATCGTGCGGGAGGCGCTCGAGAAAGAGCTGGGCGTGCGCCAGCCTCCCCTGACCTGCGTCGGGGTCTTCCAGTCGGGGAGCGGAGACCTCTCGAGGCGAGCCAGCGAGGACGAGTTCGAGCCTGACCCGTGGCGCTCGTGATCGACACGGGCCCGATCGTCGCGATCCTCGATCGCGACGACGAGGCCCATGCACGCTGCGCCGAGCTCCTGTCCTCGACCGACGAGTGGCGCGTGATCCCCTCGCCCGTGCTGCCCGAAGTCGATGCTCTGTGCCGGCGCCACCAGGCTCGCGAGGCCTTCACGAGGCTGCTCGGGGACGTCCGGCGAGGCGCGATCCGCGTCGAGGACCTGCTGCCGGAGGACTACGAGCGGGTCATGGAGATCCTGGACGGCTACCGCGATCTCCGCGTCGGCTTCGTCGATGCTGCGGTCCTCGCAATCGTCGAGCGCCTCGGCGAGACGAGGCTGGCCACCCTCGACCGTCGCCACTTCGGCGTGATGCGGCCGCGGCACATCGAGGCGCTCGAGCTCCTGCCCCACCCGGCCGCGTAGCCGGCGCGTAGGCTTCGCCCGCATGGGGCGGGCCGAGGGTCAGAGCGTCGGCATCCGGTCGATCCTCGCCGACCCGGCGGTCGCGCCGGCGGTCGCGGTCTCGCTCGTGATGATGGTCGGGGTCGGGCTGGTGCTGCCGGTGCTGCCGCTCTACGCCCGCTCGTTCGGGGTCGGCTACGGTGGCGTTGGCGTCCTCGTGGGCGCCTACGGCCTCGCCCGCCTCGCCGCCGATCTGGCCGCCGGGGTCGTCGTCGACCGGATCGGCGAGCGGCGCTCCGCCGCCGGCGGCCTGGTCTCGCTCGCGCTGTTCACGCTCGCGACCGGGCTGGCGCCGACCTTCCCCGTCGCGGTCGCCTGCTGGGCGGCCGCCGGCGCCGGCTCCTCGCTCGTCTTCGCCGCCCTCTACAGCCACCTCCTGCGCGCCGTGCCGGGCGAGCGGATGGCCCGCACGCTCTCCGTCTTCTACGGCTCCTTCAACGCCGGCGTCGTCGCCGGCGGATTCCTCGGCGGCCTGCTCGCCCACCACCTCGGGCTCTCGGTGCCCCTCCTCGTCGACGCGGGCCTCGCGGCGCTCGCCGCCGTGCTCTGCCTGCGGCTCGTACCGGCACCGCACGCGCCGGCCTCCGAGCCGGGCGGGGCGCGCGGGCCTGGCGGTCTCGGCCGGGTGCTGCGCACGCCCGGCCTCCTCACGGTCGCGATCGCGAACCTCGCGTACATGTGGATGGTCGCCGCCGTCTTCGACCTGCTCGTGCCGCTGTTCGCGCGGGACGAGCTCGGGATGTCCACCTTCGGGATCGGCGTCGTCTTCGCGATCGCCCTCACCGCCGAGTTCGCCGTGCTCTACCCGGCCGGGGCGGCGACCGACCGCCACGGGCGCAGGGCAGTGCTCGTGCCGGCCCTGGCCGCGCTCGCGGCTGCGACCTGCGTGCTCGGCCTTGCCTCGACGCCCGTCGTCTTCGCGGTCCTGGTCACGCTGCTCGGCGTCGCGTCCGGCGTCGCGGGCGTCCCCCCCGGGGCGATGCTCGCCGACGTGGCCGTCCCCGGCCAGGCCGGTGCGAGCGTCGGCGTCTTTCGCTTCTGCGGCGATCTCGGCTTCACGCTCGGGCCGCTCGCCGTCGGGTTCGCCAGCGGCGCCGTCGGCTTCGGCGCCGCGTTCGCGCTCGCCGCCGTCCCGACCGTGCTCGCGCTCGCCCTCGTCGCCCGCGCGCCCGAGACCATGCCCCGGCCGCCGGCCTAGACTGAGCGCGGCGCCATGGCGGTCGTGCTCCTCGACATCGACGGCGTGCTCCAGGTCTCGGGTGCCGCCATCCCGGGTGCGCCCGACGCCGTCCGGGCGCTGCGCGCGGACGGGCACCGCCTCCGGCTCGTCACCAACAACACGATCCGCTCCCGGGCGGGGCTCGCGGCCGAGCTGCGCTCGCTCGGCTTCGGCGTCGAGGCCGGCGAGATCGAGACGGCGCCGCTCGCCGCCGCCCACCTGCTGGCCGGCTCGCGCGTGCTCGCGATCACCGCCGCGGCGATCCACGAGGACCTGGCCGGCCGTGTCGCCCTCGTCGAGCGGGACGCCGATGCCGTGCTCGTCGGCGGCGCCGAGGAGACCGACGAGTCCCGCCGTATCTACGCCTACCCGACGCTGAACCGGGCGTTCGGCGAGCTCCAGCGCGGTGCCCGCCTCGTCGCGCTGCACAAGAACCGCTGGTGGCAGACCGCCGCCGGGCCCCAGCTCGACGGCGGCGCGTTCGTCGCCGCGCTCGAGTACGCGGCCGGGGTCGAGGCCGAGATCGTCGGCAAGCCGAGCCGCCTGTACTTCGAGGCAGCGCTCGCCGAGGTCGGCGCCCGGCCTGCCGAAGCGGTCATGGTCGGCGACGACATCGAGACGGACGTGCAGGCGGCGATGGCGCTCGGCCTGCGCGGGGTGCTCGTCCGCACCGGCAAGTTCCGCGAGCACACCCTCGCCGCCGCCGACCCGCGTCCCGACGCCGTGCTCGCCTCCGTCTGCGACCTGCCGGGCTGGCTCGCGCGCGAGCGAGGGGGCAGCGGACCGGCCCCGTAGAATCGCGGGCGCGGTGCGCATCGGCATCGACCTGATCGAGATCGCGCGCGTCGAGGCGGCGCTCGGGCGCTACCCGGGCTTTCGCGAGCGCGTCTTCACCGAGGCGGAGCGCGCGTACTGCGACTCGCGCCCCCGTCCCGCCCAGCACTACGCCGCGCGCTTCGCGGGCAAGGAGGCGGTCGGCAAGGCACTCGGCTGCGGCGTGCGCTTCACCTGGAAGGAGATCGAGATCAGCGGCCGCCCGAAGCCGGGGGTGCGGCTGACCGGCAAGACACTCGCGTTCGCCGAGCGCGTCGCGGCCGGCCGGATCGAGCTCTCGATGACGCACTCGCAGGGGCTCGCGGCCGCGGTCTGCACCGTCGCCGACGCGGGAGCCGAGGCCTGATGCCGCCCGAGCCGATCTACACGGCGGCGGAGCTGCGCGAGGCGGAGGCGACCCACGAGGGCCCGACGCTCGAGCTGATGGAGCGCGCCGGTGCCGCGGTCGCCGACGCCGTCTCGCGCCAGCACCCGGACGCGAGTCGCGTCTCCGTCTGGTGCGGCGGCGGCAACAACGGCGGCGACGGCCTCGTCGTCGCCCGCCTGCTCCACACGGCCGGGCGGCACGTGGAGGCGGTGCTGCTCGCCCCGGAGGAGCGCTACCGCGGCGACGCCGCCGAGGTCCTCGGCCGCGCGAAGGAGGCAGGCGTCCCGCTTGTCCAGGAGGCGGGCCCCGCCGACGTCGTGGTCGACGCTCTCTTCGGAACCGGCTTCGCGGGCGCGCCCCGCCGCGAGGCGGCGGAGGCGATCGCCACCATCAACGCCTGCGGCGACCCGGTCGTGGCGGTCGACGTTCCCTCGGGTATCGACGCCTCGACCGGGGAGGTCGCGGGCGTCGCCGTCCGCGCGTCGCTGACGGTCACGTTCCACGGCCGCAAGGTCGGGCTGGCGGTCGCGCCGGGCCGCTTCCACGCGGGCACGGTCGAGGTCGCCGACCTCGGCCTCGACCACTCGGCCACGCTGCACCACCGGGCGGGCGCGGGCGTGCTCGCTCACGTGCCCCGCCGCGCCCCGTGGGACAGCAAGTACACGGCCGGTGCCGTGCTCGTCGTCGGCGGCTCGACCGGCTTGACCGGCGCGCCCGTGCTCGCGGCCGGGGCCGCCCTGCGCGCCGGGGCCGGAGTCGCCTTCCTCTGCGTTCCCGCCGCCATCTACCCGCTCGTCGCCGCTCGCACGCTCGAGGTGATGGCGTACCCGTGCCCCGACGACGGGGAGGGAAACCTGACGCCGGAGGCGTTGCAGCCGATCCTCGCGCTCGCCCGCCGCTCCGGCGCCGTCGCGCTCGGGCCGGGGCTCGGGCGCAGCGAGGGCGCGCGCGAGCTCGTCCGGACGCTGCTCGAGCGCCTCGAGCTGCCGGTCGTCGTCGACGCCGACGGCCTGTTCGCCCTCGCCGGCCACCTCGACTGGGTGTTCGGCAGGGACGCTCCGACCGTCCTCACCCCGCACGCGGGCGAGCTCGGCCGGCTGCTCGGCCGCAGCGCGGCCGCTGTCGCGGCGCGGCGCCTCCACTCCGCCCGGGCCGGCGCCGACGACGCGGGCGCGACGCTGCTCCTGAAGGGAGCCGACACGATCGTTGCCGCCCCCGGCCACGGCGTGCTCGTCGCCGACCTCGGCAACCCGGGGCTCGCCACGGCCGGCAGCGGCGACGTGCTCACCGGGGTCGTGGCGGCCTTTCTCGCCAGGGGCGTCGAGCCGCGGACCGCCGCCGCGGCCGCCGCTGTCGCCCACGGGCTCGCGGCCGGGGTCGCCGCGGAACGGGTCGGCTATGCGGGTCTCGTCGCCAGCGACGTCGGCGAGGCGCTGCCCCGCGTGCTCTCCTGAGCGCCGCTTGCGTCTATCGTGGCGGTCGGTAATCGGCGACCCCGGAGGTGACCGTGAATCTCGCCCTGTTCGGTGGCTTCGAGAAGCAGCCGTTCGCGCCCGGCTGGACGAAGGAGACCGTCGTCGCCATGTTCGGCGGCGGCGACCTCGACCTGAGGAGCTCCCCGCCCGGCGAGGGCGCGCGCCTCACCGCGGTCGCGCTCTTCGGCGGCGTCGAGATCATCGTCGCTCCCGGAACGCGCGTGTCGATGAGCGGCGCCTCCGTGCTCGGCGGGCGCTCCGTCAAGGTGGAGGCGGGCGACGGGCCCGAGATCGCGATGAAGCTCGTCGCCGTGTTCGGGGGCATCGACGTCAAAGACCGGGACGGCTGAGCCGCCGCCGGCGTGCGACGCTCAGAGCTCACCGTCGACCTCGGCGCGCTGCGCCGGAACGTCCGGTGCCTGCGCGAGGCGGCCGGGCCCGCCGAGCTCTGGGCCGTCGTCAAGGCCGACGGCTACGGGCACGGAGCGCGCGACGCGGCGCGGGCGGCGCTCGAGGCCGGCGCCGCCGCGCTCTGCGTCGCGACCGCGCGGGAGGGTGCGGCTCTGCGCGCGGCGTACCCGGACGTCAGGCTGCTCGTGCTCGGCCCGCTTGCGCCCGGCGAGGAGCGGCTCGCACGCGAGGCCCGCCTCGAGGTCACGATCTCGGCGTTGCCGCTGCCGGACGGGCTCGACGTGCACGTCAAGGTCGACACCGGCATGGGGCGGTGGGGCCTCGCGCCCGCCGAGCTCGCCGCCGTCCCGCCGGGCCGGGTGGTCGGAATCGCGAGCCACCTCGCGACCGCCGACGAGCCTGACCCCGGCCCGACCCTGGCCCAGCTCGAGCGGTTCGCGTCCGTCGCCGGTACGTTCCCCGGCGCCGTCCGCCACCTCGCGAACAGCGCTGGCACGCTCCGCTTCCCGCAGGCACGCTTCGACGCGGTCCGCTGCGGGATCGCGCTCTACGGCCTCTCGCCCTTCGGCGACGACCCGGCTCGCCACGGGCTCGAGCCCGTGCTGTCCTGGCGCAGCCACGTGGCGCTCGCGAAGACGCTCGCGCCGGGTGAGAGCACGGGCTACGGACGGCGCTTCGTCGCGAGCGAGCCGACCAGGATCGGGATCGTTCCGGTCGGCTACGCGGACGGCTTCCGCCGCGGCCTCAGCGGCGCCCAGGTCCTCGTCGCGGGCGAGCGGCGGCGGATCCTCGGCGCGGTCTCGATGGACGCCTTCGCCGTCGAGCTGACGGCGGGGGAGGAGGCGGGCACGACCGTGACGCTGATCGGCGACGGCCTCACGGCCGAGGAGCACGCGAGCCGGCTCGGCACGATCACCTACGAGCTCGTCTGCGGGATCGCGTCCCGCCCGGAGCGGGCCGAGCGGCGGGTCCTCGATGGACGCTGAGCGGATCCGGATCGCCGTCTCGGGCGGCGAGGCGTACATCGTCGGCGGCGCCGTTCGCGACGAGCTGCTCGGCCGGCCGGTACTCGACGTCGACGTCGCCTGCCGGGAGCCCGAGCGCGCCGCGCGTGCCTATCGCGGCGCTGCCGGCGGGGCCGTGTTCCTGCTCTCCGAGCGGCACGGCGCCTGGCGGGTCGCGCTCCGGGACGGGCGGACGGTCGACTTCACCGAGCTGCGCGGCACGCTCGCCGAGGATCTGGCCGGGCGGGACTTCACGATCAACGCGATCGCCGTGCCCGTCGCGGGCGGCGAGCCGATCGACCCGCTCGGCGGCCGCGCCGACGCCTCCGCGCGGATCCTCCGCGCCGTTTCCGGGCACGTCTTCGCGGACGACCCGCTCAGGCTCCTGCGCGCCGTCCGGCTCGAGGACGAGCTCGGCTTCCGGCTCGAGGCGGAAACCGAGGCGCTCGTTCGCCGTGACGCCCGGCTGTGCACCCGGCCAGCCGGCGAGCGGGTGCTCGCCGAGCTCGCGCGGCTGTCCGCCGCCGGCTACCGGCGCCTCGCCGAGCTCGGGCTGCTCGAGCAGCTCGGCGGCTCGCCGGGCCCGCTCGAGACCCTCCCGCCCGGGGCGCCGGCCGACCTGCTGCTCGTGACGGCGCTCGGCAGGGCGATCGAGCGCCTGCCCGTCTCGAATGAACAGCGACGCTTCGCCCGGACGCTGCTGCGCGCCCGCCGACCCGCGGACGACTCGCCCCGTGAGCTCCACCGTTTCCGTCGCGCGACCGAGCCGTGGGCGCTCGAGGCGCTCGCGTTCCTCGGTGTGACCGGGCTCCGCGACGCCGTCGAGGCGGCGCGGGCCGCCGATCCGCCCGCCCCGCTCGTCCGCGGCGACGAGCTCGGGCTGCCGCCCGGCCCCGAGATCGGCAGGCTGCTAGCGCTGATCGAGGAGGAGCGAGCTGCGGGTACGATCGCAACACGGGAGCAGGCGTTCGAGCTGCTCGCGCGCGAGACCGGTAGATGACCCACGACGACCTGACGAGAGCGCGCTTCGCCGCCACCGCCGACCGGCTCGCCGCCCTCGGCGAGCAGCGCGTCGGCGTCCTGCGGGAGCGGCTCACCCGTCTGCTCGCCCCGCGGGGCGACGAGCGCGCCCTCGACGCCGGCACCGGCGCGGGGCCGGCGGCGCTCGCGCTCGCGCCGCTCGTCGCCGAGGTGGTCGGCGTCGATCTCGTGCCCGAGCTGCTCGCGCACGCCAGACGGGCCGCGGCGGGCGTCCCCAACCTGACGTTCGTCGAGGGCGACCTGAAGCGGCTGCCGTTCGAGCCCGAGAGCTTCGAGCTCGTTCTCACCGTGAGGACGATCCACCATGTCCAGTGGCCGGAGGTCGCGCTCGCCGAGCTCGTCCGGGTGTGCGCGGTCGGCGGGCGGCTCCTCGTCGTCGACCAGATCGCGTCCGCCGACCCGCTCGAAGCGCTCGCCCACAACCGGCTCGAGCGGCTGCGCGACCCGAGCCACGCCCGCGTTCTCTCCGATCAGGACCTCCGCGGGCTCCTCGACGTGAACGACCTGACCGTGCGCCGGGTCGAAGTCGAGCGGGAGGACGTCGCGCTCGACGCGTACCTCGAGCGCGCGGGCTGCGAGGGGGCGGCGAAAGCGGCCGTTCTCGGCGAGGTCGAAGAGCTGCTGGCCCGCCGCCAGACCGCCGGGGTGCGGCTGCGCCGCGAGGGCTCCGGCTACGGCCTGACGCTGACGATCGCCTGGTACGTGGCGGAGAAGACGAGGCGGGCACCGCTCACGACCGCCACTTGACCGTGCAGCCGACCGGGGGCGTCTCCGCGATCGGGGGCGCCTCGCCCGCGAGCACGGCGTCGAGCGCCTGGCGCAGGTACGGCACGGCGGCAGCCTCGTCCTGGTAGCTCGAGTCGGGGGCGCCGTGGTAGGCGAGCCGGTGTTGCGCGTCGAGCAGGAACACCTCGGGCGTGCGCGCGGCCTGGTAGGCGTCCGCGACCGCCTGCGACTCGTCGCGCAGGAACGGGAACACGAAGCCCCGCTCGCGACCCCGCTCGGCCATCCGTTCCAGGCTGTCGCCGATGTGATCGTTCGCGTTGATGCAGACGAGTCCCGCTCGACCCGCGTAGTCGCGCGCGATCGCGTTCAGCCGGTTCTCCCACGCCACCACGTACGGGCAGTGCACGCACGAGAAGACGACCGCCACCGGCATCCCGTCGTAGTCGCCGAGCGAGTGCGTCGCGCCATCGATCCCGGGCAGCCGAAACGGCGGGCCCGGATCACCGATCCGCAGGCGAGGCATCGCGGCAATGCTACCCTGCGGCGCCGTGCGGGAGACAGTCGATGCGTGAGGCAACGTGCGACCCGCTCTACAACGCCGTCGCGCTCGGGATGTGGGCCTACGTCCGGGCCGCCTTCCGCGTGCAGGCGCTCGGCGCCGCCGGCTTCGAGCTGCGGCGCGGCGACCTGCTCGTCGCGACCCACCGGGCCGAGACCGACGTGCCGCTGATCTGCCCGGCGGTGTACTTCGCGGGCGAGCTGTGGCGGCCGTCGCGGCCTTGGCTTCGGTTCGCCGCCCGCGAGGACATGTTCGACCGCGGCTTCTTCGCCGGCTTCCCCCCCGACCTGTCGCCCCGCCTGCGACGCCTGCTCTACCCGATTCGCGCCGGCGCGATCCTGCCCTGCGTGCGCGTTCACCCGCTGCCGTTCCCGAGCCCCGATGTGCTGCGCCTCGGGCGCGCGCTCGAGTCGGTGCCCCCGTCGGCCGGACTCCAGGGGCTCGTGCCCGAGGGGACGCTCGCCCTCCTCCGCGACCGGGCCGCCGCGGTCGGCCTGCCGGAGCCGGTGGCGGCCCGGGATGCCCTGCGCGGCGAGTTCGCCGATCTGCTCTGGCGCGTCTACCCGCGCTCCGAGCTGTCGGCGCCAGCGCTCGAGGACGCGTGGAGCCGGCGCGCGGTCGCCACCGGGGAGCAGCTCCGCGACCTCGTCGCGCTCGTTCGGGCCGGGGAGCCGATGCTGTTCTTCCCGGAGGGCAGGCCGAGCCCCGACGGGTCGATCGGGCCGCTGCGGCGCGGGCTCTCGCTGATCGTCCGGCGGGGACGGCCGCGGCGTCTGAGGGCCGTCTCGATCGCCTACGACCCGCTCACGCGGGGCCGCCCGCACGCGCTGGTCGCGTTCGGCGAGCCGTTCGCCCCCCGGCCGGGGCGGCTCGACGACGAGGTCCTGGGAGCGCTGCGCCGGGCGCTGCCGCTCACGTGCGGTCAGGTGGTTGCGAGCGAGCTGCTCGCGGCGGCGCGCGACCGGCGCGACCAGCTCGACACCGCCCGTCTCGACGCCGCTCTCGCGGGTGAGGCGCAGCGATCGAGCGCGGCCGGACGACCGGTCGACCGCGCCCTCCTGACCGGGGACTCCCGCCGGCGCCGCCTCTCGGACGCGCTCGCCCGGGTCGCCGACGCCGGGCTCGTCCGGGTCGCCGACCGGCGCACGCTCGTGCTCGACCGGGAGCGGGTCGAGCTCGACGCCGCGGTCGCCCGGCTCGCGCGCGAGCGCGAGAGCGCGCGCGGGTAGCGCGCCTGCCTACGCTTCCCGGTAGGCCTCGTGCCCGCGCTCGGAGCGGGAGACGCCGAACACGCGCGGGAAGGCGGAGCGCAGGAAGAACGCGCCGAGGATCGTGACCGGGATCACGACCATCGCGTGCACCGTCAGCACGTACGGCGTGCCCAGGCTCTCGGTCATGCCGAGCTCCCTCGCCGAGACGAGCGTCAGGTAGTCGAACGAGCCGAGCCCGGCCGCGGTCGCGGGAACGCCCAGGGCGAGGTTGCCGACGCCCTCGAGCAGCAGGTAGCCGCCCGCGTCGAGCCCGACCCCGAAGCCGAGGCCGACGACCCAGTACATGCCGAGGTCGGCCAGCCAGATCGCCGCCGACGTCCACAGGGCGCGCACGAGCGGGCGCCGGGCGCGGAACGCCCCGAGGCCCTCGACGAAGTTCGCGGTCCAGCGCCCCGCCCGGACGTGCCAGTCGCCCGGGAGGCGCTTCGTCCATTTCCAGACGAGCTCCTCGGCCCGCTCGGGCCTGCGCGCCGCGAGCGCGACGAGCACGATGCCGAGCGTGCAACCGGCCGAGAGGCCGACGCCGGCGAGCAGGAGGATCCCGGTCTCGCCGCTCAGGAGGGCACCGAGCAGGATCCAGACGGAGAGGACGACGCCGTCGAGCAGTCGTTCTGCGAACAGCGTGCCCGCGGTCACGAACGGCGGGATCCGGTAGTGCTGGCGAACCGACTCGATCCGCAGGAGGTCGCCGCCCCTCGCGGGGAGCACGTTGTTCGCGCCGGCCCCGACGCAGAAGATCCGAAACAGCCGCCCGGGATCGGTCCGGTAGCGGGCCGCCGAGAAGAGGTAGCGCCAGCGCAGGGCGATGAACGCGCTGTTCAGCAGCACGAAGCCGACGGCCCCGGCCGCCGACCACCAGGGGAGGCCCCTGATCTCCCGCCACGCGTCGCCGAGGTGCGCGATGCGCAGGAAGAGGAGCAGGAACGCGACCGTCGCGGCGGTGCCGATCGCCAGCCGCAGGATTGTCTGCCAGCGGTGTCCCATCTGCGACCAGGAGTATCGCGCGCGGCGCGTCCGGTCGCCAGATGATAAAGACTTGGCCGGTGCCGAAGGGGAGAGCACGGCGGTTCTCGGTCCGTCGCGAGGTCGCGATCGGTCTCGGCGTGTACGCGGCGTACCTGCTCGTGCGGCACGGCGCGCTTCGTGGCGACGGGCGTCAGCGGGCGGAGCGCAACGCGCAGCGACTCGTCGCGCTCGAGCGGCGGCTCGGCATCCACGTGGAGCCGGCGCTCCAGCGGGCGGTGCTGCCGCAGCGGCGCCTGATCGTGGCGCTCAACCTCGCGTACGCGACGCTCAACGTGGGCCTCACGGTCGTGTGGCTGATGCGGCTCTATCGCCGTCGCGACCCTCGCTTCCATCGCTACCGCCGCGCCGCGGTCGCCGCGATGCTGGCCGCCCAGCCGATCTTCCTCTGCTTCCCGGTCGCGCCCCCGCGCAAGCTCGGGCACCTGGTCGACACGATCGCGGAGGTGAGCGGCGTCGATCTCGATAACGGTCTGATCGCGAAGCTCTACCACCCGCTGGCCGCGATGCCGAGCATCCACGTGACGATCGCGGTCGTGACCGCGCGCGGCCTCGCCGAGACGAGCCCGAGCCCCCTCGTCCGCCGGCTCGCCCCCGGCTACCCGTGGCTCGTGGCCGCAATCGTGTTCGTGACCGCCAACCACTACGTGCTCGACGCGGTCGTCGGCGGCGCGCTCGGGAAGCTCGCGCTGCGGCTGACCCGGCGCTCGCGGCGCTAGCCGCCGGGCTCGCCCGACGCGAACACGGCCATCGTGGCCGTGAACCCGTGCAGGAACGTGCGGCCGCCGACCGGGCCGATCTCGCCCCCGCAGAAGCAGCCGGCGAGGCCGCCCGTCCCGAGCGCCGCGCCGAGCGCGCCCGCGTCGTGGTCGGGCTGCCCGAACATGGCGGTGCCGCGCCCGTTGCACGTGAAGAGCAGCGCCCCGGCCGGGGTGCCGGGCAGTCCGCCGAGCGTCTCGTCGAGCGCCAGGCGGAGATCCAGGCCGGCCGCCTCGCTGTCGCGGGCGTGGAAGCGGAGCGTCTGTCCGACGCGGACCGCCTCGGCGACGGCGATCGCCCCGCTGCCCTCGTCGGCGCCGAGGATCCCGCGCATCAGGAAGTCGCCGCGGCCGTACTCGGGCCGGTTCTCGTCGATCACGAGGCCCGCGAGCAGGCCCCGGGCGGCGAGCTGCCGCCGGTCGTCCGGCAGGCTCGCGACGACGTCGCGAAGCCGCTGGAGCGCCGGCACGCCCGCCAGCTCGAAGATGACGTTGCCCTCGGCGCGGGTGATCACCGACTCCGGGCCGAGCGGGGCGCACCCCTGGGAGACCGCGGTGCGGACGGCGACCCCGGAGAGCGCGATCCCGACCGCGCCGCAGCCGTCGATCGGGTGGTCGAGCACGAGCGCCTGCTTGCCCGGCTCGCCGCCGCCCGTGGCGATCCCGCCGACCACGGGGACGCCCGGGTAGCTCGCGTCGAGCAGCTCGAGCAGCGGCGGGGCGGGCAGCGAGAACGGGTCGACCAGAACCGTGACGAGATCGGCTCCGGCGAGCGCCGGTAGGCCGTCGGATGCCTCGACCTCGCCGGCCTCGAGCCGGAAGGGCGCGAGCTTCGCTCCCGGGAGCGAAGCGGCCCAGAGGGCAACGGCCGGCCCGGTCTCGAGCTCGCGCTCCCGTCCGATCACGCCCTGCGCCACGCAGCCGAGCAGGTGGCGCGGCGCCAGCGCCTCGCGCACGATCGCGGCCGCCTCCGCGGCGCGGCCGAGGTGGTGGGGGGTGAGGAAGAGGAAGGCCAGGTCGGCGGAGCGGCCCTCGAGCTCCGCGGCTGCCTCCGCGACCGCATTGGTGACCGCGGCGGCGGTGGCGCTCGCCGTGGCGAGGCCCGCCGCGACGCGCGTCACGACCGGCGCTGTCGCCCGGCCGGCTCGGCCAGCAGCGCCTCGAGGCGCTTGCGCTCCAGGCCGAGCTCGCTGACCGTCTCGGCGAGCCGCCGCTCTCCCTCGCCGGTCAGGCCGAGGAAGACGACGCGGCCGTCGCGCGGGGACGGCTCCCGGTGGATCAGGCCCGCGTCCTCGGCGCGCCTGACGAGCTCGGTGACGGTGCTCTGGGCGAGCTGGAGGCGTTCCGACAGGCCGGTGACGGTCGAGCGCTCGCTGCCGTCGGGCGCGCCCTTGATCATCAGGAGCAGCGTGTAGCGCTGGGGGGTGAGCCCGTGGCGCCGGGCGACCCGCTCGCTGACGCGCAGGAAGCGCCTGAGCTCCTCGCGCAACTCCGCGGCCCGCCGGTAGTCGTCGGGGCGGGGTCTCTCCCCTCGTCTCATCTGTCGCGAGTGTAGCTGCCCGCGCGTCGCGAGGCGAGCCGGGTCACGGTCGCCGGCACGAGCCCCTGGAGCGCGGTCGCGAGCCGGTAGTAGCCGGGCACGGTGACCTCCGTCGCGCCCCGGTCGAGCGCGTCGACGATCGCGACCGCGACCCGCTCCGGGCTGACGACGGCGTGACGCCACACGGGATGCGCGAGGAACCGCTCCTGGGGGAAGCCCTCCGTGTCCGTCAGCCCGGGGTTGACGGTGAGCGTGTGGATCCCGCGGGGAGCGAGCTCCGCGCCGACCGCGCGGGAGAACGCGACCTGCGCGTGCTTGGAGGCCGAGTAGGGACCGCTCGGCCCGCCCGCGACCGTTCCCGCGACCGAGGCGACGTTGACGAGCGCCGACGGCGCTCCCGCCTCGAGCAGGGGCAGGAACGCGCGCAGGCACCAGACCCCGCCGAGGTAGTTGATCCGCGCGACCGCCTCGATCCGCTCGGGCTCGAGCTCGAGGAAGCCCGCCCGGCCCGGGACGCCGGCGTTGTTGACGAGCAGGTGGGCGGCCCGATGCCGCTCCCCGACCCGACGCGCGAGCTCCTCGACCGCGGCCCGGTCGGCGACGTCACAGACCTCGGCCTCGCCGTCGATCTCCGCCGCCAGCCGCTCCAGCCGCTCGCGGCCGCGCGCGACCAGGACGCAGCGGTAGGAGCGCGCCGCGAGCCGCCGGGCGAGGGCGGCGCCGATCCCGCTCGAGCCGCCGGTGACGATCGCGACGCGCACCGGGGGAGCGTACCCCGCCCTGATCAGTCGTCCGCATCCTCGCCGTGCTCCCGGTCGTCGTCGTCCTCGTCGTGCTCCCGGGTGACGGCCGGGGAAACCGTGGCCCCCGCGCCCGTCGGCGCGGTCTCCGCCACGGCGATCGCGCGCGGGCGCAGCTTGCCGACGGGCTCGTCGCTCGTGTCCGACACCGCGAGGAGCAGCAGGCTCGCCGCCGTGGCGGCAGCGGCCGCCAGGACGGCGATCACGAGGAACAGCGCGATGCGTCCGCGCGAGCCGGTCATCTCCCGGAGCGTACGCGCCCAGACGGCGATCGTGTCCGCGGGGCCAGGAGTCGCCAGGCGGCGGCGCCGCCGACGGCACCCAGCGAGGCCGCGTAGAGCAAGGCCACCCAGCCGCGGCCGGTATCGCTTCCGGCCATCAGCCCGTGTGCGGTTGCGGCGGCGAAGAGGCCGTAGGTAGCCCAGTGCAGCCGGCGCCAGACGCGGGCTCCGGTCAGCCGCCGGGCGGAGAACGAGACCACCACGAGGAGCGTGAGCCCCGCGGCGACAACGCCGAGCCCCGTCCAGAAGGGGCGGTACTGCGACAGTCCCGGTACGAGCAGGTCCGGCCAGGAGAGCGGGGAGGCGGTGTCGGCGACGAGCGTCAGGCCGTGCAGCGCGATCGCGCCGAGGCCGAGCAGGCTGAGGAACCGGTGCAGGTCGACGACGATGGCGGGCTTGACTGCCTTGCCGAGCGGCCGCGTCCGCACGGCGAGCCCGATCAGCACCGAGGCGCTCAGGAGGAGGTACGCGGTCAGCCCGCTTGCCCGGGCGAGCGTCCAGAACGTCGGGTCGGTGCTCATGCCAGCCCCCCCGCGAGGATCGCGCGGCCATCCGCGGTGATGAGCACGCCCGGGGTACGAGCGCGAGCGCATTCGGCGGCCGCAGCCCGCTCGCCCGCGAGAAACAGGCTCTTCGCGAGCACCTCGGCCTCCGTCGCCGACGCCGCGGCGACGGTCACGCGCACGAGATCCGACGCGGCCGGCCGTCCGGTCGCCGGATCGATGAGATGGTGGAGGAGCTCGCCTCCGCGCGTCCAGCGCCTCCTGTCGCTGCCCGACGTCGCGAGCCCGCCTCGCCGGATCGCCAGGGTCACGGAGCCCGCCGGGGTCTCGACCGCGACCGGCCAGACGCCACCCGCCGGCGTCCCGCGTACCGCGAGGTCGCCGCCGGCGTTGACGAGGCACGGCCCGGCGTGACCGAGGAGCTCGCAGGCGCGGTCGACCGCGTCGCCCTTGGCGATCCCGCCGAGATCGAGCGCGACGCCGGGGTCGAGCTCGATCGTGCCGCGTGCGCTGTCGATCCGGACCGCGCCGCCGCAGCGAGCCGGCGCTCCGGGCGCCGCCGGGCCCGCCTCGGCCCCGAGCTCGACGAGCGGGCGATCGTAGCCGGCCGCGACGACCGCGTCGTACACCGTCGGGTCGAAGCGTCCACCGCTCCGCTCCCGGCCGGCAAGGGCGCGCTCGACGACGCGCAGGAGATCGGGTCCGGCCGCGATCGCGCCCTCCCGGTTCAAGCGCGAGAGCTCGGAATCGGGCCTGAACCGCGACAGTGCCGCCTCGAGTCGGCGGAACTCGGCCTCGGCGGCGTCGAGGGCCTCCCGCGCCCGGGGCGGGGCAGCGCTCTCCACCAGGCACGCCACGTCGGTACCCATGGCCCGGAACGTGCGGCGGGTGATCACGAGCTCCTCGTCTCGGTCACCGGCGGGAGCGCCGTGAGCTCGACCGCCGGGATGGCGTCCTCCGCCGAGCGGGGAGCGGACGAGACCCTCGCTGCCAGGATCTGCAGGCGCTGCTCGCGCGCCGCGAGGGCATTGAGCCGCGGATCGCGGGACGGCCCGTGCTCCTGCCAGGGGCGGGCCGCGATCGCCGCCCAGAGGAGGAAGAAGACGGCGAGCGTCAGCGCAAGCGCGTAGAGGCGGACGACGTGGCTAGTCATCGTCGTCCGGGTCGTCGTCGAAGTCGTCATACCCGTCGTGGTCGTCGTGCCCGCCGCGGTCGTCCCGGTCGTAGTCGCGGCGGTCGTCGTGCCCGTCGTAGTCGTCGTGCAGGTCGTAGTCACCGTCCTCGTCTCGGTCGTCCCGGTCGTCCAGGTCGTAGTCGTGGTGGCCGTCGTGCTCGACGTAGTCCGCCGGGTCGTCGTAGTCGTCGCCACCGCGCCAGCTCGCGCGGCCGCTCCCGGCCGGGGCCGCCGCTGCGAGCGGCTCGGGCGGTCTCGTCGCGATCGACTCGCGTAGCGATACCTCCAGCCGGTCGAGGCGCGCCGTCTCGGCCGCGATCTCCGCGTCGGAGACGCGTGCCTGCGGCGATCGGCCGCGCTCGAGCGTCGTCGCGGTGGCCACGGCGCCGGCCGCGAGGGCGGCACCCAGGAGCAGGGAGATCGCGAGCGTGTGCCTTCGTTTCATGTCGTCCCTCCGAAATCGGGTTGCCACCGACGGTAGGCCGGCCCGGGCCAGGCGCGGGACAGGCGCTCGCAAGGTTTGGCGAGGGACCGGTAAAGAATTCGCCAGGCGGCGGGGCGGGCGGTCGCCGCGAGCGCGAGAATGCGCCCGTGAAGGTCCTGATCGTCGAGGACGAGGACTCGATCGCCGAGCCGCTCGCGCGGGGGCTCGAGCGTGAGGGCTTCGAGGTCGCCCGCGTCGCGACCGGCGGCGAGGCGCTTCGGGCGGCCGAGCCCGATGTCGTCCTCCTCGACCTTCGTCTCCCCGATATGGACGGCTTCGACGTCTGCCGCGAGCTGCGGGCGCGCTCCCAGGTGCCGGTGATCATGGTGACCGCCAAGGGGGAGGAGCTCGACCGCGTGGTCGGACTCGAGCTCGGCGCGGACGACTACATCGTCAAGCCGTTTGGCTTTCGTGAGCTCGTTGCCCGGATCCGAGCGGTCACTCGCCGTACGTCCGCCCGGCCGGACGACCGAAGCGAGCTCCTCGTCGGCGCGCTCGCGATCGACGTCCGCGGGCGGCGAGCGCGTCTGGGCCAGCGCGGGCTGGAGCTGACCCTGAAGGAGTTCGACCTGCTCGCGCTGCTCGCCTCCGACCCGGGGGCCGTCTTCAGCCGCCAGCGGATCCTCGAGGCGGTGTGGGACACCCACTGGTACGGGCACACGAAGACGATCGACGTCCACGTGGCGGCTCTGCGGCGCAAGCTCGGCGATCCCCGCTGGATCGAGACCGTGCGCGGGGTCGGCTTCCGCCTCGCCGAGCCCGCCTGATGGGTCGGCGGCTCCTCGCGAGCTACCTGGCCCTCACCGCCTGCGTCCTCGCTGTCCTCGTCGTCCCGCTCGGGCTGTCCTACTCCCACAACCAGCGACAGGATCTGACTGCCAAGGTCGAACGGGACGCCGTCGTCCTCACGACGTTCGCGGAGGATCTGCTCGGCGGCTTGCCCGGCGTGTCGCGGACGAGCCTCCAGGGGGTCGTGACCGAGTACGAGCGGGAGGCGGGCGCCCGAGTCGTGATTGTCGACCGCAGCGGTCTCTCCGTGGTCGATTCCTCCGATCCGGACGGACCATCCCGATCGTTTGCGTCCCGCCCGGAGCTCGCCCGCGCGCTCGCCACCGGTGAGGTCGTCCACGGCGTCCGTCGCTCGAACACGCTCGGCGCCGACCTCCTCTACGTCGCAGTTCCCGTGGCGTCGAGCGGCTCCGTCTACGGCGCGGTTCGTGTCACGTACCCGCTGGAGGCGGTGCAAGACCGCGTGCGTCGCTACTGGCTGATCCTCGCCTCCGTGGCCGCGGTCGTTCTGGCTGCCGTGGCGGTCGTCGGCCTGAGGATCGCGTTCTCGATCGCGCGGCCTCTCGCCGCGCTGGAGCGCGCAGCCGCGGCCGTCGGGGCCGGCGATCTCGCCGTGCGCGCGCCAGCGCAGGAGGGCCCGCCCGAGGTGCGCGCGCTGGCCGCGAGCTTCAACGACACGGTTCATAAGCTCGACGAGCTGATCCGCTCCCGAGAAGCCTTCGTCGCCGACGCCTCGCACCAGCTCCGGACGCCGCTGGCTGCGCTTCGCCTCAGGCTCGAGAACCTCGAGGGGGCCAGCTCGGCAGGCGGGGGCGCGGATCTCCAGGCGGCGCTCGCCGAGGTCGAACGCCTCTCGCGCATCGTGGACGGCTTGCTCGCGCTGGCGCGAACCGACTCGACCACCGCCCACCCCGCCCGGATCGACGTCGGGTCGGTCGTGGCGGAGCGGCTCGACGCCTGGACCGCGCTCGCCGAGGAGCAGGGGGTGTCGCTGGCCGGCGACATCGCGAGCGGTCTGAGCGCCCTCGCAACGCCCGGGCGTCTCGAGCAGGTGCTCGACAACCTGCTCGCGAACGCGCTCGAGGTCTCGCCCGCCGGCGGGACGATCGCTGTCTCCGGGGCGCCCGCGGGTGCGTTCGCCGAGCTCCACGTCGCCGACGAGGGGCCGGGGCTCTCCGAGGAGCAGCGGGCGCGCGCGTTCGACCGCTTCTGGCGGGCCGGGCCGTCGGCAGGCGGTTCCGGTCTCGGGCTCGCGATCGTCGAGCGGCTCGTCACCGCCGACGGTGGCGAGGTTGCTCTGCACGCGGCGCGAGGAGGGGGTCTCGATGCGTGCGTCCGGCTGCCCCTGCCCGCGCCGCTCGTCCCGGCGCCCGCTCGGGCTCCGCGCCGGGCCGGGTAGACTGCCCGCCGTGGGTGGGCTGTTCGAGGGGAAGCGCGGGCTCGTGCTCGGGGTCGCGAACAAGCGCTCGATCGCGTGGGCGATCGCGCAGCGGCTCGCGAGCGAGGGCGCGTCACTCGCCTTCACCTACCAGGGCGAGCGGATCGCCTCGGGTGTCCGCGAGCTCGCGGACTCGGTCGGCAGCCCGCTCGTAACCGGGTGCGACGTCCGCTCCGACACGGACGTCGAGCGGGTCTTCCGCGAGGTCGGCAACGTGTTCGACGGCGGGCTCGACCTGCTCGTGCACGCGGTCGCGTACGCGGACGCGGCCGACCTCGAGGGACGGTTCGCGGACACGCCCCGCGAGCGCTTCTGGCTCTCCCTGGACGTCAGCGCGTACTCGCTCGTCGCCTGCGCCAGGGCGGCCGAGCCGCTCATGGAAGTCGCCGGCGGCGGCTCGATCCTGACCATGACCTACCTGGGCGGAGAGCGTGCCGTCCCCCACTACAACGTGATGGGGGTCGCGAAGGCCGCGCTCGAGGCGTCCGTCCGCTACCTCGCCTGGGAGCTCGGGCCGAAGAGCATCCGCGTCAACGCGATCTCGGCCGGCCCGGTCCGCACGCTGGCAGCCCGCTCGATTCCGGGCTTCCCGACGATGGATGCGATCGTCGAGGAGCGCTCGCCGCTGCGCCGGAACATCGCCGCCGAAGACGTCGGCGCCGCCGCCGCCTACCTCCTCTCCGACGGGGCGGCGAGCGTGACCGCGACGACGCTCTACGTCGACTCGGGCTTCCACTCGATGGGCCTGTAGAGCGGGCGACCGCGACCCGGGCTCGGCCTGGCGGGGCCAGTCTCGCGTCCGGCGGCCGGATGCGGCTTGAGCGAAGCAGGCGGCAGCCCGGCGCCGGACCCGGGCAGCGTCTCGCGCTCCAGTCCCCCGGCAACGGGGCATCCCGGGTGCGGCCAGTTGACATTCCTATTTAGACGCACCTAAACTCGATCTCGATGGTGTGGTCGAAAGCGTCACCGCTCGCGAGGCTGAGGGCCCGGCGCGCGCACCGGGCCCGGGTCGCGATCGAGGATGCCCTCCGGCATCTCCACGCGGCGGACGAGCATGACCGGCCGGCGACCGTGGAGTCGCTCGCCGGCGCTCTCGGCGTCTCGACCCGCGCCGCGGCCGAGCTCGTCCGCACGCTCCAGGAGCGAGGGCTCGCGACGGTCGGCGCCGGCCTGGGACTCACGGCCTCCGGCGAGCGCTGGGCGCGCGCCGTCGTGCGGGCACACCGGGTCTGGGAGCGCCATCTCGCCGACGAGGTGGGAACGCCCGCGGCCAACCTCCACCGGCTCGCCGACCGGGCGGAGCACCGGCTCGAGCCCGGGGAGGTGGAGCGCATCGCCGCCCGCCTCGGCTACCCGGAGCGAGATCCCCACGGCGACCCGATCCCGACCGCGGCGGGCGAGCTCGGCGCGCTGACCGCCGTGCCGCTGACCGTGCTCGCGGAGGGCGCCTGGGGCGAGATCGCCCACCTCGAGGACGAGCCGGAGGCGGTCTTCGCGAAGCTCGCCGAGCTCGGGCTCGAGCCGGGTCAGGCCGTGGTCTCGCGCGGCAGCTCGCGCGCCGGCGTCCGCTTCGAGGTCGACGGGGTCCCGTGCGAGCTGCCGGCCGTGGCCGCCGCCAACCTCTTCGTCTCTCTCGTGTCCGGGCCGCCGCCGCCGCCCCGCCCGACGCTGGCCGGCCTGGGGGTGGGCGAGCTCGCGACCGTCGGTGCCCTCCGGGTCGCCGGCTTCGCCCGGCGCCGCCTCCTCGACCTCGGCTTCACCCCCGGCGCCACGGTCGAGTGCGAGCTCGCGAGCTCGTTCGGCGACACGAGGGCCTACCGGATCCGGGGCACGCTGATCGCCCTGCGCCCGGACGAGGCGCGGCGGATCGAGATCGCGCGAGCGGGCCCCGGGCCGCCGTGAGCGCGCGCGTCCTGGCAGAGCGTCCAGCGGCCTGCACCGCCTGCCGGGCGCACCTCGAGCGGCTCGGGATCGACCTCGCCCGGGCCGACTTCGTGGTCGCCCTCGCCGGTAACCCGAACACGGGCAAGAGCACGGTGTTCAACGCGCTCACCGGTCTCAGGCAGCACGTCGGCAACTGGCCCGGCAAGACGGTCACGCGGGCCGAGGGCGGCTTCGAGCTCGCGGGCACCCGCTACAAGCTCGTCGACCTGCCCGGCACCTACTCGCTCCTGTCCGCGTCCACCGACGAGGAGATCGCGCGCAACTTCGTTCTCTTCGGCCGGCCGGACTGCGTTGTCGTCGTGGTCGACGCGACCGCGCTCGAGCGCAACCTCAACGTCGTGCTCCAGATCCTCCAGGTCACCGACCGGGTGGTCGTGTGCCTGAACCTGATGGACGAGGCGGCACGCAAGGGGATCCGCGTCGACCACCGCGGTCTCGCCCGGGACCTCGGCGTCCCGGTCGTGCCGACCGCCGCCCGCACCGGCGAGGGGCTCGGCGCGCTCGTCCAGACCGTCGCGGAGGTGGCCCGCGGGGAGACCCGAACGCGTCCGAGGCACCTGCTCGCCGGCGCCGCGGTCGAGGGCGCACTCGACGCTCTCATCCCGCTGCTCGAGCGGGCGGCGCCGGGGCTGCCGAGCGCGCGCTGGGTGGCGACCCGCCTGCTCGACGGTGACGGGCGGGTGGAGGAGGCGCTCGGGCTCGGGGAGCTGTCCGGTGAGCAGGTACCGCCGCCGTCGCCCGAGGTGGTCGCCGACGTGCTCGACGAGGCAGACCGCCAGCGGCGCGCGCTCGGGGGCCGGTTTCGGGACGAGGTCGTCGAGGCCGTCTACGAGCAGGCGGCCGCGATCGCGGGGCGCGCGGTGCGGCGGGAGGGGGAGGCCGGCCGCCGCGACCTCGACGCGCTGATCGACCGGCTCGTCACCTCGCGCCTGCTCGGCCTGCCGATCATGCTGCTCGGCCTGGCGGCGGTCTTCTGGATCACGATCATCGGCGCCAACCACCCCTCGCAGGCGATCTCGGCGGCCCTCCTTTGGTTCGAGGACGTTGCGGCCTCGGGCTTCGAGGCGATCGGGGCGCCGTCCTGGCTCGTGGGCTTTCTCTGGCACGGCGTGTGGCGCGGGCTCGCCTGGGTGGTGTCCGTGATGCTGCCGCCGATGGCGATCTTCTTCCCGCTCTTCACCATCCTCGAGAACCTCGGCTACCTACCCCGGGTCGCCTTCAACATGGATTGGCTCTTCCGCCGCGTTGGCGCTCACGGCAAGCAGGCGCTGACGATGAGCATGGGCTTCGGCTGCAACGCCGCGGGGGTGATCGCCTGCCGCGTGATCGACTCGCCGCGCGAGCGGCTGGTCGCGATCCTGACCAACAACTTCGTGCCCTGCAACGGGCGCTTTCCCACCCTGATCATGCTCGCGACCGTGTTCGTGGCCGCCGAGTTCTCGGCCGGGCTCGCCTCGCTCGCGGCCGCCGCGGCCGTCATCGGCGCCGTCCTGCTCGGGATCGTGGCCACGCTGGCCGTGTCGTGGGTGCTCTCCCGCACCGTCCTCGCCGGAGAGGCGTCCAGCTTCACGCTCGAGCTTCCCCCCTACCGGCGCCCGAACGTCAGGCAGATCCTGTACACGTCGCTGATCGACCGGACGCTCTTCGTGCTGCGCCGGGCGGTCGTCATGGCGGCGCCGGCGGGCGGGCTGATCTGGATCCTCAACAACGTCGGCGCGGGCGGCGAGAGCGTCGCCGGGCGCATCGTGAGCGCGCTCGACCCGCTCGGGAGCGCGCTCGGCCTGGACGGCGTGATCCTGCTCGCCTACATCGTCGCGATCCCGGCGAACGAGATCGTCGTCCCGGCCATGCTGATGACCTACATGGGATCGTCGATGCTGATCGAGCCGGACAGCCTCGACCGGCTCCGCGACGTCCTCGTGGTCGAGAACGGCTGGACGCTGCTCACGGGCATCTGCCTGATGGTCTTCTGCGTGCTGCACAACCCCTGCTCGACGACGATCCTGACGATCTGGCGAGAGACGCTCAGCCGCAGGTGGACGCTCGTCGGGGCCCTCCTGCCCCTGGCGCTCGGAGTCGCGGCCACGCTTGCGATCGCTCAGCTCGCGCGGCTCGCCGGCGCCACCTAGGCTAGGGGGCGGGCTCCGCGCTGGCGCCCGCTCGCGGGTAGGTGATGCGCGTGATCTCGAGGCCCCGGGGCGGCGAGGTCTGAAGGAGGGCGCCGATCTGGAAGTGGAGCCGGTGCCAGCGCTCGCCCCGCAGCTCGACGACGAGCGTCACGCTCGGGTCGGCGACAATGCGGCGCGGCGCGCCCCCGTCGACGCGCACCAGCGCGGGCAGCGGCCGCGGCGCCGAGACCTCGATCTCGATCGCCCCCTGCCCGAACACCCACAGAGGCGCGTCACGCTCTTTCATCGTCCAGCCGTGCCAGCCCTCGCAGAACACGGGCGCCGAGCGATCGGGCTCCGGCACGGGCGCCCCCTCCTCGGGGCGGTCCGGCCGCGCCACCAGGGGGAAGGCCCAGATCCTCCCGTCACGCGCGGACGAGCGGTAGCCGCGCCGCTCGAGCAGGCGCCACGCGAACCACGCCCCGGGGCGCCCCGACTGCGCGAACGCTCCCGCGTGGAAGAGCACGGTGTCGACGCCGAGCGCGCGCAGCCGCCGCCAGTCGCCGGGCAGCGCGACGCCGCAGTTGAGACGGTTGAGCTCCCAGAAGAAGCCGTAGGCGCGGACCGGGGCGAGCGACGAGTAGCCGCCCGGGCGCTCGCGCGGGGCCTGCAGCGCGTAGTAGTGGTAGACGCTGCCGTGGTGGATCCCCGGCTCGAACAACGGCAGCTCGACGACCCGGCCGGGGCTTTCGTCCTCGCGCGCGAGCGCCAGGTAGGCGCCGTTCTCCGGATCGGCTGCCGTCGGGCGCAGCGGCAACACGAGCAGGTCGCCGGCGACGAGCAGGAACGCCGCCGCGGCGGCGACGGGGCGCCAGCGCGGCCTCGCCCGCCGGATCAGCCACCAGGCGGCGAGCGCGGCGAGCGCGGCGAGCGCGAGGCCCGCGATCGGCACGAGCCGCCCGGGCACGCGGGGGTAGCCGAAGCCGGGGACGTACCGCCACAGGAGCTCGTACGTCGGCAGGTTCGTGCCGAGCGCGAGCAGGAGCGGCACGACAGCCGCGAGCCCGAGCAGCGCCGCGAGCCGGGGCCGGCGGCGCCAGGCGAGCACGAGCCCCGCGAGCGCAGCGACCGGCGTCAGCCAGCCGGCGAAGGCGTACTGCTCGAGCCCCTTGTCGCCGCGGAAGCGGTCGACGAGGTCGAGCCAGCCAGCCTGGAACATCCGCACCTGGTCGAGCGTGCGGCCTCCGGCGGCGGCCGACTCCGCGATCACCGCCTCCCGGATCAGGAGGCCGAGCGCGACCGACGCGGCCGCGGCCGCGACGAGCCAGAGCAGCGGGCCGCGCCGACAGCGAAGCGCTCCGTAGGCAAGCACGAACGGGACCGCGCCGAGCGCCAAGTGCACCTGGCCGGAGAGCGGGATCGACACGAGCGAGCAGGCCGCGAGCGCTCCCCACGCGTGGCGGCCCCGGACGCCGGGCGCGACCCGCGCGCGCTCGTACGCCCACAGCGAGAGCGGCAGGAAGATGGCGGCCCAGCCGAGCAGGTGGCCGCCGCTCTGGGCGAGCCGGTACGGGGCGAGCGCGAACGCGAGCCCCCCGATCGCCGCCGCGGCCGGGGGCAGGCGCCAGAGCCGCAGCCAGCCGTACGTCGCGAGGCCCGCGACGACGATCGTCGCGAGCAGGAGCACGTTCCAGGCGACGACCGGCCCGAATGCCGCCTGAAGCGGCCAGAACGGCAGGCCGAACGGCCACCCCGCCAGATTCGCCTGCTCGCCCGCGAGCGGCTGAAACGTGTACGGGTCGCGCCAGGGCGCCGCTCCGCGGCCGAGCTGGTGGCCGACCAGCCAGAAGCGGTAGACGGCCTGGAGATGATCGCCAGCCGCCGCTTCGCCGAGGCCGGGGGCGCCGCCCGCGATGAAGGCTGAGCGGAAGCTCGCGACGCCGGGCGCGGTCGCGACGGCCGCGGCGGCTCCGTACAGCCCTACGAGAGCGAGCGGGCGGCTGCGAGCAAGACGTCGAAGTCGGGCAGCTCGCTCGGCTCGTACGTCCATGCTCCGCGGATGATGCCGTCTCTGCCCACGAGGAAGGCGCTCCGCGCCGGGATCTCCCGCATGCCGCGGTACTCGTGGGCGATCCCGAAGCCGCGCACCGCCTCCCCGTTCCAGTCGGACAGCAGCGGGAAGGTCAGGTCGAGTACCTGCGTCCAGGCGGCGTGCGACCAGGGGCTGTCGCGGGAGATCCCGAACACCCGCACGCCCGCCCCGTCGAACTCGCTCTTCCTGTCACGCAGGGTCGTCAGCTCGTCCTGTCAGGTGCCGGTCCAGTCGTAGAGGTAGAAGAGCAGCAGGAGCGGGCCGGCGGCTGCGAGCTCGGCCAGGGTGGTCTCGGCCCCGTCCGTCGCGGGGGCCCAGACCCGCGCGGACGGGATCCGCTCGCCCGCGCGGATCATGCGGCGGACGTCCCGCTCGGGCGGGCGAGCTCGAGGGTCAGGGCCATCGGCCTCGCACTGTAGCGAGCGGTGCCGCTACGGGCCGCCGACGACGGCCTCGACCTCGATCTCGACCAGCCAGCGCGGGTCGAGCATTCCCGCGAGCACGGTCGTGTTGACCGGGCGGATGTCCGCGAACGCCTCGCCGTGCGCCCGAGCGAGCCCTTCGAAGTCCTCGGCGCGCACGAGGAAGGCGCGGGTGCGGACGACGTCGCGGAGATCCGAGCCGATCTCGGCGAGCGCGGCGGCGATGATCTCGAGGCAGCGCCTCGCCTGGCCGTAGACGTCGGGCGGCGGGTCAGCGCCGTCTGGCATCACCGGAGCCGTGCCGGCGACGAAGACGCGATCGCCGACCCGGACCGCGCGGCAGTAGCCCATCCGCGCCTCGTAAGGGGATCCGGAGAAGACCCGCTGGCGTTGCACGACGGCAGTACTATCACGCGGCGATGCCCGCCGCCCGGGTCAGCTCCGCTCTCGCGGCAATCGACTCGTGGCCCGCCCCGAATGCCGCCGCAGGCGCTGTCGCCGGCGCCGCCGTGCTCGGCACCCGGGGCGACCCCGACCGGATCTGCCTCGGTGACGAAGCTCCTGACGGCTGCCGCGGTGCTCGTGGCCGCCGAGGCAGGGACGCTCGAGCTCGACGAGCCGGCCGGGCCCCCCGGTGCCACCGTCCGCCACCTGCTCGCGCACGCCTCGGGCCTCCCCCCGGACGGCGGGGCGACGCTCGCCGCGCCCGGCCGGCGACGCATCTACACGAACGCGGGCTACGAGCTCCTGGCCGGTCTTGTCGCCGCGCGGGCCGGGATGCCGTTCGCCGACTACCTGCGCGGCGCCGTGCTCGAGCCGGTGGGGATGGTCGCGACCGAGCTTCGCGGCTCTCCCGCCTGGGGGGCGGCCGGCCCGCTGCGGGACCTGCTCGCGCTCGCGCGCGAGCTCCTGCGGCCGGCGTTCGTCGCGCCGGAGACACTGGCCGAGGCCACCGCCGTCGCGTTCCCGGGCCTCGTCGGGGTGCTCCCCGGCTTCGGCCGCCAGGACCCGAACGACTGGGGCCTCGGCTTCGAGCTGCGCGACGGCAAGAGCCCGCACTGGACCGGTTCCGCTAACTCGCCCCGGACGTTCGGGCACTTCGGCCGCTCCGGCACGTTCGTGTGGGCAGACCCCCGGGCCGACGTCGCGCTCGCCTGCCTCACGGATCTCGAGTTCGGCGAGTGGGCCACGCGCGCCTGGCCCGAGCTCTCCGACGCCGTGCTCGAACAGGCGGGCCGGTCAGGCTAAGCCTCCCCACGCAGCGCAACGTGAAGCGCTGGTCGTCAGGGGATGGCGTGACCCCCTGAGGTCGGTCCGGTCGCTCTGTGAGTCTTACCGCCCGTTGTCGGGCAGGGAGGACGATCGGAGCGATGGGACATGCGAGACGCCGGCATACGCCGGAGCAGATCATCAGGAAGCTGCGTGAGGCCGATAAGCTGCTCGGGGAGGGCCTGGAGGTCGCGGTGGTGGCGAAGCGGCTGGAGGTGTCGGAGCAGACGCTGCACCGCTGGCGCCAGCAGTATGGCGGGCTGAAGGCCGACGATGCGAAGCGGCTGAAGGAGCTTGAGCGTGAGAACACGCGGCTGAAGCGGATCGTTGCGGATCAGCTGCTCGAGAATCAGGCGTTGAAGGAGATAGCGAGGGGAAACTGGTGAGCCCGTCGCGCAGGCGCGAGGCGGTCCGGATGCTTGAGGATCGGCTCGGGCTGTCTGAGCGGCGGGCGTGTCAGGTCGCGGGTCAGCACCGCTCGACCCAGCGTCACCGGCCCCGCCACGGCGGCGGGCGCGACGACGCGTTGCGGGAGCGGCTGCGGCGGCTGTCGGCGGAGCATCCGCGTTGGGGTTATCGGCTCGCCTGGGGTGCTGTCCGTGAGGAGGGCTGGGCGGTGAACCGCAAGAAGGTTCAGCGGCTGTGGCGCGAGGAGGGCCTGCGCGTGGCGCAGCGGAAGCGAAAGCGGCTTCGGCTCGGCGACTCGACCGTTGCGGCGAAGCGGCTTCGCGCCGAGCGGCCGGATCACGTCTGGGCCTTGGACTTCCAGTTCGACACCACGACCGACGGCAGGGCGCTGAAGCTGCTCCACGTCGTCGACGAGTACACCCGGGAGGCGTTGGCGATCCGGGTTGCCCGCTCGATCGACTCAGACCACACGGTGCGCGTGCTCGACCAGATCGTCCGTGAGCGCGGCACGGGGCCCGAGCTCGTGCGGATGGACAACGGCCCCGAGATGACCGCCAACGCGCTGCGCGACTGGTGCCGGCTCGGCGGCGCCGGACGCAGCTTCATCGAGCCCGGCTCGCCCTGGCAGAACCCGTTCGTCGAGTCGTTCGGCTCCCGCGTCCGCGACGAGGTGCTCTCCGTCGAGGCGTTCGACTCGCTGCTCGAAGCGCAAACCGTCATCAATGACTGGACGAACATCTACAACCACAAACGGCCGCACTCGAGCCTCGGCTGGAAACCGCCGGCCGTCTACGCCGCTACCCTGACCACGAAGGAGAAAGAAACACCAACCCGACTCTCATAGCGGCTGAACCGACAAACGGGGGCCGGCCAGGGCGGCATGGATTGACTGTCGCGGAGCGCACGCCGAATAGCATGGATCACCCGCGGCATGCTCAGCGTCAACAGGCAAGTAACGCGTGGGGCTGATTAGTGCTAGGCGAGAAAAACACCGAGGACGCGCACAGCTCCGGGGCGATGACGGTGTGGTCGATTGCGTTCCTCACGAGCGTCGCTCTCGTTGCCGGAGTGATCGTTTCGGGCATAGCCACGGGTGTCTGCAGCGAGAACGTCGATGAAGGGACGTTTCGTGGCGATGTCTGCGGAGCTCTTGGCGGAGATGGGAGTCGTGCCGCGATCGCGCTCGCTCCGGCGGGCATCGTCCTCATAGTCGGACTTGTAGGCAGACGCAAGCGGCCGACACTGCTTGCGCTCATCGGCCTGCTCGTTCTCGAGGCCGTAGCTCTCGCTCTGCTCACCGCGGCGGGCAGTTGAGCGGCGACGCCGTGCTCTCGTCGGCCGCGTCGCGCCCCTGAGCCGGCGTCAGAGCGGGCCGGAGCCGAGCACGGGTCGGATCAGCTCCTCGAACGTCGCGTCGTCGCAGCTCGCGACGATGGCCGGCGTGAGCGCGCGCACAGCGGGGTCGAGCGGCTCGAGCCCCCCGAGCGTGTCGCCCGGCCGCAGCGTCTGACCACCGCTCGCGAGCATCCCGGAGACGACGACGTGGAAACGCCCGTGGGCGTCCGCTCCCTCGAGGATCGTGTCGCCCGGCGCCAGCGAGCGGCGGATCATCCGTCCCGCCAACCGGCCGAGCACCTCACCCGGCAGGCCGGCCAGGAGCTCGATCCGGGCGAGCTCGTGGATCGACGCGAGCTGGTGCTGCACGCCCCGATCGTACGGAATCGCGGGGCAGCGGCGCCGCCACCCCGCGGGAGGGGAAGGTGGGCGCGGCGCCTACGCGGCCACGAGCCCGAGATTGCGCTCGAGCATCTGCTTCGGCTGCGCGCCGACGGCGGCCGCGGCCGGCTCGCCGCTCTTGAACAGGATGATCGTCGGGATGCTCAGCACGCCGTAGCGGCGCGCGAGGTCGGGCTCCTCGTCGATGTTCACCTTGACGATCTTGAGCTCGCTGCGCTCCTCGGCGATCCGGTCGAGCACGGGCGCGACCGCGTGGCACGGCCCGCACCACTCGGCCCAGAAGTCGACGATCACGGGTTGGGCGCTCTCGAGCACCTCCGAGTCGAACGTGGACGTGGTCACACTGGTTGTCAATTCAGCCTCCGGTTCGGTTTCTTGCAGATGACAACGAACTGGCGAGCGCGAAAAATCCGCCGGTTAGACTGACGCAGTGCTCGAGCGGCTCCCACCCGTTCCCGATCATGCTGCCCTCGAGGAGGAGGTGCTCGCGCTCTGGGAGGAGCGCCGCGTGTTCGAGCGGCTGCGGGAGCGCAACGCGGACGGCCCGATCTGGAGCTTCATCGACGGCCCGATCACCGCCAACAAGCGGATGGGCGTCCACCACATGTGGGGCCGCACGCTCAAGGACGTCTTCCAGCGCTACAAGGCGCTGCGCGGCTTCCACCAGCGCTACCAGAACGGCTTCGACTGCCAGGGCCTCTGGGTCGAGGTCGGCGTCGAGCGCGAGCTCGGGCTGGACTCGAAGAAGGAGATCGAGGAGTTCGGCCTCGCCGAGTTCTCGAGGCGCTGCCGCGACAAGGTCGCCTGGTCGGCCGCCGCGATCACCGAGCAGTCCAGGCGCCTCGGCATGTGGATGGACTGGGGCAACGACTACTTCACGTTCTCCGACACGAACATCGAGTACATCTGGCGCTTCCTCGCGATCGTGCACGAGCGCGGCTGGCTCTACCGGGGGCACCGCTCGACGGAGTGGTGCCCGCGCTGCGGCACGTCGATCTCGCAGCACGAGCTGGCCGGCTACTACTTCGACAAGACCGACCCGTCCCTGTTCGTACGCTTCCCGCTCGCTGGCCGGGACGGTGAGGCGCTCCTCGTCTGGACGACGACCCCGTGGACGCTGCCCGCGAACGTGGCGGCCGCCGTGCTCCCGGATGCCGACTACGCGCTGCTTCCCGGCGGCGACTGGGTCGCCGGCGCCCGCTACCCCGACGCCGAGCCGGTTCGGGTCGTCAAGGGATCGGAGCTCGTCGGCCTCGCGTACACGGGCCCGTTCGACTCGCTGCCGGCCGCGCGTGGTGTCGAGCACCGCGTGATCGCCTGGGACGAGGTCTCGCTCGAGGAGGGCAGCGGGATCGTCCACATCGCCCCCGGCTGCGGCGGCGAGGACTTCGAGCTCTCGAAGCTCCACGAGCTCGCGATCCTCGCCCCCGTCGACGAGGCCGGCCGGTTCCACGACAGCTACGGCTGGCTGGCGGGGCTCTCGACCGTCGAGGCAGCGGGCCCGATCGTCGACGACCTGCGCGAGCGCGGGCTGCTCGCGGGCGCTGGCGAGATCGAGCATCGCTACCCGTTCTGCTGGCGCTGCGAGACGCCGCTGATCTTCCGGCTCACCGACGACTGGTTCATCGCCGCCGACCCGGTCCGGCCGGCCCTGCTCGAGGCGAACGCGACCGTCGAGTGGACGCCCGACTACTTCGGCAAGCGGATGGACGACTGGCTGCGCAACATGGGCGACTGGAACATCTCGCGCCAGCGCTACTTTGGGTTGCCGTTGCCGTTCTACCCGTGCGCGTGCGGCCACCTGAACGTGATCGGGTCGCTCGCCGAGCTGAAAGAGCGCGCGACGGCCGGCCTCGAGGGGCTCGAGGAGCTGCATCGGCCCTGGATCGACGAGGTCACGATCCGCTGCGAGAGCTGCGGTGGGGACGTCCACCGGATTCCCGAGGTCGGGGACGTCTGGCTCGACGCGGGCATCGTCCCGTTCGCGACGCTCGGCTGGCGCAACCAGGCCGCCGTCGAGGGCGGCTACGCGACCGGAGCGTCGCGCGGGCTCTCCGGGGCGGATCTGTCCGACCACGCCCACTGGGAGCGCTGGTTCCCGGCCCACTGGGTCTCGGAGATGCGCGAGCAGATCCGGCTCTGGTTCTACTCGCTCATGTTCATGTCCGTCGTCCTGGACGGCCGGGCCCCGTACCGCCAGGTGCTCTCCTACGAGAAGCTGCTCGACGAGCACGGCCGCGCCATGCACGGCTCGCTCGGGAACGCGATCGACGCGGATGAGGCGTTCGCCCGGATGGGCGCGGACGTGATGCGCTGGATGTACTGCGCACAGCCTCCGAGCCAGAACATCCGCTTCGGCTTCGGCCCCGCCGAGCTGGTCAAGCGCAAGCTGCTCACGACCTGGAACTCCGTCTCGTTCCTCGTCACCTACGCCGGGATCGAGGGCTTCCGCCCCCGCTACGACGATCTCGCCGGCACGATCGCGAGCGCGGAGCTGCGGCCGCTCGACCGCTGGCTCCTCGCGCGCACGCAGGAGCTCCTCGCCGACGCAACCCGCGCCTACGAGTCGTTCATGACCGTCGGCGTGATCCGCGCATTCGAGGCGTTCGTCGACGACCTCTCGAACTGGTACATCCGCCGCTCCCGCCGGCGCTTCTACGAGTACGACGACGCGGCGTTCCGCACGCTCTGGTACGCGCTCGTTCAGGCCGTCCGG
The DNA here is from genome assembly GCA_020845695.1 of Thermoleophilia bacterium. The sequence continues at coordinate 12,625 of JADLFG010000014.1, read as the reverse complement.
GTGATCGGGCCCGTGATGCCGTTCCTCGCCGAGCACCTCTGGCAGCGCCTCGTCTCCGAGGCCTGCGAGGACGCTCCCGACAGCGTCTTCCTTGCCGGCTGGCCGGAGCCGCTCGCGGAGCTCGCCGACGAGGCGCTCGTCGCAGAGGTCGCGGACGCCCGCCAGGCGATCGAGCTCGGCCGGGCCGCCCGCCAGGCAGCCGGGGTGAAGCTGCGCCAGCCGCTTCGCCGCGTCGTCGTCTGCGCGCCCGATCCGGAGCGCCAGGAGGCGATCGCCCGCCAGGTCGAGGAGGTCGCGGGCGAGCTGAACGTGAAGGAGGTCGAGCTCGCCCTCGACCCGTCCGGGGTGGCGACGCTCCGGGCGACGCCGCGGCTCGACCTCGTCGGCCCCCGGCTCGGGGCCGATCTGCCCGACCTGCGCCGCAGGCTCGCCGAGGGCGACTTCGACGTCGACGGAGGACGCCTCCGCGCCGGGGCCCACGAGCTGGTCGCGGGCGAGTTCGCGCTCGAGTACGTCGCCCGGGACGGGTTCGCGGTCGCCCAGGATGCCGACCTCGTCGTGGCCGTCGATACGCGCGTCGACGCCGAGCTCGAGCTCGAGGGCAGAGCGCTCGACGTGATCCACCAGATTCAGCGGCTGCGCAAGGAGGCGGGGCTCGAGATCACCGACCGGATCGTGATCGCCCACGACGAGGAGGCGGTGTTCGCCGTCCACGGGGAGCGGATCGCGCGCGAGACGCTCGCCGTCGGGGTCGAGCGGCGCCCAGGCGAGGGCATCGCGGTCGTCAGGGCGCCGTGACGGGCTCGCGCTGCGGCTCGAGCACGGGCAGCCGGAACGTCACGTCCTCGCGCACCGAGCGCTGCTGCCGGATCTCCACGCTGCCACGCTCGCGAAACCACGCGCAGACGGAGTCGACGAGATGCTCGGGCGCGGACGCTCCGGAGGTGAGCCCGACGGTCTCGACGCCTTCGAGCCAGCGCTCGTCGATCGCCGACTCGTCGTCGATCAGGTACGCGGGGACGCCGCCCGCGCGCGCCACCTCGACGAGCCGGCTCGAGTTGGAGCTCGTCACGGAGCCGACGACGAGGACGAGCTCCACCTCGGGCAGGAGCGCCTTGACCGCCCGCTGGCGGTTCGCGGTCGCGTAGCAGATGTCGTCGCGGCGCGGCCCCTCGATCCCGGGGAAGCGCCGCCTGAGCACGCCCACGATCGCGGCGGCGTCGTCGACCGACAGGGTCGTCTGCATCAGGTAGGCGACCGGGCCCCGGCCGGTCAGCTCGAGCCGCTCGGCCTCCGCCTCCGTCTGCACGAGCACGGTCGAGTCGGGCGCCTCCCCGATCGTCCCGACCACCTCGTCGTGGCCGGCGTGGCCGATCAGCACGATCGTGTGGCCGAGCGCCGCGTAGGCGCGCGCCTCCGAGTGCACCTTCGTCACGAGCGGGCACGTGGCGTCGACGACGCGCAGGCCGCGGGTGCGCGCCGACGCGTGGACGTCCGGCGCGACCCCGTGGGCGGCGAGGATCACGACCTCGCCGGCCGGGACGTCCTCCTCGGACTCGACGAACACGACGCCCCGCCGCTCGAGGTCGCGCACGACGTGGCTGTTGTGGACGATCTGGCGGCGCACGTAGACGGGAGCGCCCCACAACTCGAGAGCTTGCTCCACCGTGTCGATCGCCCTCTCGACCCCCGCGCAGAACCCGCGGGGCGAGGCGAGGAGAACCCGTCGTACCACCGCGACCGATGGTAGCCACGCAGCCCGCGCCGGCGGGCGGGGAACCGTCGGCGGGATCGGTCGCGGCGATGATCGTCCCCCGGTGCCCGCATCGGTCCTAGCCCGCAGGTCTCGTGGCACGCGCCGTCTGGGCGAGGCCGACTCCGGCGAGCACGAGCAGGCAACCCGCGATCTGCCCGGTCGCGAGCTCCTCGCCGAGCCACCCGTACGCCACGAGGGCGGCGACCACGGGCTCGATCATCGCGACGACCGTCACGCGCGTTGGCGAGAGGTGGCGCAGCGCCCCGAAGATGAGCAGGAACGGGACGAACGTGCCGAGGACGAACACGAACGCGAGCAGGACCGAGATCGGCAGGTTGACGTCCTCGATCCGTCCGAGCAAGGAGACGTCGTCGTCGAGGACGCCCGCCGGGAAGCTCCACCACGGCTGGGCGAACGTCCAGAAGACGAGCGTGACGACGAAGCCGATCGCGGGTAGCGAGATCGTCTCGCGCCCCCGCTCGAGGCTGCGGTCGGCGAGCAGGATCCAACCCGCGTACGCGAACGAGGCGGCGAGGCAGGCAGCGACGCCGCCGCCGTCGAGGCCGGCGCCGCCGCCCCACAGCTCGACGACCAGCGAGAGCCCCGCGAGCGCCAGGGCGAGCGCGAGCCAGAGTCGCCGCCGCACCGGCTCGCGCACGTAGAAGCGGGCCCACAGCGCCACCCAGACCGGCGAGAGATACTGGAGCACGAGCGCGACGCCGATCTCGAGCCGCTCGATCGCGACGAAGTAGAAGAACTGCACGAACGCGAGGCAGAGGCCGAACGCGACGAGCCATGGCGCCTCTCGCAGGCCGACGCGGAGCGCCCGCGGCTTCACGACCAGCACGAGCGCGGTGAACAGGATCGCGCCGCCGAGCGCGCGCACCTCGGAGAGGCGGAAGCTCGAGAGCCCGGACTGGAGGATCACTTTGCTGACGACCCCGTTCGCCGCCCACAGCGACGCCGCCGACACGACCATCGCGTAGCCGAGCAGCGGCCGCCGCCGCGCCGCCGGCCGGGCCTCGAGCTCGGCCAGCTCTGGCGTGGTCGGGGCTTCGAGCACCGCCCGAGGCTACCAGCGGCTGGCCCGCCGGGCGGCGCCCGCCCGCCCGCGCTGTCACACTGTCTCCGAAGACGGGACGTGGCGCAGCCTGGTAGCGCACCTGCTTTGGGAGCAGGGGGTCGCCGGTTCGAATCCGGCCGTCCCGATCGGGATCTATCGCTGCCGGCTCCCGTTTCGCGCCGGCCGCGGTTCGCCCCCAGACCGGAGGAACGCGTCGAGAGCGCCGAGGTCGTGGTCGAAGAAGATCAGCATCCCCTCGCTCTGCGCGTCGAGCAGGTTCTTTGCGCTGTAGACGCCCGAGATCACGGCGGCCGTCCGGACCCCACCGTCGCCGAACTGCTCGCGCCACGCCCGGCGCTTACCGTCCGTCTCCCGGATCAGCCTCTTGTAGGAGTTGGTTGCCGAGTTGGAGACCTTGCATTCGATTGTCATCAGCACGCCCCTCGGCAAGAGCACCGGCACGTCGGACTTGTGGCCGGCAACAAGCTGCTCGGTGGTGAACTCGCCGAGACCGAGGAGGTCGCGAACGTTCGCGGGAACGATCCCGAGCGACTGAACGTAACGCGTCCCGAGCGATTGCGATCGTCTTCCGAACTCCGCGGGCGACACGAAGGTCAAGCCGGAGGCGGCAAGCCGCGCTCGCACCGCCTCCTCCTGCGCGCGGGAGCTTTCCATCCGCTGACTCGTCCCCTGCTTCTGAATCGTCCAGAGCTCGGCCGTAACATCGACGGCGCGTCGTATCGCCTCGGGTGTCGGTTCTCCCGGCGGGTCTTCCGCCATCCACGGGAAGCGCTCGCGTCCGAGGAAGGCAAGTAACGTCTCCACGGGCCCCAGCGTTCTGGCAATCACCTTGAAGTTGTCCTCGCTGAGCTGGGGAACGGTCATGAAGCGGGCTGGCGCCAGCAGCGCGCGGTTACCGGACCGGTGAAAGAACGCCGGGTCCGACCGGAGCGCGCGCAGGTTGTCGGTCCTGGTGAGTAGCTCGCTGACCGTCTCAGCACACCGAGTCTTCAGCTTGATGTACTCGTCCTGGAGCTCGGGGCCCCAGCTTCCCACAAAGAGCTCGATCGAGTGCTCCCGGCGCTCCGCCAGCTCCGCCTCGCTCCAGAACGGATATGCGATGTCGGTCACGGCCGCAAAGCGTAGACCGACCGCGCTCGGAAAGGAAAGCTCGCGTGGCTGTGACGAAACGGTGGCGAAATCGTCCAGCCACGGGCGGTCATCCGGCAGTGGCCCTACCCTGGGAAGATGACGCCCGAGGCGGTTATCGAGTCGCTTGTCGTCAGCACGCAGCTGCGCGCCGGCTGCCGCGACGAGCAAGGGCTTCGCGCCGCCTGGCGGGACGTGCTCTCGGGGCTCGACCTGCCTCCTCGCGCGCTCGCTGCGGCGCAGAACGGCGTCGACGTGATCGGGGCCGCCTACGCGCGCCTCTTCACCGGCTCGCAGCGCCGGCCGTTGGGGCAGTTCTACACGCCGGCCTGGGCGGGCGACGTCATGGCCGGCTGGGTTCTCGAAGCGGGGCCCGAGTGCGTGCTCGATCCCGGCGTGGGCTCGGGAGCGCTCTCGATCTCGGTCGCGCAGCATGCGCGGCGTGGGCCCGCACGGATCCTGGGTGTTGACGCCGATCCGGTGGCGATAGAGATGGCAGATGCGAATGCCCGGCTCCGCGGCATCGAGGGCTTCGAGGCCCGTGTCTGCGACTTCCTGCTGGACGAGGTCGGCGTCACGCCCGATGCGGTCATCTGCAATCCGCCCTACTCGCGCCATCATGCGATCCCGGAGCGAGACAAGCGCGCGATTCACGAGGGCCTCCAGCGCAGGCTCGGGTTGAGGCTGAGCGGGCTCGCCGGGATGCACGTCCTCTTTCTCGTCCGGGCGCTCGAGCTCGCGGCGCCGGGCGCCCGGCTGGCGTTCATCACGCCCTCGGACTGGCTGGACGTCAACTACGGGCGCAAGGTCAAGAAGTACCTCCTCGAGCACGCGTGTGTCGAGGCCATGATCCTGATCGAGCCGAAGCGCCTGTTCTTCGAAGGCGTGCTGACGACCGCGGCGATCACGTTGATTCGGAAGGGGCGCCCGGGCGGAGAGACCGCGCTCATCCGGCTCAGCGGCGATTTACCGCATCCCGAGGACGTGATCGCGGCGATCTCACGGGGCCACGGGGGGCCGCCCCGCGAGGACGTTCGCCTGACCGCGGGTGCAAGGTGGGCGCGGCCCCTGCCCCGGATGCGGAAAGGAGAGGTGCGGCTGGGAGAGCGGGCTCGTGTTCGCCGGGGGATCGCGACAGGGGCAAACGGCTTCTTCGTCCTGTCGGAGCGGGCGCGACAGCGTGTGGGCATCCCGGTCGCGACGCTCACGCCCTGTCTCGCCTCGCCGAAGCTGATCGAAGGCGACGAGGTCTCCGCGGAATCGCTGGAATCGCTGCCCGAGGATGTTCCGCGCTGGCTCGTCGATTGCCGCGACGTCCGCGAGATCGAGCGCGATACCCCGCTCGGACGCTATCTCAGGCACGGTCGCGATCATCTGCGAGTGCACGAGGGGTACCTGGCGTCCCGGCGCCGCCCGTGGTACGGGCAGGAGGCGCGAGCGAGCTGTCCGATCGTGTTCTCGTACTTCAACCGCGCGCGTCCCCGGTTCGTCAGGAATCGGGCCGAGGCGGTTCCGCTCAACAACTGGCTTGTCGTGGAGCCGAACCCGGGAGTGGACGCCGACGAGCTCTTCGAGCTGCTGGCGAGCCCGGCATTCATGGAGCGCCTGGCAGACCACAGCCGGGTCTACGGCGGGGGGCTCTGGAAGCTCGAGCCGAAGGAGCTCGAAGCCGTGGGACTGCCGTGCGGGGGCGGGGGTTCGTCCAGCTCGGCCGATTCAACGTAGCCGCCCGTACCTTTACAACCGCCTGCCTTTCTCCTCACAGGCGCGTTCTAGGGTGAGCCCGTGATCGCTCCCGGCCGCATCCTGCTCGTCGTCGCCGCGGCAGTGGCGCTTGCCCTCCCCGCGGCGGCCGGCGCCGAGTCGCTCGGCTTCAACAACGCCCGCCCGCTCGTCGAGACGGGCGGCGGCACGGTCGCGCTCGTCTGGCTCGATGACGAGCGGCGCGTGGTCGTCGGGGAGCGGCGGGCGGGCAACTCCGGCTTCGACCGGGAGGCGGTCGTGGCGGAGGGGGCGGTGGCGACGCCGGCGATCGCCGCCCGCGGCGGGACGCTCGCGGTCGCGTGGGCGAGCGGCGGCTCGGTCTACGCCCGGCTGCGGGTCGCGGGCGTCTGGCAGCCGGCCGAGCGCCTGGGCGCCGGCGCCGCCCCCTCGCTCGCGGTCGCGAAGAACCGGCTCGGGATCGTCTGGCACGCCCGCGACGAGAGCGAGATCCTGTTCGCCCGCCGCTCGACGGCGGCGTCCGGCCACTGGTCGGCGCCGTCCGTGCTCGCGGCGGGAGCGGGCGAGCGCGTCTCGTTCGCCAGCCTCGCGGGGGCCGGCTCGCGCTTCGCCGCCGTCTGGAAGCGCGGCGGGCGCGGAGCCTGGGAGGTCGAGCTGCGCCGCTCCGCCGATCGGGGCTCGAGCTGGGGGGCAGCCCGCTCGCTCGGCGAGGGCGGCGATCCGGCCGTCTGCCTCGCCGGGGGCTCCCGCGTGTGGGTGGGGCTGCAGCACCTGGGCGGCGGGATCTCCGTGCTCGTCTCGGCGGACGCCGGTGCGACGTTCACGACCCGCCGGGTCGGCGACGGGTGGTTCGCGCACCTCTCCTGCTCCCGCACCCGGACGCTCGTCGCCTGGGAGCAGACCCCCTACCCGCCGCAGCATCCGGACGAGAGCGCGAAGAGCTTCGGGCTCGCCCTCGTCTCCGCCGGGGGTACCCTGAAGGCGCTCGACGCGCCCGCGAGCTCCCACGTCGCCTCGCCGACCGCGCTCCTTCGCGATGGCGTCGCGATCGCCGCCTGGATCGACACGAGCGAGGGACGCGGCCTCTCCGGCGCGCTGCGGCTCGCCACCGTCGCGCTCTGAGCGTCGCTCTCGCCCGCTACCCTCCCGGCGTGGGTCGCGTCGCCCTGATCGTGCTCTGCGCCGCGCTGCTCGCCGCACCGGCCGCGCAGGCGGCGGCGCCCCCGTTCGAGTCGAGCGTAGCCGTGATCCGAAAGCCGCTGCGCGAGCGCATGACCGGCGTCTCCTGGCGACCCGGCTGCCCCGTTCCCCTGCGCGACCTGCGTCTCGTCACCGTCAGCCGCTGGGGCTTCGACGGCCGGCCGGCGGCGGGGAAGCTCGTCGTTCACGAGGATGTCGCGAGGGACATCGTCTCCGTCTTCCGGACGCTCTACGAGGAGCGCTTCCCGATCCGTCGGATGCGCCTCGTGGACGCCTACGGGGGCAGCGACTTCGACTCGATCGAGGCCGACAACACGTCCGCGTTCAACTGCCGGGCCGCGACCGGCTCATCGAGCTGGTCGCAGCATGCCTACGGGCTCGCGGTGGACCTGAACCCGATCGAGAACCCCTACGTCGAGTCCGGCCGCGTCTACCACGACGCGAGCCGCCGCTACCTCGACCGCTCGAAGCGCCTGCGGGGGATGATCCACGCGGGCGACGTCGCCGTGCTCGCGTTCGCCCGCATCGGCTGGCACTGGGGCGGCTCCTGGTCGGGGAGCGTCCGGGACTACCAGCACCTCGCCGCCCCCCGCGGGTAGCCGGTGGATCCCGGGCTCGCGCTCGCGATCGCCCTCGCGCTCGCGTTCGCGCTCACGAACGGGATCCACGACAGTGCGAACGCGATCGCGACGCTCGTCGCCACCCGCGCGGCGACGCCCGGCCAGGCGGTGCTGCTCGCGGCCGGGTTCAACCTGCTCGGGCCGCTCCTCTTCGGCGGAGCGGTCGCGAGCACGGTCGCGACGATCGTCGACGTGCCGCAGGGCGAGCTCGTGCCCGTGGCCGGGGCGGCGCTCGCGGGCGCGGTCGCCTGGAACGCGCTCACCTGGCGTCTCGGGCTGCCTTCGAGCTCGAGCCATGCGCTGCTCGGCGGGCTCGTCGGCGCGGCGCTCGCGGAGGCCGGAACCGGCGCGGTCGACTGGGGCGGTCTCGACGGCGTGCGACCGGCCGGCGTCGGCGGGATTGCCGTCTACCTCGCGGCCGCGCCGATCGCGGGTGCCGTCGCCGGCCTGGTTGCGATTCGCGGTGCTCGGCGCCTGCTGCGGCGCGCTACCCGGCGCGTCGAGGGCCCCGTTCGGCGCGGCCAGTGGCTGATGGCGGCCTGGCTCGCGTTCAGCCACGGCTCGAACGACGCGCAGAAGGCGGTCGGGGTGATCGCCGTGGTCCTCGCCGCCGGCGGGGAGGCGGACAGCCTCGAGGCGCCGCTCTGGGCGGTCGCGGCGGCGGCCGTGGCGCTCACGCTGGGGGTGGCGCTCGGCGGCTGGCGGATCGTGCGCACGATCGGTCGGCGCATCTACGGGGTCCGGCCGCTCGACTCCCTCGCCAGCCAGTCGAGCTCCGCCGCGGTCATTCTGGCCGCCTCGCTCGCCGGCGCGCCCGTCTCGACGACGCACGTGGTCGCCTCGTCCGTCGTCGGCGCCGGCGGCGGGAGGCGCCGCTGGCGACACGTTCGCTGGGAGGTTGTACGGGGGATGATGGTCGCCTGGGTCACTACGATTCCCACGACCGGGGCGATCGCCGCGGTCGCTCTCGTGGCCTGGAGGTGGGTGACGTGACGCTCCATCGGTGGTTTCTCCCGAGCACGCCCGACGTGCTCGGCACCCTGGGCGAGCAGGTGGCCGTCACCCGCGCGGGGCTGGAGGCGCTGCGGGACTGGGCCGGCGGGGACGCCGCGCAGGCGGACGTCGTGCGCGACTGCGAGCACCGAGCCGACGCACACAAGCGCGAGGTGCAGGAGCTGCTCACGACCGCGTTCATGACGCCGCTCGACCCCGAGGACATCTACAGCCTCTCGCGCGGGATCGACGCGATCCTGAACGGCGCCAAGGACGCGGTGCGCGAGGCGGAGGTGATGGCGCTGCCGCCGGACGGGCCGGTCGCCGAGATGGCGGCGCTCCTGGTCGAGGGGATGCGCAGCCTCGGCGAGGCGCTCGAGCTGCTCGCCGGCCGGCAGAGCGAGGGCGCGACCGCCGCGGCCGACGCCGCAATCAAGAGCCAGCGGCGGATCGAGCGCGTCTACCGGCGGGCGATGGCGGCGCTGATCGAGATCGACGACCTACGCCAGGTGATGGCCCGCCGGGAGCTGTACCGGCGCTTCGCCCGGCTCGGCGACGGCGTTGCCGACGTGGCCGAGCGGGTCTGGTACGCGGTCGTCAAGGAGACCTGAGGGTGGCCGACGCTGCCGAGTCTCTGCGCGGGCACCTGCTCGTCGCCTCGCCGGCCCTGCTCGATCCGAACTTCCGCCGGGCGGTCGTGCTCGTCACCGAGCACACGGAGGAGGGCGCCATGGGGCTCGTGCTCAACCGGCCCGCGCCGATCGCCGTCGCCGACGCGGTGCCTCACCTGCACCTCCTGGTCGGGGACTCGGCCTCCGTCTACGTCGGCGGCCCGGTCCAGCGCGACGCGGTGGTCGCGCTCGCCGAGCTCGAGGATGAGGCGCTGGTGGCCGCGCCCGCGCTCCCGGGGATCGGCTTTCTCCCCGCGGACGCCGACCCGGACGCCCTCGCCGGCTCCGTCGGTCGCGTGCGGGTCTACGCGGGCTACTCGGGCTGGGGGGCGGGTCAGCTCGAGTCGGAACTGGCCGAGTCGGCCTGGATCGTCGTGGCGGCCGAGGTCGGCGACGTCTTCTGCGCCGATGCGGACGGGCTCTGGGCGGCCGTGCTGCGCCGCCAGGGCGGCCCCTACGCGCTGCTCGCGTCGATGCCGCCCGATCCCTCCCTGAACTGAGTCGCTCAGCGCGCCGTCCCGAGCGCGGCCTCGCCCGCGAGCGCGAGCGGGGAGCGCCCGAGCGCGAGGACCGACAGCTCGACCGACGGCCCGATCAGGAGCGCGAAGGCGACCGTGCCGACGCCGATCTGGCCGCCGAGCGCCGCGCCCGCGGCGAGCGCCGCGAGCTCCATGCTCGCCCGGGAGACCCCGACCCGGACCCCGAGGCGCCGCGCCGTCACGAGCATCAGGGAGTCGCGCGGCCCCGCGCCGAGCCCGGCGCCGATGTAGAAGGCGGAGCCGACCCCGAAGAGGAGGATTGCCGCCGCGAGCAGCCCGACCCGGGCGCCGAGCGGGAGCCCGGCCAGCGATCGGATTCCCTCGGAGCGAAGCAGCAGGTCGATGAAGACCCCGATCAGGATCGCGTTCGCGAACGTCCCGACCCCGGGCCGCGAGCCGAGCGCCCAGGCGAGCAGGAGCACGAGCACCCCGACGAGGACGTTCGCGGCGCCGAACGAGATCGGGGTCGTCAGCTCGATCCCCTGGTGGAGCATGTCCCAGGGCGACAGCCCGAGCCTCGACTCGAGCAGCAGCACGATTCCAAGCGAGCAGAGGGAGAGGCCGGCGAGCAGGCTCGCCCAGCGGGCCGGGAGCGGCCCCCGGATCGAGGGGGGAGCGACGTGGCGCACGATCTTGAACACTAGGCGCCGCCGGGCGGGGGCCGTAGAATCACGCATCCGACCGGGGAAGTGCGATGAGCGCGCGGCTCCATCCAGATCTCGCCCCCCTCGCGCACGTATCCGGCACGTGGCGCGGCGGCGGCGAGGGCGAGTATCCGACGATCGAGCCGTTCGCGTACGAGGAGGAGATGCGCTTCTGGCACCACGGCACGGGGTATCTCGCCTACGCCCAGCGCGCCTGGGCGCCCGCCGACGGGCGAACGCTGCACAGCGAGCTCGGCTTCTGGCGTCCGGCCGGGGCCGGGCGGCTCGAGGTCTGCCTCGCGCACCCGCTCGGGCTGACCGAGATCGCGCTCGGCCAGCTCGACGGGCCGGACGTGCGCCTCGCCTCCGTCGACGTGCCGCGCGCCCCGGGCGGTTCCCCGGTCACGCGGCTCGAGCGACGCTACCGGTTCGAGGGGGAGGCGCTCTCCTACGAGCTCTGGCTGGCGACCGAGCGCACCCCGCTCGCCCGCCATCTCGTCGGTCGGCTCGAGCGGGAGGGCTGAGCGCGTCGGGAGTGTGGCCAGCCGTATTGGCGCCGCGGGCGGGGCGTGCCACGATTCGCGTCGTGACGCGTGTCCTCATCGTCGACGACCACGCGGGCTTCCGCTCGTCCGCCCGGCGGCTGCTCGAAGCCGAGGGCCTCGAGGTGGTCGGCGAGGCCGGTGACGGGGCGGAAGGGGTCGCCCGGGCCCGCGTCCTGCGCCCGGACCTCGTGCTCCTGGACGTCGAGCTTCCCGACGCGGACGGCTTCGCCGTTGCGGCGGAGCTGACCCGGGCCGCGAACGGTCCCGCGGTCATCCTCACCTCGAGCCGGGAGGCGGCCGACTTCGGTCCGCTCGTCGCGGCGAGCGGCGCCCGCGGTTTCGTTGCGAAGGCCGAGCTGTCGGCCGCGGCGCTGGCGCGCCTGCTCCGGTGACGCCCGTACCGGCCCGGTTGCGGCTCGCGGTCGCTGCGGCTGCGCTCTGCCTCGGCGGGCTGTCGCTCGCCGTCGGCGTCAACTCGAGCCACACGGATGCGCGAGCACTGTTCGTCGCGCTCGACCTCGCGGTCGGCTGGTCGTTCACGGCGTCCGGCCTCGTCGCGTGGTCGCGCCGCCCGGGCAACCGGATCGGCCCGCTGATGGTCGCGCTCGGGCTCGACTGGCTCATCGGGTCGTTGCAGCTCGCGAACTCCCCGGTCCTCTACACCGTCGGGCTGCTGACGGCGCCGCTCGCGCTCGCACTGGTCGCCCACCTCGTGCTCGCGTATCCGGAGGGCGTCCTCGCGGGTGCGGCAGCCAGGACGATCGCGGGCGCGGCCTACGCCGACGCCACCCTGCTCCAGCTCGCCGCGCTGCTCCAGTACGACCCGCGCGCCCCACGCTTCGACTGCGACGGCTGTCCCGCCAACGTCATCCTCGCGGCGCGGGACGACGCGGCCGCCGAGGCCATCTTCACGGCCCAGAACGCGCTCGGCGTCGCCATCGCCGCCGGCGTGCTCCTGCTCCTGAGACGGCGCTGGCGCGGTGCCACCGCGCCCGCGCGGCGCTCCCTCGCTCCCGTGCTCATCAGCGGTGGGGTGACAGCGGCGCTCGGGGTGCTCCTGTTCGTCTCCGTCGCCGCCCGCTCGCTCGAGCTACCGGCCCGGGCGGCGACCTACGCGGCGCTCGCGACCGTGCCGCTCGCGTTTCTCGTCGGGCTCCTGCGCACGCGGCTCGCGCGCAGCGCGGTCAGCCGCCTCGTTGTCGAGCTTGGCCGGGCTCCCGCGCCGGGCCGTGTCCGGGAGGCGATCGCGCGCGCTCTCGGCGATCCGTCGCTCGAGCTCGCGTACTGGCTGCCCGAGTCCGGAAGCTATGTCGACGCCCACGGTCGCCCCGTCAGCCTGCCCGGGCCCGCCTCCGGCCGCGCGGTCGCGCCCGTCGAGCGCGAGGGGCGCCTGATCGGCGCGCTCGTCCACGACGTGACGCTGGCCGACCAGCCGGAGCTCGTGGACGGCGTCCGGGCGGCGGCGGCGCTCGCGCTCGAGAACGGACGTCTCCAGGCGGAGCTGCGCGCCCGCCTCGAGGAGCTGCGCGCGTCGCGCGCGCGCCTCGTCGAGGCGGGAGACGCCGAGCGGCGGCGGCTCGAGCGCAACCTCCACGACGGCGCCCAGCAGCGGCTGATCGGGGTCGCGCTGACGCTCCGGATGGCCGAGGCGCGGGTCGTCCGCGACCCGGAGGAGGCCGCCGCCATGCTCGGCTCCGCGCGCGAGGAGCTGATGGAGAGCCTG
>JADLFG010000013.1 GCA_020845695.1 Thermoleophilia bacterium | reverse complement strand
TTGGCCCCGCTACGACGGCTTGATTTGGCCCCGCCCTCGTCCGATGGCAGGTCGACCTTCCGAGCTTCAACGAGCTCGGAGGGGAGGCCGCGGAAGGGATGGGATCGAGGGTGGAGCTGTTCGAGCGCACCCACGTGGTCGCGCTCGGAATCAGCACCGACGGCGTCAAGATCCCGCTCGGGCTCTGGGAAGGCTCGACCGAGAACGCGACCCTGGCGAGGACGCTGCTCGCCGATCTCGTCGACCGCGGTCTCGATCCCGAGCAGGCGATCCTGTTCGTGATCGACGGCTCGAAGGCGCTGCGGCGGGCGATCACCGACGTCTTCGGCGCCCAGGCGCTCGTGCATCGCTGCCACCGCCACAAGGAGCGAAACGTCTGCGACCTGCTGCCCGAGCGCGACCGCGACCAGGTGCGTGCCCGGATGCGCGCAGCGTGGGCGCTGACCGATCCCGAGCTCGCCCGGCAGCGGCTCGAGCTGCTCGCCGGCGAGCTCGAGCGCAGCTGGCCGGACGCGGCCCGCTCGCTCCGTGAGGGACTCGACGACACGTTGACGCTGATGCGGCTCGGGATCAGCGGCCAGCTCGCCAAGACGCTCTGCTCAACGAATCCGTGCGAGAGCATGATCGGGATCGTCCGCCACACCCAGCGCAACGTGAAGCGCTGGCACGACGGCGACATGCGCCGCCGCTGGACCGCCGCCGGCATGCTCGCCGCCGAGCAGCAGTTCCGCAGGATCATCGGCTACCGCGACCTCGCCACACTCGTCATCGCGATCGAACGCCACGCACTCCACGCCGCTCCCCAGACCCTCGGCCACCAGGAGGTCGCCGAACTCGTTACCGTCTGATCGTCAAGCGAGGACCGTCGGCGAAGTTCCACGACGATCCGGACATCCTCCTCCGCGGAGGTTCAGGCCGGGCAGGTCGTCACCGCTACGCGGAACGGCATGCCGGTGGCGGAGCTCCGCCCCATCCAGCCTCGCCGCTTCGTGCCGCGGGCCGTTATCGCCGGCGCTAGAGCGGGCGCGCCGCGCGTCGACGCGGGTCGGTTTCGCGCCGACCTCGACGCGGCGGTAGACCAGGCGATCGATGGCTGACGCCGGCTACGGCGTCGAAGTGCGGGCGGTGTGGGAGACCGGTGGGCGTGGCCTATCGCTTGTGGGCAGGATGTCGGAACGCCACGCCGGTCCGACTCGCGGACGCGATGACCAGGGTGAGCGAGTCGCCAGGAGCTGTGTGGGCTGGACCGGCATCGCTGTTCTGGATCGGTCCCTCTAGGCCGGTCGAGACGTGCCGTGCTCTCCAACCTCCCTTCTTCGTTCTCTCCTCGAGTAGGACGGCTTCAACGACGTCACCCGCCTTGAGCCGGGGTACGGGGGACGCAGGGGCCCGCCGGAACGCCGCCGGCGCCAGCGACGGGCGGGCGCTCGCCGGCGGTTTGGAGAACATGGCGAGGCGCTTCAGCCAGCCGAGGAAGAACGCCGCCCCAACGGGACCGTGTTCGATTGCGATCGTGGCGATCGTCGGTGCCGCCGTGCGGCGAAAGTCAAGCCAGTGCCTCGTCGAGGCGCCGAGCTCGGCTCGTATCGAGGGGTCGAGGGCTTGTTCGAGGGCGCCCAAGCCGTCACGGAGCAGGATGGCGAGCGCCGTCGCAGCCTCGGCTGCGGCCTTCTGTTCCAGGCTCGCGCGCGCGGTCGCGGCCTCATCCAGGAGAGCCCGGCGAGCCTCGATGTCGAGCGTGCTCTTCACGAGTAGTGCTCCTTGATCAGATCGAGGCGAGATCGGCAGGCGGGCCACCGGCTGAACGCAGTCCCCTGGAGCGCACCGATGTCGATCGATCCGGACTGTCGGCGGACGGCAGAGGCCCAGCCCTGGGCGGCGGCTCCCTGTGTGAGTGTCACGCGGGCTTGGGCGAGGCCGCGGTTCTTGCCTCCGCCCAGACGGAGGAGCGGCAGGCCGTGCGGCGGCAGACCGAGCGCTAGCGTGACCGCTCCCGCCCCAGCCTCGGTCACGCCTTCGAAGAGAACGGCTCCCCGCAGACGCGACCCGGCGGAAAGGCACTCGAGCGCCTCTGCGTCACCTGGGAGCGGCTCCTCCGGCTCAAGCCCGTAGAGGCGCCTGCCTCGTCTGGAAGCCTGATGGCTGAAGCGCTGCGCGATGCGCCTCACGCTCAGCTCAGCCGGTTCGACAGGGAGGAGGTCAGAGAAGGCGACCGTGGCCCGCCAGCCGGGCGCTCCGAACGCGGCGCACGCCGGACAGAGAGCAGACGAGCTCTGGCACGCGGCGTTCTTCTCCCGGCTCAGTCGGTCGCAGGACGGCGTGATCGCCTCGACGACCGCTCGCACGGCGCCCTTGACGCTCGAGCCGGGGACGACAGGCATTTGGCCGCTGTCAGCGGGAAGGCGCGTCATCCCCTGCACGAGCGCCTGCTTCCCGTCGAGGTCCGCGACGACTGGCGCCGTGCCCCCGACGTGGATCTCCGTGAGGCACTCGAGCTCGATCTCGAGCCGGCCCCAGAGGCCGTCCTCGCGGTCGGGCGCGGGCCCGCGCACACACTCGGGCAGGTCGAGGAGGAAGTAGGCCGGACGTCCCGGTCGGCGGGTGTCTCGCCTGCTACTCATCGCCGAGCCACTTCGGTAGAGCTTGGGCCCACCGCTCGAGGACGGCGCGCCCATCGGAGGCTGCGTACGCAAGGAACAGTCCCTCGCGAGCCGGTCGGGAGATCCCTCCGGTCTGGACGAGCTCCTGCGCCGGCGACTCATCGAGCGCAAGGAGACGTACCGGCCCGGGATCGACTCGCACCCGACCTAAGCCCTTCGTCGTGCCCGAGCCCAGGCGCAAGACCCCCTCGTCGAGCAGCTCGAGACCTGCTGCGAGGGCTGCGGCCTGCCAGGGCTCCGGGTTGCGCAGACGGATGATCGGGTGGAAGCTGACGCCGATCACGACCTCGTAGTCGAAGGGGCCGACCCGTACTGATCCCGTCTGCCGGTCGATGCCGACGCCGGCGCGCAGGGCGCGGCGCTTCTCGATCGCCCGCACGGTGTCGGCGCGCTCATCGTCTGACGCGCCGAGAGGCCACGGCAGCCCGTCCTCGACGAGCACGACGGACGCGCCCTCCGTGCTGCCGAAGAGCAGGCAGGCGGGGCAGCGGGTGTCCGCGTCTTTGCACCGGTCTTGCTGATCGGTCACGCTACACGCGCGCTGGCCGAGACCCCGGAGGAGCATCTCGACTCCGGAGCGGAGCACTCCCTTGAGCGAGGAGCCGGGGAGGAAGGGGACGTCGCCGTGATCGGTCGGGTAACGGATGAACGCCATGTCGGGCGCATCCGGCACGAACGCATCCGGCCCCTTGATGAGGAGCGGCCCCTCGGCTCGTACGGCCAGCGGAAGCTCGACCGCGAGCGTGAACGCGCCGAATCGCCCGTGATCGCTCATGCCCGTCTCCCTTCGAGCCACTCGGCGAAGTGTTGTCGCTCCACCTCGCCCTCGACTGCCGCCGGCGCTGTGCCACGCGTGAACTCCGAGGCGATGAGCCTCGTCACCTGCGGCGGACGGCAGTAGCGAAGCCGGCCCAGCCCTCGGCTTGCACCGCCCCCGAGCGTCACGAGGCCCCGATCGACGAGATCGCACAGCGTGAGCACGAGCCCGATCTCGTAGGAATCGGGGTCGTCGATGCGAATCCTGCCGCCGAAGCGGCTATCCGGCGGTGCCACCTCGTAGTCGTACTTCAGCGAGCCCGCCTGCTTGAGCTCGCGGCGGTCAATCGCGACGCCGTCGCGGACGATCGTCCGCTTGTCGTCGGCAACGAGGTCCTCAAGGACCAAGCGTCCGGCGCGGTACGGGTTGCCGAACAGCCGGCAGAGCGAGCAGAGCGACGCAAGCTCTTCCCCGGTCGGCTCTCGACCGCGTACGCTTTGTAGGCACCGATCGGACACGACGTCGCAGGCAAGGTTGGAGCCGAGCGGCCGAAGGAGGTGCTCCGCTGCCGAGCGAAGAGCGCCCTTCAGGCTCGACCCTGGGATGAGCGGCCGATCCTGGGGATCGCGGAGCAGCGGCGCGTCCGTTGCCTCCGCCGCCGTGGCGCGGGCCGCGCCGACCCGCACGCCGGTCACCGCCTCGAGCGCGAGGTCGACGAAGCACACCGTCCAGTCAGCGGTGCCCACGGGGGCCTCCTGGGCGCTGGGACTTTCGGGTCTCCTGTTCGACGTACCCTGCGCGGACGACGAGGCCGAGGAATCGCCTCGCTGTCTCGGGATCGCCTGGGAAGTGACTTGCGATGAACTGGGCGACCTCGTGCAAGAACTCTCTTCGCCGTTGGTCACGGCTCGCTTCACGGCTCGCTTGGTACTCGATGAAGAGCACAGTCTCTTCCACGGAGTCGGTCGACTGGGCAAAGCGAAGGAGGGTCTGGAGCCCAGCGCGCTCAGGGACATTCCCGGCCTCCCGACACAACTTCCGTGCCTCGCGTACCAGATCGTCAAGCTCCGCGTTCGCCGGCACGTACGGCGCTTCGCGTCTCACGTCCACCACCTCCCAGTCGTCTCTCACCCGAAGGAGCAGCGGCGCGACTCCGTCGGGGTCCGAGATTCCTTCTTGCTCCCACCGCTGTAGCTCCTCGAGCGCCAGTTCCGATTCCAGGCGCACCGCCAGCCAGGAGCCCGCGGCGAGCAGCCGCCGAAGGGGCCGCATCTGCTTGCGCTGCTCATCCCAGCCACCTCGAACGACGCTCCGAACGTCACCGGTGAGCACCTCGAGGCCCGCGTCCGTGAGGGTGGCGCGGAGGGGACGTTCCAGGGCTGCGTCCGCAAGGAGTCCGAGCACCGCGATGCCACCCTTGCCGGGAGCGCCCAGCTCGTTGAGGTGCCTGACGGTGGCGGCGATTCGCTCAGTCAGGGGAGCGAGCGGCTGACGCTCCTCGAGCTCGATCTGCGCAAGTCCCATGCCTCGCGCCCGGCGTCCCCCGACGAGCACCGTGTCGAGACCGCGAAGCGCCTCGGCCTGGGCGGGGCGAGCGAGAACCTCGGCGGCGAACACCGTGCCGGGGGCAAGAGCGACCTGGTAGTGGAGCTCGCCACGCTTCGCCCGGCGATGTGTCGGGTCGATCGTCACGTGTGCAAGCACGAGCGGGGGCGGCGCTTCCGGCTCGAGCTCGCGGAGGATGCTCTCGCAGCTCGGACAGACCTCGGGTTGCCAGCCTCCGGCGCCTGTCACGACGTGGGCAACACGGTAGAGCGCCCCGTCGACAAGGTGGCACGGATCGCCGTCGCAGCGCCAACGGGTCAGCCAGGGGGGAATGAACACGCGATCGTCGGGAGCGAGCGGAAAGCCGGGCGTGAGGCCGATCGGCCGCTCGAGGAAGAGATCCGCGGCCGCGCTTCCCGCCCCGCAGCGTTCGAGCGCCCAGCCGAGCGCGCCCCGCAGCGTGGACACCGGGATGGTCGCAAGCCCGTCGCGGTAGAAGTCGCGCTGCCGATGCCCGGCGAGGCGGGCCGGCTCGAGCAGGGTCACGCGCAGCAGGTAGCGCTCCGGACGGTCGTCGCCCTGCGTGGACGCGGCTGGGATAAGCGGTACGTCGTCAGGGGCCTGCGCGACCTCGACGGCGAACTGCCCCGCGCCTGCACCCTTCCTCCTCCCAATCGACAGGCCGACGAGCTCGAGCCAGGCCCAGAAGTCGTCGAGAAGGGCGAGCTCGTCGGCGCTGAGCGTCTGTTGGGCGACGACGTCGACGTCGAAGTCGGCGAGGCCTCGCTCCTCGACCCAGAGAGCGCGCTCGGCGCGGGCCGCCGTACGCGTGCGCCTGTCGATGGCGAGGCCGGGAGCCAGGTAACGCTTCGCGTCCTCGGCCACCGAGGAGCGCACCCAAAGCCACCCGGAGCGGTCGGGTCGGCCGAAGAGGTGGCAGGTCGGGCAGGAGCAGTTCTCTGCCCGTGAACACGGTTTCCCCTTGGCGGCGGCGAAGCGGCCGAAGGCGTCGCGCAGGACGCCGCGCAGGGCGGTGCCCGGCAGGAGAAGGCGCGGCCGCTCTGAGCGCTGGTCGAGGAACGCCGTCTCGGCGTGGACGCCGACCGGAGCATCGGCCACCCCGCCGAAGAGCGCCGGGGAGCGGCCGCTTAGACGCAAACGCCAGCGCCTCATCGCGGATCTCCCCAGAGGTCGACAACGGCGAGCGCTGCACCGAGGAGGTCTTGGCTCTCTCCGTCGCATGCCTGAGCCAGGCTCCGCGCCTCCTCGAGCGTGCGCTCCACGGTGTCGTCGCCGCGCTGCTTCCCACGGGTGGCCCGCTCGGCGAGGAGGAGGTTGCGAAGCTCGACGCTTGGCTCGGAGAGGTCGTTCGCGAGCCCTGAGCGCTGAGCGCGCCCCACCGTCGAGAGCGACTCGACGAGGGTGCGAAGCGATGGTCCATCGCCCCAGAACCGCTCTCGAGGAAAGGGAGCTCCGGCGAGGCTCGTCCCTCGTCCGCCGTGCAGCCTGCGGCCAAGGAGCGTACGCAGCTCGACGTGAGCGGCATTCGTTCTGCGGGAGAACTCTTTCGCCCGCTCGAGCCCTCGCTTTGCCTCGTCGAAGACGAGCCTGAGCGGAAGGTGGGGGTCGCTGAGCACGGTTGCGGCCGAGAAGCGGGCCGGTGCTCCGTCCAGGCGAACGTGCCGCTCGAGACCTGACCAGAGCTGGTCGAGGAGCCGGATGGCGCGGCGAGCGTCGCAGAAGACGACCACGTCGTCACCGCCGACCACGGGCGTGAGGATCGCCGCCCCGTCGCGGCTCCCGTTCCCGGTGACGCTTTGCAGAACGCGCGCCACCCCGCTCGTCACTCCCTTCGAGACGTTTCGGAGCTTGTTGGCATCGGCGATCTCAGCGAGCTGGTGGCCAAGGCCGTCTCCGTCGAGGTAGAGGGCGGCGAGCGCGGCACCGCGGGGAAGCCGCTCGGGCCCGCGAACCTCGTCCTCCTCCGTGCGGCGGAAGAGGTCGCGAATCGTCTCCGGGGTCCCCGTTGCCTTGCGTCGCTCGCGACCCTCCTCGCGCCGCGCGTGGCAGCGGGGGCCAATCCTCTCCGTCTCTTGGTCGGCTCCCGTTCCGATCGCCGAGTCGCGGTCTGCGAGCTCCAGCCCGCAGGCCTGGCACACCTCGTCGGGACGTGTGCCGGCAGCAAGGAGCACCTCGCTCGGCTGGCAGATCAATCGCGCGAGGCGCTCCTCGTCGAGCCTTCGGCGGAGGCGCATGCGGGCCTTGCGGAAGTCGCCATCGAGCACAACCGCGGCGCAGGCGATGGCGGCTCCACCGTCCGTGAGCTGCGCGAGGCGTCCTGCCAAGCTCTGGGCGACCCGACAAGCCACGGACTCATCGGCCGCGACGAAGAGGCCACCGCCACCGGCCGAGTAGATGGTCTGCGCGCTGTGGTCGGAGGCGATCGTCTCCGCCGACGAGCCGAAGCACTCGAGGAGCGTCGACCCGCCCATGATGTCGAGCGGCCGCACCGGTTCGAACACGTAGCGCTGGATCCCTGGGACGTCGTAACCGACGAGGTAGCCGTTCATTGGTTGTCCTCCGTCCCCTCGTCGCCTCTCGGATCGAGCCAGTACGGCTCGGCGGCCTGGAAGGGGTCGGCCAGCTGCTGCTCCCGGGTGCGCCTGTCTATGAGGCCGAAGCGGCGTACCGGTCGGCCGAGCCGTCTAGCCTCGCACGCGATCCGCTCGACAGCCAGCCCCATGAGCGTCGTGCCACCGGTGAGGTTGACGAGCACCTCTGGTCCTTCGAGCACGTGATGGGTTGCGTCGCTGACCACGTGGTCGATCTCGCTCGTGCCGCCGACCGGGTCGATCATGGTGAGCGCGATCAGCGTGGCGGTGGACTCGGCACGCCTGAGTGCTTCCTCCGCATGAGATCGCGTCTCGTGCGAGCAGATCGCGATCACAGAGCTGGGATCGGTCGAGCAAGCGCGAAGGGCGGAGTAGAGAGGGCCCGGCGTGGTGCCCACCGCGCTGACGAGAACGGGGGCAGTACCGCGCGCCGTGACGCCGAGCGACCAGTCGGGCGCTCGCTTGAGCGTCTTCCAACCACTGTGCACGTTCTTGCCCAGCGCGTTCTCCACCTCGTCACCACGCATCCCAGCGTGGGCGTACGCGTTGCGCGTCTGCGATAGGGCGCCCCAGAACTGCGCGAGCTGACGCTGCTCCGCGGAGAGCACGACACCGCCCGTGCAGGTGTCGATTGTCATGAGGGCGTGCAGCTTGTTCGCAGCCTCCGCACGAGCCGCGCGGTCGAGCCAGCGGCTCGCGAGGCCGAGCCGGAGGCACACCCACGAGATGACCCACTCCTCCATCAGCGTCAGGGCTGGGCCGAGGGATCCCCGCTCGAGGAGCTCGTCGATGAGGTCTGCCTGGCGGGCGAGCTCCTGCACATCCAGGGAGGTCCGCCGCTTCCATCCTTGGCCGCGCGCAATTGGGAGTTCGACCTGCTTGAGCGACTCGCTCACCTGAGACAGAAGCTCATCGACCAGCGGCAAACGCCGGCTTCGGAGCTCCTGCTTGAGCGGCTTCAGCTGGTCGCGAAGGAAGAGGCCTGCGTGGCGGCCGAGCTCGAGCGGGAGCGCGGACGCGTACGCGTGGGACATCGAGGCGAGCGCGCGAACGAGGCCTTGCGTCCTGCCCGGCTCGCTGCTCAGACGGCCGAGCTCGTCGGCGAGCGGCTGAGGATCTCCTCGCGTGCGGAGCACCCGTACGGCGTAGAGGAAGCCCGTGAGCTCGAGCAGCGGGCTGAGGTCGACGAACGGCGAGGGCTTCGTAGGCTCGAGTCGCTGGTCGTGGTGGGCGTACCAGACAGACTGCACCTCGGTACGACCGAGGGTCGCCGCGTAGAGGGCCCCGAGCAAGATCAGAAAGCTGAGGTGGCGAAAGCCGTGCGTGATGTCCACCACCAGCGTGCTTCGAGCCGGAATGCTCGCCGTGAACGCGTCGAGGAACGTGCCGATCTCCTCGGGACTGACGCCGTTGGGCACATCGACGCGCCTGACCTCGACGCCGTCGGCGCCGCGTTCGAGCAGAGGCAGGGACTCGCGCGCGGCCTCGCTCGTGCAGAGGGCGATCACCTTGTCGAACGGCTCGTCGTCGAGCGCGAGCAGGGCAATCGGCGCCAGCCGCGCCTCATGGGTACGGCCGCACAGCTCGTAAACCAGGTCTTTCGGACTGGTCCCGAGCACCGAGACGAGGAGGCGGCAGCTCGACATTCCGGACATCAGCTCACCGGTAGGAAGAGGCCCATGCCGAAGTGGGAGTTGCGGCCGAGGGCGATGGGGCCGTGGACGGGCTCGCCGAACTCGAGCTCGAAGCCGTGGGCGCCGAGATGCGGGAACGCGCCCTGCTTGGCGCGCCGCAGGGTCCGGAAGGACGCCCAGGGGCCGTCGACCGGTCTGACCGCAACCGGCGCGGGAAGACCGCGGCGGCGAAGCTCCTCGGCGACCTGCTCGGCCGGGGTGTCGCGTAGCGCTCCGCCCCGGCGCTTCGGATGTCGCACAGGCAGGAACGGCGTGTGGGAGCGGAACAGTCGCGTCGGTCGGGAGAAGCGCGGGTCGCTCGTCGGCACGAGTCGGATCGCCGCCCCGAGCAACGCCGGCAGCGTCACCGACCGCACGAGTGAGACCTCGGCGGGACTCAGTCCGGCGAGGCAGAAGACGGCAAGGGAGTCGACGAGGTGCTCGTCGCCGGAAGCGGCGAGCACGTGGATATGGTTGTGATCGTCGCGAGCGTCGGTGCCGTTCGGGCGCTTCCCGCTCAGCTTCGCCGGGATGGCGTCGGCGCCGAGACGACGGCCCGCCGCGCCGAGCAGCCGCCGCCGGAACGCCTCGCACACGAAGATCGCGTCGGCAAAGAAGGGTGGCCGCTCCGACTCGAGCCGAAAGACGAGCAGCTGCTCGCGCTCTTCTCGGCGCGAAGGAGCAATGGCACCCTCCTCCGAGGCCCACACCACACTCTCGAGACGTAGAGCGCAGTCGATCGCTGGCCCGGTCAAGCGCCGCTCGGGAGCGAGCAGCGACCGGAGCTGCCAGCGCGGGCGAGGGGGGTCGAAGGCGATCACGAGCCGCTCGGCCCGGCCGTCGAGGTCGTCGTCGGCAAGCGCAAGCTCGTTGGCGTCGACTCGAAAGCCAGTCGCCGCGTACACGAGCTTGTCGAGTTCGACCTTGCCGCGGGGCCCAGGCCGTCCGGCTTCGGGATGGGAGGGACCTCTGACCGGCGGACGAAGGGCACCGTCGAGCCGGTGAACCACCTTTGCGACGAGCGGCTCGGACGGCCGCGGCCGGGGTCTATGCGGGATCACGCGAACATACTCGATCCAGCGCGAGCCGGGCGGGGCCGGCATCGCCTTGACGACCCCGTCGGCGGTCGTCACCTCGAGCTGATCTCGGGTCACCGACGGCTCGGGCGCGAGCAGCCGCACGACCGCCCGCTCCCCCTGCACGTTCGCGATCTCGTCTTCTGCGCTTCGGGGAACCGCGACGCCCTCGCGGGCCGACCGCTGGGCCCGGGGAGCGTCGCGCAGCTCGAGCTCGCAGATGCTCACGCTCTGGCCGAGGAACGGCGTCGCCGAGAGCAGGCGGCGAAGGCGGTCTCGCTCCGGGTCCTCGAGCTCGATCGCAGGCCACGAGACGAGGAGCTCTGCCTCCGGGTCGAGGTCGAGCAGCGTGTGACCGTTCTCGCTGCGGTCGCCGGCGAGCGGGTGATCGTCGAACTCGAGCTGGGGCATCCACTGCGCGTAGACGACCTCGGCGGCAGGCGGCAGCACGTAGCGGGGCTCGACCGCCGCGAGGCGCCGGACGAGCGCCACGACCGCATCCACCTCGCCGCCGCCCAAGCGGCGCGCGGTGCAGAGCAGCGCGCGGGCGATCCGCCAGGGAGAGGGCGGCCACTCGACGTTGCCCACGTGCTCCCTGCGGGACCGAAACCACGGCGTGGCCGCGTAGCGCCCGAACGGGAAGCGGGCTGCGACGACGAGGTCTCCGCTGGTGACGCTCACTCCGGGCTCCCCTCCGAGCCTCACTTCGGTTTCGGCGTCCACCGCACGACGAGCGGCGTGGCCTTCTCGACGCCGGTTGCCTCGCGGCAGCGGCCGAGACACTCCGAGCGCAGCTCCTCGAGAAACCCGTCGCGGAGGTCGTCGAGGGCTGGGAACTCAAGCCCGCCGGGCCGGCGCACGGTGACGTCCCTCACGTCGAGGATGCAGCGGCTGCGCCGGCGCGGCCAGGCGGCGATCAGCTCGGCGATCTGCAGGACACCGGTTGCGACCAGCGCCCGAGAGGCCGTCTCTGGGAGGCCGTACGAGCGGAGCAATGCGAGATCGAGGACGATCGGCGAGACGATTCGCGAGGCGCTGACCTCCGCTGTGTAGTAAGGAGCTTCGCCGCGCACGGTCTTGAACCCCAAGTCCTCGACGCCGCCGGGCTCGTCGAGCGCGTCACGAGACTTTTGTCCGCCAATCTGGGCGCTCTGGGACTGGACGCCGAGGGCGTCGATTCGAGAGGTGAGCGCCCGCGTCAGCCTCGCGCGCCCGTCCCACACGCCGGCGAACCAGCAGCCGTGGATGATGCCGAGAGGATCGTGCTCCCAGACGACCTCTGCCAGACGCCGGTGAACGGGTGGACTTGCGTCACCGACGAGGCGTTCCATGCGGCTTCCGAACAGCTCGCCCTCATCCGTCACCCCATTCATGAGGCTCGCCGCGTTCAGACGGTGCGCTGCGCGCCGGCTGGACGTGTAGTAGGCGTCACCGCCGTCCTCCACTCTGACCCAGGGCAGCGGTGCAACCCACTTGACCGGCTGGCAGGCCGCCTCGTCCCAGATGGTCAGCTCGAGCTGGTTTGTCATCGAGGCGACCGAGTCGACGACGGCGGCAAGCTGCCCGTCGGGCGCCTCGTAGAACGAAGGACCCGTGTTGGCGAACGTCGTCGGCTGGATCGTCGGCGCTCCGAGCGGCTCGAGGTCGATGTCGATCGCGAGGTAGCGCTCGCCGTCGAGCTGATCGAGAAGCGTCGCGGCGGTCATTGCGTGCCTCCTTCGTGGTCTGGGGTGACGGTGACGATGTGCTCGAGCGCCGCCCGCGCTTCGTCGGCGAAGGGCAGAAGCACCGAGAGCGCAAGGGCGGCCGGACGCGGGTGCGGCGCGAGCCGGGGCGGAGCGGGGAGGAGGTCGAGCCCTCGGCGGCGCAGCTCGCGGTCGGCCAACGCACGGGCGACCTCGACGCGTCCGACGAGCAGCAGCGACGCGAGCGCCATCGTGCGCTTCAGCGCATCTTCCGCCGACTCCCGCATTACCTCGGCGGTGAGGCCGTCGCCTGCGGGTTCCGCAGGCTGCGCCGCTAGAAGATGCCGCGCGACATCGGTGCCGATTCCCACCTCGAGCGGATCCTCTGGGGGGGCGGGCGGCGGCGATGCTGGATGAACGCCGGCCAGGGCTGCGCAGAGCAGCGCCAGGCGCCGCTCGTCCTCCCTGCCCAGAGCGCCCGAGAGGAGGGCGGCGACGTCCGAGATCCGCGTCGAGCCGTTGCGGAGGGCATTCCGCCGCTCGACTCTGCGCAGTGCGGTGAGAACGAGCTCGACGAGGGCGGCGAGCGGATCCGAGACGCGCTCGAGGTCGCTGGGCGTTCGCGTTGCGTCGAGGATGAACCTGCCGTTGTCGTTGCGCTGGGGAAGCAGGGTCTCGCGCAGAACACACGTGTCTCCATCGGAGAAGCCCGCGACGAGCGACCGGGCCAGGCGGAAGACCGGCGATCCATCATCCGCGTAGCGAAACCACTGGCGCGAGAGGCGTGGTGACCCAAGAGGGCGGTCGCTGGGGGCCGCGCGGGCCGCCCGAGTCTCAAGCGCGGCGAGCGCGATCAACGTCTCTTGCGTACGCGCAGCATCGACGGCAGATGAGGTCTGATGGCCGGTCTCGCGGGGACGACCGAGGGCAGCGAGCGCATCATCCAGGCGCCGCCGCGCAACGGCGAGCGAGGGTGGCACTTTTTTCTCGGTCCGGTCGACGTCGCGCACGAGTCGGTCGACGTCGCGCACGAACGGGAGGATGTTCTCCACCGCGAGGCGTGCGGCACGCAGGCCCATCGCGCGCACGTCGCCTCGCCGGACTGCGAAGCGGTACCGCGGGTCCGCACCCGCCACAAGTGCGAACCGCACGAGACAGTCGAAGCCGAGGCCGTGAGCTGTGCGACTCGCCTGTACGAGGACTCCGTCGACCGTGTCCTGAGCAACCGCGCCGAGCCGACCAGGCCGCGAGGGCGGGAGGCGGAGTCTGCTTGAGGATACGACGCGGCGGAGCGTTCTCGGCACGCACGGGCTCGACCACAACGGTGCGAGGAACTCGAATGCCTGAGGATCGTCGCCGCGCAGATCGTGCACCCCTCCCGGGCCTACGCCAACTGGCCGGCTTCGCACGAGAAAGGGGAAGCTCGCCTGCACGCGCGCCCGCGGATCCAGACGGCGTGTCGGCACGCCGCGGAAGAGACGAAGGCCGGTGAGGATGAGCACGACGTCCCACACGTGTGAGCGCGCAGGCTGTCGGGTCGGCTCGACATCGCGCGCCGAAGAGCCCGCGCCGGTCGCTCTCCCGGACTGGTAGGCGCCAAGCACTGCCCTCGTTGTCGAAAAACGCTGGAGAAGCCGCCGCTCCAGGGGCTGGGCAACCAAACTCGAGACCAGAGCGGCGCTGAGGTTGGGGACGCTGGCCGAACCACGGATCGTTGCCATGGCGTCGGCATACGCCGCCTCGGGATCGCTGCGCCCGAAGCTCCCACCCTGGCCCAGCAGGGGATTGTTCTCCCGGTCGCTTCGCTCGCGCGCTGTGGATGTGGCCACTTCCTCGGGAAGGCGGGCGAGCGCGCACGCGTCGAACCAGTCCAGGTCGCGGTCTTGCGCCTCGTTTCGCACATCGATGAACGCGCGTCCGCGTCCGGTACTCCCGCGCCAAGGCGCGCGCAGAGGAGGCGGCTCGTGCCGCACCTCGTCTACGACGGCTGCGACGAGGTCCTCGAGCGCACGCGACGACGCGATCCACATTGCATGGTCGTCGTCCCACCAGGAGCGAACGGACGGCTCGACCTCGCCGGCAAGCAGGAAGAAACCGATGCCTCGCAGGTAGCTGTCGAGGCTCTCAGCGGTGCAGCCTGGCAGACGCTCCTTGACGAGCGTCACGGCGACACCTCCTGCTTCTCCCGGGCGCTCGCCCGCTGGTCGGCTGCGCGAAGCAAGGCCTCGAGGTAGGCAAGGCGAAACGGTCCGAGGCCGTCCAAGAGATCGAGCGCGCGCTCGATCCAGGTCGTCTCCTCGAGGTCTCCCATCCGCAGCAGGGTGAGGTCGATCGGCCCGGCCGCAAACGCCTCGCCCGCGACCATGACGCCGGGGAACTCGTCTCCCTCGCTCACTCCGAGGCAGACGAGGCGTGTCGGGTCGTGGTCGTCGGGCAAGAGCCGCGGCGTGAGCCGGAACTTACCGTGGTGCGCGGCGACCAGATACCCGGCGAGGTCGAGGTCGCGGCTGCGGGCTCCCCGCTCGAGCAGGAGGAGGGCAGACACAAGCTCGTGGCGGAAGGCGCGCGGCGGACGCCACTTCTCGTGCTCGGGCCCCTTGGCGTAGACGCTCTTTGCGGGCGGCTCTTCGGCCGCCCACCGGCGAAGCCGCGTCTGGAACTCCGGGTGGGCCTTGCCGGCGTCGTGGACGC
Organism: Thermoleophilia bacterium; assembly: GCA_020845695.1. Next base: position 30,394 of record JADLFG010000013.1, on the reverse strand, counting down.
GGGCGGCAAGACGAAGCGCACTCGCCCATCCCGGCTCAAGCGCGAGCTCGGCCAGAATCTGCTCGAGCTCCTCGACCACTTGGGACGTGTGCTCCTCGAGAGAAATCCAGCCGCCGACGAGGCTTTCGGGATCGGCTGCGTCGCTGTCGGTAGCCGGGGGCGCGGCGGCCGTGATCGGAGCCGGCTTGTCCTGCTTGCGCCCCGTCCAGCCGAGTCGAGCATCGTAGCCGCCGTCCGAGACGGGCAGGAGCAAGAGATCCCCCGGGACGAGGTCATCCGCTGAACGAATCTGCTCCCAGCGGCGCCGCGAGTAGCTCCAGCGCCACGGTGCAAGCGAGATGAGGGCCTTCATTTCCCAGATCGGCACGGGACAGACCTCCTCCCGCTCGGGAAGCGGCTGCTCGTCGCTTGGATCGCCGGTGAAGTCCCGCCATGCGACGCCCACATCGAGGTCCTCTCCGAGCCGGATAAAGCGTCCGACGTCAGGGTCGTCGCCGTCGAGCGTCGGATCGGTGTCGAAGAGGTCTAGCAGGTCCGGAGCGCGCAGGAACAGGCTGAGCGGCCGCTTGCCAAGGAGCGTTGCGGGTTGCTTCTGCTCGGCGAAGGCGGTGATCGCATCGGGTGAGAACGACCCACCGTCGAGCTCGAGGAGAGCCTGACGGGCGACGCGCAGCGCATCCTCCTCGTAGGGCCGTACGAGCTTGTCGGGTAGCGACTCGCCGGGGTCCAGCCAGAGGCAGCGAGCAGGGGAAGTACGCCGGTTGCCGGTGCGGTTCAGCCTGCCGGCGCGCTGGACGAGACTTGGCCAGGGGGCGAGCTCGGTGACGAGAGCTCCGGCGTCGAGGTCGATGCCTGCCTCGATGACCTGCGTCGAGACGACGATCCGGCCTTGCTCGGGCGGGTCGGTGTCGAGCCTCTCGACGAGCCGGTTTCGGTCGGCGGGACGGAAGCGCGAGTGGAGGAGCAGCAGGTCGATCTCCTTTGCTCGGCCGCCCCGCATTCGCTCGAGCGCGCGGTAGAGATCCACAGCACGGTCGACCGTGTTCGCCAGCGCGAGCGTGAGACGCGGAGCGTCGGACACCTCGGCGAGCCGGTCGTGCTCCTCGAGGACGAGCTGCGCGACGGCCTTCGCATCGGCCGGATCGACGGGGAGACGTACGATCTCCTTGGGTGCGTCGAGACGCTGGCCGAGAGGGTCGGTGCGGTCGGCGTCCTCAACCCCAACGAGCGCCGAGCCGTCCGGCTCGGGATGGTCGACGGTGGCAAGCCACGACGGCTCGAGGGTCGCCGACATCCAAACGGTGCGAGCGGGCGCGGCGACGCCGAAGCGCTCACGGAAGGCGTCGAGCTGGCAACTTGTGGCGACGGCGGCGTCCATGAGCTGCACCTCGTCGAACACCCACAGGCAGTCGCTGTTGGCGAGGCCGAAGTCGATCGGCCATGCCGAACGTGTGCGTCCGAACCCGCGGTTGAGCGCCCGCGAGACCAGCATGTCGATGGTGCCGACGAGCACCGTTTCGCGCTCTGGCTCGAGCGTCCAGGAGTCGTCGGCCATCCCGCCCATCAGCGGGTAGACCTTGATCGGGTGCGGAAGACGCCCGGCCGAGTCGAGGCGTTCGAGCACGCAGCGCACGCGGCCCAGCGTCTGCTCGACAAGCACGCGCATCGGCAAGGCGATCAGCAGGCGACGCGGGGTGCGGTGCCGCTGCGCCTCGTCCGGGTGGAAGAGCCGCCGCCAAAGCCAGTCGAGGAGCACCGCCTCGGTCTTGCCGGCACCGGTCGGGGCTGCGACGATGCGGGCCGGGGTCTCGCGCATCGCCAGCCGCCGCTGCCAGTCGTAGGGGGACTCGAAGTCCGTCGCCGTCGAGAAGACATCGTCGAAGCTCATCACGCCTTCCGCAGCCTCCGATAGGTGCCGCCCGGCTCGGTCTCGATCCAGACGAGGATCTCGAGCATGCGGAGCGGGGTGAGCGGATAGCCGAGCGAGGCGAGCCCCTCGCCGATCGGTCGCAGGGCCTCGACCGATGCCGCCAGGTCGGCTCGGAAGAGCTTGAGCACGACCCGCGCGACCGAGGCCGCCCGCCGCCCGTCCTGGGTTGCGGTCTTGAGGACGGAACGCTCCGGCGAGGCCAGGTAGTGGTTCAGCAAGACGTTGTCGAGCATTGGGATCAGCCGGCGGCGCTTCCGGTGGAGGACCTTCGTGGCCACCGGCAGGAGGACGCCCGGGACTCGGCAGGCCGCGTCGAGCAGCTGCTCGGTGAGCGCCAAGTCCGGGTCGCAGGTGAGCAGGTCGGCCTGCTCGGGGATCCCGGCCAGGGGCGGCTCGCACGCCTCGACCAGGCCCCGGTGCACGCGGTGCACTTTGACGGCGGAGTTGACGAACGAGTTGACGGCTACGGTGACGAGCACGTCGAGAGGCTCGATCCGGTCCGGATCCGTCGACCCGATGCCGTCGTAGTAGGCGTACTCCCCCTCGCAGAAGCGCCGCAGGTCGCCGCCGGGGTCGGTAAGTACCAGCCCGCTTGGGGCCGCGATGTGCGATCCGCCTAGCACTCTTCGCACCGCCGGCGGCCGGATCCTGGCTGCCCGAAAGGACTGGTCGAGCCGCGAACGCCGGCGGGACGGGCGCTTTGCGCGGGGACTGGTACAGGTGCCGCCAGCCGACGAGCGCGCGATCGGACGCTCGACGCCGGTCTGGCTCGGGTACGCGGCCACCGAGGTTGTCCGGGGGCCGGGTCGGGGCGTGTCGACTGCTGTCACGGGCTGTCCGGTCATTCCTACTCCGAACCAGATCACGATGCAAGACCCCGTTCCTTACGCCGGCCGGGACGCCGCGGGGTCCAGCCCGGGCGGTGTGAGACGCTCAGCGCAAGTCGAGGGGGAAGCCGCGATTGGACCGGCGGCTGCCTTGACCCGTCTTCTCCGGGGAACGTAGACTCGACCCCCGGCCGATGCGCATGCGTGGCCTCTCTAGCGGGCTCGTCCTCCTTGGCAGCGTGTGCGCGCTCGCCGGGGGGACCGCAGCGAGCTCGCAGCCGGGCGGGAAGCTCCTCATCTGCTCGAACAGGGCGGACCCGACCGATGTCACGCGGCGAAGCTACGACCTCTACGTGGCGAGCGGAAACGGCGCGGTGGTCGCCCGGCTCACCGACGCGTCCGGCGAGGACTGCGACGCGGAGTGGTCGCCCGACGGCAAGCGGATCGTGTTCGTCAGCTACCGGAACGACCCGGACGCGTCCGGGTTCGGGAACGCCGAGCTCTACGTCATGAATGCCGACGGCTCGAAGCAGATCAGGCTCACGGCGAACGAGGTCGCGGACAAGAGCCCGACCTGGTCGCCGGACGGTCGCCGGATCGCCTTCACCAGGCAGGCGGGCTCGCAGTCGGGCGAGGCCGAGGATCTCTACGTCATGAACGCCGACGGCAGCGGGGAGACGAAGCTCGTGACTGGCAATCCCCGCAACAGCGGGCCGTCCTGGTCGCCGGACGGAACCCGGATCGCGCTCCACAGCTGGGACGAGGCCGGCCCGGCGTACGGCGGCATCTTCCTCATCGATCCCGACGGGTCGAATCTCGTCGGGCTCACCCACCCGCCGGCCTCCGCGGGCGACTTCGGCCCCGCGTGGTCACCCGACGGGACGAAGGTGGCGTTCTGGCGCGGGCTCGACCTCTACTCCGTCAACGCCGACGGCTCCGGGGAGACGCTGCTCGTTGCCACCGGTCAGAACAGCAGCTGGGGCCGGATCACCTGGTCGCCGGACGGGAAGCGGATCGCCTTCGGCAAGGAGGCCGCCGGCGGCGTCGACGTCAACGTCGTCGACTCCGACGGGTCCGGCGAGACCCTGCTGCTCGGGGAGGCCGCGACAGAGATGCCGCTCGACTGGCGGACGGCCGCCTGGCCGGGCGACTGCACGATCGCCGGCACCCACGGGCCGGACACGCTGTCAGGCACCGCCGGCGCCGACGTGATCTGCGGCCTCGGCGGAAACGACGTGCTGCTGGGAGCGGCGGGGAACGACGTCCTCAGGGGCGGCAAGGGCGATGACAGGCTTTTCGGCGAGGCAGGTAGGGACAGGCTCGAAGGGGGGCCGGGACGGGACTATGCCCACGGCGGGGCCGCGACCGACGTCTGCGTCGCCGAGACCAGGCGCTTCTGCTGACGGCCCGGCGCGAGCCGACGGCCCGGCGCGAGCCTGCGGGTAGTAGGTGACACGACCCGAGGGGAGGAGCCGTGATCGACCACGTCGGCCTCAGGGCGGCGGGCGGCACCGACAACGGCGCGCCCCCGGCCGTAGGAGCGGTTCCGGCCTCTTGCGGCCAGCGAGAGCCGGCGGCAGCTATCAGACCGGAGCGAGCCCCTCGGTCCGGGCGGCATCTCGGAGGCGCTTGTCGAACGTCAGGGTCTCTCCGGGCATGCGGGCCGGCGGGGCCCATGTCAGCGCGGCGGCGAGCTGGGGCGCGTCCGCGGTCCGAGGCGGGCGCACACGCAGGATGCGGCCGGCGGCGGAGCGCACCCCGTCAGCGGGGAGGATCTCGATCCATGCCCTCGCGAGCGTGGCGAGGATCGCGCGGGCCGCCTCCTCGTGCGCGAGCGAGAACTGGCCCTCCCGCCGCCGCCTGGACAACGCCGACCAGCACTCGACGATCGACCCCCACCGGACAGCCATCCCGGGATCCTCGTCGAGCAGTCCGCGGACACGGAACGTTCTCGGCTCGTCGACGCACAGCGGCACGAGCGCCGACGAGTCCCGGACCCTCATCGTCCCTCGGTGCGCTCCTCGAGCAGCCCTCCGAGCACGCGGCCCTGCGGGTCCGACGGTCTGGGCAGATCGAGCACGTAGGGTGGGAGCTCCGCAACAGGCCCGCGCGCAAGGCCCGCGCGGACCAGCTCGGCGACGCGAGCGTCGGCCTCGAGCGCATCGGCGCCGAGCGGTACTACCTTCGCCACCGGACGTCCCCGGTCGGTCACGAGCAGCTCGTTCCCGGCCTGGACGGTCTCCGGACAGGCACGCGGCCGCGCTCGAGCTCCGCGATCGAGACGATCTTCACGGTCAACACGTGATGTCCACAAAGGCCTATTGGCCTCTGCTCGCTCACGCCCACTCGGACGGGGCGGGCCGGCGCGAAGTCACCTGCCAGGTGTTGAAGCCGAGCCAGTGCATGCGTCCCATGAAGCGGGCGTGCTCGATCTTCAGGCAGCGGTCCATCACGACCGTGAGGCCGGCGGCGCGGGCCTGCTGGGCGCCCTCGACGTTGATCACCCCGAACTGGAGCCAGAGCGCCCACGCGCCCACCCGCGCCGCCTCGGCGGCGATCCCGCGGACGTTCTCGGGCGCCCGGAAGACGTCGACGACATCGATCGGGAACGGGACGTCGGCGAGCGACGGGTAGCAGGGCTCGCCGAGGATCTCCGCCGCGGCCGGGTTGACCGGGACGATGCGGTAGCCGTGCCGTTTCAGGTAGAAGCCGACGAAGTTCGAGGCGCGTAGCTCGTTGGGGGAGAGACCGACGATCGCGATCGTCCGCGCCTCGTGCAGGATGCGCAGGATGTCCCCCTGGTCCTGGTAGGCGGCGAGGCTCACTGCGCGACCCCCGGATCGAGCGGGAGCGGGCAGGCGGGCGGGTCGCCGGCCGGAGCGGGCTCGTCGCCGCCGGTCGTGGCCGCGGCGAGCGCGCGGTCGAGGTCCCAGAGCAGGTCTTCCAAGTCCTCAAGCCCGACCGAGAGGCGGATCGTGCCCGGCGCGATCCCGGCCGCGGCGAGCTCCGTGTCGGTGAGCTGGCGGTGGGTCGTCGAGGCGGGGTGGATGACGAGGCTCTTCGCGTCGCCGACGTTCGCGAGGTGGCTCCAGAGCTCGAGCGACCGGATGAAGCGCGCGCCGGCTGCGCGGCCGCCCGCGAGGTCGAAGGAGAAGACGGCGCCGGCGCCCCGCGGCAGGTACTTGTCGACAAGCGGCCGGTAGGGGCTGTCGGGGAGGCCGGGGTGGGCGACGCGCGTCACCTCGGGCCGGCCCCGGAGGAAGTGCGCGACGGCGAGCGCGTTCTCGACGTGGCGCTCCATCCGGAGCGGCAGCGTCTCCAGACCGAGCAGGAACAGGAACGCGTTGAAGGGCGAGAGTGCGGCGCCGAGGTCGCGCAGGGTCTCCGCGCGGAGCTTCATCAGGAGGCCGTAGACGCCGAATGTCTCGTGGAACGCGAGGCCGTGGTAGGCGGGGGACGGGTCGGCGACGGTCGGGAACTGCCCGTTCGACCAGTCGAAGGTGCCGCTGTCGACGGCGACACCGCCGATGCTCGTGCCGTGGCCGCCGATGAACTTCGTCGCCGAGTGGACGACGACGTCGGCGCCCCACTCGATGGGGCGGCAGAGGCAGGGGGTCGCGAACGTGTTGTCGACGACGAGGGGGACGCCGTGGTCGTGGGCGATGCCCGCGAGCGCCTCGAGGTCGAGGACGTTGCCGCCCGGGTTGCCGATCGTCTCGCCGTAGAGCACCTTCGTCCGCTCCCGCAGGGCGGCGCGCCACGCGGACGGGTCGTCGGGGTCGACGAACGTCAGCTCGAGCGCCAGCTTGCGCGTGACGTGCTTGAGCTGCGTGACCGTGCCGCCGTAGAGCGCGCTCGACGCGACCAGGTGGTCGCCCGGCTGGCAGATCGTGAACAGGACGGCCGCCTGCGCGGCGAGGCCGCTCGCGAACGCGACGGCGCCGGCGCCGCCCTCGAGGCTCGCGACGCGCTCCTCGAACGCGGCGACGGTCGGGTTCATGATCCGCGAGTACGTGTTGCCGTACTCCTGCAGGTTGAAGTAGGCCGCCGCCGCGTCGGGATCCTCGAACACGTAGCTCGTCGTCTGGAAGATCGGGACGGCGCGCGCGCCCGTGTACGGCTCCGGTCGCTGGCCCGCGTGGATCGCCCTCGTGTCGAACCCGAACGTGTGCCGAGCCCCGTCCCTGCCGCCGCCCTCAGGCATCCGCCCTCACCTCGCTCCCCGCCGCTCGCTCGCCCATCGCCGTATCTTCGCGCACGCGGCCGGGCGGGGCGATCCCTGCCGACGGCGGTCACGTCCGGGTGGGGCATGGCCTCGACCCCACCTGGGGGTCAGACCCCGGAGGCGAGGGCGCGTCGCGATGCCGCTCGGCGCCGGCCCCGGGCCCGCGAATCTCAGTCCCTCCACATCAGGGGGTCTGACCCCGGGGTCAGACCCCGGGGTCTGACCCCGGGCATGGCCGGATGGGTCGCGGCGAGGGTGGCCGGCGCTCGGCCGGCGCGCCCCCACCTACGGTTCCGGGACTGCCGGGCCGCGCAGCGCTGCTTTCAGCACCTTGCCCAGCTCGTTGCGCGGTAGAGCGGGGAGGAAGCGCACCGTGCGCGGGCGCTTGTGGGGCGAGAGCAGCGCCGCCACGTGGTCGGCCAGCTCGGCCGCGGCGGGCGCGGTGCCCCGCGGCACGACCCAGGCGACGATCCGTTCGCCGAGATCGTCGTCGGGCTCCCCCGTGACCGCCGCCTCCTCGACCGCGGGGTGCTCGAGCAGGGCCGCCTCGACCTCGCCCGCCCCGACCTTGAAGCCGCCGGTCTTGATCAGGTCGGTCGACCGGCGTCCGACGATCCGGATCCAGCCGTCCGCCGACCGCGTGGCGAGATCGCCCGTGCGAAACCAGCTGTCCTCGATCGCCGCGGCGGTCGCGCCGGGGCGATTGAGGTAGCCGTCGAACAGGTTCGGGCCCCGGACGAGCACTTCCCCGATCGCCTCCGGGTCGTCCGGCTCGAGGTCGACGTCGTCGTCGCCGACGAGCCTCAGCTCGACCCCCGGGAGCGGCGGCCCGACCGTTCCCGGCCGGCCCTTCCCGGCCGGGACGGCGCAGTTCATGAGCGTCTCCGTCAGGCCGTAGCGCTCGACCACCCGCTGGCCCGTCGCTCGCTCGAGCCGGGCGTGCTCGCGCGCCGGGAGCGGCGCCGAGCCGGAGACGAGCAGGCGCGCGCCCGCCAGCGCTCGGGCGAGCTCCGGGTCGGTCTCGGCGGCGGCTGCGAGCCGCGCGTGCATCGTCGGCACCGCGAACAGCATCGTGCCGCCGGCCGCGAGCGCCGCCGCCACCGCCTCGGGGGTGAAGCGCCCGACATGGTCGAGCCGGCAGCCGATCCGGGCCGGGCCGAGCGTCCCGAGCACGAGCCCGTGCGCGTGGAAGAGCGGCAGACCCTGGACGAGCACGTCCGCGGCCGTCCAGGCCCAAACCCCGGCGAGCGCGTCGAGGTTCGAGGCGACCGCCCGGCGGGAGAGGACGGCGCCCTTCGGCGGCCCGGTCGTCCCGGACGTGTAGAGGACGAGCGCCGGCGCCTCGGCCGGCGGCTCGGGCGGGAGCGGGCCGCCGCGCGTGGCGACGTCGACCCGGGCGAGCGGCAGCGCGGCGAGCGAGCCCGGGAGGTCGGCAGCCGGGGCGGCGAGCACGAGCGCGGGCGCCGCGTCCGCGAGGATGTGGCCGAGCTCGCGCTCCCCCGCCCGGGGGTTGAGCGGGACGGCGGCCGCGCCGGCCGCGAGCGTGCCCAGCACCGCGACTGCGGTCTCGAGCCTCGGCTCCGCGAGGATGGCGACGCGCTCGAGCCCTGCCACCCGCCCGGCCACCGCAGCCGCGGCCGCCGCGAGCTCGCCCCAGGCGAGCGCCCGGCCACCGACGCGGAGCGCCTCGCCCGGCGGCGGCTCGGCGAGCGGGGGGAAAAGACGACCGGCGGCCACGCCCGCGAGTGTAGTCGCGTGTGGGAGAATCGCCCGACCACCCCGCTGTGCCCACGCATCCCGGAGGCCGACCGTGAACACACTGCTCGCTCCCATCCCCGGCACCGACCACCACGACGTTGGTGGCCTGCGCATCGACATCGCGAAGGTCGGCAACGGCCGCCTGAAGCGGGTCGTCTACCCGCCCGGCTGGCGCTGGTCGACCCACATGAAGCCGGTCGTCGGCAGCGAGCTCTGCCAGCACACGCACATCGGGTTCCTCGCGAGCGGAAGGCTGCACGGCGTCTACGCAGACGGGTGCGAGTACGAGGTGACCGCGCCAGCGTTCGCGGTCGTCGAGGCCGGCCACGACGGCTGGGTCGTCGGCGACGAGCCGGCGGTGTGGGTGCAGTGGGACTGCGAGGAGGGCACGGCCCGGCGCTTCGGGCTGCCCGAGCGCCACGAGCACTGACTGGCGCGAGGGGCGAGGCGGGCCTCGCCTCTCGCTTCCCCGTGGCCAACCCGTCGGGAACCCGGCTGTTTCGGTTCAATGGGAGGCCAGCGTGTTCGATTCCCTCCTAGACGCGATCTCCGGCTCGGGCTGGACCTACGTGGTCGTGTTCGCGTTCGCGCTGCTCGACGCCGTCTTCCCGGTGGTGCCCAGCGAGACGTCGGTGATCGCCGCGGGCGTGCTCGCGGCGGCGGGCGACCTCTCGATCGCGCTCGTGATCGCCGTCGCCGCCTGCGGCGCGATCGTGGGCGACAACCTCGCCTACCTGATCGGGCATCGTCTCGACGAGGTCGTCCACCGGCGGCTGTTTCGCGGCTCTCGTCGCCGCCACCTCGAGCGCGCTGAACGGACGCTGGCCGAGCGGGGCGGCTACCTGATCGTGATCGCCCGCTTCATCCCGGGTGGGCGCACCGCGGTCACGTTCTCGGCCGGCATCCTGCGCTTCCCGTGGCGGCGCTTCATCGCCTTCGACTCGGTCGCCGGCCTGCTGTGGGGCTCGTACGCCGGTCTCGTCGGGTACTTCGGCGGGAAGACGTTCGAGGAGAGCCCGACGAAGGGGATCATGCTCGCGCTCGCGATCGCGTTCGGCGTCGCGGCCGGGGTCGAGGGCTACCGGCTCGTCCGCCGCCGGCGGTTGCGCGGCCACGGCGGCACGGCGGCGGCCCCCGAGCCCGCCGGCGGCGACGGCGTCGACGGGAGCTGACGCGCGGGGCCCGAGAGCTTCGGAGCATCGCGGCGCGGGGCGGCTATGCTGGCCCTCCCCGTGAGCACGCCTGCGCACCCCGGCCTCGCGGCCAGCCTGGAGCGGCTCGGCACCGAGACCGCGTTCTCCGTCCTCGCGCGGGCGACGCAGCTCGAGCGCGCGGGGCGCGACGTGATCCACCTCGAGATCGGCGAGCCGGACTTCGACACGCCGGCGCACGTCACCGACGCGGCGGTCGCGGCCCTGCGGGCGGGGGAGACCCACTACTGCCCGAGCGCCGGGATCCCCGAGTTGCGGGAGGAGGCGGCCGCCTACCTTTCGCGCACGCGTGGGCTCGAGGTGCCGGCGGAGCGGGTGCTCGTCGCGACCGGCGCGAAGCCGTTCCTCTTCTTCACTGTGCTCGCCGTCTGCGACCCGGGCGACGAGGTGATCTACCCCGATCCGGGATTTCCGATCTACGAGTCGGCGATCCGCTGGAGCGGCGCGACTCCGGTGCCGTTGCCGCTGCTCGAGGAACGCGACTTCGGCTTCGACCCCGCCGACCTCGCCGCTCGCCTCGGCCCGCGCACGAAGCTCGTGATCCTCAACTCCCCCCAGAACCCGACGGGCGGCGTGATCACGGCCGGCGAGCTCGCCGAGGCCGCGCGTCTCATCTCCGCGACGGACGCGTGGGTGCTCTCCGACGAGGTCTACGGGCGGCTGCTCTACGAGGGCGAGTTCCGCTCGATCGCGAGCGAGCCGGGACTCTTCGACCGCACGATCCTGCTCGACGGCTGCTCGAAGACGTACGCGATGACCGGCTGGCGGTGCGGCTTCGCGGCCGTCCCGGAGCCGCTCGTCGACCCGCTCGTGCGCTTCTTCGTCAACTCCACGTCGTGCGTGCCACCGTTCGTGCAGCGGGCGGGGGTGGCCGCGCTGCGCGGCTCGCAGGCCCAGCCAGCGGCGATGCTCGAGGAGTTCCGCCGCCGCCGTGACCTCGTCGTCGCGGGCCTGAACGCGCTGCCGGGCGTGAGCTGCCGGACGCCGCGGGGCGCGTTCTACGCGTTCCCGAACGTGTCGGCCGTCCCGCTGCCGGCGGAGGAGCTGGCGCGGCGGCTGCTCGAGGAGGCCGGGGTCGCGCTGCTCGCAGGGTCGGCGTTCGGAGCGGGCGGCTCGGCCAACCTGCGGGTCTCCTACGCCAGCTCGCTCGAGAACCTCGAGCGGGCGCTCGAGCGGATGCGCGCGATGCTCGAGCGCCTCACCGCCTGAGTCCGGATCCAGGCTGGGCTACGCCCGGCCCTCGAGACGGGCGAGGGCGATCCTGGCGGTCTGCTCGTTCAGCTCGGAGGTGACGACCCAGAGAGCCCGACCGGTGCGCTGCACGTCGATCGTCTGGAGCAGGAAGCGAAGCGGGGTACCGACCGGCTCGGCGGAGCGAACGATCAGGAACGGGCCGAAAACCCTCGTCTCGAACTCGCTCCCGGGCGAGCGATCGGGGATCTCGAGCCGCATCGAGCCGTCCCCGACGATCCTGCTGCCGTCGCTCGCGTCGAGCACCCAGACGCCCCTGCCGAGCGGCTTGGGGGCGTCGACCAGCGCCTCCAGCGCCAGCCCGGGATCGGCGCGCGGCACGACCACGCCCCCGATCGGCGCCCCGCGCTCGCGCGCCCCGAGGTAGAGGGGGTCGTAGCCGAACAGGACGTCGCCGGGCCGGCTGGTCGCCGCGAGCCAGGTCTCGGCGGCCTCGCGGGCCTGCTCCCGGCGGGCCGGCTCGCCGGCGTAGAGAGTTGGCGTCGAATGCCAGCCCCACGCGATCTCAACCGTGACGAGCAGGACGAGGGCGAGCGCGAGCACGCCCGGGGCCGCCAGCCGCGCAACTCGGGCCGCACGCACGGTGCCGGCGGCCACGAGCGTGGCGAAGAACGGGAGCGCGAAGATCAGGTGGCGGGTCTCCGGGGCGCTCGCGCTGCCGCCGACGTGCGCGAGCGAGAGCCCCGCGGCCGGAACCGCAAGCACGAGCCCGGCGAGGAGCGCCGCCGGCTTCGCGGTGCGCGCGAGCACGATCAGCCCGAGCACCGCGAGGACGCAGACCGCGGCGAACGGGCCGCTCCAGCCAGCGACGAAGTCGGCGAGCGTGCTGTGGTAGTAGCCGAGCACCGGCAGCGGCCCGCCGAGCTGGGTGCCGCCGCCGCCGACGCCGACGTCGAAGCGGGAGGCGAGCACGAGGTTCGAGCGCCACATCGGCAGCGCCGCCACGACCACGATCGCCAGGGTGACGAGGGCCGGGGCGACCGGGAACGGGCGGCGTAGGCGCACCGCGGTGACGTACGCGACCTCGATCGCGAGCACGAACGCCCCGTACTGGTGGCTCGCGAGCGCCGCGTACGCTGCCAGCCCGCAGAGCGCCCAGCGGCCGGCCGACGGCCGCTCGAGCGCCCGCAGGAGCGTGAGGAAGGCGAGCGCGCTCGTGAACAGGAACAGGCTGTACATGCGGCCGTAGATCCCGTGGAAGAGCGTCACCCAGCTCGCCGCGACGAGGACCGTCGCGACGAGGGCGGCACGCCGCCCCGCGAGGCGCGCCGCGAGCGCCGCGCACACCGGGATGCTCGCGACCGCGAAGACGACCGAGATCAGCCGCAGCGCCGTCAGCGTCGGGGAGATCGAGGCGGCGGCGTGGACGAGCAGGAAGTGCAGCGGCGCGCCGCCGCGCTCGCCGATGACCGTGGCGAGCAGCGTCCCGAGCGGCTCGCTGCCGACGAAGAGGGCGAGCGTCTCGTCCTCGTGCGGGGGCCAGGCGTGCAGGCGCGCGCCCAGGAACGCCGCCACTGCGGCTGCGGCCGCGGCGACGCCGAGGCGAAACGCCCGCCGCGACAGCTCCCCGTCCACGGCGACGAGCCTACCAGGGGATCGGCTTGGCACTGTCAGGATGAGAGTGCCAATCAGTCGGCGCGCCGTGGTAGCATGGGTGGCGGTCTCGCGCATGCCGACGTACGATTACCGCTGTCCCAACGGGCATTCGTTCGAGCTCTTCCAGCGGATGAGCGATCCGCCCCCGGCCGGATGCGAGGTCTGCGGCGCGGCGCCCGTCGAGCGCGTGCTCTCCGCGCCCGCCGTCCACTTCAAGGGCTCCGGGTTCTACAGCACCGATTACGGGCGCGGCGCGAAGAAGCGCGAGGCCGACAAGGACGGCGCCGCCGGCGGCGCGGCGAAGCCGGCGGGGGAGAAGCCAGCGGCTCCGGCGGCCTCGGCACCGTCGTCCTCGGGCGACTCGAAGGCCGGATCGGACTCCTAGCCGCGAGGCGTCCGGCTCAGCTTCCGACGATGCAGCCGGGCGCGAAGATGCCGCCGTCCGGCCGCGGCGGCTGCGGCGCGGTCTCGCCCTTGACCATCGCGATCACGGAGGCGTTCTCCTCCGACCCGCTCAGGTACCAGACGCCGTCGACCTCCTCGGGCTCGCCGCCGAGGCGGCAGCGCAGCGACGCCTCGTCGGAGGCGCGGAACTCGACCCAGCCGAGCTGGAGCAGCTCGAAGGCGGAGAGGTCGGTCGCGAGCGGCTTCACGACGTCCCCGCCCACGAACGGGAGCCTGAGGAAGCCGAGCGGGCTGACGAGCTCGCCCGCGATCGCCTGCACGACCTGCTGCTGGCGCCCGCCGCGCGTGAGGTCGCTCTCCGTCGGGTCGAGGCGGTTCTCCCGGATCCGGGCGTAGACGAGCGCTCGGCGCCCGTCCATGGTCTGCGGCCCCGCCTGGAACTGCCAGCCCGGCCAGCGCTCGCAGCGCGCCTGCGTCCCGTACGGGCAGTCGAAGCGGTTCGAGACGATCTTCTTCGGGACGTCGATCGTGACCCCGCCGAGCGCGTCGATCACCTCGCCGAACGAGGCGAAGTCGACGACGGCGACGTGGTTGACGGGAATCCCCGTCAGTTCCTCGACCGTCCGGATCGCGAGCTCCGGGCCGCCGTAGGCGTAGGCGGCGTTGATCTTGTCCGACCCGTAGCCGGCGATGCGAACCCGCAGGTCGCGGGGGATCGAGAGCAGGGCGATCCGGTGGGAGTCGGGATCGGTGCGGACGAGCACGATCGAGTCGGAACGGCCCTGGTCGGCGCGGCCGGGGCCGGTGTCGGCGCCGAGCAGGAGGATCGTGGTCGGGCTGGTCAGGATCGATCCGGTCGCCGGCGCGAGCGCCGCCGACGCGGAGGAGGGCAGGCGCCGGTTCGCCTCCTCGACGCCCCCCCGAAACGAGAGGTAGCCGGCGGCCGTCCACGCGGCGAGAAGGAGCAGGAACGCGAAGAGCGCGAGCCCGATCCGGAGCGCGACCCGGCGGCGGCGGCGCGGCGGCGGGCCCGGCGGCTCCGGGTAGCCCGGTTGCTCGGGGGGACCTGGCGGCGGCCACACGCGGACGGGGGCGGGGCCGTTCGCGGGAGGTGCGGGCGGCTGCTCGGGCGGGGAGAGCGGCTGGATCGGCCCCCGAGCGCGGCAGCCGCGGTAGACGCGGTACGGCTTGTCCTTGCTGGGCACGACGAGGGGGTATGGTAGCCACACGGTGAGCGCTGACCGCGACAGCGGACGTGGCCGGGGGGCCGCCTGAGTGCCGCTCGTCGTCTGCGCCACGCCGATCGGGAACCTCGAGGACGTGACGCTCAGGGTGCTGCGGCAGCTCGGGGAAGCGGATCTCGTGCTGTGCGAGGACACGCGCCGGACGCGGACCCTGCTCGATCGCCACGGCGTCGAGGCCCGGCTCGTGAGCTACGAGCGCTTCAGCGAGGCGCGGCGCACCGCCGAGGTGCTGCCGCTGCTCGAGGCCGGGCAGCGGGTCGCGCTCGTGAGCGATGCCGGCCTGCCGGGAATCAACGACCCGGGCGCCCGTCTGATCGCGGCGGCGCTCGCAGCGGGAGTCGAGGTGACGGTCGCGCCGGGCCCGTCGGCCGTCGAGACGGCGCTCGTGCGGAGCGGTCTCGCGGGCGAGCGCTACGCGTTCGTGGGCTATGTACCGAGGACGGAGCCGGGCAGGGTCGCGCTCTGGCAGGAGCTCGCCGAGTGGGGTGGACCCGCCGTCGCGTTCGAGTCCCCGGGGCGGCTGCCGCGGACGCTCGCGAGCCTTGCCGCCACCGCTTCGGACTGGCCCGCCGCCGTCTGCCGGGAGCTGACGAAGCGCTTCGAGGAGGTCGAGCGCGGAACGGCCGCCGAGCTGGCCGCGCGCTTCGAGCGGCCGCCGAAAGGGGAGATCACGCTGGTCCTGGGCCCGGCGCCGGCCGGAGACGGCGACGGGCGTGCGGTCGAGCGCGCGCGGGCGGCGGTCGTCGCCCTCGCCGCCGCCGGGACGCCGCGGCGGCTCGCGGCCCGGGTCGTCGCCGAGGTTGCAGGCCTGCCGGCGAACGAGCTCTACCGGGCCTCGCTGTAGCCGTATTTGACAACGCTCGCTCTCCCGTGCTAGCGTGTTGTCGAGATGGACAACACCCGGTTACGTCCCCTCGGTCTCCGCTTCCGCCCGGCCATCGCGCTCATGCTCGTTGTGCTCGTGTGGCCGCCGTCGGCGCTCGGGTGGTCCTGGCCCGTCGAGGGGTCCGTGCTCGCCGGGTTCCGCAACGCGGGCGATCCCTACGCGGGCGGCCAGCACCGCGGTATCGACGTCGGCGCTCCGGCGGGCGCGGTGGTGCTGGCGCCGGCCGCGGGCAGGGTCAGTTTCGCCGGCACCCTCCCGGGCCATGGGCGCACCGTGACGATCACGACCGTGGACGGCTACGCCGTCACGCTGATCCACCTCGGCGCGATCGGCGTGGCGGGCGGCCAGGACGTTGCCGAGGGTGAGCCCGTCGGAGCGGTCGGTCCGTCGGGACAGCCGGAGCACGCGCAACCCTACGTACACCTCGGCGTACGCCTGGCCGGACGGGCGGACGCGTACATCGACCCGCTCGGCCTGCTCCCCGGCCGTCCAAGCGGGAGCGGGACGGCGCCGGTCTCTCCGCCCGCGCCCGAGGTGCCGAGCGCCTCCCCGGCGGCCGCGCCGGCGGATCCGGAGCCAGTGGCCGCGCCGGCCGGCGCCGTCCCGGATGCCGCAGGCGCGCCCGCGGTGGAGCAGGGGAATCCCGTCGTGCCGGCTCCGGCAGCGACGGCGATGCCCGCTCCGCCGCCGCCTCCGCCCGCTGCTCCGGCGGCCCCGCAGGCCGGTGACGCCGAGGGGCTCGAGCCCGGCACGGCGGCCCCGGGGAGTGCCATCGAGGCCGGCGGCCCAGACCGCGATCGGGCGCGTGAAGCGGGCGGGCCGGAGACGAGGTCCGCCGGCACGGGCGCGGCGCTCCCGGGGAGCTCGAGTGTCGCCCCCGGGACCGGCGAGCCCGCGCCGGCACGCGGGACGCGCGCCAAGCTCAGGTCCGGCGGGCCGCGGGCGCGTGCCGCCGGCGGTGAGCGTGCGCAGGCGCCCGCGGTGTCCGAGCGCTCCCGGTCGGGGCAGCCACCGGCCGTCGAGGCCGGGGCGGCGATTGCCGCTGCCGGCGAGGCCGGGATGGGCGGTCCGGCCCCGAGGCTCGTCGCTGCCGGCCTCGGCGTCGTGCTCGCCGCGTGCCTGCTCGCCGGTCGCCGTCCGGCCGGAGCGGCACGGCCTGCGCCGGCCGCTCCACCGCCGCCCGGGCCCGATCGGCAAGAGCGCGCTGCGGCGATCGCGTCCGCGCCCGCGCCACGCGCGTCCGCCTGCTCGGCCGGCTCGCGCCGGGCCCCGCTCGCCGGTGCGCCCGGGCTCCGCACGCGACGGGGGCCGTGGAGGGGCAACCCTATGATTGGCCTCGATGACCTTCTACGTGACGACGCCGATCTACTACGTCAACTCGACGCCGCACATCGGCCACGCATACACGACGATCGCGGCCGACGTGCTCGCGCGGCACCACCGCCAGCGCGGTGAGGAGACGTTCTTCCTCACCGGCACGGACGAGCACGGCTCCAAGATCGCCCAGGTGGCGGAGGCGCAGGGGCTCGAGCCGCGGGAGTTCGTCGACCGGATGGCCGGCGTCTGGCGGGAGCTGCCCGTCCGGGTGAACGCGACCAACGACTTCTTCATCCGCACGACCGACCCGGGGCACGTGGCGGTCGTCCAGGACTTCGTGCAGCGGATGTACGACCGCGGCGAGGTGTACGAGGGCGTCTACAGCGGCCTCTACTGTCTCGGCTGCGAGGCGTTCTACACGGCGGGCGAGCTCGACGACGGTCGCTGTCCGCAGCATGGCACGGTGCCCGAGCACTTCGAGGAGAAGAACTACTTCTTCCGCCTCTCCGCCTACCAGGAGCGGCTGCTCGCGCTCTACGACCGAAACCCCGAGTTCGTGCTGCCGCGGATCCGCTACAACGAGGCACGCCGCTTCATCGAGCAGGGGCTCGAGGACATCTCGATCAGCCGGGGCAGCCAGCGCTGGGGCATCCCCGTCCCCTGGGATCCGGATCAGGTGATCTACGTCTGGGTGGACGCTCTGATCAACTACGTGAGCGCGCTCAGCTACGCGGCCGACGGCGCCGACCTGCGGCCCCGGTTCTGGCCTCACGTCCGCCACCTGCTCGCCAAGGACATCCTCAAGTTCCACTGCGTGATCTGGCCGGCCCTGCTCCTCGCCGCCGGCTACGACGTCCCGCGGCAGCTCTTCGTCCACGGCTACCTCCTGCTCGACGAGCGCAAGATCTCGAAGTCGGTCGGGAACGTGATCGACCCGCTCGACCTCGTCTCCGTCTACGGGGTCGATCCGGTCCGGTTCTTCCTCCTGCGCGTGACGCCGTTCGGCCAGGACGGCTCGGCGACGATCGACGGGCTGCACGAGCGCTACGAGCGGGAGCTCGGCAACGAGCTCGGGAACCTGCTCTCCCGCACCACGGCGATGGTCGCCCGGTACCGGGGCGGCCGCCTGCCCGTGGCCGCGTGGGACTCGCCGCTGCGTCCCGCGCTCGACCGGCTGGGCCCGGAGGTCGCGGGCAGGCTCGACCGCTTCGACCTCTCGGGCGCGCTCGACGAGATCTGGGCGGTCGTGCGCGAGCTCAACCGCCACGTCGAGGAGCGCGCGCCCTGGCAGCTCGCGAAGGACGCCGGCCGCGCGGAGGAGCTCGACCGGACGCTCCACGACCTCGCGGACGGCCTGCGGGCCGTCGCGGTCGCGCTCGCCCCATACCTTCCGGACACGGCGCCCCGCGTGCTTGCCGCGCTCGGTCAGCCCGGTGACCTGGCGTGGGCCGGGGTCGCGTACGGGGGCCTGCTCGAGGCGACCGGGATCGCGCCGGCGGCGCCGCTCTACCCGCGCGTCGAGCCGCCCGCGGCGAGCGGGTGATCGACACCCACGCCCACCTCGACGCCTGCGACGGGCCCGCTGCCGTCTTGCTCGAGCGCGCCCGATCGGCCGGAGTCCGCAGGGTCGTCACGGTCGGCTCCGGCCTCGCCTCGTGCCGCGCGGCGCTCGCCCTGGCCGAGGCCCACGAGGGCGTCGTCGCCGCGCTCGGCGTGCACCCCCACCAGGCGCGCGACGCGCGCCCGGACGACCTCGGCGAGCTGCGAGGCCTGCTCGCCCACCCGAGAGCTGTCGCGGTCGGCGAGACTGGGCTCGACTACTTCCGCGACTACGCGCCCCGCGATGCCCAGCGAGCGCTGTTCGACGCCCAGATCGCGCTCGCGGTCGAGCTCGGCAAGGCGCTCGTCGTGCACAGCCGCGCCGCGGAGGAGGACACGCTCGCAGCCCTCGCCCGCGTGCCCCCCGGGGGGCCGCCGGTCGTCCTCCACTGCTTCTCCTCGCCGGGGCTCCTGCCGGCCGCGCTCGAGCGCGGCTACTACGTCTCGTTCGCGGGCAACGTCACGTACCCGAAGGCGGACGCGCTGCGGCTCGCGGCGGCGCGTGTCCCCGCCGAGCGGATCCTCGCCGAGACCGACTGCCCCTACCTCGCGCCCCAGCCCGTGCGGGGCGAGCGCAACGAGCCGGCCAATGTCGTCCACGTGCTCGACGCGCTCGCACGCGCCCGCGGCCAGAACCCGGGCGCGCTCGAGCGGCAGCTCGAGGCCAACGCGGCAGCCGCATTCGGGCTCCCGTGAGCAGCCCGCCCGTCGTTCCCAATCGCGAGCTCGGGCAGCACTTCCTCGTCGACGAGAACATCCTGCGCGTGATCGGACGCCTCGCCGCGCTCGACCCGGCGGATGTCGTGCTCGAGGTCGGGGCCGGGCTGGGCGTGCTCACGCGCTTCCTCGCGCAGCGGGTCGCGCTCGTGCACGCGATCGAGCTCGACCGCGGCCTCGAGGCGCCTCTGCGCGAGGCGCTTCACGGGGCGGGTAACGTGCGGCTCCTCATCGGAGACGCGCTCGTGCTCCCGCTCGCCTCGCTCGAGCCGCCGCCGGAGAAGCTGGTCTCGAACCTGCCCTACTCGATCGCGACCCCGCTCGTCGTCGAGAGCCTCGACGGGCTGCCGGCGATCTCCCGCTGGTGCGTGATGGTCCAGCGCGAGGTCGCCGACCGGCTCGTCGCCCGCCCCGCCACCCGCGCCTACGGGGCCGTATCCGTGCTCGTCCAGCTCACGGCCGAGCGCGTCGGCTTCCACCCGGTGGCCCGTAGCTGCTTCCGGCCGAGACCGAACGTCGACTCGGCGCTCGTCGCGCTCGCGCGCACGCGGACCTGGGGCCCCGAGTACCCGCGCCTGAAACGCGTCGTGCAGGCCGCGTTCTCCCATCGGCGCAAGACGCTGCCGAACGCGCTCGAGCACGCGGGCGTGGCGGTGCGGACGGATGGCGCGGGCGCCCTCGCCGCGCTCGGGCACGGGCCGGGGACGCGGGCCGAGGCGCTGGCGCCCGCCGAGTTCCTCCGCCTCGCGGAGCTGTTGCCGTGACCGCCCGAGTGCTCGCCGCGACACCGGCCGCGAAGCTCAATCTGGCGCTCGTCGTCGGTCCCCGCCGCGGCGACGGCTACCACGCGGTCGCGACGGTGCTCCAGCGGATCGATCTGCGCGACCGCCTCGAGCTCGAGGCGGGGCCGCCGCTCGAGGTGACCGGCTTCGCGGGGGACACGATCGTCGCGCTGGCGCTCCTGCGGTTGGCCGAGACGGCCGGCGTCGAGGCACGCTGGCGGGTCACGCTCGAGAAGGGGATCCCGGTCGCCGCCGGGCTCGGCGGCGGCAGCGCCGACGCGGCCGCGGCGCTCGTGCTCGCCAACCGCACGCTTCCGGCACCGCTCCCGGCCGACCGGCTGGTCGAGATCGCCGCCTCGGTTGGCTCCGACGTCCCGTTCTTCCTCGAGCCGGGCCCGAAGCTGGCCGAGGGGCGGGGTGAGCGGTTGACCGGGCTCGCGCTGCCGCTCGACTACCGGATCGTCGTCGCGCTGGCCGGCGGGGCCGCAAAGGCCTCGACCGGCGCGGTCTATGCGCGTTTCGACGAGCTCGGCGGAGGCGCCGGCTTCGAGGCGCGGCGGGACGCGCTCCGCGCCTGGCTGCCCGGCTGCGTTCGAGCCTCGGACCTGGCCGGGCTGCCGGGGAACGACCTCGCAGTGGCCGCGGGCGGTGGCGGCGGGCTACCCGAGCTCCTGCGAGCTGCCGGCGCTTTCCGGGCCGACGTGAGCGGGGCCGGGCCTGCCGTCTACGGGCTCTTCGCGACGGAGCCGGAGGCGATGAGCGCGGCAGCGGCGCTGCCGGCGGGGACACGCTCGTGGGTGGTGGCCCCCGTTTCGTGACAGCCGCGAGACGGCGGGCCGGGCGGGGGCGGCGCGTATACTCCGGCCGGTGACGATGGGGCGTAGCCAAGCGGTAAGGCAGCGGGTTTTGGTCCCGTGACCGGAGGTTCGAATCCTCCCGCCCCAGCCATGACCTCCCCCCGATGACGGCCACGCCACTCGCAGCGCTCGTCATGGCTGCCGGCCTCGGCACCAGGATGAGGTCGAGCACGCCGAAGCATCTCCACCCGCTGCTCGGGCGGCGGCTGCTCGACTGGGTCGTCGCCGCGGCCGGTCCGCTCAGAGCGTCCCCGTTCGTCGTTGTCTGCTCGCCCGACACGCGGGCGGGGCTCGAGGGCACGCTCCCGGCCGGCGTCGCGCTCGCCGTCCAGGAGGAGCCGCGCGGGACCGGGGACGCGGTCGCCGCCGGGCGGGCGGCGCTCGGCGGGTTCGAGGGCGACCTGCTCGTGCTGGCCGGCGACACCCCGCTCCTGACCGCCGACGTGCTCGAGGTGCTCGTCGCCGAGCACCGGAACGCCGGGGCGACCGTGACGGCGCTCTCGTTCGAGCCCCCCGACCCTGGCAGCTACGGGCGGATCGTGCGGGACCGCTCCGGGCGTCTGAGCGCGATCGTGGAGGCGGCCGACGCGAGCCCGGACGAGCTCGCGCTCCGCGAGGTCAACTCGTCGATCTACGTCTTCCGGGTGCCGGCGCTCTGGGACGCGATCGCCCGGCTCGAGTCCCACAACGCGCAGGGGGAGCTGTACCTGACGGACGCGGTCCGCCACCTGGTGGCCGCCGGCGGCGTCGCCGGCGTCTCGAAGGCGGCCGATCCGGCCGCTGTCGAGGGGGTGAACACGCGCGTAGAGCTGGCGCGCGCGGCCGCGGTACTCCGCGACCGGATCCTGGAGCGCCACATGCTGGCCGGCGTCACCGTCGTCGACCCGGCCACGACCTGGATCGAGCCGGCAGTCGAGATCGAGCCCGACGCGGTCGTGCATCCGTTCACGGTGCTGCGGGGGCGCACGCGGGTCGCGGCCGCCGCCGAGGTCGGTCCGCACGCGGTCGCCGTCGACGCCGAGATCGGGCCGGGTGCGCTCGTGGGGCCGTTCTGCTACCTGCGCCCGGGAGCGACGCTGCGCGCGGGGGCGAAGGCCGGGACGTTCGTGGAAGTCAAGGGCTCGGTGATCGGCGAGGGGGCGAAGGTGCCCCACCTGTCCTACATCGGGGATGCGGAGGTCGGGGCGGGCACGAACATCGGCGCCGGCGCGATCACCGCGAACTACCGGCCGGAGCTCGGGGAGGGGAAGCAGCGCACGGTGATCGGACGCGGCGTCCACACGGGCAGCCACAATGTGTTCGTCGCCCCCGTCGAGATCGGGGACGGCGCCTGGGTCGCGGCGGGCTCCACGATCACGGAGGACGTCCCGCCGGGGTCGCTGGCGATCGCGCGTGCGCGGCAGGTGACGAAGGAGGGGTACCGTGGGGGAGAGCGGCATGACTGAGCTGACGATGCTGCCCGGGCTCGAGGCACTTGACGGGCCTCGCCCCGCGGAGGCGCGGGATCGCTGGCTCGAACGCACCCCGACGCCGCGGCTGATGCTGTTCTCGGGGCGCTCGAATCCCGCGCTCGCGGCGCGGATCGCCGAGGAGCTCGGGATCGAGCTCGGCGCGGTCGAGCTGAAGACGTTCGCGAACGGCGAGACCTACTGCCGCTACCTCGAGTCGATCAGGGGCGCCGACGTGTTCGTCGTGCAGTCCCCCTCCGGTGCCGGCACGAACGACCAGCTGGTCGAGCTGCTCGTGATGATCGACGCCGCCAAGCTTGCGTCGGCTCACCGGATCACGGCGGTGCTGCCGTGGTTCCCATACTCGCGCCAGGACAAGAAGTCGGCCCCGCGGGAGCCGATCACCGCGAAGCTCGTGGCCGAGCTGCTCCAGAGCGCCGGGGTCGACCGCGTCCTCACCATGGACCTCCACGCAGGTCAGATCCAGGGGTTCTTCAGGGTCCCGGTCGATCACATGACCGCGCTGCCCCTGTTCGCCCAGTACTTCCGGGACAAGGGCCTCTGCGGCGAGCACGTGGTCTCCGTCTCCCCGGATCCGGGCCGAGCGAAGATGGCGCGGCGGTTCGGGGAGATGCTCGAGAGCGGCCTCGCGATCCTGAACAAGACCCGGCCGACGCACGACGTCGCCGCCGTCACCGAGGTGATCGGCGATGTGGCGGGCAAGATCGCGATCATGGGCGACGACCTGATCGTGACCGGCGGCACCCTGCTCGCCGGCGCCCGCGCCCTGCGGGAGGCGGGTGCGAGCGCGGTCTATGCGTGCGCCACGCACGGCCTGTTCCCCGGCGACGCCCTCGCTCGGCTCGGCGCGAGCGATCTGGTCGAGCTCGTCGTCACCGACACGGTCCCGATCGACCCGCTGAGCCGGCCCGCGAAGCTGACGGTGCTGCCGGTCTCGCCGATCCTCGCCCGCTCGATCCAGAACGTGTTCGCGGACGAGTCGGTGTCCGCGATCTTCGCCGGCCAGAACCAGCTCTTCTAGCGCGGCGTTGGGGGTGGGGCGTGTCCCGCCCGAACATCCCGATGCCGGGTGGCGGGCCGGATGAATCCGGCCCCTACGGTCGTCGCGGCCGCTGGCGCGGCTGCCCCGGGGCGGGTGTGGGGGGCGGGTCCGGGGCCGCTCTGCCGTCCGGGATCGTCGCGGACGCCCGTTGCGCATGCGGGGGCGGGACTCGTCCCGCCCGAAACCGTGCGCGTGCCGGGCGGCGGGGTCTCGGCGACCGCGGTTCCGCGCGGCTCTCGCAGCCGCGACCCCGGCCTCGCGGCGTGCGGGAGCGCCTACGGCAGCAGGTGCACGGTGTGAACCCGGTTCCCGTCCGGCCCGAGCTCGGAGGTGATGCTCCCGCGCGCGCCCTCGTACGCGCCGGTCCCGCCGGTGATCGCTCCGACGCGCTGGTCGCTCTGGCCCTGGATCACGCCCGAGAGCGTGAGCGTGCCGTCTTTCAGCTTGAGGACGCCCGTGCACAGGAACCGGGCCCGATCGATCGTTCCGGCCCTCGTGGCGATACAGGTCACGTGGATGGTCCCCTGACGCACGCCCGCCCCGTCGTGGAGCGGCATGCGCACGGTGCCCAGGTCGCCGGGCGAGACGCGGAACGGCAAGCCTTCGGACAGCGGCGGGTTGTCGACGAACGAGTCCGCTCCCTCGAGCTCGATCAGGGTGAGCGTCTGCTCGCCGGTCTGCTCCTGCGCGCCCCCGGCCGTCGCGAACACCGCGGCGGCCACCGCAAGGGCGGCGATCGCCGTCGTCACGGCGGCGAGCTTCACGCGTTTCATCTCCCACCTCCCGGCGTCGGGGACATCGCCGAACTGTCGCGGCCGGGCGGCCGCTCGCCATCGGGGGATCCGCTGATCAGGCGTGCGGCTGACTACGGCTCAGCCGGCCGCACGGTTCCACGCGGGCGTCTTGTAGGGCTCGCCGGGAACCCCGCCGACGATCAGGACGAGCGTCGGCGACTCGAGCGCTGTCGCGGCGCACGAGGTGCCGCTCGACCGGGTGTCACCCGTCGCCGAAGTCGGGGTCGCCAGCCCACGGGCTCCAGAACGCGGGGTCGCCCGTGGGGGGCAGGGCCGGGACGTCGCCCAGCCGGGCGAGCCGCCAACCCGACACTCGACCGGCGCGGCCAGTCACGGCGTGATCATCCCCGAATCGCACCCGGCGGTGCGGCGCGGGCCCGCGTTTGGCTACACTTCCCGGCCGGTATGGCCGGCGGGCGAATCAGACTCGAGGTTCAGGCGCGGGAGAGCCGCGGCACAGGCGACGCGCGGCGGCTGCGCCGGCAGGGGCTCGTACCGGGCGTCCTCTACGGCAGCGGCAAGCCGCGGTCGTTCTCCGTCGGCGAGCGTGAGTTGCGCCGGGTTCTCGGCGGCGAGCACGGGATGCACCAGATCCTCGACGTCGTGATCGAGGGGCAGCAGAAAGCGCATCACGCCGTGCTCAAGGACTACCAGCTCGACCCGCTGCGCTCGACGCTCCTGCACATCGACCTGCACGAGGTTCGTCTCGACCGCCCGATCCAGTCGCAGGTCACGGTCGAGCTTGTCGGCACCCCCGAGGGAGTCACGTTCGGCGGCGTCCTGACGCAGATGGTGCGCGAGGTCACGGTCGAGGCGCTGCCGATGGAGATCCCGGACCGGATCGAGCACGACGTCTCGGCGCTCGAGATCGGCGACAGCCTCCAGGTCGGACAGCTCGCCGCTCCCGAGGGCGCGACGATCCTCGACGACGCCGAGATCGTGCTCGCGTCCGTCGCCGCCCCGCGCCGCGCGGCGCTCCCCGAGGAGGAAGGGGCCGCCGGCGAGGAGGGCGAGGAGGCCGCCGCGGCGGCGGCGGAGGCCGAGGCGGAAGCCGAGGCCGAAGCGGCCGAGTAGCCGGTGCGCCTGCTCCGCCGGAGCGAGGCGCCCTCGACGCTCGACCTCCTGGTTGCCGGGCTCGGGAACCCGGGCCCCCAGTACCGCCTCACCCGCCACAACGCCGGCTTCCTCGTCGCCGACGAGCTTGCGCGGCGTCATGGCGCGAGCTTTCGGTCGCGCTTCTCCGGACGCATCGCCGACCTCCGCCTCGACGGCCGGCGGGTCGCGCTGCTCGAGCCCGAGACGTACATGAACGAGTCGGGACGGTCGGTTGCGGCAGCGACCCGCTTCTACAAGCTGCCGCTCGCCGACCTCCTCGTCGTCCACGACGACGTCGACCTCGAGCCCGGCCGGCTCCAGGTGCGACTGGGTGGCGGGCTCGCCGGCCACAACGGGCTGCGGTCGCTCGCCCGGCACCTCGGCAGCGGCGAGTTCATGCGGCTGCGGGTCGGTGTCGGCCGCCCCGAGCGGGGAGACCGCCGCCCGGTCGCCGAGTTCGTGCTGTCGCCGTTCCCGCCCGAGGTGGACGTGGACGCGATCGTCGCCCGTGCCGCGGACGCGGTCGAGACGATCACCCGGGACGGTCTCGACGCCGCCAGGCAGCGCTTCAACGAGCGCGGCTGAGCACTGCGGACAAACCCTGACGGGCGATCAGCGCGCTCCCCGATGCCCCGAGGCCGAACGCGCGCGATGCTTGCGGCGGCTCCGAGGGAGGTGCGTGATGCCCGTGCAGGCTCCCGCCAGGGACACACGGCCGAGGGCGGCGGCGGCAGGGCCGAGTGCGTCGGCCGGCACCGACCGGGATCGTGCCGAGGTGCGCCAGCGCAGGCGCGTGCGCCGGCTCAGGCTGCACGCCGCGGCGTGGGGCGCCGGGACGACCCTGTTCGCGACGCTGTGGGTGCTCAACCAGTGGCATGCGAACGGCGCGTTCCGGCACTTCGGCAACGAGGGCAACCCCGGCGACTGGAACCCGACGCTGCTTGCGATCGCGGTCGGCGCGTGGGGTCTCCCCGTTGCGATCATGGCGCTGCGCGTGCGCTTCGAGCGGCCCGCGACCGGGCTCGCGGTCGACCGGGAGGTCGAGCGGCTGAGGGTGCGCGGGAAGGCGCGGCCGGATGCCGAGCTCCCGGCCCTGGCGCGCGAGCGGCTCGAGCGGATCGGCCGGCTGACGTTCCACGCGGCCGCCTGGCTGGCCGGAATGGTCGTGCTGACGCCGCTCTGGGCGCTCGTCGAGTGGCAGGACAACGGGGGCTTCGAGCGCTGGAGCACCAGGGGCGAGCGGGGTGGCTGGGAGCCGTGGATTCTCTACGTCGCCGGTATCTGGGCGCTCGCGATCGCGCTGCTCGCCCTCCGGCTGCGCTTCCGCCGGCCGGTGCCAGAGCCCGGCGACTGAAGCCGGCCGGTCGGAACGCTCGGGGGCCGCGGCTACGATGGGGGCCGCGGAACTCGCGTTCCGCCCGAGGCCATGGACCGACCCGCTCTGCACGCGCTCGCGCTCGAGCTCGCCGTCGGCGAGCAGCTCGCCGCGCTCGCCGCCGCCGGGCGGGACGCCCGCGCCCGCGTCTCCGAGCCGCTCCTGCCCGTCCTGCTCGCCGCCCGCTGGCTCGCGACTCCCGGGCGGGGACTCGTGTGCCTGCTCCCGGAGGACGCGGATGCCCGCGACGCGGCCGACGCGGCCGGCTGGTACCTGGGGGCGGACCGGGTCGGCCTGCTCGCCTCGCGCGGCGTCACGTTCGCAAGCGGTCTCGCGCCACCGCCGCACCTCGTCGGCGAGCGCGCCCGCGCTCTGGCCCTGCTCGAGGGAGGGGGGCTGGTGTGCGCCTCGGCGCTCGGCTTCGCCCAGGGACTCCCGCCGGAGGAGCTGCGCGCCGAGACGATCGAGGTCGCGGCCGGCCAGACGCCCGGTGTCGACGCGCTGGCCGAGCAGCTCGCGCTGGCCGGCTACGAGCGGGTCGAGCGGGTGGAGGAGCGCGGCCAGTTCGCGGTCCGCGGCGGCATCGTCGACGTGTTTCGCACCACCGGGCGCGAGCCCGTGCGGATCGAGCTCTTCGGCGACGAGATCGAGACGATCCGGGCGTTCTCGCCGTTCACCCAGCGGACGCTGCATCCGCTCGAGGGCGCGGTTATCCACCCGGCCACCGAGCGGCGCCTCGGCGCCGGCCCGGAGCTTGCCGAGCACGGTCCCGGCGAGCCTGGCGACCTCGTCCCGCCGCTCCCGGGCGTCGATCTCGTCTGGGAGCCCGACCGCGTGCGCGTGGTCTGGCGGGAGGAGCTCGGCCGCGAGCTTCGTCTACCGCCGGCGGCCGAGCTCGACCCGCTGCCGGCGGGCCAGCCGCTCGCGTTCGAGGCGCAGCGCCCGGCCGTGGCTGCGCGCGGGCTCGCCGAGGCGGAGAACGAGCTCACCGCCTTCGTGCGCTCCGGCAACCGGGTCGTCGTCACGTTCGCCCATCGCGGCGAGGCGCTCCGCACCCGCTCGCTGCTCCGCCGGCTCGAGCCGGCGCTGCTCGAGCCCGGCGAGCCGCTTCCCGCCGACCCCGCGCTCATCTTCGCCGTCGCGCCCGCGCGGCGCGGCTTCGTGTCGCGGGAGCTGCGCCTCGCCCTCCTGCCGGACACCCAGGTGTTTCGCAAGCGCCCGCCGCGCTCCGACGGGCGCCTCGGCCGGGCGCTCCAGAGCTTCGCCGACCTGCGCATCGGCGACCACGTGGTCCACGAGGACCACGGCGTCGGCCGGCTGCTCGGCTTCGAGACGAAGACCGTCGCCGGCGTCACGCGCGACTACCTGTTTCTCGCTTTCCGCGGCGACGACCGCCTCTACGTCCCGCACGAGCAGATCGGCAAGGTCTCGCGGTACGTGGGCGCCGACGGAGCCGCGCCTGCGCTCTCGAAGCTCGGGGGCAAGGCCTGGCAGAACCTCAAGGCCCGGGCGCGGGAGGGAGCCCGGGAGCTCGCGGGCGAGCTGCTCGCCCTCTACGCCCAGCGCCAGCGGGCAGAGGGAATCGCCTACGTCGCCGGCGGCGAGCTCGTCGAGGAGCTCGAGGCCTCCTTCCCCTGGGAGGAGACGCCGGACCAGCGGCGTGCGATCGAGGCCGTCAAGGAGGACCTCGAGGCGCCGCGGCCGATGGACCGCCTCGTCTGCGGCGACGTCGGCTTCGGCAAGACCGAGGTGGCCGTCCGGGCCGCGTTCGTCGCCGTCGCCAACGGACGCCAGGCGCTGCTCCTCGCCCCCACCACGGTGCTCGCCCAGCAGCACTGGAACACGTTCCGCGAGCGCTACCGCGACCTTCCCGTCACCGCCGAGATGGTCTCCCGCTTCCGCCGGCCCGCCGACGTCAAGCGGGTGCTCGCCGCCTTCGCCGCCGGCACCGTCGACGTCCTGATCGGCACCCACCGCGTCCTCTCCCGCGACGTCGTCCCCGGCAACCTCGGACTCGTGATCGTCGACGAGGAGCAGCGCTTCGGCGTGGCGCAGAAGGAGATCCTGCGCCAGCTCCGGCTCGAGGTCGACGTGCTCTCCCTCTCGGCCACCCCGATCCCGCGCACGTTGCACATGTCGCTCGCGGGGCTGCGCGACATCAGCGTGATCGAGACGCCGCCCCAGGGCCGCCGCCCGATCCGCACCCACGTGGGCGAGTACGACGAGGAGCTCGTCCGGCTCGCGCTCGTCCGCGAGCGCGAGCGGGGCGGCCAGTCCTTCTACCTGCACAACCGGGTGGAGACGATCGAGGAGCGTGCCGAGATGCTCCGTCAGTTCTGCCCGGAGCTCCGGTTCCTCGTCGCCCACGGCCAGCTCGGCGAGCGCGAGCTCGAGGAGCGGATGCTCGCGTTCGTGCGCGGCGACGCCGACGTGCTCGTCTCGACCACGATCATCGAGTCCGGCCTCGACATCCCCCAGGCCAACACGCTCGTCGTCGAGCGTGCCGACGCGCTCGGCCTCGCCCAGCTCTACCAGATCCGGGGGCGCGTCGGGCGCAGCGACGTCGTCGCCCACGCCTACCTGTTCTACCCCGACGCCGCCGAGCTGACGGCGGAGGCGCGGGCGCGGCTCGCCACGCTGGCCGACCACACGGAGCTCGGGGCCGGCTTCCGGATCGCGATGCGCGACCTCGAGCTGCGCGGCGCGGGCGACCTGCTGGGGGCGGAGCAGTCCGGTCACGTCGCCGCGGTCGGCTTCGAGCTCTACGTCGAGCTGCTGGGCGAGGCGGTCGCGGAGCTGACGGGCGCCCGGCGCGGGATCGCCCGCCCCGTCCGGGTCGACGCCCAGGTGGACGCGTACGTCCCGGCCACGTACATCGCCGCCGAGGCGGCGAAGATCGATCTGCACCGGCGCGTCGCGCTCTCGGAGACCGAGGACGAGCTGCGAGAGCTTGCCGTCGGTATCGAGGATCGCTTCGGGCCCTTGCCCGAGCCGGTCGAGCGCCTGTTCCGGATCCAGGAGGCGAAGCTGAAGCTCGCCCGCCTCGGCGCCGACTTCCTCGTCCTGCGTGCCGGCAGGGCGTCGCTCGGCCCGCTCGTGCTCGGCTCGGGCGAGCTCGAGGCGCTGCGGGCGCTCGCGCCCACCGCGGTCTACTCGAGCGCTCGTCGCGAGGTCGGGCTCCGCGCCGCCGACCTCCCGGCCGCGCTCGGGCTCGTCGACGCGGTACTGACCCTCCGCGTGGCCGCGTGACTGTACGCTTCCTCGTCATGCGCACCCGCCTTCGCCTCGCCACGCTGCTCCTCGCGCTGGCCGCCCTCGTCGCCGCCTGCGGCGGTAGCTCCGACGACGCGGCGCCGACTGAGACCGACGCGGCGGAGACCGAGAGCGTCGCCGTTCCGACCGAGAGCCCCGACGTCCCCGCGGACGCGATCGCGGTCGTCGCCGGCACGCCCGTCTGGAAGTCGGCGTACGAGCGGCTGTTCGAGCAGGCGAAGAAGGCGTACGAGGCGCAGGGGCGCGAGTTCCCGGTCGCCGGCACGCCGGAGTACGAAGAGCTGAAACAGCAGGCCGTCGAGGTGCTGGTCCAGCGCGTCGAGTTCGCGCTCGAGGCCGAGCAGCTCGGGCTCGAGGTCACCGACAGCGAGATCAGCGCCAAGCTGACGGAGCTGAAGGATCAGTATTTCCAGGGTGACGAGGAGGCCTACCAGGCGGAGCTCGAGACGCTCGGGCTCACCGAGGAAGACGTCCGCGCTGACATCCGGGCCAACCTGGTCTCCGAGGCGATCAACGCGGAGGTGACGAAGGACGCCGCCGTCACCGCCGAGGAGGTCCAGGCCTACTACGACGAGAACGCAGACCAGTTCGAGACACCGGAGAGCAGGGAGGTTGCCCACATCCTCGTCGAGACCGAGGCGGAGGCCAAGGAGCTGCTCGACCAGCTTGCCGACGGGGCCGACTTCGCCAAGCTCGCGAAGGAGAAGTCGCTCGACACCGCCTCCGGCCAGGATGGCGGCA
>JADLFG010000012.1 GCA_020845695.1 Thermoleophilia bacterium | reverse complement strand
TCTGATCCGGCGCCCCCGCAGGGCGAAGCCCGAGGAGGCGCCGTGATCTCAGCGCCGCCGCAGCCCCGCCGACGGTCCGGCGGAAGCGGACGCGCAGCGGAGCATTCCGCCGGGGTTGTCTATGCGCGGGGATGGGCGTCGACACGGCGCACCCACTCGTCGAGGAGCGGATGCTCGTCGGCGCGTAGGAGCTCGACGAGGATCGCGTGGAAGCGCTCGGTGTCGCCGACGGCGGGATCGAGGACCGCGTACTTGAGGAACGGAAAGACGCAGACGTCGACGATCCCGAGGCTGTCACCGTCGAAGTAGGGCCTGTCGGCGAGGAGATCGACCAGCCATCGGCTCCAGAGGCTCGAGCGGGAACGGAGCGCGTCGCCATCCGGCGGCTCCGGCCCGTCGAGCGCGTTCGGCGGCCCCTTCCAGACGCGATCGAACCAGTCGACGGTGATCAGCGCCGCCGCGCGCTCGACCTCGCCGGCGGGGATCAGGGCGGGCTCGGGCCGCTCCGCCTCGAGCCGCTCGACGATCCGCAGCGAGCCGCGGACGACCTCGCCGCCGATCTCGGCGACCGGGACGAGGGCCTGGCCGCTGAGCTCGATCACCGCCGCCCGGTCGTCGTCGTCGTGGTCGACCCACTCGACCTCGATGCCCTTGTGTCCCGCGGCGAGCGCGACCCGCTCGACGTTGGTCGAGAAGGGAACCCGGTGGACCCTGATCACGATCGCAGCCCGTGGTCGCCGAACGGCTCGTCGCGTTCTCGGACCGCCTGCCGGAACCCCTCGGCCCCCGCCCGCCGGGCGAACTCGTGGCCCTCCGGCGTATGCCGGGCGATGCCGTCGAAGAACACGCTCATCACCTGGTTGGCATGGAGGCCCTGGCTCGCGAGCGGCGCGTTGACCGCGAGCTTGTGCATGACGAGCTGGTTGACGGGGAGGCGGGCGACGCGTTCGAGCAGGGCCTCGAAGGCGTCGTCGAGCTCGTCGATCGGGGCCGCCTCGGAGGCAAGGCCCCACGCGACCGCGGTGCTCCCGTCGATCGAGTCTCCGGTCAGAAGCAGCCGGCGGGCCCGCTCGAGCCCGATCCGGTGCGCCCACAGCATCGAGGTCGGAACGCCCCAGACCCGGGCCGGCGGGTAACCGATCTTCGCCCGGTCCTCGGTCACGATCAGGTCCGAGCAGAGCGCCATGTCGGTGCCGCCGGCGACGCAGAAGCCGTGGATCCTGCAGACCACCGGCTTGTCGGAGTGGAACAGCGACATGAATCCGCGCAGGTTGCGCGACATCATCTGGAAGTCGAGGACGGGATCCCAGATCCGCTCCGGATCGTGGTTGGCGGCGACCGTGGCCCGGTCATCGGGGCGGCCCGTGCCGCTTTCGCCCGCGCCGCCGCCGAACGCCTCCGCCGCGCCGAGGTCATAGCCGCCACAGAAGCCCGCGCCGTTGCCGGCGAGCGCGATAACGTGGACGGCGGGGTCGAGGTTGGCCTCCTCGACCGCGGCGGCGAGCTCGGCCGGCATCTCGAGCGTGATCCCGTTGCCGCGCTCGGGCCGGTCGAGCGTGATCCGGCCGATCCGGCCCTCCACCGTGTACGTGAGCGTCCGCGGCTGCCCCATCCGACCTGCAACGTACCCCTCCGGACGCATCGTGGTCGACGAGCTCGACCAACCCACGTCATCGGTGGGTTTCGTCGAGCTCACCGCAGACCGGCGGCTACCCGCGATGCGGCACGGCAGCGGCGCCCTAGGAATCGAGCTGGTCGATCGTGCAGGCCCCGGGGGCCTTGTCCTCGCGCCAGCGGAGGATGCGGGCGCCGTGGCGGATGCGGCCGGCGCTGACGTGGTCGAAGCCGACCTCGATCACCAGCTCGGGGCGGAGCGAGACCCACTCGAGGTCGCGGTCGCCGGCCCAGCGGCTCGGGTCGGCGGAGCCCCGGTCGCCGGTCTCATACGGGGCCAGGGTCTTGACCAGCTCGCGCTTCTCGGCCGCCTTCAGCCCCGAGGTGTGGCCGACGACGCGGAGCTCGGGGCCGTCGTAGAGGCCGAGCATCAGCGAGCCGACCGTGTCGGGCTCCTTGCCCGGGCGCCAGCCGGCGACGACCGCGTCGATCGTGCGCAGGCGCTTGATCTTGACCATCGCCGTCCGCTTCCCGGGCAGATACGGGGAGTCGAGCCGCTTGGCGATCACGCCCTCGCCGCTCTCGAGCCAGGGGGCCGCCGCGTCGGCGTCCAGCGTGAGCGGGGTCAGCTCGATCGTGCCCGCCGTCCAGCCGCCCGGTCCCGCCTCGACCGCCCCGGGTGCCCCGGAGACGAGCTCGACGAGCGCGGAGCGCCGCTCGGCGAACGGCACGTCGATCAGGCTGCGCCCGTCGCGGGCGAGCAGGTCGAAGGCGCGGTAGCGGGCCGGGATCTCCGCCGCGAGCCGGTTGATCCGCGAGGCGGCCGGGTGGATCCGGCTCTGCAGCGCGTCGAAGACCTCGGCCCCGTCGTCGTCGAGGATCACGAGCTCGCCGTCGAGGACGTAGTCACCGGGCGGAAGCTCGAGCTCGGGGAAGTAGCGACCGAGCGGCTTGCCGCCGCGCGACTGGACGAACGGCTCCTCGTCGCCCGCCCGGAAGACGAGGGCCCGAAAGCCGTCGTACTTGGGCTCGTAGGCCCAGCCGTCGCCGCTCGGCAGGCCCTTCGCCGAGCGGGCCAGCTGCGGCTCGAGCGGCGGTTTCGGGGCGGCGCTCACCGGAGCGTCCGCACCTGCGGCTCCTCGTCGGCCGGGATGCCGTTGAGGGCCTTCGCGACCCCGACCACGTCACCCTGGTTGTAGTAGTCGACGGCGATCAGGTTCGGCTCGAGGCTGCGGACCCGTCGGCAGACCCTGGCCCGCTCGAGCAGGACGTCGAAGGCGTTGATCTCGCCCTGCAGCCTGGGGTCGCGGGGCACCTTCTCGATCCAGTTGTTGATCTGAAAGAGCGGGTTGTCGGGGTCGCCACGGTTCTCCCGGCAGCTCTTCGGACCGGTGATGGCGTCGACGTTCTCGAACGTGTACGGCGTCTCCTGGATCAGGTCGAAGGCCTGTCCGTACCAGGGAAACTTGCCGCCGCCGCCGTCGTGCTCGGCGAGGAGCAGCAGCCGCTTGTCGCGCTCGATCAGCTGCCCGAGCGTCGGCGGCACCGTGCCCGGCGCCGGGGGCGTGTACGCGTAGTGCACGAGCCCCGCCCGCTGGAACGCCTGCGCCGTCTCCTCGGGGCTGACGTAGTCCTCGATCACGATCGCGAGGAGCTCGTCGGGATGGGTCCGCAGCCAGTCGTCGATCCTCGCGAGCGCCGTGTCGAGCTTCGTGGCGCCGAGCTCGCAGAGGACGTGGCAGAGGTAGGGCTGCGCGTTGCCGTGCGGCTCGTCCCCGAAGGCTAGCCTCCCGACCAGATCCTCGGCCCGCTGGACCGTCTCCTCGCCGAGCTCCGCGACGACCTCCTGGCGCGTCTTGCCCTCACGGGCGAGGTCGGTGATGACGCCGCCGAAGCCGCGCTCGGCGCCCGCCTCGCCCCGGGGGGTCCCGTAGTGGGTGTCGATCAGCAGGCCGCGGATGCCGTCGTCGAGCTGGCGGCCGATGCCGTAGCGCTGGTTCGGCAGGAACCAGCCGGGCTCGGATGCGGCCGACATCGCGTTGTGGGTGGCGGGGATCGTCACCTGGTCGATCCGCTTGCCGCAGAGCTGCGGGTAGCCGTTACACGCCTCCGGGGCGCCCGGAGGCCTCGCCTGCGATCGCTTGTCGGAGCCGAGGGCGAGCACGATGACGACCGCGCCCGCGATGACGGCCGCGACGCCCGCGAGCCGCATCGGCACGACCCGGCGCCGGGCGGCGCGCGACTCCCCCGCGGGCACGACCGGGGCGACGATCGCGAGAACCTCGATGATCGCCACGTAGATCAGCCAGGCGCCGGCGGCGACCGCGACCAGGCGCAGGGACAGCTCCGGCTCGACGACGAGGAGCAACCCGACGAGCCCGATCCCGATCCCGCGCAGGACGCCGAGAGCCGGCCGCCTCGGGTGACGCCGGGCCAGCTCCGCAGCCCGGGTGAGCGGCCGCAGCGGATCGACCGCGCCGTCGTCGAAGCGCGCGGCGGCCGCGAGGATCAGGGCGAGCAGCCCGATCCCGATCGCCCACTCCCCGAGGTCGCCGAGCACGGCATCCCAGGCGGCGGAGGCGGCATCCCTGTAGAGCGGGTCGGCGATCCGGGCGAGGGCGAGGGCCCTGCCGGCGATCAGGATGATCAGGCCGGCCGCGGCGGCGATCGCGACCGCGACCGCCGCCCTCTGCACCGCGGTGCGCCGGACCGGCGCCACGATCACCGAGAGGGCGAG
>JADLFG010000011.1 GCA_020845695.1 Thermoleophilia bacterium | reverse complement strand
GACTACGAGACCAAGAAGGGCCACGTCGTGAGGTTTCTCGGGCAGCGAGCGAAGGTGAAGGTTACGATCATGTTCCGCGGTCGCGAGACCACCCATCCGGAGCGGGGGCACGACCTGCTCATGCGCCTCGCCGAGGACGTGAAGGAGCTCGGGCACATCGAGGCGCAGCCCGTGCTCGACGGCCGGAACATGGTCATGGTGCTCGCGCCGCACAAGAACGTCGCCCAGCAAGCAGGAGCCGCCTGATGCCCAAGCAGAAGACCAACTCGGCCGCCAGGAAGCGGTTCAAGGTGACGGGCACGGGCCGCCTCCTGCGCCGTCACGCGATGAAGAGCCACAATCTCGAGAAGAAGAGCGCCAAGCGGATCCGCAGCTTCCGCCGCGACCACCCGGTCGCGCCCGCGGACGCGCCCGAGGTCCGCCGGCTGCTCGGCCGGTAGGCGAGGAGGACGAAGGATGCCCCGCGTCAAGCGATCCGTTCACGCGCGCAAGAAGCGCCGCAAGGTGCTCGCGGAAGCGAAGGGCTACTGGGGCCAGAAGCACCTCAGCTACCGCAAGGCGAAGGAGCAGCTGCTCAAGTCCGACGCCTACGCGTACCGCGACCGGCGCAACCGCAAGCGCCAGTTCCGGCGGCTGTGGATCATCCGGATCAACGCGGCGGCCCGCCAGCAGGGCCTCTCGTACACCCAGTTCGTGGCCGGGTGCCGCAAGGCCGAGATCGAGCTCGACCGCCAGGTGCTCGCGGACCTCGCGGTCCAGGATCCCGCGGCGTTCGCGAAGATCGCCGAGCGGGCCAAGGCCGCGCTGGGTTCCTGATCACCTCGGCCTCGAACCCGCGCCTGAAGCTGGTTCGCAGGCTCGAGGCGCGGCGCGTGCGTGAGCGGCTCGGGCTGTTCGCCTGCGAGGGCGAGGACCTCGTCTCGGCCGCGCTCGACGCGGGTCTCACCCCGGCCGACGCGCTCGTCGACCCCGGGCGCCCTGCGCTCCTCGATCGGCTCCCGTCGGCGGAGGAGGTCGAGCCGAAGCTGCTCGCGGCGATCTCCGGGCTCGCGCATCCGCCGCGGGTGATCGCGGTGTTTCGCACCGCCGACCTGCCCCGGCTCGACCCCGGTGCGGCGCCGCCCGCCGGGCTCGCGCTCTGGCACGTCGGGGATCCGGGCAACGTGGGCACCCTTCTGCGCTCCGCCGGCGCGCTCGGGCCGGCATCCGTCTGTCTGTCGGCCGGGTGCGCGGATCCCGTCTCGCCGAAGGCGCTCCGGGCGTCGGCCGGCGCGGTCTTCCGGGTTCCTCTGGGCAGCTTCGACAAGGCGCCGCGGCCCTGGCTCGCGCTCGTGCCGTCGGGCGGCGAGCCGCTCGAGACCGTGGAGCTCCCGGACCGCGTGACGCTCGTGCTCGGCGCGGAGCGGGCCGGCCTCCCGGCGGACGTCGTGGCGCGCTGCGACGCGGTCGCCACGATCCCCGAGGCGCCCGGCGCGGCGTCGATCAACGTCGGTGTCGCCGGCTCGATCGCGCTCTACGAGTGGCGCCGCCGGCGAGGGGGTACGCTGCGCGAGTGACCGCAGCCGAGTGGATCGCCGCCTACGGGGCCGCCTGGGAGCAGGCGGACGCCGATGCCGCCGCCGCTCTCTTCACCGAGGGGGCTGTCTACCGCTCGTCACCGTTCCGGGCGCCAGCCCTCGGCCACGACGGGATCCGCCGCTACTGGCAGGAGGCGACGTCTACGCAGTCGGGTGTCCGGGTGCGCTTCGGCGAACCGATTCTGGCCGGTTCGAGGGTGGCGGTCGAGTGGTGGACGATGATGCGCAGCGAGGGCTCGGACGTCACGCTCCCCGGCTGCCTCGTCCTGCGCTTCGCACCTGATGGTCGCTGCGAGGAGCTGCGCGAGTACTGGCATCTCGAGGAGCGGCTGGTCGAGCCTCCGGCGGGATGGGGCGCGTAGCGGTGATGACGACGTCCTCGCCGCCCTCGTAGGGCCGGCGGTCGAACCACCCGTAGGAGCGGACGTCGACGAAGCCGGCGTCCCCGGTCAGCCGTACCCACGCCTCGGCCGGAGCCCACGCGAGCTCCATCGTCGTCTCGCCGGCCTCGCCGCGCACGGAGAGATCGAGCCGGCACTCGTCCGGGCGCCAGTCCGCCCGCTCCCAGATGCCGGGCTCGCGCTCGAGCCAGCGCCGGTCGGTCGCGCGGATGTCGGCCCTGCTCGGAGCGAAGACGTCGAACACGAGGCGCCCGCCGGGCTCGAGCAGCGCGCGCGCGGCGTGGAGCGCGCCGAGGCGTTGATCGTCCGTCCACAGGTGCAGGTAGGCCCGAAACGGGCACGTCACGAGCGGGACACGCTCCGCGACGGGCGGGTGAGCGTAGTCGCCGAGCCGCAGGTCGAGCAGCTCCACGACCCCGGCGGCCTCCGCACGCCGGCGGCAGACATCGAGCATCGCCGCGGACGAGTCGACGCCGATCACGCGGACGCCGGCCTGCGCCGTCGGCACCGCGATCCTCCCGGTCCCGACGCCCAGCTCGACGACCGTTCCGCCCGCGCCCGTCGCCTCCTCCACGTAGAACGCGACGTCCTCGGTCACCTGCCGGCTCCACTCGTCGTAGAGCCCCGCGATCGGGTCGTAGACGCTCATGTCCCCATCAGCCGTGTCCGTTCGAGGACCACCTCCGGGGACTCCTCCGGGGGGACCTCCGGGGACTCCTCCGGGGGGACCTCCGGGGACTCCTCCGGGGGGACCTCCGGGGTGCGAGCGGGAGCTTCACAGGGCCGATGGTAGTCTCAGCGCCCATGGATGCTCGGGCCGTCGAGGAGGAGGCGCGCGCCGCGATCGCGGCCGCCGGGACGAGCGACGAGCTGGACGCGGCCCGG
>JADLFG010000010.1 GCA_020845695.1 Thermoleophilia bacterium | reverse complement strand
GCGAAAAGCAGCGTCGCAGCCCACGCCGGCCACACGCGAGACCCGCAGCCGCGGGCTATCATCCCCCGCGACATGCCCCCCGACGCGCCGCGGATCGATTCAGCGGTTCGAATCCGCTCCGCGCCTTCAGTGGTCATGGGGGGTCGGGTCGCCCTCCCCGTGCCCGTGCGAGGAGTCCATGACCATGATCCCGCCCTCGAGCGCCCGGATCGCGAGCCCGAACGTCTGCAGCAGCGCCTCCGGCGTCAGCACCTGCCGCGGCGGCCCGAGCGCGACGACGCGCCGCGCGAGCAGAAGCACGAGGTCGGAGCGCATGGCGTCGCCGATGTCGTGCGTGGCGGTCACGATCGCGGCGCCGCGCCGCCGCTCCGCGGCGAGCGCCTCGTCCAGGAGCGCCCGGCCTGCCGCATCGAGGCTCGCGGCCGGCTCGTCGAGGACGAGCAGGTCGGCGCGCCGGGCGAGTGCCTGGGCGATGTACACGCGCTGGCGCTGGCCGCCCGAGAGGCTGGCGACAGGCTCGCCGGCGAAGGCCGCGGCGCCCATGCGCTCGAGCGCCTCCCGCACGAGCCTTCGGTCCCCGTCGTCCAGCCGCCCGAGCAGCCCCTTGCCGGCGAAGCGACCCATCCGCACCACGTCGGCCGCCCGGAGCTGCAGCACGGAGCCGCTCGCGTGGAACTGGCCGAGGTAGCCGACCCGCTCCGGGGCCGCGCCCGGGCGGCCGCCCAGGACCCGGACCTTCCCGCCGCACGGGTCGAGCAGGCCGACGAGCGTGCGCAGGAGCGTTGACTTCCCGGAGCCGTTCGTGCCGACCAGGGCGAGCGAGGCTCCCGGCGGGAGCTCGAGGTCGATCCCGTCGACGACGACGCGTCCGCCGTAGCCGACCGCCGCTCCCGTGAGGCTGGCGGCGGTCACGGGCTGGCGGAGGCGGGCCGGCGCCCGCGGAGCTCGCGGGCCGCGAGGGCGGCGAAGAAGACCGCAATCGCGACCTCGACCACGGATGCGCCGGCGGCCAGGTTGAAGTGGTAGGAGAGCAGGAGGCCCGCCGCCACCGACAGGCTCCCGATCGCGGCGGCGAGCGCCATGGCCGCGGCGAGCCGGTGGGCGAGCAGTACCGCCGTCCCCGCCGGCGCGATCAGCATCCCGAACACGAGCAGCGTGCCGACGGTCTGGAACGACACGACCACGGTCGCCGCGATCATCGCCAGCATGAGGGTGTGGAAGACGCGCGGGCTGAAGCCCGCGACACGCGTCTGCTCCTCGTCGAAGCAGAGGAGCAGGAAGGGGCGAGCGCAGAGGATCGCAGCGGTCACCACCGCCACCGTCGCCCCGAGCTGCAGCCACACGTCGGCCCAGGAGGTCCCGAGCACGTCACCGAACAGGATCCGGGTCAGATCGCCGGCGAAGCTCGCCGAGCGTGACACGATCAGCACCCCGGCGGCGAGCATCCCGACGAAGAGCAGCCCGATTGCCGTGTCCGCCGGGAGGCGCGTGCGGGAAGTGACGAGACTGACGCCGCCGATCATCACCGCGGCCCCCACGGCGGCGCCGAGCAGCCCCGACCAGCCGAGCAGGAGCGCCCCCGCGATGCCGGGCAGGACCCCGTGGGCAAGCGCGTCCCCGATGAACGCGAGCCCGCGCAGGATCACGTACGTGCCGACGACCGCGCACGCGACCGCGACGAGCGCGCCGGCGACGAGCGCGCGTACCATGAACGCGTTGTCGAGGAACGGCTCGACGAGCGCGCCCACGGCGTTCAGCCTGCCGCGAGCGCGTCCGCGACCGCGGTCGCGAGCCCGCGCATGAACGTGAAGTACGAACCGTCGTCCGGAAGGCTGTGGGACGGCAGCTCGACCACGGCGGCGCCGGTCTCGCTCGCGATCGCCTCCGCGACCTGCACCGGCGTCCCGATCTCGGTGAAGACCACCGTCGCGCCCGCACGCTCGATCTGCCCCTTCAGCTCCGCGAGGTCCGCGGCCGAGGCCTCCGCCTGGGAGCTGAGGCCGGGGACGACCGCTCCGACCAGGACGAAGCCGTAGCGGTCGGCGAAGTAGCCCATCGACTCGTGACCCGTGACGAGCTGCCGCCGCCCCTCCGGCACGGTCGCGAGGAGCCGCTCGAGCTCGCCGTCGAGCTCCGTCAGCCGGGCCTCGAGCTGCGCCGCCCGCCCGGACACGTCGATGCCGGCGTCCGCCGCGAGCGCGGCCGCCAGCGCGGAGATCGCGCTTCGCATCGCGAGCGGGCTCGTCCAGATGTGGGGGTCGGGGCTGCCCGCACCGTGCTCGTCTCCCTCGTGCTCCTCGCCGTGCCCGGTCTCGCCCTCACCGACCGTGCGCACGTCGACGTGGTCGGCCGCGCGGAAGACGGGAACGCCCGAGCGCTCGGCCTCGGCGAGCGCGTCATCGATCCCTTCCTCGAGGTCGAGGCCGTTGGCTGCGACCAGATCCGCCGACTGGATCGCCTCGACGTCCTTCGCGGACGGCTGCCAGTCGTGCGGATCGACGCCGTCCGGCATCAGCACCGTCACGTCGGCGGCCTCTCCGACGAGCTCCGTGACGAGCGACCCGAGGATCGAGTAGGTGACGACGACGCGCGGGCGCTCCGTCCGCTCGCTCGCCGCTCCGCCGCCGCAGCCCGCGGCGACGGCCACGGCCGCGAGGGGGAGGAGGGCAAGCAGGCGGCGTGGCACGGCGCGAGCATAGCAGCAAACGATAATCACTCTCGACAAGATGACCGGCGCGCTCGTCGCGGCGGGCGCTACCGTTCGCGGCCAGAGGATGACGGAAGCGCGCGCGCCACTCCCCGACCTCCCCGCCTGGCGGGCGCTCGAGCGCCACTACCGGGCGATCGTGCGCCGCCACCTGCGGGAGCTGTTCGAGGCCGACCCGGGGCGGGGTGAGCGGCTCGCGCTCGCGGCCGGCGGCCTCCACGTCGACTACTCGAAGCACCGGAGCGACGACGAGACGGTGCGCCTGCTCTGCGAGCTCGCCGGCCAGATGCACGTGCGTGCGCAGGCGGAGGCGATGTTCCGCGGCGAGCCGGTCAACGTCACCGAGGGCCGTCCGGCGCTCCACACCGCCCTGCGTTTGCCGCGCGAGGCGTCGCTGGTCGTCGACGGCCGCGACGTCGTGCGCGACGTCCACGAGGTGCTCGATCGGATGGCGGTCCTGGCCGAGAGCCTGCGGACCGGCGAGCGGCGCGGCCACACCGGACGGCGGATCGCGGCGGTCGTCAACATCGGCATCGGCGGCTCCCACCTCGGCCCCGAGCTGGCCCACCGGGCACTTCGCCGCTACGCACGGCCCGACCTCGCCGTTCGCTTCGCCTCGAACGTCGATCCCGCCTCGCTCGCCGGGGCGCTGCAAGGCCTCGATCCCGCGGAGACGCTGTTCGTCGTCTCCTCGAAGTCGTTCACGACGCCCGAGACGCTCGCGAACGCGCGGGCGGCCCGGGCCTGGGCGCTCGCGGCCCTGGGTGAGGAGGCCGCGCTGGAGCCGCACTTCGTCGCCGTGACCGCAAACGCGGCCGGGGCTGCCCGGCTCGGGATCGGCCCGGCCTCGACGTTCCCGGTCTGGGACTGGGTCGGCGGGCGCTACTCGCTCTGGTCGGCAACCGGGGTGACCGCGATGCTCGAGCTCGGGCCGGAGCGCTTCCGCGAGTTGCTCGCGGGAGCCCACGAGGTCGACGAGCACTTCCGCTCCGCGCCGCTCGGGCGCAACGCACCGGCGCTCCACGGTCTCCTCGGCGTCTGGTACGCGGGCTTCTTCGGAGCCGGTACCGCCGCCGTGATCCCGTACTCGAGCGACCTCGACCGCCTGCCGGCGTACCTGCAGCAGCTCGCGATGGAGTCGAACGGTAAGCGGGTCACGCTCGACGGGACGACCGTCACCCACGACACCGCTCCCGTCGTGTGGGGAGAGCCGGGCACGAACGCCCAGCACAGCTTCTTCCAGCTCCTGCACCAGGGGACGAGACTCGTGCCCTGCGACCTGATCGCGTTCTCCCGGCCGCTCGACGAGCCCGGAGAGCACCACGAGCTCCTGCTCGCGAACGCGCTCGCCCAGGCGGAGGCGCTCGCGTTCGGCCGCACGGCCGGGGAGCTGCGCGCCGCCGGCGTGCCCGAGCGGCTCGTGCCCCATCAGGTGCTCGAGGGCAATCGCCCATCGACGTTCATTCTCGGCGAGCGGCTGGCGCCGAGCACGCTGGGCGCGCTCGTCGCCTTCTACGAGCACAGCGTCTTCACGCAGGCCGCGGTCTGGGGGATCAACCCGTTCGACCAGTGGGGCGTCGAGCTCGGCAAGGAGCTTGCCTCCCGGCTCGCCGGCGAGCTGGCCGCCGCGGAGGAGCCGGCGCTCGCCCACGACTCCTCGACGAACGCGCTCGTTCGCTGCTACCGGGCGAGCCGGCGGGAGGCGGCCGGCTAGCCCGCTGCCTGCCGGTCGCGCCGATGCGCCACGAGCTCGAGCTGCTGCCCGACCCGGAGGCCGTCGCGCGGCGCGGGGCTGCGATCGTCGCCGCGGCCGCGCGGGCGGCGGTCGAGCGCGGCGGCCGCTGCTCGCTCGCTCTCAGCGGCGGGACGACCCCCCGGGCGATGCTGGCCCGGCTGCGCGACGACGCGGTGCCGTGGGAGCGCGTCGACGTCTACCAGGTGGACGAGCGGGTCGCGCCCGCCGGCAGCGAGGAGCGGAACCTCACCCGCCTCGCCGCCTGCCTGGGCGGCCTCCCCGCGAGGGTGCTGTCGCTGCCGGTCGAGGACGCCGACCTCGAGGCCGCGGCCGTGCGCTACGCGGCCGCCCTGCCCGCCCGCTTCGACCTCGTCCACCTCGGCCTCGGCGACGACGGGCATACGGCCTCGCTCGTCCCGGGAGACCCCGTGCTCGACGTGACCGACCGCGCTGTCGCGATCACGGCGCCGTACCGCGGGACGCGGCGGATGACCCTCACCTACCCGGCTCTCGCCCGGGCGGAGCTCCTGCTCTGGCTCGTCACCGGGGCCGCCAAGGCGGGCGCGCTCGCGCGCCTGCTCGCGTGCGACCCGTCGATCCCGGCCGGCCGCGTCGAGGCGGCCCGCTCGCTCGTCGTCGCCGACCGCGCCGCAGGTCGCGCCCGGGCGCGCGGGTAGGTACGGTTGCCAGGAGCCACGGGTTCGAAGGAGGAAGCGATGAGCACAGGCAGGTTCGTCTGGCACGAGTTGTCGACGCCCGACGTCGACGCTTCCGAGGCGTTCTACCGGGAGCTGCTCGGCTGGGAGACCGAGATGTGGAAGGCCGGGGAGATGGATTACCGGATGATCAGCGTGGGCGGGAAGCCGCACGGCGGCTTCGCGAAGCTCGATCCGGCGACGGGAGTGCCGCCGCACTGGCTCGGGCACGTGCACGTCGAGGACGCCGACGCTGCCGCCGCGCGGGCCGAGGCGAATGGCGGCACGGTGCTCGCCGGCCCGTTCGACGTGCCCGAGGTGGGCCGATTCGTGATCGTGGCCGACCCCCGCGGGGCGGCGTTCTCCCTCTACACGCCGTCCGGCGAGGCACCCGAGCCGGAGGGGGTCTTCGTCTGGGACGAGCTGATCACGACCGACGTCGAGGGCGCGAAGGCGTTCTACCGAGACGTCGTCGGCTGGACCGCGCGCGAGTGGGACGGCGACGGCGCCGGCGGCTACGCGCTGCTCGGCGACGGCGAGACCGACCGGGCCGGCGTGATGGCCACGCCCGACGGGATGCCCGTCGAGGCGGCCTGGATGACCTACGTCGGCACCG
Organism: Thermoleophilia bacterium; assembly: GCA_020845695.1. Next base: position 52,257 of record JADLFG010000010.1, on the reverse strand, counting down.
GGGACGCGGATGCGACGGTCGCGGCGGCCGAGGGCCTCGGGGCAACGGTCGTCGCCCCGCCATTCGATGTCCCGGGGGTGGGGAGGATCGCCGTGCTCGCAGACCCCGCGGGCGCGGTCTTCGGGCTGTTCCAGCCGGCCGCGCTGTGAGCGCTCGGCGGCTCAACCGGCCGGGCTGAGCCGCTCGACGAGCTCACCCCGGGCGACCAGCACCTCCGAGACGAGCGCGGGGGGAAACAGCCCGTGCTCGACGACCCCCGGGGTCGCCGCGAGTCGCGCCGCCAGCTCGGCCGGATCGCCGATCGCGCCGAGGTAGTCGGCGATCACGCCCCCGTCGGGGCTTGGGGGCGCGGCGCGCAGCTCCGCCTGCCCGAGCGCGCGTAGCGTCGCCGCCAGCCCGAACGAGAGCAGCTCGAGCGGGACCGGCGGGTGCAGCGTCTCGACCACCTTCCGCGAGTCCGCGATCACGACAAACCGGTCGGCCGCGGCCGCGACCACCTTCTCGCGGGTGTGCGCGCCGCCGCCGCCCTTGACGACCCAGCCGTCCGCCGCCACCTGGTCGGCCCCGTCGATCGCGAGATCGAGCCGGTCGAGCGCCGCGAACGGCTCGCAGGCGAGGCCCAGCTCGGCGGCCCGGTGCTCGGTCGCCAGCGAGGTCGCGACGCAGCGCAGCGACAGCCGGCGCGCCGCCAGCGCCGGCAGCAGGTAGGCGACGGTGGAGCCGGTACCGAGCCCGACCGTCATGCCGCTCTCGACGAGCCCCGCCGCGGCCTCGGCGGCCAGTCGCTTCTCACGCTCGGGGTCCACGCCGCTATTGTCGCGTGTCGAATGGCTGGACGCGCGTTCGCGAGCGACAACTGGGCGGGGGTGCATCCGGACCTGCTCGCCGCGCTCGCGGCCGCGAACGACGGCCACGCGCCGGCCTACGGCGAGGGCGACCCGTACACGGCGCGTGCGGAGGAGCGTTTCCGCGAGGTCTTCGGCGCGGACGCGTGTACGTTCTTCGTGCTCACGGGAACGGGGGCGAACGTGCTCGCGCTGGGCTCGCTGCTCCGCTCCCACGAGGCCGTGATCTGCCCGGAGGAGGCGCACGTCAACGCCGACGAGTGCGGCGCCCCGGAGCGGTTCCTCGGCTCGAAGCTCCTGCCCGTCCCCGCTCCCGACGGCAAGCTGACCCCGGCGCTCGTCGAGAGCCGCGCCCGCGGCTTCGGCGTTCAGCACCGCGTCCAGCCGCGCGTGGTCTCGATCTCCCAGACGACCGAGCGCGGCACCGTCTACACCCTGGCGGAGACGCGCGCGCTCGCCGAGCGCGCGCACGCGCTCGGTCTGCGCGTCCACATGGACGGCGCCCGGATCGCGAACGCCGCCGCGGCGCTCGGCGTCTCGTTGCGCGAGGCGACGCGGGACGCGGGCGTCGACGTTCTCTCCTTCGGCGGTACGAAGAACGGCGCGCTCGCGGCCGAGGCGGTCGTCTTCTTCGACGCCGCGCTCGCCGAGGGGTTCGCGTACGCGCGCAAGCAGGGCCTCCAGCTCGCGTCGAAGCAGCGGTTCGTCGCCGTGCAGCTCGACGCCCTGCTCGCGGGCGAGCTCTGGCGGCGCAACGCCGGGCACGCGAACGCGATGGCGGCCCGCCTTGCCGCCGCGATCGGCGACCTCTCCGGGATCGACCTGGCGCACCCGGTCGAGGCCAACGCCGTCTTCGTCCGGCTGCCGGCCCGGGCGCGGGCTCTCGCTCGCGGTCCCTACCCGTTTCACATCCTTGACGAGGCGAGCGGCCTGGCTCGGCTGATGACGTCCTGGGACACGACGGCCGCGGACGTGGACGGGCTGGCCGCCGCCCTGGCCGCAGCGCTCCGCGCGTAGCCGGGAAGGACTCGCCGGCCGGGGGGCGAAGCCTCCCGCATGGTCACGTTCGTCGTCAGACGCTGGCGCCGGCGAGCGACGCTGCGCGCCTGGGCCCGGGGTGAGCTCGAGTTCGCCGGGGCGCTGGGGCGCAGCCGGGGCCGCCGCGTGCGCCTGCGCCCGGTCTGAGCCGCTCGCGCGGGGAGGAGACCCGGGCGGCCGCTAGCCTTGCTGCATGGCCGTCGTGATCGCCTCCAGCCTGCGCAAGGAGATTGGCGGCGGCCCGCTCTTCGACGGGGTCTCCTTCAAGCTCGAACGTCGCGACCGGCTTGCCCTCTCAGGCCCGAACGGCGCCGGCAAGACGACGCTGCTGCGGATCCTCGCGGGCCAGACCGAGCCGCACGGTGGCGAGCTCGCCTTCGAGAAGGGCGCGCGGGTCGCGCTCCACGACCAGCGCCCGCCGCTCGGGCGCTCGCTGACCCTGCGGGAGTACGTGCTCTCCGGCGCCGCCGACCTCGTCGCGCTCGAGCAGGAGCTGGCCCGGCTCGAAGGAGCGATGGCGAAGGGCGACCACGGCCCGGCGACGCTCGAGCGCTACGCCCGGGCCCAGGCTCGTCTCGAGCACGCGGGCGGCTGGGCCTGGCGCGAGCGGGCCGCGGGTGTCGTCCGCGGCCTCGGCTTCGCCGACGCGGATCTCGACCGGGCACTCGAGACCTTCTCGGGCGGCGAGCTGACCCGCGCCTCGCTCGCGCGCACGCTGGCCGGCGACCCCGATGTTCTCCTCCTCGACGAGCCGACGAACCACCTCGACGTAGCGAGCCTCGAGTGGCTCGAGCGCGAGCTGGCGGCGCTGGACGCGGCCGTCGTGCTCGTCGCCCACGACCGCTGGTTCCTCGAAGCGGTGACAACCGCGGTGCTCGAGCTCGAGGCGGGGAAGGCGACCTACTTCCCGGGTCCCTGGCACGTGTGGCGCCGCGAGAAGGCCGAGCGCGCCCTCCACGCCCAGAGGACCGCCGAGCGCGTCGGCGGCGATATCGCCCGCCTCGAGCGCTTCGTCGAGCGCTTCCGCTACAAGAAGACGAAGGCGAGACAGGCGCAGGCGAAGTTGACGCAGATCGCCCGGCTCGAGCGCGAGCGCCGGGCGGCGGCGAGCGAGGCGGCGCTCCTGACCCGTCGCACCCGGTCGCTCGGCTTCGAGTTCCTCGCGCCGCCCCGGAGCGGGCGCACGGTGCTCGAGGCGGAGGGCATCGCCGTCGGCGCCGGCGAGCGGACGCTGCTCGCGGACGTCTCGTTCGTGCTGGAGCGCGGAGAGCACGTCGGGCTCGTCGGCCCGAACGGCTCCGGCAAGACGACGCTCTTGCGGGCGCTGCTCGGCCGGACCGAGCCCGGGGCCGGCTCCGCGCGGCTCGGCTACGGCGTCGAGGTCGCCTACTTCGATCAGCAGGACGTCGAGCTCGACGCCCGCGGCACGGTGCTCCAGTGCGTGCAGGCGGCGACCGGGCTCGCCCGCCCGCAGGCGCAGAGCCTGCTCGGACGCTTCCTCTTCTCGGGCTGGGAGGCGCACGAGAAGCGCGTCTCCGTGCTCTCCGGCGGCGAGCGGCGGCGGCTCGCGCTCGCGATCGTCGTCGCGTCGGGCGCCAACTTCCTCGTCCTCGACGAGCCGACGAACCACCTGGACCTCGAGAGCCGCGAAGCGCTCGAGGCGGCGCTCGAGGCGTTTCCCGGCACCGTCCTCGTCGTCTCGCACGACCGGGCGCTCCTCGACGCGGTCGCGACCCGGATCCTCGCGCTCGAGGGCGGCACCCTGCGCTCCCACGACGGTGGCTGGGCGGACTTCACGCGGGGCGCCGCCGCGGAGGCGGAGCTCGAGCCGCCCCCGGCGCCGGCGCCGCGACCCGGACCGAAGCGGAAGGAGAAGGCGCGCCCGGTCAGAGCCGAGCCGAGCGAGCTCGAGCGTGTCGAGGGGAGGATCACCGCCTGCGAGCAGCGTCTTGCCGAGCTCGAGCTCGCGCTCGCGGCGGACTGGGGCGACGTCGACGCGATCGCCGCCCACCGCCAGGCCCGCGGTGAGCTCGAGGGGCTGCTCGCCCGCTGGGAGGAGCTGTTCGACCAGGCGAGCGCCTGACCTCCGCGCCGCGGTAGGGTTCGCCCGGCGAGCCGGACACGAGAGGGGGGCGGGCATGGCAACGCGCGAGGAGATCAGGGTCCCGGAGCTCGGCGAGCCGATCAGCCACTACACCGATGCCGTCAGGGCCGGAGAGCTTGTCTTCATCTCGGGCGTCGTGCCCACCGACGCCGCGGGCAACGTCGTCGGCGGTGACGACGTCGCCGCGCAGGCGCGGCAGGTGTTCGAGAACATCGGGCTCGTGCTCGCGCGGGCGGGCAGCGGTCCCGAGCACGTGGTCAAGGTCACCGTCTACCTGACGAACGTGGACGACCGGTCGCTGATCAACCCGGTCCGCCGGGAGTTCTTCGGCGCCGCGCGCCCGGCGAGCACGCTGGTCGAGATCAGCCGCCTCGCGATCCCCGGCGCCAAGCTCGAGATCGATGCGGTCGCCCTCGTGCCGTGAGCGCGATCCGATCGGATGGCATAGGATCGCGCGGGTGCGCCGCCCGCTTGCTCTCGCGCTGACCGCCGCTCTCGTTGCGGCGATCGCCGGCTGCGGCGGCGGCTCCGCGGAGCCGGCGACCGTAACGGTCGTCGAGACCGAGACGGTGGCGCAGACCGAGACGGTGGCGCAGACCGAGACGGGGGTCGAGACCGGGTCCGGGCGGGCGGCCGACTTGGGCGACCTCGTCGTCCAGTACGTCGCCGTCACGACCCCCGAGCTCCAGTTCTACGCCGACTACCTCGCGTCGAGCGGCCTGCTCCAGCAGCTCGCCGACGGGGTCAACTCGACGGTGGCTCTGCCGCGCGACGTGATCGTCTCTGTCGAGGAGACGGGCAGCCCGAGCCCGTTCTACCTCCCGGACGCGAGTGCGATCGTCGTGCCGCCCGAGTGGCTCGCGTTCGCCGACCAGCTCGTGACCGGCTCCGAAATCGTCGGCACCCCCGAGGAGGTCGAGGCGCTCGTCGTCGCCTCGACGATCTTCGTCTTCCTGCACGAGCTCGGCCACGCTCTGGTCGACCAGCTCGACCTGCCCATCACGGGCCGGGAAGAGGACGCGGTCGACCAGCTCGCGACCGCGATCCTCGCCGAGGCGGGCACGGAGGTGGCCGGCCAGGTGGCGCTCTCCGGGGCGCTCTTCTTCGGCCTCGTCGCAGCCAATCGCGACGAGTTCGCAGCCGCGGACTTCTGGGACGAGCACTCCCTGAACGAGCAGCGCTTCTACAACATCATCTGCTGGACCTACGGCTCGGACCCGGAGCTGTACGCCGACGAGGCCGCCCAGTCGGGCCTCGGCGAGGATCGGCTCGTGCGCTGCCAGGACGAGTACGCGCAGACCATGGGCGCCTGGGAGACCCTGCTCGGCCCGTACCTGCTCGGCTGAGCGGCGCCCGGCCCGGCGGCTATCCTGGCTGGAAGCCGTGGCCGACGATCCGACTCCGCCGGAACCGGACCGCGTCGACGACGCGACGCGCCGGCTGCCGCGGCCGCCGCCCCCGGTCCACCCGCCGCGGCCGGCCGCGTCCCTGGCGCCGCCCGGGCCGCCCAGCCGCTCCTCGAGCGGCTGGATGGCGGCGTTCTTCGCGCTGCTCGCGCTCGTCGTCGCGGGCGGCGCCGTCTGGTGGTTCGTCCTGCGCGACGAGGAGGAGCCGGGCGGCGTCACGCTGTCCGCGGCGGTGCTCGACTTCGGGGAGGAGGACCTCGGCAAGCGCAGCGCGGCCCGGGAGGTGACGCTCGCGAACGACGGCGCCTCCCCGCTCACGATCGTCTCGGTCGCGATCGACGGGCCCAACGCGAAGGACTTCCGGCTCACCGACGCGACCACGTGCTCGGCTGACAGCCCCGTCGAGAGCGGCGACTCCTGCGTTGTCGCCGTCAGCTTCAAGCCGGGCGGGCGGGGCGAGCGTGCCGCCCGGGTCGTGATCCGCCTCGCCGACGGCCCGGGACCGCAGTCGCTCGAGCTCAAGGGCAGCGGGATCGGCGAGCCGGCGGTCGTGCTCGAGACCACGCGCCTCGACTTCGGCTCGGTCGGACTCGGCCAGGGCAAGCGCACCCGCCAGCTCACCCTCACGAACGCGGGCAACGCACCGCTCGAGCTCTCGACGCTCGCGATCGACGGCAGGAACGCCGATGACTTCCGGCTCGCGAAGAAGACCGGCTGCTCGACGGCGGAGAAGGTGAAGGCGGGAGGCACCTGCACGATCGCCGTCACCTTCGCTCCCCGCGAGCCCGGCAAGCGCTCGGCCGTGCTCGTGATCGAGCACGACGGCGCCGGCGGGCCGCTGCAGGTCGCGCTCGCCGGCGAGGGGACGGGCAAGGCCGAGGTCGTGCTCGATCCCGGCAGCGTCGACTTCGGCGAGGTCGGGGTCGGCGGGGAGAGCGACCCCGCCGCGATCACGCTGCGCAACGCCGGCACGGTCGCCTTCACGGTCGCCGACGTCGCGCTGACGGGTGACGCGGCGGACGACTACCGGCTCGGCGGCGACTGCGCGACCGGCGACCGGGTCGAGCCCGGCGCCAGGTGCACGATCGAGGTCGTGTTCGCCCCGGCCGGGGGCGGCGAGCGGACGGCCGCGATCGAGGTGACGAGCGGGGCGGGGCGGGTGAGCGCGGTCGAGCTGACCGGAATCGGGCTTTCCGAGGAGACCGAGACCGGCACGACCGAGTGAGCGGCCTCAGCGGCCCTCGAAGCGCGGCTGCCGACCTTCGACGAACGCCTCGACGCCCTCCCGGAAGTCGTGGCTCGAGCGGAGCAGCCCGTACGCGAGCCCCTCGAGCTCGAGCCCGACGTGCAGCGGCCCGTCGTAGGCGTGGTTGAGGACGCGCTTCGCCATCGCGAGCGCGAGCGGCGAGAGCGCGAGCAGCTCGTCGACGGCGCGGTCGGTCGCGGCGTCGAGCTCGTCCGGCGGCACCACCTCCGAGACGAGACCCCAGGCGAGCGCGTCCGCGGCCGGGATCCGGCGGCGACGCATGACCACGTCCTTCGCCCGCCCGAGGCCGATGAGGCGGGCGAGCCGCTGCGAGCCGCCCGAGCCGGGGATCATGCCGAGCCCGACCTCCGGGAGACCGAGCTGGACGTCGTCGGCGGCGATCCGGAAGTCACAGGCGAGGGCGAGCTCGAGCCCGACCCCGAGGCACCAGCCGCGCAGCTTCGCGACCACCGGCTTGGGGCAGCGCTCCGCCGCCGCCACGTTCCAGGCGAGGCGGGAGAGCTCTTCGGGGTCGCGCTCGAGGAAGCCGGGGATGTCGCCGCCGGCGGTGAAGGCTTTGCCGCCGGCGCCGGTCAGCACCACCGCCCGCACGGACGGGTCGGCGCCCAGCTCGTCGAACAGCGCGGCGAGCTGCTCGCGCGCGGGCATCGAGACGCGGTTCAGCTTCTCCGGGACGTCGAGCGTGATCGTGGTGACGCCGCGCGCCTCGTCGCGCTCGCTGCGGAAGCCGTCGTGGGTCAAGCGGTCTCTCCTTCCCTGAGTAGCCGGCGCAGGAGCTTGCCGGACGGGCTCTTCGGCAGCGTCTCGGCGAAACGGTACTCGCGCGGGCGCTTGAAGCGGGCCAGCCCGGGCGAGGCGAGGCAGAACGCGTCGAGCGCCGCCGCCGTCACGCCCGGCTCGGCGACCACGTACGCGACCACCCGCTGCCCCCAGCGATCGTCGGGAGCTCCGACCACGGCGACCTCCCGCACCCCGGGGGCGCGGACCAGCACCTCCTCGATCTCGAGCGGGTGGATGTTCTCGCCGCCCGAGATGATCATGTCGTCGACCCGCCCGACCAGCCAGAGCTCGCCGTCCGCGTCGAGGCGGGCGAGGTCGCCGGTCAGGTACCAGCCGGCCCGGAGCGCCTTCGCGTCCGCGTCGGGGCGTTTCCAGTAGCCGGCAAAGGCCTCGTCGGAGGAGAGGTGGCAGGCGACCTGACCGTCCTCGCCGGGACCGGCTTCGTCGTCCGCGCCCGCCTCCGGATCGGGACGGAGCAGGCGCAGGCGTGCGTTCAGGGCCGCCCGGCCGGCGCAGCCCGGCTTCGCGGCCTGGTCGGGGTGGAGCGAGAACGTGTAGATCTCGGTCGACCCGTAGTGGTTGAAGAACCGGCGCGGGGCGAAGACGCTGGCGCAGCGCTCCGCGAGCGCGCCGGTCATCGACGAGCCCGCGTAGCCGATCACCTCGACCGAGCTGCGGTCGCGCTCCGCGAGCGCGGGGCTCTCGACGAGGTCGTGGAAGAGGGTGGGGGCGAGGTAGAGCGACGTGAGCCGCTCGCGCTCGACCAGCTCGAGCGCGCCGGCGGCGTCCCAGTCGCGCTGGCAGACGTAGCAGCCGCCGGCGAGCGCCATCGCGACCAGCGAGTGCACGCCCATCGTGTGGTAGAGGGGCATCACGCCGAGCGTCCGGTCGCCCGGCCGGTAGCCGTGCTGGAGCACCTGGGAGAGACCGGCGGCCCGGTCGGCCCGGTGGGACCGGGGGACGCCCTTGGGCCGGCCGGTCGTCCCCGACGTGTAGAGCATGATCGCCGGCTCGCGCTCGTCGAGGTCGAGCGCCCCCGGATGCCCGGCGCGTGCGCGCAGCGGGGAGACGTCCTCGTCGGCCTCGACGAGGAGCTTCGCGCCGGAGTCGGCGACGCAGTAGTCGAGGTCCGTGCGCGCGATCCGGTGGGAGAGCGGCACGAGCACGGCGCCGAGCCACGCGCAGGCCCAGAGGAGCTCGGCCGACTCGAGCCGGTTCCGCGCGACCAGGGCCACGCGGTCGCCGGGCTCGATCCCGCGCGCGGCGAGACCGGCGGCGAGCCGGGCGGCCCGGTCGCGCAACTCCCGGTAGGTGACCCGCACGTCGCCTTCGACGAGCGCCTCCGCCTCGGGGGTGCGCTCGGCCGCGTAGAGCAGCGTGAGCGCCAGGTTCACCGACCGCCCGCCGCGTCGAGGATGGCCGCCACGATCGGCTCGTAGCCCGTGCAGCGGCACAGATGCCCGGAGAGCAGATCGACCGCCTGCTCGCGCGTCGGCTCCCGCGTGCGCGCGAGGAAGTCGGTCGCCGCGATCAGGATCCCGGGCGTGCAGAAGCCGCACTGGAGCGCGTGCCGCTCCCGGAACGCCCGCTGCAGGGCGGTCAGCTCACCGCCGCCCGCGAGCCCCTCGACCGTCACGAGCTCCGACCCGTCGACCTGGACGGCGAGGAGCAGGCAGGAGCGGACGGAGACCCCGTCGAGGAGGATCGTGCAGCAGCCGCAGACGCCGTGCTCGCAGCCGACGTGCGTACCGGTCAGCCCGAGCGTGTGGCGGATGAAGTCGGAGAGGAGGAGCCGCTCCGGCACCCGCTCGAGGTAGCGGCGCCCGTTGACGGTCACCTCGAGCGGGATCATCCCGCCGCCTGCCACGCCCGCAGCACCGCGCGCTCGACGAGCAGCCCGGTCAGGTGGCGCTGGTAGGCCGCGGACGCGTGCAGGGAATCCGCCGGATCGACCGTCAGCGCCGCCGCCCGCCCGGCCTCGCGCGCGAGCTCGGGCCCGACCGCCTCCCCCTCGAGCAGCGTCTCGGCCTCGGGCACCGGGGTCGGGCGGTCGGTGACCGCCCCGACCGTCACGCGCGCTCCCGCGACCCGGCCGGCTTCCCTCTTGAGCACGCAGGCCGCCATGCCGAGCGCGAAGTCGCCGGCGCGCAGACCGAGCTCCTCGAACGCGTGGCCGCTGCCCGGGACCGCCGCGGGCCAGACGGTCTCGACCAGCAGCTCGTCCGGCTCGAGCGCGGCGGTGAAGTGCGTGACGAACAGGTCCGCGGCGCCGAGCTCGCGCCGGCCTCGGACTGACGCGAGCACGGCGCCGCCACCGAGCGCGGCCAGCACGAGCGGCAGCTCGGCGCGGGCATCGGCGTGGGCGATCGAGCCGCCGACGGTGCCGCGGTTGCGGGTCGCGACGTGGCCGATGTGCGGCACCGCCTCGGCCGCGAGCGGCAGCAGCGCTCGCACGAGCGGGGCGGCGCCGAACGCGTTCTGGCGCGCGAGCGCGCCGGCGCGGACGTGGCCGTTCACGGCCGTGACGGCGTCGAGCCCGGGCAGGCGGTTGACGTCGACCAGCACCGCTGGGCGGGCGAAGCGCATCGAGAGCAGGGGCACGAGGCTCTGACCGCCCGCCAGCACCTTGGCCTCGTCGCCGTGCTCGGCGAGGAGGCCGAGCGCTTGCTCGAGCGATTCCGGCCGCTCGTAGCGAAACGGGGGCGGCTTCACGCGAGGAGCTCCCAGACTCGCGGTGCCGTCAGCGGCAGCTCGACGTCGTCGCGGCCGAGCGCGTCCGCGACCGCGTTCCCGAGCGCGGCCGGGACGCTCATCGTCGTTCCCTCGCCGAGGCCCTTGGCGCCGAGCGGCGTGAACGGCGAGGGCGACTCCCGGTGGCCGGTCGTCAGCGGCGGCAGCTCGGGCGCGGTCAGGCAGAGGTAGTCCAGGAAGCTGCCGGTCAGGAGGTTGCCGTCCTCGTCGTAGACCGTCCGCTCGAGCAGGGCGATGCCGGCCCCGTGCGCGAAGCCGCCGCGCACCTGGCCCGCCGCGAGCAGCGGGTTGAGTAGCCGGCCCGCGTCGTGCACCGAGACGTAGTCGAGGACGCGGACGCGGCCGGTCTCGCGCTCGACCTCGACGACCGCGACATCGGCGAGGAAGCCGTGAGCCGCCGAGGACGCGACCCGGTCGTCTTCGTCAGGCGGATCGAGGTTGGGGGCGGCGTGGAACGCGGTCGCCTGTAGCCCCGGCTCGAGCCCGGGTGGCAGCGACTCCGGGTTCCAGTGGGCGACGCCGGCGATGCGCCGCAGCGAGACGCCGTCGCCGCCGCCGGTGACGCGGGCGCGGCCGTCCGCGAGCTCGACGTCTTCCGGGTCGCACTCGAGCAGGTGGGCGGCGATCCGGCGCGCCTGGTCCGCCACCCGCTCCGCCGCGCGCAGGACAGCGCCGGCGCTGACGCCGGCGAAGCGGGACGAGTAGCTGCCGGACGAGACGGTCCAGGCGCTCGTCGAGGTGTCGAGCTCGGTCAGCACCTCGACCTCCGAGGGGGTCACGCCGAGCCGGTCGGCGACGATCTGGGCGGCCACGGTCGCGTGCCCCTGGCCCTGACCGGCGGTTGCGACGCGGACCGTGATCCCGCCGAGCGGGCTGACCTGCACCGAGGCGCCCTCGGCGTTGCCCGACTTCGGCAGCTCGGCCGCTCGCTCCCCGGCCGTGCGTGCGAGCGTGATGTAGCCCATGTTCGAGATCGACGGCTCGACCACGCAGGCGATCCCGATGCCGACGAGCCGCCCGTCCGCCCGCGCCCGCACGCGCTCGGCGAGGCGCTCGTCGTCGCGGGCGAGCGCGAGCGCGTCGGCGAGGCAGGCGGGGTAGTCGCCCGAGTCGTACAGGCCACCGGAGGGGGTGCGGTACGGCTGCTCGTCCGCCCGGATCAGGTTGCGGCGCGCGAGCTCGGCCGGGTCGAGGCCGAGCCGCCGCGCGGCGATCGCCATCGTCCGCTCGAGCGCGAAGTAGAGCTGGGGGCCGCCGAAGCCGCGATTGAGGCCGGTCGGGCAGCGGTTCGTCAAGACGACCCGGTTTCGCGCCGCGACGTTGCGGGTGCGGTAGGCACCCGTGAGCGACCCGTGCATCCGGTAGAGCGTCGCCGGCTCGGGGGCGCGCACGTAGGCGCCGACGTCCTCGACGACGTCGTAGCGCAGGGCGACGAGCTCACCGTCGGCAGAGAAGCCCGCCTCCACCTCGGTGACCCGCGCGGTCGCGCCCGAGCTGCCGGCGAGGTGCTCGAGCCGGTCCTCGCTCCAGCGCACCGGGACGCCGAGCTTGCGCGAGGCGAGGCCCATCAGGACGATGTAGGGGTAGACGGTCGACTTGATCCCGAAGCTGCCGCCCGAGTCGCGCGGCGTGATCAGGCGCAGCTTCGAGCCGGGCAGGCCGAGCGCGGCCGCCGCGACCGAGTGGAGCGTGAACGGGCCCTGGAAGTTCGCCCACGCCGTCAGCGACCCGCTCGCCTCGTCCCAGTCGGCCACCACCCCGTAGCACTCGAGCGGCGTGCAGCTCCAGCGCGGGAACGAGAACCGCTCCCGGACGACGAGCTGCGCGGAGGCGAGCGCGCTCTCCGGGTTGCCGTAACGGAACGCGCGCTCGGAGGCGAGCAGCCCCTCCGTGGCCGCGGCCTCGAGCGGGTCGAGCACGGCCGGGAGCGGCTCGTACTCGACCTCGACGAGCTCGAGCGCGTCCTCGGCGACGTAGCGGTCGCGCGCGACGACGACCGCGAGCGGCTCGCCCGCGTAGCGGGCCACGTCAACGGCCGCGGCCCGGTACGGGATCGAGGCGTCGACCGCGGCCGGAAACGGCCGGGAGAGCGCGGCGACGTCGGCGCCGGTGAGGACGCCGACGACCCCGGGCAGCTCGAGCGCCGCCGCCGGGTCGAGCCTCGTGATCCTGGCGTGGGCGAGCTGTGAGCGCAGGACGGCGGCGTGGCAGGCGCCGGGGACCGGGTCGAGATCGTCGAGGTAGCGACCGGCCCCACGCAGGAGCGCCTCGTCCTCGAGCCGTGCCAGCGGCTGCCCGACCCAGTCCCGGGCCGCGGGCGTCATGGCGCGGCCGCCCCCCGCGGCGCAACCGCGCGCCGCAGCCAGATCCCGATCAGGAGCGCCGCGAGGGCGGGGAGGGCGAACCAGACCGTCAGCGCGACGATCGCGGCCCGGAGGAAATCGAAGCCCTGCCCGACCCGCTCGTCGATCACGCCGGTCGCGAGCGTCGCCTCGACGGCGTCGAGCTGGGTCGCGAGCTCCCGCAGCGAGGCGCTGGTCGTCCCGAGCTGGCCGCGGTTCGCGGTCAGGTCGGCCGCGACCGCGGCGAGGCTTCGCTCGAGCTCGGCCAGCTCGTCGGAGGCCCCGTCGAAGGCCGGCACCGAGCCGACGAGCGGCTCGATCGTGGCGAAGAACGCCGCGAGATCGTCGAGCACGGTCGCGAGCCGCGTGGTCACCTCGCCCATCTGGGCGAGCCCCGCCGAGGTGCTCTCGAAGGTGACGGCGAAGCCGTCGAGCGAGTCGGCGGTGTTGCGCAGGCTCGTCTCGGTCTTGTCGACCGTGAGCTCGAGCCCGGCGACCTGAGCCGCCACGTCCTCCTGCGTCCCTCCGAACGCCCCGTCGAGCCAGAGCGCGGCGACGATCGCCGCGACGGAGAGCGCGATCCCGAGCAGCCCGTACACGGTCAGCCCGGTGGCGAGCCGGCGGCTCTCGGCCGGCGAGATCTCGGTGCCGTCTGGGGCTGGCTCGGGCATGGCGGGCAGGTCGAGGATAACCCCCGCCGCCATGCCGACGCGGCCGGGCGACCGGCTCGATCGCCCTTTCTGACCACGCGTAGAGCGGGCCGCGCCGGCGCGCGGCCCGCGTCACCTCCGCCCGGAAGGTCGCTCCGGGCCGGCGGAAGCTGCTGCGGGCGTTTGCCCTCACGGTCGCCTCCGGGCTCCGGCGCGCACGCGGCAGCCGCGATAATCGGCCCATGGCGGGCCTGCGCGGCGAGCTCGAGGCGCTGCTCGATGCGGTGAAGCGGGGGGAGGTGGCCCCCGCGGAGGCGCTCGAGCGGCTCGCCGAGCTGCCGTACCGCGACCTCGGCTTCGCCATGGTCGACGTTCACCGCGAGCTGCGCCAGGGCGCGCCCGAGGCCGTCCTGGCCGAGGGCAAGACGCCGGCGCAGGTGGCCGCGATCGTCGGTGCGCTGCTCGAGGGGGGCGCGGGCTCCGTGCTCGTGACGCGGGCCGGTGAGGAGACCCGGGCGGCCGTGCGCGCGGCCGCGCCCGGCGCCCGGGAGGACGAGCGCGCCCGCGCGGTCTGGGTCGCCCGCTCGCTGCCCGAGCCGGTCGGCCTGGTCGTGCTCCTGTCCGCCGGGACCTCCGACGGGCCGGTGCTGCACGAGGCGCGGATCCGGGCCGAGCTGCTCGGCGCCGGCAGCGCCGTTCACGAGGACGTCGGCGTCGCGGGTATCCACCGGCTCGCCGCGGTGCTGCCGGACCTCGCCCGGGCGGACTGCGTCGTCGTCGCCGCCGGCATGGACGCCGCGCTCGCGAGCGTCGTCGGCGGCCTCGCCGCCTGCCCGGTGATCGGCGTGCCGACGAGCGTCGGCTACGGCTCCGCCGATGGCGGCCGCACCGCCCTGAACGCGATGCTCTGCTCCTGCGCGGCCGGGCTCGCCGTCGTCGGCATCGACGACGGCTTCGGGGCCGGAACGATCGCGGCGCGGATCGCCCGCGCGGCCGGGGGCGCGCGATGACCCTCGACCGGGCGGTTGCCTGACGTGGCCCGGCTCGCCTACCTCGACTGCGTCGGCGGCATCGCCGGCGACATGCTGCTCGCGGCCCTGCTCGACGCGGGCGCGAGCGTGGACGCCTTGCGCTCCGTCCCGGAGCGGCTGCGGCTCGGCCCGGTCGAGATCCGCAGCCAGCGGGTCGAGCGCCACGGCGTCGGGGCGCTCCACGTCGAGGTCGTGCAGCCCCCCTCGCCGCCGCCGCGCACCTGGCGGGCGATGCGGGAGCTCGTCGAGGCGGCCGACCTGCCGCCCCGTGCGCGCGCCCGGGCGCTCGGCGCTCTCCGGCGGCTGGCCGAAGCCGAGGCGAAGATCCACGGCAGCGACGTCGACCACGTCCACTTCCACGAGCTCGGCGGCGTCGACACGCTGGTCGACGTCTGCGGCGCGGCGCTCCTGCTCGAGGAGCTCGCGATCGAGCGGGTGCTCTGCTCGCCGCTCCCCTACACGCGCGGGCTGGTCGAGGCGGCGCACGGCGTCCTGCCCGTGCCGGCCCCGGCGACCGTCGAGCTCCTGCGCGGCGCGATCGTCAGCGGGGTCGAGGGGGCCCGGGAGCTCGTGACGCCGACCGGTGCGGCACTCGCCGCCGAACTGGTCGAGTCGTTCGGGCCGCCGCCAGCGCTCGCGCTCGAGCGGGTCGGCTACGGGGCCGGGTCGGGCGACTTCCCGGACCGCCCGAACCTGCTGCGCGTCCTGGTCGGGACGGCGGTCACGCCGGCGGCCGAGGTCGTTCTGATCGAGACGAACCTCGACGACCTCAACCCGGAGCTCGTGCCCGACGCGGTCGAGCGCTGCTTCGCGGCCGGGGCGCTCGACGTCTGGACCGTGCCCGCGCAGATGAAGAAGGGCCGGCCCGGGATCGTCCTCGCCGCGCTCGCCCGCCCGGCGCTCGAGCGGGCGGTGACCGCGGCGATCCTCGAGGAGACGAGCACGCTCGGCGTCCGCATCTCCCGCCTCGAGCGCCGCGAGCTCGAGCGCGAGGAACGCACCGTCGAGGTCGAGGGCGAGCCCGTGCGCGTCAAGGTCGGCCTGCTCGACGGTCGGGTCGTCAACGTCGCTCCGGAGCACGACGACTGCGCCGCTGTCGCCCGCCGCTCGGGCCGGGCGGTCAAGTCGGTCTGGGCGGAGGCGCTCGCCCGGGCGGAGGGGCGATGAGCCCGCTCGCCGGCCTCGAGCGGCGGATCGGCGAGCTGGGGAGCGCCGTGGTCGCGTTCTCGGGCGGCGTCGACTCGTCGCTCGTCGCCGCTCTCGCCGCCCGCGTGCTCGGCGACCGGGCCCTCGCGGTCACGGCGGTCTCGCCCGCACTCGCAACGGGCGAGCTCGACGGCGCCCGCGCCGTGGCCAGGGCGGTCGGGATCGCCCACGAGGAGATCTCGACCGCGGAGCTCGACCGGGCGGGCTACCGCGCGAACGGGCCCGACCGCTGCTACCACTGCAAGTCGGAGCTGTACGGGCGGCTCGCGGAGCTCGGCCGCCGCCGCGGCTTCGCCACCTTGCTCTCCGGCGCCAACGCCGACGACGAGGGGGACTGGCGTCCGGGCCTGCGGGCCGCCGCCGAGCACGGCGTCGTCCACCCGCTGCTCGAGGCGGGGCTCGGCAAGGAGGAGGTGCGCGCACTCGCCCGCTCGCTCGCGGTTCCGAGCGCCGGCAAAGCCGCCTCCCCCTGCCTCGCTTCCCGTCTCCCGTACGGGACGCCCGTCGAGCCGGAGGCGCTCGCGCGGATCGACCGGGCCGAGCTGGCCCTGAAGGCGCTCGGCTACCGCGAGCTCCGCGTCCGCCACTTCGGCCCGCTCGGGCGCGTCGAGCTCGCCGCCGCCGAGCTGGCGCGCGCGCTCACCCCCGCGGGGAGCGCCGAGGTGATCGCCGCGGCTCGGGCGGCGGGCTACGAGCGGGTCGAGATCGCCCGCGAGCCGCTGCGCTCGGGCTCCCTCAACGCCGTCTTCCTCGGCCGCCTGAGCGCCCGCTGAGCGCGTCCGGCACCGCCGCCAGCGACGGTGCGGCGGTGGCGCCCGGGGGCGCCGCCCCCGGTTCGGCGCCGACGAGCACGGCCGCCGCCAGCCCGGCCGCGAGCGCCCCGGCGATGTCGTAGGCGAGCGAGTCGCCGACCATCGCCGTTCGCCGGAGCTCGCAACCGAGCAGCCCGGCCGCGAGCTCGAACGCCTCCCGGGCGGGCTTCGCCGCTCCGATCTCCTCCGAGATCGCGATCGCCTCGAGCTCGGCGGCGAGCCCGGTGACGGCGAGCTTGCGCCGCTGGAGGACGGACGGGCCGTTCGTGAGCAGGCCGACGCGCAGGCCGTGCTCGCGCAGGGAGCGGATCGCTTCGACCGCGCCGGGGAACAGCTCGAGCGTCTCGACCGCCCGGCGCTTCTCGAGCCGGTAGGTCTCGAACAGCCCGTCGTCCACCTCCCGCCAGGGTGCGAGCGCTTCGGTCAGCCGGCGCCGGCGGTAGGTCGTGAAGTCGACCCGGCCCTCGAGGTAATCGGCCCAGTTGGCTGCGAAGACGCGGTCGTAGCGGCGCTGCAGCTCGACCGGGTCTGCCTCCGGGGCGTGGCTGCGAAGGAGCGCAGCGAGCGCGGGCCAGGCCCGTCGCTCGGCCGCCTCCGTGTCGGCGAGCGTGCCGTCGAGATCGAAGAGGACACCCTGCAGTCGCATCCGGGCGGTCCCCGGCCTCAGCGTGGCTCCCCGGCGCGCTCGACCTCAGGCTCGGTGCTTCTCGGCGGCACGGCGGATCTCGGTCTCGGTCGGCCCGCCCCGCCGCTCGAGCGCCCGGAACGCTTCCAGCACGGCTCGCGGGTCGTTGCGGTGGCGCTTCGCGGCCAGAGTCAACGGCTCGTGGAAGGCGCCGCCGCAGTGCGCGCACGGCCAGGCGAGCCGGGACATCAGGCGGGCCGCCTCCCCACCGGGGTAGCAGCGGAGGATCTCGACGATCGTGGTCGAGCCGCGGATCGCACCGGGGCGCGGGTCGCCGCCGGCGCCTACAGCCGGACCTCCTCGAGCGGCCTGACGTCCTCGGCGTGCATCCGCACCGCGTTTCGCGGATGCTGGTAGCGGGCGAACGGGAGCACGACCACCTTCGCGTCCTCGCCGTGACGTCCGAGCGCCTCGGCGAACGCCGCGTCGAGCGAGGTGGTCGCGTCGATCCCGACGTCCGCCGCCAGCTCGAGGTTCTCCTCGATCGTGACGAGCTTCAGGTGCTTGCGGGTCATCACCTCGTAGATCGGCACCCAGATGCAGCCCGCCCACATCTGGATCGCGCGGGCGTGGATGTCCCTCAGCACCCGCTCGTAGTTCTCCCGGGTCGGCGGCAGGTACGGCTTCATCAGGTCCATCAGCGCGAGCCCGGGGAAGTCGCCGATCGCGGTCGAGACGCCCGGCGAGGGGCTGCAGTAGATGATCGTGCCGCCCTCCTTGACGACCAGGTCGGCGGACATGCAGCCCCAGCCCGTATGGAAGAAGAGGTGGTCGGTGGGCGCGAAGACGCCGCAGATCGCGATGTCGGCCGGGCCGGGGTGCTCGTACGTGTAGATCTCGTTGAAGCGGCCGATCGCCTGCCGATGCGCGTCCGGGTGCGAGCCGAAGACGCAGTCGATCACCCGGCCGTGCGTGTCGAGGACGACGTTCATCGTGCAGGTGAGCCCGCACATCGACGCGGCCTCGTCGATGTCGGAGCGCATCGGCCCCGCGTAGGCGCCGTAGTGGGTCTGCGGCGAGGGGACGAGGTTGCAGTGGTTGGCCTCGATCGTCTCGTCGGAGACGACGCCGGGGAGGATCAGCTTGCCGCCGCCGCCCGCGCCCCAGTGGTTCGACTGGGCCTGGCCGATCGTGATCGTGACGTCCGCCGCCGCCACCTCCCGGTGCAGCCACACCGGCGTGCCCCGCGAGGTGACGCCGACGAACGTGTACAGCTTCTCGTTGCGCGGCTCGTTCTGGAAGAACGGGATTCCGAGGCGCTCCATCCGCGCGAGGTTCTCCGGGCCGAGCTTCTGCGGGATGTCCGTCTCGGACATCGGGAAGACCTTGCCGTTCGCGCAGACGACCCGCGCGCTCTCGATCCCGGCCGCCTCGACCGCGTCGAAGACGGCCGGCAGGAGCTTCGCCTGGGGCGTGGGGCGAAACTGGTTGTCGATCACGATCGCGACGCTCGTCGCGTCCCGCAGGAGGCTGGAGAAGCTCGGCCCCGACACGGGATGCTCGAGCGCGTAGCGGGCGGCCTCGGTCGCGTCGGGCACGGGCGCCGGCTCGTCCGGGTAGATCGCCGCGAGCAGGTTGCGCTCCGGGATCTCGAGCTCGAGCGTGTCCCTGTTGACCTTGCTCTCGTCGTCCGAGGAGCCGATCGTGAGCGGGTCGAGCGACTCGTAGGGGATCACTGCCCGGTACGCCATCGTTCCTCCCATCCGGATCCGGTCTCGGGGTCAGCCGCAGGCTACCACGGTGCCCCGCCTTCACCCGAACCCGAGGTGGAGCTGGCCGCGCGCGATCAAGCGGCGGGTGAAGGCAGCGGACGTGAGCAGCCGGACGCCGTAGGCGTCACGCAGGAACCACTCGAAGTAGACGAACACGCTCGAGCGCACGGTTGCGATCTTCTCAAGCCGGACGAGGTCGGCGAGCCCGACGCTCGCGCGGAGCGCCGGCTCGGCGGCGAAGCGCTCGGCGATCCCGTCGAGCTCGCCTCGCAGCTCGAGCAGGTAGAGCGTCGGCTGCGGTTGCGCTGCGAGGGGGCGCACGGGCGGGTCGGTGAGCAGCTCCACCGCGCTCGTCTCCCGGCGCCAGCGCGCGACGAGCCGGGTTGGCCCCTGGTCGAGCACTTCGACGTCCTCGAGCGCTTCGCGGCAGTGGGCCGCGAACGCGGCCAGCACGTCGCCCTCGGTGAGGGGAGCCGGCGCCCAGTCGAGCGATCGCCCCGCCGTCGCGGCCATCAGTCGCCCTCCCCGAGCAGGGACGTCAGCGTGCCCGGGGCGAGGCGCGCGAACGGGAGGCAGTGGCCGCCACCGGCCTCGGCGAGTGCCAGCGCCCGGCCGCCCCTGCCGGTCGCAGTGTCAGCGACGACGAGCGCGATCCCGGCCCGGCGCAGGGCCCGTGCCTCGGCGAGCGCATCGGCGAGCGGGTCGCCGCCGGGCCGGAGCGGTGCGGTCGGAAGGCCGTCTGTGACGCAGACGACGAGCGGGACGACGTTCGCGTGCTTTCGCAGCTCCTGGCGCAGCAGCCGCCCGGCCTGCTTGAGCGCGTCCGCGAGCGGCGTGCGCCCCGAGAGCGGGATCGACTGGAGCCGCGCCGTCGCGTGTGACGCGCTGCGCGTCAGCGGCAGCGCGACCGCGGCCTCCGGCAGGCCGCGCTTGAACGCCACGAGCGCGACCCGGTCGCCGCGGTCAGCGGCGTCCGAGAGCAGCTCGAGCGTCAGCCCCTTCACCTTCTCGACCATGCGCTCGGCGTGGACGGAGTAGCTGTTATCGACGACGAAGCAGACGGCGAACGGCGAGCGGTGCTCACGCACCTTCCGGCGCAGGTCGCCCGGCTCAATCGCGATCCGGCGGGCGCGCCGGCCGCGAAGGGCCGCCGCCCGCAGCGTCGCGTCGAGGGCGAGGTCGGCCGCGCCGTCGGTCGCGAGCCGGGTTCGGGTGTACTTTCCCCGGCGGTGGCTGACGAGCGAGCGGACTCGGTGGCCGATCGCGGCTCGCTCGAGCCGGTCGCGCGGCAGGTCGCGCGGGAACGCGTACGCCGGCTCGGCCTCGACCGTCTCCACCGCCGGTGTACCCTCGATCAGCTGGAGGCTCCGCCCCGGGCCGCCCTCGCCGGGCGGAGCGCTTTTTTTTCCTCGACCCCGATCTCGAGGATGTCGTCGAGCAAACGCTCGAGGTCCGTGCGGGTAACCGTCGGCGCCGGCGCGAACGGGTCGAACGCGAGCCTGTGCCCGAGCGCGAGCTCGGCCGCGTCGACCACGTCGCCCGAGCGCACCGTATCGCGACCCTCGAGCGCTGACACCGCCTTCGCGCACTCGAGCATCGTGATGTCGGCGCGGTGGCTGCCCGTGCCGACGCGCAGGGCCAGCTCGGCGATTCCTGCGTAGAGCCGTTCCGGAACGCGGACGCGCGCGAGCAACTCCTCGGCGCCGGCCACGCTCCCCGCGAGCGCGTCCTGCTCTTGCCGCCAGCCTGCGAGGAAGCCGCCGGGATCGGCCGTGAACGCCTCGCGCCGGCGCAGCACTTCGACCCGAGCCCGCACGTCGGCGAGCGGCTCCACCTCGACCTGCAGTCCGAGCCGGTCGGCGAGCTGCGGGCGCAGGTCGCCCTCCTCGGGGTTCATCGTGCCGACGAGCAGGAACCGTGCCGGGTGGGACACGGAGACGCCCTCGCGCTCGACGACGTTGACGCCGAGCGCGGCGGCGTCGAGCAGAACGTCCGTGAGGTGGTCGTCGAGTAGGTTGATCTCATCGACGTAGAGGATGCCGCGGTTCGCCTCCGCGAGCAGGCCGGGCTCGAGCGCCTTCTCGCCCTCGCGCAGCGCCCGCGCGATGTCGACCGTGCCGCAGACGCGGTCCTCGGTCGCGTTCAGCGGCAGGTCGACGATTCGCCGGCGCCGGCTGACGACGGGCAGCTCCTCGCCCCCCGCTACCCGCGCGGCGCACGCGTCGCAGGGCCAGCGGGGATCGCAGGAGTAGGGGCAGTCGGCGACGACCTCGAGCTCCGGCAGCAGCTCGGCAAGCCCGCGCACCGCTGTCGATTTCGCCGTGCCGCTTGGGCCCTGGACGAGCAGGCCGCCGATCGCCGGGTTGACGGCGTTGAGCAGGAGCGCCCGCTTCAGGCGCTCCTGTCCGACGATCGCCGTGAGCGGGTAGAGGCTCACGCTCCGAACGGGTGCGCCCGCCCGAACAGGGGCTCCGCCTGCGGGATCGGGTCGAAGTGCCAGGTGCCGATCAGCGGCACCGGCGTGTCGCGATTGACCTTCACCTCGACGAGGTACGGCTTGCCGGCTGAGAACGCCGTCTCGAAGGCCGAGGAGAGATCGGACGGGTGCTCGACGGTGCACGCGCCGGCGCCCATCGCCTCGGCCATCTTCGCGAAGTCGGGGTTCCAGAGCTCGCCGGTCGAGTGTTTCATGAAGCTCGTGCCGACCTCGCGGCCGTCCATGTAGAAGCGCTGGAGGTCCCGGATGACGCCGATCGTGTAGTTGTTCAGGAGCACCCAGACGACGGGGATGTCGTGCTCGACCGCGGTCGCGACCGCGCCGGGGAACATCATCCAGCTTCCGTCGCTGGTCACGCACACGGCGGGCCGGTCGGGACGAGCGAGCTTGACGCCGAGTACGCCACAGGTGCCGAAGCCCATACCGGCGAAGCCGCCCGGCGTGAACATCGCCCGCGGCTCGTACACGTCCCAGTACTGCTCGACCCAGCACTGGTGGTTGCCCGTGTCGGTGATCATCAGCGTGCCGTCCGGCGCGGCTGCGCGCAGGTCCCGGATCACGCGGCGGGGATCGATCGGGACGGCGTCCGAAGCCTTCTCCGGCTCGATGTAGTTCGACCATTCCTGCTTGTACGCCTCGACCTGCTCGTTCCAGGGCGAGCGCTCCCGCCTCGGCCCCTTGCGCTCCGCCATGGCGAGGAGCTGCTTCAGGACCTCGCGGGCGTCGCCGACGATCCCGAGCTCGGTCGGGTAGTTGCGGCCGATCTCCTGCGAGTCGATGTCGACGTGGATCAACTTCGTCGGCGGGATGTTGTACGTGTAGCCGGGAAGCCAGGACGAGCAGTGGATGTCGGAGAAGCGCGCGCCGAGCGCGAGGATCACGTCGGCGTTGCGCGCCGCCTCCTGGGCCGGGTACTCGCCCCAGCAGCCGGCGACACCGAGGTGGAGTGGATGGCGGGCCGATAGGCCACCCTTGCCCATGAAGCTCGTGTAGACGGGGATGTTGACGTGCTCGGCGAAGGCGGCCAGCTCGGCGGTGGCGTCGGAGCAGATGACGCCGCCGCCCGACAGGATCAGCGGCCGGCGCGCGGCGAGCAGCAGATCGAGCGCCCGCTCGACCGCCTCCGGCGACCCCGGCGTGCGCCACTGGAGCATCTCAGAACGCTCCGACGGCTCGGGCACCTCGGCATCGCCCGAGCGGACCCACAGGTCGTAGGGCACGTCGAGGTGGACGGGCCCGGGGCGGCCGGTGCGAGCGAGTTTGAACGCCTTCGGCAGGAACTTCGCGAGGTCGCGGACCGAGTGAGGCTGGAACGAGCGCTTGGAGATCACCTTCGCCATGCTCGGGAAGTCGGCCTGGTAGTAGCGGTACTCCTCCTGGAGCGCTCCCGAGTCGAACTGGGTGGTGGCGACCTGGCCCGTGATCGCGACGAACGCCGACGAGTCGTAGAACGCGTTTGCCATCGCGGCCGTCAGCAGCATCGGTCCCGGGCCCGTGGACGTGTACACGGCGACGGGATCCCCGCAGGCGCGGAAGTAGGCGTCCGCCATGTAGCCGGCGGCGGTCTCGATCCGGGGGAAGACGATCTTGATCTCGTCCAGCCGGTCGAACACCCCGTCCAGGAGCCCGACGGCGCCGTGCCCGGCATAGCCGAACAGGTAGGGCACCCGCTCGCGGATCAGGTACTCGGCGATGAGGTCGCATCCGCGGATCTCGGCCATGGCGAAACCTCCCATTCCGGACGTGGCGGCCCCCGGCCGCCGGGTGAGAGCGAATGATATTCCCACGACCGTAGACGAGCCCGAATGCAGGGTGGCTGCGTCCCGGCTACGCTCTCACGCCGTGAGCGCGCCCCAGGGAGAGCAGCTGCGCGTCAGGGCCCGCCTCGCCGACGTCGCCGGAGCAGCGGGTACGTCGAAGCCGATCGCCTCGCGGATCCTGAACTGCGACCCGACTCTCTCCGTCGGCGACGAGCTGCGTACCCGCGTGCTCGAGGCGGCGCGAGAGCTCGGCTACCGGCCACACGCGGCCGCACGCGGGCTGCGTCGCGCCCAGACGGGGGCGCTCGGGCTACTCGTCCCCGCGCTCGGCAATCCCGTCTACACGCAGCTCATGCGCGGCGCCTTCCGGCGTGCGGCCGAGCTCGACTTCACCGTCATGCTCGCGGAGGACTTCGAGGAGCAAGAGGCGGGCGAGCTGTTCGCCAGGCTCGTGCTCGAGGGGCGGATCGACGGGCTGATGATCGCCTCGATCCGACCCGATCATGCGCTGCTCTCGCTGCTCGCGGAGCGGCCGCTGCCCCATGTGTTCGCAAACCGGGGCGTGCCCGGCAGCGGTCGCAACGTGGTCATGGACGATGCCGCGGGAGTCGCCCTGGCGGTGGAGCAGCTCGCGGCGCTCGGGCACCGGCGGGTCGTGCATCTCGCAGGGCCGCTCGGGGTCGATCCGGTGGCGCGGCGCGTGGCCGCCTTCCGGAACGAGGCCGCCCGGTGGGGGCTCGAGCTGGCCGCGGTGCTCGGCGGCGAGTTCAGCGAGCGGGGTGGCGCCCGTGACCTGGGCGAGGCGCTCGCCCGTTGGCCCGACGCGACAGCCGTCTTCACGGCGACCGTGAGCCAGGCCGTCGGCGTCCTGAGCGAGGCCGCGCGCCTCGGGCTTCTTGTTCCCGCCGACCTCTCCGTCGTCTCGAATGCCGATGCCGTTCTGGCCGAGCACCTGGTGCCGCCGCTGACGGCCGTGCGGATGCCGCTCGACGCGCTCGGGGGAGCGGCTGTCGACGCCCTCGTGGAGCAGATCCGGGGCGGCGAGGCTCGCGACGTGGTCGTCGGTCAAGCGCCGGTGCTCATCGAGCGCGCCTCCGCGGCCGCCGCGCGGGTGGGAACCGAGTTGGAAGTCAGACCCGCGGCGTGCTAGGTTCTCGCCCCGTGCCAGGTAACCGATTCTCGCAAGGCGGCACCGCGGTGGGATCGTGAGCGACGGCGCAGCCAGCGCCGGCGCGGTGCGCGCGTGGCGGCTGCAGACGATCCAGGCGCGCGTAGGCCGGCACGCAGCGAAGGTCTTGATCGGGGCCGTCGTTGCGTTCGTGCTGCTCTGGGTCTGCTTCCTCGCCGAGAACGCGGCCGTCGGGAACCCGAAGCTGTTCCTCCAGATCCTCCTGAACTCCTTCACACTGGCCGGCCTGTACTTCGTGATCGCGAGTGGATTCACGCTCATCTTCGGCGTGATGGGCATCGTGAACATGGCCCACGGCTCGTTCTTCTTGCTCGGCGGCTACCTGGCGCTCGAGTTCCAGAAGGACCTTGGCAACTGGGGAGTCCCGCTGCTTCTCGCGACGCTGATCATCGCCGCGGTCGGGCTGACGATGCACCAGCTCTTCCTGCGCTGGAATCTCGGCGAGGAGTTGCGCCAGGCTCTGATCACGATTGCGATCTCGATCATCCTCGCCGATCAGATGCTGAGCTTCTACGGCGGCGTCGCCAAGGATGTCAAGTGGCCCGAGACCCTCCAGCGGACGATCGACCTGAAGGTGTTCGGGCTCACCTACCCCTTCACGAGGTTCTTCATCGTGATCTGCGCGATCGCGATCGGCGTCATGCTCTGGCTCTGGCTCGCCAAGACCCGGACGGGCATGGTGATCCGGGCGGGCGTGCACGACCGTCAGATGGTGTCCGCGCTCGGCATCAACATCCAGCTCGTCTTTGCGATCACGTTCGTGGTCGGCGCCGCGCTCGCCGGGCTCGCCGGGGTGCTCGGAGGCTCGGCCGCAAGCCTCGCGCCCGGTGTCGACATCCAGTTCCTGCTCAACGCGCTGATCGTCGTGATCATCGGCGGGATGGGCTCGTTGCTCGGCACGGCCGTCGGCGCGCTCCTGTATGGCCTCGTCGACTCGTTCGCGGACATCTACCTGCCCGGCCAGTGGACGAACTACTCGGTGCTGCTCACGTTCATCTTGCTCGTGTTCGTTCTCGCCGTCCGACCGCAGGGGCTGTTCGGGAGGGCGACGTGATCGCCAGCGTGCGCAGCCGATCCGCTCTCGTCGTGCTGGTGGTCGCCCTGCTCGCCGCGAGCCCGCTCTTCGTCTCCGACTTCTTCCTCAGCGCCGTGCTGACCAAGACACTCTGGCTCGGCATTGTTGCCGCGAGCCTGATCTTCCTATCCGGCTACGGCAACATGATCTCGCTTGCCCAGACCGGTCTCTACGGAGTTGCGGGTTTCGTGCTCGGCAACATCGTGGCCGCGGACGGCGGGCTCAAGGTCGCCTGGGACCCGTGGATCGGCGTCATCCTCGGGCTCGTCGTCGCCACAGTCGTCGGCCTGGTCTTCGGCGCGGTCGCCAGCCGCAGCGAGGGCATCTACTTCCTGATGATCACGCTGGCTCTCGGCATCCTGCTCTTCTACTTCTGGGGCCAGGTGACCGAGCTCTCGGGCTTCGGCGGCATCAACAACATCGAGGCGCCCGGGATCGTGAGCACACCCCGCACGGATCCTGGCAACCTCTTCTACATCTGCCTTGTCGTCTCCCTCGCCGTCTACCTGTTGATTCGCTACATCGTGCGGACGCCGTTCGGGATCGCGCTGCAGGGGATCCGAGACGAGCCGGCGCGGATGCGCTCGCTCGGCTACAACGTCGCTCTCCACCGGACGCTCGCGTTCGGGCTCGGAGCCTTCCTCGCGGCCGTCAGCGGAATCCTCTCGGTCTGGTGGAACACCCGCATCGATCCCGGCTCGGTCGGGCTGGGTCGGACGATCGACGTACTCGTGATCGCGATCATCGGCGGGATCTTCTGGATCGAGGGCGGCTGGCTGGGGGCGTTCGTCTTCACCGCGATCGACACGTACTCGCGCAACATCGACTGGCTCGGGCCGCGCTTCAACACGCTCATCGGGGTCATCTTCCTCGTGATCGTGCTGGTCTCGCCCGGCGGGCTGATCGGGATCTGGGAGTCGGTGCGCGCGTTCGCCGCGCGCAGGGTCGGAGCGGGGCCAGGGCCGCCCGGCGCGGCCGCGGAGAGAGCCGGTTGAGGTCGGGCGGACCGGAGAGGAGCGGCTAACCGATCGCGTCGCGGAACGTCTGATCACCGTGGACGGATAACCGGTTTCCGGATTCCGTCGGAACGACTGTTGTCGTCAAGGAGAAAGGGGGGCTCAATGGAGCAGCGAGAGACGAGGGAGCCGAGGCGGTGGCACCTGTGGCTGCTGGCGGGTGCGCTCGTGCTCTCTCTCGCCGCGTTCGCAGCGGCGTGCGGAGGTGACGCGGAGGCGGCACCGGAGGACACGACTCCGGCGGAGACCGAGGAGCCGCCCGCCGAGACCGAGGAGCCGCCCGCCGAGACCGAGGAGCCGCCCGCCGAGACCGAGGCGCCGACGGAGGAGGGCACGCCGATCAAGCTCGGGATCCTCTCCGACTGCGAGGGGGCATTCGGAGCGTTCTACGAGGTCGACCTCGGCGGTGCCGCCCTGCCGATGATCGCGCGCGGCGCGACTCCTGCCGGGTCGAAGCCGAGCGACGGGCTCGAGAACCTGCCCGCGCCCGGCGGCCACCCGATCGAGATCGTCGGATACGGCTGCGCCGACGATACGCCGGAGAAGGCGATCGAGGAGACGCGCCGCCTGATCGAGCAACTCGGCGCCGAGATCATGATCGGTCCGCTCTCGGGTGATGAGGGCATCGCGGTTGCCAACTACGCGAAGGAGCACCCCGAGGTCACGATCCTGAACGGGACCTCCGGCGCGCAGGACACGACGCTCAAGGTCCAGGCGCCGAACTTCTTCCGGTTCAACTCGGATGGCGCTCAGTGGAACGCGGGCCTCGGTGACTACGCGTACAACGTGCTCGGCTGGAAGAACGCGGCGACCATCGCCGACGACTACAGCTTCGCCTGGACGTCGGCGGCCGGCTTCATTGCCGAGTTCTGCGCGGTCGGCGGCCAGATCCCGAATGAGCACCGCATCTGGGCGCCGCTGAACGAGACCGACTACTCCTCGTATGCGGCCCAGCTCGCGGAGATCTGGGACGAGGTCGACGGCGTCTTCCTCGGCGTCGGCGGCGCGGGCGCGATCCCGCTGCTCAAGGCGATGGAGGACGCGATCGGTCCGATCGACTCGCAGAAGGTTGTCGGCAACCTGTTCTACGGCGACCCGGTGATCGTCCAGGAGCTCGGCGATCGCGCCGTCGGAATCGCGTCGGCCGACTCGATGTGGCCCGATTCGACGGATCCGAAGGCGACCGAGTACCTCGCGACCTGGGATGCCACCTGGCCCGAGCTCGCGGGCTTCGGTGCCAGCGTCTTCGCGTACAACTACGTCTCCGCCGCCGAGGCGATGCTGCAGGCGCTCGAGGCGGTCGGCGGCGACCTTTCGGACGGGCACGCCGCGTTCCGCGAGGCGCTCGCGGGCGTCGTCCTCGATGCTCCGTACGGCCAGATCAAGCTGGACTCGAACCGCCAGGCGATCCAGGACAACTTCGTCCGGATCCTGACGGCCGAGGGCCCGGTCACCGTCTGGAAGATCCCGCAGGTCGCGCAGGACTTCGGTGGCACGTTCACGGCCGACACGCCGCCGCCGGATCGCACGAATCCGACTTGCGAGCAGCGCGAGCTGCCCTGGGCAGGTAACGCAGAAGTGATCAAGGCGCCCGAGGAGGTGCTCGGGGGCTAAGACCCCGGGAATCGCTCGTGGCAGCAGCAGCACCGACAGCCGACAGCGCCGAGCCGGTCCTCCGCCTGCGGGGGGTCGGCCGGCGCTTCGGCGGCCTCGAAGCCGTCCGCAACGTCGATCTCGACGTGCGGGCGGGCGAGCGCCGCGCCATTCTCGGCCCCAACGGGGCTGGGAAGACCACGCTCTTCAACGTCGTCGCCGGGGAGTTCCCACCGACGTCCGGGACGATCGAGGTGTTCGGGCGGGACGTGACCCAGATGCCCGCGCGCATGCGCGTCAGCCTCGGGCTCACCCGGACCTACCAGACCTCGCGCCTGTTTCTCGGCTTGCCGATCGAGGACAACCTCTACCTCGCACTCGTCGGGGTCGAAGGCGGCCATCTCCGTCCGGTGCGCCTGCGGGGACGGGATTCCGCGCTGCGCGCCCGCGCACGCGAGGTGGCCGACCGCGTCGGACTCGCGGGCCAGCTCGGGTCGCTCGTACGCAACCTCTCCCACGGCGAGCAGCGGCAGCTCGAGGTCGGGATGGCGCTCGCCGGAGAGCCCAGGCTGATGATGCTCGACGAGCCGGCGGCGGGCCTCTCGCGGGCGGAGCGGGTGAAGCTGACGGAGCTTCTGCTCGGGCTCGAGCGGGAGATCACGCTCATCCTGATCGAGCACGACATGGACGTGGCGCTGACCGTGGCCGAGTACGTGACGATGATGCACGACGGCGCCGTGATCGTGGAGGGGACGCCAGCCGAGATCCGCGCCAACCAGCTTGTCCACGACCTGTATCTCGGGAGAGGGCACTATGGGGAGTCCTGAGCCGGTCCTGACCGTCACCGGGCTCGATGCCTACTACGGACGCGCCCACGTCCTCCAGGGCGTCGACCTGAACGTCGGGAGCGAGCCGGTTGCGGTGATCGGCCGGAACGGCATGGGTAAGACGTCGCTCTGCAAGGCGATCATCGGTATCACGCCACCGGCCGCGAAGGGCTCGATCCGCTTCCGGGGTCGGGAGTTGCTCGGGCTCGCCTCGTACAAGATCGCGGCGGCCGGGATCGGTTACGTACCGCAGGGGCGCCGGCTGTTCCCGTCGCTGACGGTGGACGAGCATCTACGGATGCTGGGCTCCGGCAACGGCGCCCGCTGGACCGTTGGTACCGTCTACGAGCTCTTTCCCCGTCTCGCCGAGCGCAAGCAGAACCGCGGCACGCAGCTCTCCGGTGGCGAGCAGCAGATGCTCGCGATCGGGCGAGCGTTGCTCACGAACCCTCGGCTGCTGGTGATGGACGAGCCGTCCGAAGGGCTGGCCCCGGCAATTGTCGAGGGCATGATCGAGACGCTCGTCGCACTGGTCGCGGAGGGAATGAACCTGTTGCTGATCGAGCAAAACATCGGTGTTGCGACGGCGGTGGCGAACCGCCAGCTCGTGATGATCAACGGCAGGATCGAGGCGGAGACGACCGCGAGCGAGCTCATGGCCAGTGAGGAGCTCCAGCAGCGGTACCTCGGCGTGACGCGAGTCGAGCGCTAGTCGCGGGCGCTCGGATGGCGACCGTTGTTCTGCTCGGCACGCTCGACACCAAGGGGCTGGAGTACGCATACCTGCGTGACCGCGTGCGGGAGCACGGGGTCGGGGCGGTCCTCGTCGACGTGGGTATCCTCGAGCCGCCGCAGGTCGAGCCGGACGTGCCGCGCGAGGAGGTCGCGCTAGCCGCCGGCCACGACATCGCCGCGCTTGCGGCGGCGCGCGATCGCGGCGCAGCCGTAACGGCGATGGGGAAGGGCGCTGCTGCGGTCCTGCGGCGCCTGCGGGAGGAGGGCCGGCTAGACGGCGTGGTCTCGATCGGCGGCTCGGGGAACTCCGCCATCGCCGGCGAGGCGATGCGGGTGCTGCCCGTTGGCGTGCCCAAGCTGATCGTCTCGACCCTGGCGGCCGGCGATACCCGCCCGTACGTCGGCGCCGCGGATGTCACGATGACCTACTCGGTCGTCGATATCGCCGGTATCAACCGGATCTCGGCCCGGATTCTGACCAATGCGGCCGGAGCGATCGCGGGCATGGTCCGCGCCGAGGTTCCCCCACTGCCGCGAGAGAGGCCGCTGGTGGGAGCCTCCATGTTCGGCGTCACCACCCCGTGCGTGACCGCGGCGCGGGAGCGACTCGAGGAGCTGGGCTACGAGGTGCTCGTCTTCCACGCCACCGGTACCGGGGGGCGATCGATGGAAGCGCTCGTTCGTGACGGATTCATCACCGCGGTCCTCGATGTGACGACTACTGAGCTCGCCGATGAGCTCGTCGGCGGCGTGCTCTCCGCGGGGCCCGACCGCCTCGAGGCGGCCGGCGCGCTCGGCATTCCCCAGGTGGTCTCCCTCGGCGCGCTCGACATGGTCAACTTCGGACCGGTCGAGACCGTGCCCGAGCGCTTTCGGACACGGAACCTGTACGTGCACAACCCGACCGTGACGCTGATGCGCACGACGCCGGAGGAATGCGCCGGGCTCGGGCAGCGGATCGCGATGAAGCTGAACGCGGCCCGTGGGCCGGTCGCGCTGTTCGTCCCGCTCCGGGGCATCTCCGCGATCGCCGTCGAAGGGCAGCCGTTTCGAGACGCGGGCGCCGATGAGGCGCTGTTCGCGGCCCTGCGCGAGCGCCTCGATCCCCACGTGGAGGTCCACTGGCTCGAGCTCGAGATCAACGATCCTGCGTTCGCGCGCGCGATGGCCGACAGACTGGCCGAACTTCACTCCAGATGGCTGCGAACGAGTGAGGTGGTGCCGGGGCACGACTGACGCGGTGGTGCCGTCTTGGGCGATCCGGGCGGCGAACACGAACACGATCGATGGAGGTTGGAGATGAAGCTACGACAGGTGCGTCGCCACGGCCGGCTCTGGCTGGTCGCGGTCGCCGCCACCCTCCTACTGGCCGTCCTGACGGCCGGGTGCGGAGGCGAGGAGGAGGCGGCCCCCACCGAGACGCCGCCCGCGGAGACGGAGGCGCCGGCGGAGACGGAGGCTCCCGCCGAGACCGAGGCTCCCGCGGAGACGGAGGCGCCGGCGGAGACGGAGGCGCCTGCCGAGGGCGAGCCGATCAAGTTCGGCGTGCTCTCGACCTGCGAGGGGCCGTTCGCTGTCTTCTACGAGGAGAGCGTCGGCGGAATCCTGTATGCCCTCTCCAAGCGAGGTGGGACGCCCTCCGGTGGGAACCCGAGCGACGGCATGAGCGGCGCCAGTGTCGCCGGTCACCCGATCGAGGTCGCGCTCGGCTGCTCGGACGCGACACCCGAGAAGGCCGTCGAGGAGGCGAGGCGGCTGGTCGAGGCCGAGGGAGTCGACGTCCTGATCGGCCCGCTCTCCGGGAGCGAGGGAATCGCGGTCGCCAACTACTCGAAGGAGCAGCCCGGCGTCACGTTCCTGAACGGCTCGTCTGCCGCCCAGGACACGACCCTGAAGGTGCAGTCGGAGAACTTCTTCCGCTGGGGTACCGAAGGTGCGCAGTGGATGGCGGGCCTTGGCGACTACGCGTACAACACGCTGGGGTGGCGCAAGGTCGTTACCGTCGCCGACGACTACGACTTCCCGTGGACGCAGGTCGCCGGCTTCGTGGCCGAGTTCTGCGCGCTGGGCGGCGAGATCGTCAGCCGGGTCTGGGTCCCGCTTGGGGAGCAGGATCTGACCTCCTACATCGCGCAGATCCCCGAGGGCGGAGCGGACGGCTTCCTGATGGCGCTCGGCGGCACCGGGACCGTCAACTTCGTCAAGCAGTACGGCGAGTTGCGCGGCGCGCTCGGTGACAAGATGATCGGCGGCTCCGTCACGCTCGATCCGACCGCGCTGAGCGAGCTCGGTGATCGGGTTGTCGGCGTCGTGACCGGCGGTCCGGTCTCGCCGGACTCGACCGACCCCGCGTGGGTCGAGTACGTCGACGGCTACAAGGCGATCTACCCGGAGGTTGCTCCGCAGAGCCTCTTCGCCGCCATGTACTACGACGCGGCCGAGGCTGCCCTGCAGTCGCTCGAGGCGATCGGCGGCGACCTCTCCGACGGTCATGCCGCGTTTCGCGAGACGATGTCCGGTCTGACGTACGCGTCCCCGCACGGGACGGTGACCCTCGATGCGAACCGCAACGCGGTCGCGGACAACTTCGTCTTCCAGGCTGTCGAGGACGAGAGCGGTGACGGTGTTCCCGATCTGAAGACGCTGAAGACGATCCCGCAGGTTGATCAGACCTTCGCTGGCTTCTTCAGCGAGGAGACGCCGACCCCGGATCGCGAGAGCCCGGAATGCGCCCCGGGTACTCCGCCGCCGTGGACGGGCGGCGGCTAGCCTGACGCTCGGTCGTTGATGTGGGGCGCCGGGCCGCGGGCCCGGCGCCCCACCCGGGCGAGAGAAGGAGGAGGCGATGACGAGGGAGCAGGCTCTCGAGCGGTTGCGCGCGCAGATCGCCGCGGGTCGGGCGATCATCGGAGCGGGGGCCGGCACCGGCCTCTCCGCGAAATGCGCCGAGGCGGGTGGCGGCGACCTGATCATCATCTACAACTCCGGTCGCTACCGGATGGCCGGACGGGGTGCCCTGGCGGGTCTTCTTCCCTACGGCGACGCGAATGCGATCGTCGTCGAGATGGCGGCCGAGGTGCTTCCGATCGTGCGTCAGACCCCCGTGCTGGCGGGTGTATGCGGGACCGATCCCTTCAGGCTGATGCCGGTGTTCCTTCGCGAGTTGCGCGGGCTCGGCTTCACCGGGGTTCAGAACTTCCCGACCGTCGGGCTGATCGACGGTGTCTTTCGTCAGAATCTCGAAGAGACGGGTATGGGTTTCGAGTTGGAGGTCGAGATGATCCGCGCGGCGCGCGAGCTCGACCTGCTCACCTGCCCCTACGTCTTCGATCCGGATCAGGCGCGGGCGATGGCAGGGGCTGGAGCCGACGTGCTCGTCCCTCACATGGGGCTGACCACAAAGGGAACGGTCGGCGCCCACACGGCGAAGACGCTCGACGAGTCGGTCGAGCTGATCCAGGCCATGCACGACGCGGCGGTGGCGGTCAACCCGGCGATCGTCGTGCTCTGCCACGGGGGCCCGATCGCCGAGCCGGAGGACGCGGCCTACGTCCTCGAGCGGACCGAGGGTGTGGTCGGATTCTTCGGGGCCTCGAGCATGGAGCGACTACCTACCGAGGTGGCGATGACGGAGAACATGAATCGGTTCAAGGCAATCACCCTGGCAGCGGGAGCCTGAGCGCGATGCAGGCGATCCTGCTCCGAGAGACCGGCGGGCCCGAGGTGCTCCGGCTCGCCGAGGTGCCAGACCCCGAGCCCGGGCCGGGCGAGGTCCTGGTCGAGCTGCGCGCGTGCGCGCTCAACCGCCGCGACACGGCCGTTCGCAAGGGTGTCTACCAGTCGCCGCTGCCGCTCGTCCCCGGCTCGGACGGGGCCGGGGTGCTTCGCGACACGGGTGAGGAGGTCGTGATCCTCCCCTCGCTGCGCTGGGGCGAGCGGGAGGCGGCGCCGGGGCCCGGGTTCGAGATCCTGGGCGGCCCCACGGACGGCACCTACGCGGAGCTCGTCAAGGTGCCGGCCGAGAACGTCTACCCGAAGCCGGCCCGGCTCTCCTGGGCCGAGGCCGCGGCGTTTCCGCTCGCGGGGCTGACCGCCTACCGCGCGCTCTTCACCCGGGCGGGCCTGCGGGCCGGCGAGACCGTGCTCGTGCTCGGCGCCGGCTCCGGCGTCTCCACGTTTGCCGTCTCGCTCGCCGCCCAGGCGGGCGCGCGCGTCATCGTCACGTCGTCCAGCGCCGCCAAGATCGAGCGGGCGAAGGAGCTCGGCGCCGAGGCGGGCGTCGACTACAGCGCCGGCGACTGGGTCGCCGGGGTGCGCGCGCTCACCGGCGGCGCCGGGGTCGACGTCGTCGTCGACTCCGTCGGCGCCACCTGGCCCGACTCCATTCGTTGCCTCGCCCCCGGCGGCCGGGTCGCCGCGTTCGGGGCCACGGCGGGATCGACCGCGCAGCTCGAGGCGCGGCCGTTCTACTTCGGCCAGTTCTCGCTGCTCGGCACGACGATGGGGAGCCCGCGCGATTTCCGGGCGCTGCTCGGCGCGATCGACGCCGGGAGCTTCGCCCCCGCGATCGACAGCGTGCGCCCGCTCGCCGAGGCCGCGGCGGCGCACGAGCGGATGGAGGCGGGCGCGCAGTTCGGGAAGCTCGTGCTCGAGATCGGCTGATGGCGAGCGTCGTGCCGGAGGAGGTCGATGGACGTGGGTGAGAACGGCCGGACGGTGGTCGTCGTGGGGACGCTCGACACGAAGGGGCGGGAGGTCGCGTTCGTCGCCGACCGGGTGCGCGCGGCCGGCGCGACGCCGCTCGTCGTCGACGTCGGCGTGCTCGAGCCGGCGACCGGTGAGGAGCGCGTGCGCTGCGACGTCAGCGCCGAGGAGGTCGCCCGGGCGGGTGGCCGCGAGCTCGCCGACCTGCGGACGGGCGGCGAGACCCAGGGTGCCCGCGCGGCCGCGCTCGACGTGATGGCGCGCGGGCTGACGGAGGTGCTGCACGGCCTGCTCGCCGGCGGGAGGCTCGACGCCGTGCTCGGGCTCGGCGGCTCGTCCGGCACGAACGTCGCGACCGCGGCGATGCGGGCTCTTCCGGTCGGCGTGCCGAAGCTGATGGTCTCGACGATGGCCTCGGGCGACGTCCAGCCCTACATCGGCACGCGCGACATCTGCCTCATGTACTCGGTGACGGACATCGCCGGCCTGAATCGGATCTCCCGGCTCGTGCTCGAAAACGCGGCCCACGCGGCCGCCGGCATGGCGCTCCACCGGGGCGGCGCGACCGCGGGCGAGCAGCCGCCGCTCGTCGCGATCACGATGTTCGGCGTGACGACCCCGTGCGTGCTGCGCGTCCAGCAGGCGCTCGAGCGCCGCGGCTTCGAGACGGCGGTCTTCCACGCGACCGGCGCGGGCGGACGCTGCATGGAGGAGCTCGTCGACGACGGCCTCGTCCAGGGCGTCGTCGACCTGACCACCTCCGAGCTGACCGACGAGCTCTGCGGGGGCATCCTCAGCGCCGGCCCGCACCGGCTCGAGGCGGCCGGGCGGCGCGGTATCCCGCAGGTGGTCGTGCCGGGCGCGCTCGAGATCATCAACTGGGGGCCGAAGGACACGGTGCCCGAGGCACACCGGGTGCCCGAGCGGCGCCTGCACGTCCACAACCCGACCGTCACGATCACGCGCACGAACGTCGAGGAGAGCCGCGAGCTCGGCCGTATCCTGGCCGAGAAGGTCAGCCGGGCGACCGGGCCGTCGATCGTGCTCCTGCCCCTGCGCGGGCTGTCGGCGGTCGGCGCGCCGGGCCAGCCCTACGAGGACCGGGAGGCGGACGAGGCGCTGTTTCGGGCGATCCGCGCCGGCCTGCGCGCGGACATCCCGCTGCGCGAGGTCGACGCGGCGATCAACGACCCCGAGTTCTCCGACGCCGTCGTCGCGGCCTTCGACGAGCTGTGGGCGGCCCGGTGAGCGCGGACGCCCTCGTCGCCGAGCTGCACGAGCGGGCCGCCGCGGGACCGCTCGTCGTCGTCGGCGTCGGCAGCGGTCTCAGCGCCCGCGGCGCCTGCGAGGGCGGCGCCGACCTGCTCGCCTGCTACTCGACCGCCACCCACCGCGTCGCCGGGCTCCCGTCGGCGCTCGCGTTCCTGCCCTACGGGGACGCGAACGAGCACACCCTGCATGTGCTCCCGGAGGTCGTTGCGGGCTCGACCCGGCCCGTGATCGCGGGCTTCGGCGCCCACGACCCGCGCCGCCGGCTCGACGGGCTCGTCGGCCAGGCCGCCGAGCTCGGCGCAGCGGGCGTCACGAACGAGCCGTTCATCGGCATGTACCAGGGCGACCTGCGCGCCCAGCTCGAGGCGGCCGGGCTCGGCTTCGAGCGGGAGGTCGCGCTCGTCGAGGCGGCGGTTGGGCGGGGGCTCGCCGCGCTCGGCTGGGCGTGGAACGCGGCGGAGGCGCGGCGGATGGCGGCGGCGGGCGCGCCGATCGTCGGCGCCATGCTCGGCGTCACGGCGGGCGGGGCCGCCGGCTCGGAGCCGGCGACCAGCCTCGACGCGGGCATCGAGCTGCTCGCCGGGATCATCGCGGCCGCCCGGGCCGAGCAGCCGGGCGTTCTCTGCCTGATCCACGGCGGCCCCCTCAACGAGCCGGGGCCGGTCGCGCAGGCGCTCGCGCGCACCGGCGCCGAGGGCTACGTGGCCGGGTCGACCGCCGAGCGCGTTCCGGCGATCAAGGGCATCGCCGAGGCCGTGCGCGCCTTCAAGCAGGCGCGCGTCCAGATGGAACCCTGACGAGAAGGAGCGGAAGGTGGCGAAGAGCTACACGCGCGAGCAGGTGCTCGCGAGGCTGCAGGCGGAGATCGACGCGGGCCGCCCGATCGTGGCGGTCGGGGCCGGCACCGGCATCTCGGCGAAGTTCGCCGAGCGCGGCGGCGCCGACCTCGTCGGCGTCTACAACTCGGGGAAGTACCGGATGGACGGGCACGGCTCGCTGGCCGGCCTCATGCCCTACGGGGACGCGAACGGGATCGTGCTCGAGCTGGGCGCGCGCACGGTCGCCCCGGTTGTGAAGGAGGCGCCGCTGATCGCGGGAATCTGCGGCTCCGATCCGACCCGCGACCTGGACGCGTTCCTGCGGCAGCTCCGGGAGCTCAACTTCTCCGGCGTGATGAACTTCCCGACCGTTGGCCTGATCGACGCCGATTCGAAGTTCCGCCAGGAGCTCGAGGACACGGGGATGGGCTACGACCGGGAGCTGGCCGCGCTCGCGCTCGCCCGCGAGCTCGGGTTCTTCACGATGGGCTACGCGTTCCGGCCGGAGGAGGGCGCCATGGTCGGCGCGGCCGGCCTCGACGTCGTGATCGCCCACATGGGTCTCACGCGCGGCGGCTCGATCGGCTCCCAGCTCGCCGAGACCTCGCCGCTCGAGGAGGCGGCCGAGCGCGTGAACGCGATCGCCGCGGCGGCGCGCGCCGAGAAGCCCGACATCATCCTGTTCGCGCACGGTGGCGCGATCGCGTTCCCGGACGACACCCAGTACATCTACGAGCACACCGAGTCCGTCGGCTTCCTGGGCGCGTCGAGCATCGAGCGGCTGCCGGTCGAGAAGCCGCTCGAGGAGGCGACCGCGGCCTTCAAGGCGAAGCGGCTGCCGGGCCGGTCGGGCTAGCGGTGCCGCACGCCGGCGATCTCCTCGCCGAGCTACTCGTCCGGCACGGGACGGAGGTCGTGTTCGGCCAGCCCGGCGGGCAGACCGCCGCGCTCTACGACGGGATCCACCGGCGCACGCCGCGGATCCGCCACGTGCTCGTCCGCGACGAGCGCAGCGCCGGCTACGCGGCCGACGCCTACGCGCGCCTGACCGGCCGGCCGGGTCTCTGCGACGTCACCGTCGGGCCCGGTACGACCAAGCTCGCGGACGGGCTCGCCGAGAGCTACAACGCCTCCGTCCCGGTGATCGCCCTCGTCGGGGAGCTGCCACGCGACTGGGAGGTGCTGCGCCACAAGGGCGTCGGCTCCCAGGGTCTCGACCAGGTGCGCCTGCTCTCGGCGCTGACCAAGCAGACGTTCGCCGTGCCGAGTCTCGAGGCGCTGCCGGGGCTCGTCCGCAGCGCCTACCGGTGGGCCACGTCGGGCCGTCCGGCGCCGGTCGCGCTCGTCATCCCCCACGACGTGCTCGACGCCGACTGGGACGGGGCGGAGGAAGATGCGGCGGCGGACGAGCGCTACGCGAGCGCGCCCGCCTTCCGGCCCGTGCCGTCCGGCGCCGACATCGAGGCCGCCGCGGAGCTCCTGCGGCGCGCCGAGCGGCCGGCGATCGTCGCCGGCGGCGGCGTCCACGGCTCCGGCGCCTGGGCCGAGCTGGAGGCGCTCGCGACCCGGATCGACGCGCTCGTCGTCACGAGCTTCTCCGGCAAGGGCAGCATCGCCGAGACCTCGCCGCTCGCGGGTGGTGTCGTCAACCCGCTCGGGCGGGAGGAGGCGGTAGAGCTGGCGGGTCGAGCCGACCTGCTCTTCTGGTGCGGCTGCAAGGTCGGCCAGAACACGAGCCTGAACTGGACGCTCCCCGGGCCGGAGCAGGCGACGATCCAGCTCGATCTCGACGCGACCGAGCTCGGGCGCACGTTCCGCCCGACCGTGGCCCTCGCGGGCGACGCCCGCGCCGCGCTCGCCTCGCTCCGCGAGCTGGTCGAGGAGCGCCGCCGCCCCGGCTGGCTCGAGGAGATCGAGCGCGCCCGCGGCGAGGCGCGGGATCGGCGGGACGCCGAGGCCGCCTCCGACGCCGCGCCGCTCCAGCCGGCCCGGGTGCTGGCCGAGCTCGGGCGCCGCCTGAGCCCGGGCGACGTCGTCGTCAGCGACGCGAGCTTCTCGGCCGGCTGGCTCGCCGGCTGGCTCGACGCTCCGGCCGCCGGCCGCAGCTTCCTCTTCGCGCGCGGCCAGGGCGGGCTCGGCTACGCGGTGCCCGCCGCGATCGGCGCCGCGGCGGCCCGGCCGGGAAGCCGCGTCGTCACGGTCAGCGGCGACGGCGGCTTCTCGTACGCGGTCGGGGAGCTCGCCACGCACGCCCAGCTCGGGCTGCGGACCGTCAACCTCGTGCTCAACAACGGCTCGCTCGGCTGGCTGAAGATCTGGGAGCGTCTCTTCTTCGACGGGCTGCGCCAGTCCGTCGACCTCGAGACCGAGGCGGTCGTACCCGGCTTCGCGGCCGCCGCCTCCGGGCTCGGCTGCGCCGGCTTCGCGGCCGCCCAGCCGGACGAGCTCGGCGGCGCGCTCGACGCCGCGTTCGCGTCCGAGGGGCCCGCCGTCGTCGACGTCCGTTGCGACCCCTGGGCGACTCCCGTGCACGGCTATCGCCGACGGCTAGCCGAGGGCGGCGTCTACGCCCGCCCCGGCACCGTCTACGGCAGCCGGCCCTGGCACCGCTCGCCGGACCTGCCGGGGTAGGCTGCGCGGCACGATGGACGCCGAGCTCGTCTACCTCGACGCGACCGCCCTCGCGGAGCGGATCAGCCGCCGCGAGCTCTCGCCCGTCGAGCTCCTGCGCGGCCTGCGCGAGCGGGCGGAACGGCTCGACCCGGGCCTGAACGCGCTCGTGACGCCGATCGAGGCTGCGGAGACGCTGGCGCGGGAGGCGGAGGCGGCGCTCGCCCGCGGCGACGAGACCGGGCCGCTGCACGGCGTCCCGTTCACGATCAAGGACTCCGTCGACACGGCCGGCGTGCGCACGACGCGCGGCTCGAAGCTGTTCGCCGACCACGTACCGCAGCGCGACGCCGAGGTCGTCACCCGGCTTCGGGCGGCCGGCGGCATCCCGCTCGCGAAGACAAACCTGCCCGATTTCGTGCTCTGGTGGGAGACCGACAACCTCGTCTTCGGGCGCACCGTCAACCCCTGGGATCCGGCCAGGACCTGCGGCGGCTCGAGCGGCGGCGAGGCGGCCGGGATCGCGGCCGGGCTCTCCCCGCTCGGGATCGGCAGCGATCTCGGCGGCTCGATTCGCCTGCCCGCCCACTACTGCGGCGTCGCCGGTCTCAAGCCGACGCACGGTCGGGTGCCGCTGACCGGCCACTGGCCCGACACGCTGCTTCGGTTCATGCACGTCGGCTTCCTCGCGCGCTCGGTCCGCGACGTCGCGCTCGCGCTGTCGTTGAGCGCCGGGCCGGACGGGGCCGACTGGCACGCGGTTCCCGTCCCGCCCCCGGGGATCCCGGGCGGGGACGTGGCCGGGCTTCGGGTCGGCGTCGTCGGGGGTGACTTCGGCGCCGCCGATCCCGCGGTGACGGCCGTCCTCGAGCGGGCGGCTGCCGCGCTCGCGGACGCCGGCTGCACGGTCGCCGAGGCCGAGGTTCCCGGGCTCGCGCGCCACGACTGGAACACGCTCACGATGACCATGTACGGGATCGGCGGCGGGCCCTACCTGGACGGGGTGATCGCCGGCCGCCACGCCGAGCTCCACCCGATGCTCCAGCGACGCCTCGCCGCGCGCTCGGACTCGCTGCCCGACTACGTCGCCTGCGAGTACGCGGTCGAGGAGCTGCGGCGCGACGTGCTCGCCTTCTTCGCCCGCCACGACGTGCTGCTCTGCCCGACCGGCCCGGTGGTCGCGCACGGTCACGACGCGCTCGAGGTCGAGATCGACGGCGCGGCGTACCCGGCGCGCGCGACCATGCGCAGCACGATCCCCTGGGATCTCTCCGGCTCGCCCGCCCTCTCGGTCCCGTTCGGGAGCAGCGAGGGCCTGCCCGTGGGCGTGCAGGTGGTCGGGCGCCACTTCGACGAGGAGACCGTCCTCGCGACCGGGATGGCGCTCGAGCGGGCCCGCGGCCGGCTGCCGCACCCGTACCCGGCCTGAGGGCCCCGGGCCGGGCGCCGGTTCCCGGTGGACGCATCGGTGCGGGCGGGACAAGTCCCGCCCCTACACCCGGACCGATGGGTCGCGCCCCGGCGTCCGGGCGGGATTGGTCGTGTGCCGGCGTCCGGGGGTGGTGGGTCGCGCCCCGGCGTCAGGACCGACGGGTTGCGCCCGGTGTCCGGGCGGGTGGGTCATGACCCCATGCCTTCCCCGCGGGCCCGCACGGCGCTGCGGCCGCCCGGCCCGTTTGACCGCAACCCGGAGACGGGGAGCGGGGTCGTGGCAATTCGTGTGGGGCCGGACTTGCCCGGCCCGCGCCGGTCCAGTCGCCGCTGCTCGCATCGGTTGGACGGGGCAGATTCCGCTCCGACCCCTTCCGGCGTCTCCCGCGCGAGGTCGCGAGACGCCGGGCTACGAGGGGCGCTCGAAGACCGCGGCCATGCCCTGGCCGCCGCCGATGCACATCGTGACGATGCCGCGCCGGAGGCCCAGGCGCTCGAGCGCGTGCATCAGCTTCACGGTCAGGATCGCGCCGGTCGCGCCGACCGGGTGGCCGAGCGCGATCGCCCCGCCGGAGACGTTGAGTGTCTCGGGGTCGAGGCCGGCGTCTCGGGCGACCGGCACCGCCTGGGCCGCGAACGCCTCGTTCAGCTCGACCAGGTCGATGTCGGCGAGCGTGAGGCCCGCCCGCTCGAGCGCCTTCGGGATCGCGAGCGCGGGCGCGTAGCCCATCACCTCGGGCTCGATCCCGCTGACGGCGACAGAGCGCAGCACGAGCCGCGGGGTCAGCCCGCGACGGTCGGCCTCCGAGGCGCGCATGAGGACGAGCGCGGCTGCGCCGTCGTTGATCCCCGCCGAGTTGCCGGCGGTGACGGTGCCGCCGTCGCGCCTGAACGCCGGTCGGAGCGCGGCGAGCGACTCGAGCGTCGTGTCGGCGCGCGGGTGCTCGTCGCGGGCGAACGGCACCTCCGTGCGCGGCGGCGTCACCGGGACGATCTCCCGCTCGAAGTGACCGGCCGCGATCGCCGTGGCCGCGCGCTCCTGGCTGCGGGCGGCGAACGCATCCTGCTCGCCGCGCGAGACGCCGTAGCGGTCGGCCACGAGCTCGGCCGTCATCCCCATCGGGTAGCCCTCGAACGGGTCGGTGACGAGCGAGAGCGTCCCGTCGACGAGCTGGCGCGGGCCGAGCCGCCAGCCGTCGCGGGCGCCGTAGTCGAGGAACGGCTGGCGGCTCATCGACTCGTTGCCGCCCGCGACGGCGACGGCGACCTGCCCCGTCAGGAGCTCCTGCGCGGCGGTCACGACCGCCTGCAGGCCCGACGAGCAGAGCCGGTTCACGTTCATCGCCGTCGAGCCGGCGGGGATGCCGGCGGCGAGGGCGCAGCGCCGCGCGTTGTAGGCGTCGGGGCCGACCTGACCGACCTGGCCCATCACCACCTCGTCCACCTCGCCCGGCCCGACGCCAGCGCGGGCGAGCGCCTCGCGGACGCAGGCGGCCCCGAGCTCGTGGGCGTCCACGTCCCGGAGCGCGCCGCCGAAGCGCCCGATCGCCGTGCGCACGCCGGCGAGGATGACGACGGGATCGCCGGTTCCGTTCACGTCGCGATCCTAGCGGGTGGCGAGCCGTGGGATACTGGCCCGCGTGCGGCGGCCCGCTCTCGCCATCTACGGCCTCCTGCTCGCCGCCGAGATCGTCAGCTGGGCGATCGTGCCGCTGGCGCCGCGCTTCCGTACGGAGCTCGGTCTGACCAAGGTCGAGGTCGGCGCGATCCTGGCCACGGTGAGCGTGCTCTCGATCGCGGTCTCCGTCCCCGTGGGGGTCTGGGCCGACCGGCTCGGTGCCCGCGCGCTCACGCTCGGCTCGGGCATCGCGATCGCGGCCGGCTCGGTCGCCCAGGGGCTCGCGTCCGACTTCTGGTCCCTGCTCGGCGCCCGGGCGCTCTTCGGAGTCGGCTTCGCGACCGTCTGGACGGCTGGGCTCGCCCTGCTCGCCGAGGTCGTCCCGTCCGGCCGCCGGGCCACCGCGCTCGGCGCGACGACGGCCACCGCGGGGCTGGGCGGCCTGATCGGACCGGCCGCGACCGGGTTCCTGGCGGAGCGCTTCGGGATGCTCATCCCGTTCGCCGCGTTCGGGAGCGCGGCGCTGCTCGTGTGCGCGGCGCTGCTCGCGCTCCGTCCCGCCGGCGAGCTGCCTGAGCGCCACCACCGGGCCGCCAGGGACACTTACCGGCTCGCCCGGCGGGATCGCGCGGTCGTCGCGGCGATCGTGGCGACGGTGCTCGGCGGGCTGGCCGCGGGGACGGTCAACCTGCTCGTGCCGCTCCAGCTCGACGAGAACGGGCTCTCGGAGGCGCTGATCGGGATCGTCTTCTCCGCCGGCGCGGCCCTGTTTCTCGTCGCGAGCGCGACCGTGGCGCGGCTCGCCGACAGGACGGCGCGCGTCAATGCCGTCGGCGCCACCGCGCTGGCGCTCGCGTGCGTGCTCGGGATCGTGCTCGCGAGCCCGGCGACGGCGGCCGTCGTCGCGTTCCTGCTCCTGCGCGCGCCCGTGCTCGCGATCCTGTTCACGGTTGCCTTCCCGCTCGCCGCCGCGGGCGCCCGGCGGGCCGGCATCGGTGCGGGCGCGGTGGTGGGGCTGCTGAACGTGCTCTGGGGTGTCGCCACCGTCGTCGCGCCGCTCGGCGCCGGCGCGCTCGCCGAGCTGGCGGGCGACCGCTGGGCCTACGCCGCGGTGGCGGTCGCGTGCGCCGCCGCCGCCGCGTGGGCGCTGCCGCACTCCAACCCGTTCGGGCTAGGTCGCCGCCCGGCGCTTCGGTCCGCCCACCTCGAGCGCGCGGGCGATGTCGGTGAGCGAGAGCAGTCCGACGAGCCGGCCGTCCTCGAGCACGAGCGCCCGCCCCGCCGTCCCCTCGGCGAGCGCTGACGCCGCCTCGACGAGCTCGTCGCCGGGATCGAGCACGGGTACCGTGTCGAGCGGGAGCATGCAGTCGCGCACGTGTCGCAGGTCCCACTCGCCGCGCGGGACGGCCGCGACGCGCCGGAACGGCAGCAGCCCGACCGCGCTGCCGTTCTCGACCACGGGGTAGGTGGTGTGGCGCCGGCTCCAGACGACCTCGTCCATGAACCGGCCGAGGGTCAGCCCGGCCTCCACCGTGACCGGGTCGCGCGCCATCAAGTCCCGCACGCGCAGGCCGCCGAACGCCTCGCGGGCGGCGAGGTAGCGCTGCTCGGCGGTCGCGGCGCCGAGCAGGAACCAGCCGATGAACGC
Source organism: Thermoleophilia bacterium (assembly GCA_020845695.1). Next base: position 8,835 of record JADLFG010000010.1, on the reverse strand, counting down.
GAGCCAGGCGCCGCTGAAGGAGCTCTCGAAGATGAAGAGGACGATCCCGCCCGCGAGCATCAGGTAGCCAAAGCCGCGGCCGATGCTCGCGGCCACCCGCGTTGCCCACGCGAAGTCGCCCCTCGCGCGCCAGAGGGCGGCGCGCAAGACACGCCCCCCGTCGAGCGGCAGCGCGGGCAGCAGGTTGAACACGAGCAGCATCAGGTTCAGATAGCCGAGCCAGGCCGCGACGCCGTCGACGGCGACCGGGAGGTCGGCCGCCCAGGCGATGAGCGCGAACGCGAGACCGAGCGCGAGCGAGACGAGCGGGCCGGCGATCGCGATCCGAAACTCGGCCCCGGCCGTCTCGAACATCCCCCGGAACTTCGCGACGCCGCCGAACAGCCACAGCGTGATCCCCTCGATCCGCATCCCCTCGTGCTGCGCCTGGAAGGCGTGGCCGAGCTCGTGGGCGAGCAACGAGGCGAAGAAGAGCACGGCGCCGATCACGGCCATCGCCAGGTACGTACCGTCCGACAGCCCGGGGTTCTCAGACGGGAAGACCGCGGTCGTCCACGTCCAGACGATCAGCGCGAAGATGACGAGCCAGCTCCAGTTGATCCCGATGCGGATGCCGCGGATCGTGAACAGCTCGAGGCTCGAGCTCATACCGGGAGCGTAGCGATCCGGGAGCGTCCGGCCGGACGGCGAGGATAGGGGGGTGCCAGCACACCTGATGGATCACGCCGGCACCTCCGACGTCCGGCTCGATCGCGAAACGATCGAGCGGCTCGCCGCTCGGGCTGACTTCTTCTGGCTCGACGTGCGGGAGCCGGCGAGCGACGACGTTGTCCTGCTCGGCGAGGTGCTCGGCTTCCACCGGCTCGCCGTCGAGGACGCGCTCCACTTCGGCCAGCGGCCGAAGCTCGACCTCTACGACGATCTCGCCGTGCTCGTCCTCTACGGGGCGGCGCCGGACGACGACCACCTCGTCGAGGTGCACTGCTTCTTCTCGCAGCGCTTCCTCGTCACGCTGCGTCGCGACGCCTGCCCGGCGTTGCGACAGAGCCGGGAGCGCCACGCGCACAACCCGGGCGTGCTCGGGGAGCCGGCGGCCGTGCTCCACCACGTCGTCGACGTGCTCGTCGACAGCTTCTTCCCGCTGCTCTCGGAGTTCGACGACTTCATCGACGCCGTCGAGGAGGGCATCTTCGAGCGGGCGAGCGAGGAGCACGTGCGCCGGGTCTTCCTGATGAAGCGCAAGCTCGTCACGCTGCGCAAGGCGATCGGCCCCCAGCGCGACCTCCTCGCCGGGATCGCGAGCGGCGTCTCAGCCCTGCCCGGCGTGGCCGGTGAGGTCGAGCGCTCCTTCCGCGACGCCTACGACCACCTGATCCGGCTCACCGACATGATCGACAGCTACCGGGACCTCCTGACCGGGGTCACCGACCTCTACCTGTCGACGGTCTCGAACCGGCTCAACGGCGTGATGAAGCAGCTCGCCGCGATCGCGACGGTGTTCCTGCCGCTCACGTTCATCACCGGCTTCTTCGGCCAGAACTTCCGGTGGCTGACCGATCACGCCGGCGGGCTCGCCGCGTTCCTCGGCCTCGGCCTCGGCACGCAAGTGGTCACGCTGCTCGTCCTGGTCGGGTTCTTCCGCCGGCGCGGCTGGCTCTGACCCCGGCTAGCGGGAGAGGACGACGCCGAGCACGGGCAGCGCGAGCGTGACGGCGAAGCTCCACCAGCCGACCGCTCGCATCGGGTTGCGCAGCGTCTGCGGTAGCCCCGCGCGCACCTGGGCGTTCAGCCTCGGCCCGAGCACGAAGTCGTGGACCGCCGCGCTGACGACGAGCGAGAGGAGCAGCGCCAGCTTCGCGAGCACGAGGCGACCTTCGCCGGAGCCGAAGATGAAGTCCGGGTCGCCGGCGTTCCAGTAGCCGAACGCGAGCCAGCAGCCGCTCGCAGCGAGCAGGAGCAGGGCGCCCCAGCCGAGCGGCCGCCAGCGGCGGCCGAGCCAGCGCATCCCGTCGGCGCGCTGCTCGCGGGGGAAGCGGCGCAGGACGGGAACGGCGGTCGCGACGAGCGCGACGGTGCCACCGACCCAGACGGCAGCCGCGAGCACGTGGACGGCGACGAGCGCTGTGTACACGCGGCTAGCGCTTCCGGGACTTCTCGATCGCGTCGGCGATCCGCCGCGCGATCACCGGCCCGTGCGTGGCCGCCGCCCCGGCCGCCTTCTGCGCGGTCGCGGCCGCGGCCTTCGCCACCGTCGGCCCGTGCGTCCGCACCTGCGCCTTCGCGCTCTCGAGTGCCTTCGCCCGCTGCTCGGGCGGGATCCGGTCCCAGGCCCGCTTCGCCTTCACGGCGGCGCCGACCGCGAGCTTCCAGCGGGAGATCACGGCGCGCTCCCCTGCCGGGCGAGCTGTTCGAAAGCCCGCTCGAACGTCCCGTGCGGGTGGGCCCCCACGAGCAGGAGCCGCTCGTCGAGCACGAAGGCGGGAATGGCGTCGATACCGAGCAGGTTAGCCTCGCGAGTGGACTGCGCGATCCGCCCACGGTAGCGGCCGTCGGCGATCGCGGCTGCGGCCTCGGAGGGATCGAGCCCCGCTTCGGCGACGAGCCCGAGCAGGACGTCGCCGTCGCCGATGTCCGCGGCCTCGGACCAGTAGGCGTCCATGATCCTGCGGTGAACGGGACCGTGGAGGCCCGCCTCGCGTGCCAGCTCGGTGACGGCGAGCGCCTTGCCGGAACGGGGAACCACGTCGGGCGGCGGTGCGTAGCGGTAGCCGCACTCCTCGATCATCGCTCTCACCCGCCGCTCGTGCTCCGGCCCGTAGCGCCGCGCCAGCTCATCGCGGGGAATCCCCTCCGGCGGGTACTCGGGGTGGAGGTCGAACGGCATCCACTCGATTCCGGCGCCGAACCGGCGCTCGAGCCACGTCGCCCGCTCGAGGGCGACGTAGCAGAACGGTCAGATGTAGTCGCTCCAGATCGTGACGGTGTGCTCGGACTCGGGCATCGGAGGGAAGGCTACCCGGCCTCGGCGACTCGCCGGCCCGGCCGAGGGACCGCCCGGCGCCGGCGGGGCTATTCGCCGGCCTGGTGGCGCCGGGCGACGCCGTCGGCCTCGGCGGCCTGGGAGACCGCGGCGGCGACGGCCGGAACGACGTCCCGGTTGAAGACGCTCGGAATGATGTACTCGGGACCGAGCTCGCCGTCCGCGATCGTGGCGGCGATCGCGTGGGCGGCAGCGAGCTTCATCCCCTCGGTGATCTGGCTCGCGCGCACGTCGAGAGCGCCGCGGAACACGCCGGGGAACGCGAGCACGTTGTTGATCTGGTTGGGGTAGTCGCTGCGGCCGGTGGCGATGACCGCGACATTGCCGCCGAGCTCCTCGGGGGGGACCTCGGGGGTCGGGTTCGCCATCGCGAATACGATCGCCGCGGGGGCCATGGTGCCGATCGCCGCGGCGGCGACCGCGCCGGGCTGCGAGAGCCCGAGGTAGACGTCGGCTCCGCGCAGGAGCTCGCCGGCGCTGCCGCGTTCCCGCTCGGGGTTCGTCTCCTCCGCGTAGGCCGCCTTGACCCCGTGCAGCCCGGGCCGGCCGGCCCAGATCGCTCCCTCCCGGTCGCAGCCGACGATCCGCGCCACGCCGGCGGCGCGGAGGATCCGCGTGACGGCGACGCCCGCGGCGCCGACCCCGGTCAGGACGACCTTCACGTCCTCGGGCCGCTTGCCGACGACCCGCAGCGCGTTCAGGAACGCGGCGAGCACGACGATCGCGGTGCCGTGCTGGTCGTCGTGGAAGACGGGGATGTCGAGCGACGCGCGCAGGCGGTCCTCGATCTCGAAGCAGCGCGGGGCCGAGATGTCCTCGAGGTTGATGCCGCCGAAGACCGGCGCGATCGCCTCGCACGCCCGCACGATCCCGTCCGTGTCCTTCGTCGCGAGCGCGATCGGGAACGCGTCGACGCCGCCGAACTCCTTGAACAGCATCGCCTTGCCTTCCATCACCGGCAGCGACGCCTCGGGACCGATGTCGCCGAGACCGAGCACCGCGGTCCCGTCCGTGACGACGGCAACGGCGTTGCGCTTGATCGTCAGGCTCCAGACCGATTCCGGGTCGCTCGCGATCGCCTCGCAGACACGGGCGACTCCGGGCGTGTAGGCCATCGAGAGGTCGTCGCGCGTCCTCAGCGGCGCCTTCGGCGTGACCTCGATCTTGCCGCCCAGGTGGAGCAGGAACGTCCGGTCGGAGACGTGCTCGACCTCGACCCCGGGCAGCGACCGGACCGAGGCGACGATCCGCTCGACGTGGCCGGCATCGTGTGCGAACACGGTCACGTCACGCACCTTGCGCGGCCCCTCGACACGGACGAGATCGATCGCGTCGAGCGAGCCGCCGGCCTCGCCGATCGTCCGGGCGAGCTCCGCGAACGAGCCAGGCCGGTCGTCCAGGTGAACCCTGAGCGTGGCCGAGAACGAGGCGGAGAGATGGGCCATCGACCCTGAAACCTAGCCGCTCGCCGAAGCGGGGGTCGCCGCCACCGGCGAGCGGACCGCGGGCTCGGGCCCGAGAATGGGGCGTGCATGCGCCGCCTCGCCCTGATCGCGCTCGCCCTCGCGCTCGCCGGTTGCGACGGCTCGCCGGCTACGGACACGCTCACGATCGAGACCGCCGGCGGGACGGTCGAGCTCGCGGTCGAGCTCGCCGACTCCCCCGGGGAGCGAAGCCGTGGCCTGATGGGGCGCGAGTCGCTGCCCGAGCGCTCGGGGATGCTGTTTCTCTACGAGGAGGACACGCGCGCGGCCTTCTGGATGAAGGACACGCGCATCCCGCTCTCGATCGCGTTCCTCGACGCGGGCGGCCGGATCCTCGCGATCCTCGACATGGAGCCCTGCGCCGCCGACCCCTGCCCCGTGTACGACCCGGGCCTCGCCTACAGAAGCGCGCTCGAGGTCGGCCGGGGCGCGTTCGCCCGCCTCGGCGTCGCGGTCGGGGATGTCGCCAGCTTGCCGTGACCGCCGGCACGTACCGGCGGGCGCAGGTGTGTAGCCAGTACGGCTAGCTCGCGAGCGCGGCCGCGCCGCGGTCCGCGGTGAGCGCCCGGGCGGCCGCGTCGAACACGTTGTAGCCGTCCAGCGAGTAGTCGGCGGTGAAGTCGACGGCGCCGTTCAGCTCGAGCACGACCCAGCCTGCCCGCGACGGCAGCAGGTCGACGCCGACGAGATCGCCCCCGACCGCGCCGGCTGCCGCGATCGCCGCGGCGCGGGCGTCCGGCGGGGGCGTGACCGGGTGGCGCGTCGCGCCGAGCGCGACGTTCGTCCTCCACTCGCCGGGGGCCGAGCGCCGCTCGATCGCGCCGACCACCTCGCCGCCAGCGACGATCAGCCGCAGGTCGCGGCCGGCGGGCGGGACGAGCTCCTGGGCCAGCACCCCGTGGCGGCGAAACCAGCGCTGGTGCGCCAGCCGGTCGAGCTCGCGCTCGACCGCCGCCCGCGACTCGCAGCGCACGACGTCCCGGCCCCAGCTCCCGAACCGGGGTTTCAGCACGAGCGGCGGCTCCAGGCCCGGTGACGGCCGCCCGCCGTCGAGGTGCACCGTCCTCGGATGCGGCAGGCCGGCGCGCCCGAGACGCAGCGCCGTCGCGAGCTTGTCGTGCGACGCGAGCAGGGCGCCGACGCCGTTGAGCACCCGGACGCCGTAGCGCTCGAGCCGCCGCAGCTCCCACAGGCATGCCTCGACGCCCTCGAGGCTCGGGAGGACGTCGACGCGGCCGAGCAGCACGTCGCCCCGGCGGATGTGGCGCCGGGCCTGCTCGGGGCGGAGGAGGGCGGATTCCACCCCGAGCCGGCCGAACGCCGAGACGAGCGCGACGTTCGTCTCGGTGGTGTGTCCCGCGACGACGAACAGCCTGCTCATCGCGCCGGCCGCCCGGTCACGGGGCCTGAGAACGGCCGCCAGAGGGCGGGCTCCCACGCTGCCGCGCGGCACATCGGGCACAGCTCGGGCGCCCTGCCCGTCGCGATCCCGTACCCGCACGACCCGCAGCGCAGGTCGAGCGCCGGACCGCGGGCGCGGCGGGGCGGAGCCGTGGGACCGGGCCAGACGATCCGCGGGCTGGGCGCGTTCGCGTTCGCGCTCGTCATGAGGCCATCGTGCACCGGCGCTCCGAGCGGCGGGTGAGCGTTCCGTGAAGATCCGCTCACACGCGCGGAGCTGCGGTCGGGGAGCGGCAATACTGTGGCAGGTGCCACGCGTTCGGATCAGCATGCGCTGGTGGCTTGCGGTCGCGTTCGCCCTGATCGCGGCGGTCACCGCCGTGACGGTCGCCCAGTTCTTCGCGGAGCGCTCGGAGCGCGCGTTCCGGGAGCGGGCGGAGGACCTCGCCGTGGGCGCGAGCGTCGCCGCCGCGGACGTGGTCGTGTGGGCGGCGCGAGACGGGAGCCTCGCGGAGGCGGTCGAGACGCTTGCCGAGAGCCGGCGCCTGTCCCTGTTCGTGTTCGGCCCGGACGGGACGCTGCTGACGCCCGCGCGCTCGCACCGGGTCGAGCTCGCCGGGGTGCCGGGACACGAGGAAGCGCTCGAGAGCGCGCTCCTCGGCGAGCGCTACATCTCGTCGGTCGAGGACGGCCGCCTGACGGTGGTGGCCCTGCCGCTCAGGACGCCCGTTGCCGGTCCGGCGCCGGTCGACGCCGGCACCGCGGCGGTGCTGCTCGCGTACGCGTCGCGCCCCGAGCTCGCCGCCGAGCTCGGGATCGTCCGCGACAAGATCGTCGAGGCCGCTCTCTGGGCGGTGCTCGTGGGCGCGGTCGTCGGACTGCTCGTGGCGATGCTGATCACGGCGAGGCTGCGCAGGGTTGCGGCGGCGGCCGCCGCGATCGAGGGCGGCGACTTCGAGCGCCCGCTGCGGCCGCGGTTTCGCGATGAGCTCGGGGTGCTCGGGCTCACGATCGACGGCATGCGGGAGCGCCTGCGCGACTCCTTCGGCCGCCTCGAGGCCGAGCGCGACCGGCTGAGCCGCCTGCTCGAGCGGCTCCAGGACGGCGTCGTCACCGTCAACCGCGAGCTCGAGGTCGAGTTCGCGAACGAGGCCGCGCGACGGCTGCTCGGCCGGCGCGAGCTCGCCATGGGCGATCCCCTACCCGACCCGTGGCCCGAGGTTTCGCTGCGGCGGCTCGCGGCCGGGCTGTTCGCGCCGGGGGCGAGGGTCGCGCAGACCCGCTTCGCCCCGCGCGAGGACCGGACGTACGCGGTCGTGGGGCTACCGGCGCGCCGCGAGGCGGAGACCGCGATCCTCGTTCTCACCGACGAGTCGGAGCGCGAGCGGCGCGAGCGGGCGGAGCGCGAGTTCGTCACGAACGCGGCGCACGAGCTGCGCACGCCGCTCGCCGCGATCACGGGTGCGGTCGAGGTGCTCCAGCAGGGGGCGAAGGAGACACCGGCGGAGCGTGACCGCTTCATCGCGCACATCGAGCGGGAGGCGGCGCGGCTCGGCCGCCTGACCAAGGCGCTGCTCGTCCTCGCGCGGGCCCAGACGCAGCAGGAGGCCCCGCGGCTCTCCCCGGTCGAGCTCGCCCCGCTGCTCGGCGAGGTCGCCTCGGGCCTGCACCCTGCGGCGGGGGTCGCGGTCGAGGTCGACTGCCCGGCCGGGCTGGCTGCGCACGCCGACCGCGACCTGGTCGAGCAGGCGCTCGCGAACCTCGCCGCCAACGCGGTCAAGCACACGGAGACCGGCCGGGTGATCCTGCGGGGGCGCGAATCGGCCGGCACGGTGCTCGTCGAGGTCGTCGACTCCGGGGCCGGGATCTCCCCGGAGGAGCAGGAGCGGATGTTCGACCGCTTCTACCGGGGCGGCCGGCGTGACGCCGAGGGGTTCGGCCTCGGCCTGGCGATCGCGCGTCAGAGCATCGGCGCGCTCGGCGGGCGGATCGAGGTCGACTCGGTGCGGGGGCGGGGAACGACGGTGCGGATCGTGCTGCCGGCGGCAAGCGAGCGGGCGGCGTGAGCGCGCGCATCCTGCTCGCCGACGACGAGCCCGCGATCGTCGACGCGGTCGCCTACACCTTGCGCCGCGAGGGCTACGAGGTCGACGCCGTCGCGGACGGCATCGCCGCGCTCGAGGCCGCGCGCTCCGCCGGCTACGACCTCGCGATCCTCGACGTGATGATGCCGAGGCTCTCCGGGACCGACGCCTGCCGGACCCTGCGCACGGAGAGCGACCTCCCGATCATCCTCCTGACCGCCAGGGACGCGGAGCTCGACCGGGTGCTCGGCCTCGAGCTCGGCGCGGACGACTACGTGACCAAGCCTTTCTCGATGGCGGAGCTCGTGAGCAGGGTGCGCTCGCTCCTTCGCCGCCGTGAGCTCGACCGGGCGGCGAGCGGCCCCGCCGACGTCCTGGAGCGCGGCGGCATCCGGCTCGACCTGGTCCGCCACCTCGTCGAGGTCGACGGGCGTCCGGTGCACCTGACGCTGTCGGAGTTCAAGCTCCTCGCCCTGCTCGCGGCCGAGCCGGAGCGGGTGTTCACGCGCCGCCAGGTGATGGAGCATCTGTGGCAGAGCCCGTACGTCGGAGACGAGCGCGCCTGCGATGTCCACATCTCCAAGCTGCGCCGCAAGCTCGCGCGGGGGTCGGGCACGCCCGGGCGGATCGTCACGGTTCGGGGCGTGGGCTACAAGCTCGTGCCGGTCTGACCGACCCGGGCTAGCTCCATCTTCCGCAGTCGGCGAGCGTTGATGCGCTGAGTTTGCCCGTCGCTTGGCTGCCGGTCGTTGCGGCAGATCGGCGTGAGGGCTGGGATGCTGGCGTGGGATGGCGGCCCTCGATCGAGTTGAGCGACTTCCTAGGC
>JADLFG010000009.1 GCA_020845695.1 Thermoleophilia bacterium | reverse complement strand
GCTCGCCGCCACGGCCGGGGTCCCGCCCCGGTGGCGGGCACGCCTCGGCAAGCGGATTCCGGTCGCCGCGGGGCTCGGCGGGGGGAGCGCGGACGCGGCCGCGGCGCTCACGCTGGCCAACCGGACGCTCGGGCAGCCGCTCGAGGTCGAGCGGCTGCTCGAGCTCGCGGCCGGGCTCGGCTCCGACGTGCCGTTCTTCGTCGAGCCGGGCCCGAAGCTCGCCGAGGGCGCGGGCGAGCGTCTGCAGCTCCTCCAGCTCCCGCAGGACTACTGGGTGCTCGTCGCGCTCCCGGCCGGGAGCGCGAAGACCTCGACCGGCGAGGTCTATCGCCGCTTCGACGAGCTGGGCGGCGGACCGGGCTTCCCGGAGCGACGCGCGCGCCTGCTCGACGCTCTCGGCTCGTGCGCGCGCGCCGAGGACCTCGCGTCGCAACCGGGGAACGATCTCGCCGCGGCTGCCGCGGCGGGCACGCTCCCCGAGGCGCTCCGGGCCGCCGGCTCGTTCCGCGCCGACGTCAGCGGCGCCGGCCCGGCCGTCTACGGCCTGTTTCGCGAGCGCGAGCGCGCGGATGCAGCCGCGGCGTCGTTACCGGCCGGCACACCGGCCTGGGTCGTTGCCCCCGTTTGGTAACGTCGGTCGGAGTGAGCTCTCCGGCGACCACCGAGAAGCCGGAGCGAGGCAAGCTCTTCGAGAGCATCTGGTTCCGGGGAGCGATGCTCGTCGCGTTCGTCGAGGGGATCCTCGTCGTCTTCGGCGTGATTCCCCGCTGGGTCGCGATCGGGATCGCCGTCGCCGTGATCGCCGGCTACTTCCTGCGCGGCAGGCAGGTGAAGGACGCGTCCGGCCGTCAGGCGCTCTGGGCGATCACGCTGTCGCAGGCGATCGTGCTGCTCGTGCCGATCCTCGGTTGGGTGCTCAGCGCGGCGGCGATCGTGATCGTGGCGATCATCGGCGTGCTCGTCGTCGTCGCCCTGATCGTGGACCGGTAGCCTCCGTATACTCGGACCGCTCCGATGGGGCGTAGCCAAGTGGTAAGGCAGCGGGTTTTGGTCCCGTGACCGGAGGTTCGAATCCTCCCGCCCCAGCTTGCGAGGAGGGTCCGGGGGTTCGACCTCTACCCTGTGAGCACGTGACCCGGAACCGTGACGACGATCGCTCCGCGAACGAGTCGTTCGAGTTCGACTTCGACGATGGGCCCAGGCATGATCCGCTGTCCGAGACGGTCGAGCTCGCGCGCGGCGCTCGTACGGGTCCGCCGCCGGCGAGGCGTGGCCCGACTCGCCGCCTGGCGCTGCTGATCGCGGGAGCGGTCGCGTGTGGCGTCTCGGCCTTTCTGATCGTGAGCGCCGTGCGCGACAACGGCGAGAGCTCGCCGGCTGCGGCTCCGGAGCCGCAGACCCTCCAGGCTGCGACGTCGGCGGCCGTCACGACGGAGGGGACCACGCCCACGACCACGACCGCGCCGGCGACGACGGCTGCCGCGCCCGTCGTGGAGACGCTCGTCCCTGTCAAGCCCGAGGACGAGGGGGAGGACGTACGCGCCCTCCAGGAGGCGCTCGCAGCCGCCGGATTCAGCGCCGGCGAGGCGGACGGGGTCTACGGCGACGCGACCGTGGCGGCCGTCGCGGCCTTTCAGCGCTCGGCGGGGCTTGTCGAGGACGGCATCGCCGGCGCCGAGACGATCGCCGCCCTGGAAGCGGCGCTCGAAGGCGGTTGAGAACGCGTCGGCCGAAGAGGCTGCGTGCCGTATGCTCGCCGGACCCCCATGACCACCCGCCCGCTCGCCGCAGTCGTGATGGCCGCCGGCCTCGGAACGAGGATGCGCTCCGCGCGCCCGAAGCACCTCCACGAGCTGCTCGGGCGGCGCCTGATCGACTGGGTGGTCGGTGCCGCGACCCCGCTCGGTGCGACCCCGCTCGTCGTCGTCTGCGCGCCCGAGACCCGTGGCGCGCTCGACGGCACGATGCCGCCGGGGGTCCAGCTGGCCGTTCAGGAAAAGCCGCTCGGTACGGGCGACGCGGTCGCCTCGGCGCGGCCGAGCCTGGGCGGCTACGAAGGGGATCTGCTCGTGCTCGCCGGGGACACGCCGCTCCTGCGGACCGGGGTGCTCGAGGAGCTCGTCGACACGCACCGGCGGGAGGACGCCGCCGTGACGGTGCTCTCCTTCCGGCCTCCGGACCCCAGGGCGTACGGGCGCGTCGTCCGGAGCCCCGACGGCAGGCTCGCTCGCATCGTCGAGGCCGCGGACGCGACGCCGGCGGAGCTCGAGCTGACCGAGGTCAACTCGTCGATCTACGTCTTCCGCGTGCCGGAGCTGTGGGACGCGCTCGGGTGGATCGACGCCGCGAACGCCCAGGGCGAGCTGTACCTGACGGACGCCGTCCGGCTGCTCGTCGCCGACCCGCGGGGCGGTGCGGTCCACCTGGCGGCCGAGCACGACGACGTCGAGGGCGTGAACACGCGCGTCGAGCTCGCGGCCGCGGCGGGCGTCCTGCGCGATCGGATCCTCCACCGGCACATGCTGGACGGCGTCACGATCGTCGATCCGGCGACCACCTGGGTCGAGCCGACCGTCGCCATCGAGGAGGACGCCGTGATCGAGCCGTTCACGATGCTCCGGGGCCGGACCGTCGTGCGCCGGGGCGCCGTGGTCGGCCCGCATGCCGTCGTCGTCGATTCCGAGGTCGGCGCGGAAGCGCTCGTCGGGCCGTTCTGTTACCTTCGGCCCGGTACCGTTCTCGAGGACGGATCGAAGGCGGGAACGTTCGTGGAGATCAAGAACTCCCGGATCGGCCGAGGCGCCAAGGTGCCCCATCAG
>JADLFG010000008.1 GCA_020845695.1 Thermoleophilia bacterium | reverse complement strand
GATTACGCCCGATCCTGAGATGATCGGCGGGATGGGGGCTGTCGGGCTCGCCGTTGCGGCCGGGATCTCGTTCGGGGCGCTTGGCCCGGCCCTTCGCCACGGGCTGACGCGCGTGCGCGACGCGGAGCTCGGTGCGCTCGTCAGCCTCGTCGTCGGTCTTGCCGTCGCGCTCGTCGCGGCGGGTGTCGAAGGCTCACTCGCTCGTTTCGACGCCGGCCAGGCCTGGCCGTTTCTCGTGCTCGGCCTCTTCGTGCCCGGGGTGTCCCAGGTGTTCTTCGTACGGGCGATCCGCGACATCGGCTCCTCGCGCACGCTGATCCTGACCGGGATGGTGCCGCTGATCGCCGCTTTCGCGGCAATCCTCTTCCTCGACGAGCCGTTTCGGCTGGCGCTCGTGCTCGGGACGCTCCTCATCGTGTCCGGCGGCCTCGTGCTCAGCTGGGAGCGGACGCGGCCGGAGGACTGGAGGACTGTCGGCATCTTCTGGGCCCTTGGCGGCGTCGCCCTGTACGCGACCCGTGACGTCGTCTCCCGCTGGATCAGCGACAGCCGCGAGGTGCCACCGCTCCTGGCCGCCGCGTGCCTGCTCGCGGGCGCGTCGCTCCTCGTGCTCCTCCTGCTCGCCGTCCTGCGCGGGCCGCGTCCGCTGGCTCTCCAGGTCGGCTCGGGCGCACGGTACTTCCTCCTCTCGGGCCTGGCGATGGGTGCGGCCTACTGCTTGCTGCTCAGCGCCTTCGCTCGCGGCAAGGTCACGATCGTCTCGCCGCTCAACGCGACCTATGCTCTCTGGGGCGTCCTGATCGCGGCGGTCGTCATGCGTCAGGGAGAGGCGATCACACGGCGCCTCGTCCTGGCGGCCCTACTGACCGTCGCCGGTGCCGCCGTCGTGGCCGCGACGCGCTGACGGCGGCTTCGCCGCTTGGGGTGCGGCCCTTGGGGGCGCGGTGCTTCGCGGCCTGGCACCTGCGGTGCGGCCGCTGCGCGGCGGCTTCGCCGCCGTGCCGGGTGCGGCCCGTGGGGCCGCGGGGCTTCGCGGCCTGGCACCTGCGGGGCGGCCGCTGCGCGGCGGCGTCGCCGCCGTGCTATGCCGCGTGGACGGTCTGCTCGCTGCCGGCGATCCGGACCCCCACCTCCAGGCGTCCACGGTCGGCGAGCCACTCCTCGAGCGCGTCGACGAGGTCGTGGACGAGACGGTCGGGGTCCTCGTGACTGTCGTGGACGACGACCTCGAACCGGCCGGTCGCCCGAATCGGGCGGCCGGTGATCCCGCGGACGGCGAGGGCCTGGGCGAGATCGAGCGCCTCCGGGCCCGGGAGGGGGCCGATCCTGATCGGGGCCGCCATCCTATCGCCCCCCGGAGAGCGCCGTCCGGCGTACGGCGGGTCGGTGAAGCTGCTCGTCGAGGCCATCGAGCGGGAAGTCGGCGCGCAGCAGGATCCGCTGCTCGTGCGCAAGGACGCGCTCGATCGCGGCCAGTGGAACGATCGTCTGCCGTTCACAGAACAGCCCGCTGCGGACGACGACCGAGGCCGGCCGTCCACAGCGGCCGTGACGTAGCTCGCCGATGACCAGCCCGATCTGACCGTCGGCGGTGTGGGCACGGAAACCGACCCAGCGTCCGAGGGTCGGTTCGGACGTCAGGACGGGCGTATCCGGAGCGGCCACGTGGCCCATGTGCCCCTTCTGGTCGAACACCGTCGAGGTGGAGGAGAGGTCGCCGCAACACCTCTCCTCCCCCTACCCGGAACGCTATCGGTCGCTTGCCGCGAATGCAACTTTGTGACGTTGGTTGTAACACCGTTCCGCGGCGCTCTTCGCCGTATGATCTGGCGGTCCCGAGGAGAGGAGTGCCCATGCCCGACTACCGCCTGCGAGCCATGCAGGAAAGTGACCAGAACGAGGTCGCCGAGCTCATCTGTGCGTCAATGAACGTCTGGGACATCCTTCACGGGATGGCGCCAGGAAGGTTCACCGGCCCCGACCAGACCGCCGTCTTCAACGAGGTCTACGAGACGCTCGATCCGGGTCACTGCGTCGTCGCGGAGTCGCCCGACACCGGACGGCTGATGGGCTCCTGTTACTACCGGGCGCGAGAGACGCACGTGTCGCTCGGGATCATGAACGTCCACCCGAACCACTACGGCAAGGGCCTCGCGAAGGCGATGCTCGAGCACATCATCGCCTTCCAGGAGGAGCAGGGCGTCCCGCTCCGACTCGTCTCGAGCCTCATGAACCTCGAATCCTTCGCGCTCTACACGAAGGCCGGGTTCGTGCCCCGCCTCGCCTACCAGGACTTCCTGCTCGCAGTCCCCGAAGAAGGGCTCGGGGTCACGGTGGACGGGCTCGACCGCGTCCGGGACGCGACGCTCGACGACGTCGAGCCGATGGCCGAGCTCGAGCTCGAGGTCGCGGGCATCTCGCGGCGCAAGGACTACCGCTACTTCATCGAGAACGAGTACGGCCACTGGCACACGGCCGTGTACGAGGACGCTCACGGGCGGCTCCAGGGTTACCTCGGAGCGATCGGGCACCCGCTGTTCCTCGAGCTCGGCCCCGGCGTCGCCCGCGACGAGAAGTCCGCCGCGGCCCTGCTCGTGTCCGAGCTCGACCGCCACCGCGGCCGCGTCGTGTACTTCCTCGTGCCGGTCGAGTCCGCGGAGCTCGTCAGGCTCATGTACGGCCTCGGGGCCCGCCTCATCGAGACCCACGCCGCGCAGGTGCGGGGAGAGTACCAGCCGTTTCGCGGCGTCAGCTTCCCGACGTTCATGCCCGAGACCGGCTGATCCTTGCCGACCCTCGTCACCGGCGGGACGGGGTTCCTCGGACGCCATCTGCTCGCGCTGCTCGCAGCCCGCGGGGAGCGGCTTCGCGCCCTCGTTCGCGAGGGGACCAACGCCTCCGCGCTCGCGCGCCTGGATGTCGAGGTCGTGCGCGGGGACGCGCTCGACCCGGAGGCAGTCCGCCGGGCGGCCTCGGGCTGCGGGCTCGTCTTCCATCTCGCCGGCCTGATCAGCTGGGAGACCGAGGACCTGCCTCGCCTGACGGCCGTGAACGTCGACGGCGTCCGGACGCTGCTTCGCGCCGTCGAGCCGGGCGCGCGCGTCGTTCACGTCTCCAGCGTCTCCGCGCTCGGGCCCGCGCCCGGGCCCGACCGGCCGGCCGACGAGCGACAGGAGCTCTCGCCCCGGGCGGAGCGATACCCCTATGCGCGGACGAAACGCGACGGCGAGCGTCTCGTGCTCGAGGCCGTGGCGCAGGGCCAGGACGTCGTTATCGCGAATCCCGGCTACCTGATCGGGCCCGGCGACGTCTACCGCGTCTCGACGTTCCCGGTCGGGCGGTACCTCCGCGGGCTCCTGCGTGTCACTGCTCCGGGCGGGCTCAGCTACGCGGACGCGCGTGACGTCGCCGCCGGTCTCGTCAGCCTTGCCGAGCGGGGACGGGCGGGGGAGCGCACGATCCTCACGAATCGTGACGGCAACCTGAGCCACACGGCGTTCTTCCGGCGTGTCGGCGAGCTGACCGGCGTCCGCCGGCGCACCGTCGAGATCCCGCCCGGCGCGGCCGTCCGCCTGGCACGGCTGACCCGCTGGCCGGTGAAGCCGGGAGAGGTGGCAGCCGCGGTGAACTGGTGGTTCTACGACCCGGCGAAGGCCGAGCGGGAGCTCGGCTACACGAGCAGGCCCATCGACGAGACGATCCGCGACACCGCCGCCGAGTACCTCCGCGACTGAGCCGCCTCGGCGGGCGGCATGAGATGCCGCCCCTACGG
>JADLFG010000007.1 GCA_020845695.1 Thermoleophilia bacterium | reverse complement strand
GCGCCCTCGTGGAAGGTGTCGTTACCGGCGCCACCGTCCATCTGGTCGTTGCCGCCGTTACCCCAGAACTCGTTGTCGGACTGGTTGTTGGAGAAGTCCGCCGAGATCATGTCGTTGCCGGAGCCCGTCTTCGCGTTCTCCGTGTCGAAGAAGACGTCGTCGCCCTCCTCACTCACCGAGTCCGCGTTCGGGTCGGCACCATCGTTCTCCCAGTCGATCACGCCGAGGTTGACCACGACCCGGGTCGAGCGACCCGAGTAGTCGACCACGTCATCCGCACCGGCACCGCCCGACAGCCTGTCGTTCTGGTTGTTCCAGCCGTCGCCGCCCTCCGCCACCGACACACCCTCGTTCTCGTTCAACGTGTCGTTCCCGCCCTCGCCCCAGACACAGTCCTCGCCGTAGTCACCCGCCAGGGTGTCATCGCCCTCGCCGCCCCAGAGCAAGTTCGCGTCGTTGTTGCCCGAGAGCGTGTCGTTGAAATCGGACCCGTTCAGGTTCTCCACGTTCTGCAGCACGTCCGTGCCGTCACCCGTCGCCCTACCCGGATGCGCCTCGCCCGGATCCAGATCGGCCGTGATCGCAGCAGGCGAGTCCTCGAACGAGACCGTGTCGCCCTCTTCATTCCCGACGTAGGCGCCGCCCTGCGTGTCGGCACTGCACCTCGGCGTTTCGTTGTCGCCGCCGTCCACGGTGTCGTCGCCGGCACCCGGCACCAGCCAGTCGGAATCGTCGGCGCCGATCAGCGAGTCGTCGCCGGTGTTGCCCGCGAGCAGAAGCCCGAGATGGGTCGGAGCGCCCGTGCCCTTCGTCCCCTGACCCTGCAGCGTGTCGTCGCCGTTCCGGCCGTACGCGGAGAAGCCGGGCTGGGAGATCGCGCTCACGCCGTCCTCGCCGGCGTCCACGAACACGTCGGCATCCTCGTCGTCGTTCAGGTTGACGAATCCCCACTCGTCGCCGGCGTCAGTATCGGGATCGGCCTCCTCGGCCCAGTCCGGAGCCGTACCGACCTCGTACACGATCCCGGCGCCGATCGTGATCAGATCCGCCGACGCGTTGCCGAGAACGACCAGCTCCTCGACTGCCGCACCGACGCCGCCGACGGTGCCGAGCCGCCATTCGATCTCGTTGATGCCGGCGACCTCGACCGTCGCGCCCGGCTCGAAGTAGCCGCCGCCCAGATCGATCGCCAGCGTGTCCTCGGTGCCGTTGCCGTTGACGACAATCAGGTCGGTGTTCGACGCCGTCGCAGCACCGCAAGCGGCCCCGTTCACCATGATCGCAGACGCGGTCCCCTTCAACACCGTCACCGTCTCGTTCGCCATCGTGATCGTCACCGTCGAGCCGGCGTACGCGCACGAGAACGCAAACGCGTTCCCCACACCCAACGCCAGGAAGAGACCTAACGCCGCCACGGACGCAACCAGCGTCGCCCGCACCTGACGCCTGCGACCCAGGAGCTCCCTCACGATTCCCCTCCGATCGTCGATCCCGCCGGCTTGCGCCACCCAAGCTGTTGACGCTCGCGCGAGCCTATCAGGGCGGCCGAGACGCGACCGGGTCGATCCTCAGCCCGGGCCGGCGACGCCACGGTCCGAGATGACCGCGAGCCGGGTCGGCGTCGCACGCGTCTCGGGCAAGAGCGCGATG
The DNA here is from genome assembly GCA_020845695.1 of Thermoleophilia bacterium. Next base: position 85,664 of record JADLFG010000007.1, on the reverse strand, counting down.
TCCGCGAGCGCGGCATCGACAGCGCCGGCCGCGGCCTCGTGGGTGACGACGTGGAGCGACGCGCCGTCGGCGAGCCCGTGCTGGATCAGCCGCGCGACCGAGACCCCGTGCGCCGCGAGCCGCTCGGCCACGTGCGCGAGCACGCCGGCGCGATCCTCGACCTCGATCCGCAGGTAGTAGGGGGACTCGAGCTCGCCGGCCGGCAGCTTCGGGAGCGTCCGCCAGGCGGCATCGTTCTGGAGGAAGCCCGTCCCCTGGGTGCCGACGATCGAGACCATGTCCGCGACCACCGCCGAGGCGGTCTCGATCCCGCCAGCGCCGGGGCCCTCGAGCATGATCTCGCGAATCGCGCCGCCCTGGAGCATGACCGCGTTGAACGCCCCCTCCACCCCCGCGAGCGGGTGGTGGCGGTCGACGAGCGCCGGCGCCACCCGGACGTCAACGGCGCCGCCGGCGAGCGTCGCCTGACCGACGAGCTTCACGGCCATCCCGAGCTCCCGCGCGGCCACGACATGCCCGGGCACGATCGACTCGATCCCCTCGTAGGCGACGTCGGCGAGCGTGACGCGCGACCCGAACGCGATCGTGGCGAGAATCGCCATCTTCGCGGCCGCGTCCGCGCCCGAGACGTCCTCGGTCGGATCGGCCTCCGCGAAGCCGAGCCGCTGCGCCTCGGCCAGCGCCGCCTCGTAGGTGTCGCCCGCCTCCATCCGCGTCAGGATGTAGTTGGTCGTCCCGTTGACGATCCCGAGCACGCGGTGCACGCTCGAGACGACGAGCGCCTCGCGGAGCACCTTGATCACCGGGATCGCCGCGCACACGGACGCCTCGAAGCGAAGCTGGACGCCCGCAGCCGACGCGGCGGGGAAGAGCTCGTCGGAGCGCTGGGCGATCAGCTGCTTGTTCGCGGTCACGACCGGCTTGCCGGCCCGAAGCAGCTCGAGCACGTGGCCGCGCGCCGGCTCGATCCCCCCCATCACCTCGGCGACGAGCGCGATCGACGGGTCGTCGCGAACGTCCGCGAAGTCGGTGGTGAGGACGCCCGGCGCGGAAGCGAACGTCCGCTCCTTGCCCGGATCGCGAACGAGCGCCCGCACCACGCGCAGGCGATGCCCGGTCGCGCGCTCGATGTCGTCCGCGTTCTCGGCGAGCAGCCGGTCGACGGCGGCGCCGACGGTGCCGTAGCCGAGCAGCGCGACGGGGACGTCAACGCTCGCCATGCGCTCCCGGCTTCGCCATCAGCGCCCTCAGCCCCTCGCCGACCTGCTCGATCCGGCTCGCGCGCTCCTCGGCCCGCACCCGCTTCAGGTTCGCCTCGCCCTCCTCCATCTCGGCGATCCACTCCTTCGCGAACTGGCCGCTTCGGATGTTCGCGAGCACCTTCTGCATCGACTCGCGCACGTGCTTGTCGATCACGACCGGGCCGCGCATGTAGTCGCCGTACTCGGCCGTGTCGGAGATCGAGTAGCGCATGTACGAGAGCCCGCCCTCCCAGATCAGGTCGACGATCAGCTTCAGCTCGTGCAGGACCTCGTAGTAGGCGATCTCGGGCTGGTAGCCCGCGTCGACGAGCGTGTCAAAGCCCGCCTTGATCAGCTCGCTGACGCCGCCGCAGAGCACCGCCTGCTCCCCGAACAGGTCGGTCTCGGTCTCCTCCTTGAACGTCGTCTCGAGCATGCCGGCCCGGCCGGCGCCAATCGCGACCCCGTAGGCGAGCGCGAGCTCTCGGGCGCGGCCGCTCGCGTCCTGCGCGACCGCGATCAGCGCGGGCGTGCCGAGACCCTGCGTGTAGAGCCGGCGCACGATGTGGCCCGGACCCTTCGGCGCGACCATGATCACATCGTGGCCGGCGGGCGGCTCGACACGGCCGTAGAGGACGTTGAAGCCGTGCGCGAACAGGAGCGCCGCCCCGGACTCGAGGCTCGGGGCGATCTCCTCGGCGTAGACGCGCGGCTGCACCTGGTCGGGCAGCAGGATCGCGACGAGCTGCGCGCCCCGGACGGCCTCGGCGACCGCGCGCACGGTCAGACCGGCCTCCTCGGCCGCCTGGCGGGACTGGCTGCCTTCTCGCAGCCCGACCTCGACGGTCACGCCCGAGTCGTGGAGGTTGAGCGCGTGCGCGTGGCCCTGGCTGCCGTAGCCGACGACGGCGACCTTGCCGGACAGCAGCTCGAGGTTGCCCTCGCGGAGGATGTTCGCCATGACGGGGAGTCCTTTCGTTCGGGAGTTCCGGGCAGTTCTACCGCAGGACCTCGAGTCGCTGCTGCCCCCGGCGGGGAACCTCGCGCGAGGCGCGCGCCAGGCCGACCCGGCCGGTGCGAGCGAGCTCCTTGATCCCGTGCGGGCGCACGAGCTCCTCGAACGAGGCGAGCTCCTCCGGCGGCCCGACGACTTCGAAGACGAGCGCGTCGGGGCCGAGATCGACGACGCGAGCGCGAAAGACGTCTCCGAGCGCCATCAGCTCGGCGCGCCGCTCCGGCGGCGCCGTCACCTTGACGAGCAGGAGCTCGCGCTCGACCGCCTCACCCGGCTCGAGCTCGACGACGCGCAGCACGTTGACGAGCTTGTGCATCTGCTTCTCGATCTGCTCGAGCGTGTGCTGCTCGCAGTTGACCCGCAGCGTGACGCGCGAGACGTCGTGGCGCTCCGTCGGCCCGACCGCGAGGCTCTCGATGTTGAAGCCGCGGCGGACGAACAGGCTCGTAATCCGCATCAGCGCGCCCGGACGGTTCTCGACGAGCACGGACAGCGTGTGCACCATCAGGACCCCGCCTCCACCGTCTCCTCCTCCGGGTACTCGATCATGTCGAGCGCAGCCGCTCCGGCCGGGATCATCGGGTAGCACTGCTCGGCCGGATCGACGCGGGCGTCGATGACCGCGGTGCGTCCCAGCGAGAGCGCCTCCTGGAGGACGCCTTCGAGCTCGTCCTCGCCGGAGACCGTGAAGCCGGCCGCCCCGTATGCCTCGGCGAGCTGGGCGTAGTCGGGCACGGCGTGCGTCAGGTGCACGTGCGAGTAGCGCTCGTCATAGAACAGCTCCTGCCACTGCTGCACCATGCCGAGGTAGGCGTTGTTGACGACCACGACGACGACCGGAAGCCCCTCGAGCACCGAGGTCGCGAGCTCCTGTCCCGTCATCTGGAAGCAGCCGTCGCCGTCGACGCAGACGACGGTGGCGTCCGGCCGCGCCGCCTTCGCGCCGATCGCGGCCGGGATGCCGAACCCCATCGTGCCGAGACCGCCGGAGGTGATGAACGAGCGGGGGCGGTCGCAGCGCAGGTACTGCATCGCCCACATCTGATGCTGGCCGACGCCGGTTGTCCAGATCACGTCGTCGCGTCCAGCGGTCAGCGCCCTCAGCGTCTCGACGACCGTCTGCGGCTTGAGCACGTCACCGCGGCGGTAGCGGAGCGGGAACTCCTCGCGCCACTCGGCGATCTGCCGCAGCCAGGCGTCCGTCGAGCGGGCCTGGCCCTGCTCGGCGAGCTTGCGCAGCTCCGCTGCGAGATCGCGCAGCACCTGCTTGAGCGGGCCGACGACCGGCACGTCGGCGCTCCTCAGCTTGCCGATCTCGGCCGCGTCGATGTCGAGGTGGACGACCGCGGCGCCGGGCGCGAACGCGGACAGCTTTCCGGTCACGCGGTCGTCGAAGCGGGCTCCGCAGGCGACGATCACGTCGGCCTTGTTGAGCGCGTAGTTCGCCCACTTCGGGCCGTGCATGCCGGGCCAGCCGGCGAACAGCTCGTGCGTCTCCGGGAACGCGCCCTTGCCCATCAGCGTCGCCACGACCGGCAGCCGCCCGAGCTCGGCCAGCTCGCATAGCTCCGCGCACGCGTTGCCGTTGATGGTGCCGCCGCCGACGTACAGGACCGGGCGCTCGGCCACCGCGAGCCGGCTCGCCGCCTCCTTGATCTGGCGCGCGTGGCCGCGGCGCGGCGGCTTCCAGCCGGGCAGGTCAACGGCGTCCGGGTACTCGAAGTCGATCGGCGACTCCTGCACGTCACGCGGAACGTCGACGAGCACCGGACCGCAGCGGCCGGTGCGAGCGACGTGAAACGCGGCCTTGAGCACGTGTGGCAGCTCCTCCACGTCCTGCACCAGCCAGGAGTGCTTGACGATCGGGATCGTGATCCCGGTGATGTCGCACTCCTGGAACGCGTCGGTCCCGATCAGCGCCCGCCGCACCTGACCGGTGATGCAGACGAGCGGCGTCGAGTCCATCCAGGCGTTCGCGATCGGGGTGACGAGGTTCGTGGCGCCCGGCCCCGAGGTGGCGAGCGCCACCCCGACCCGCCCGGACGCGCGGGCGTAGCCCTCGGCCATGTGGCCGGCACCCTGCTCGTGGCGGGCGAGCACGTGGCGCACGGTCGTACCGCGCGCGAACGCGTCGTAGAGCGGCAGAATCGCCCCGCCCGGGATCCCGAAGCAGACGTCGACCCCCTCCGCCTCGAGCGAGCGGAGGATCGCGTCCGAGCCGAGCATCTTCATCGGGCCACCCCCCCTTCCGGATCTCGAGTCCCCGCGCCGCCGGGCGTCGGGGCCTCGAGCAACTGTACCGCCTTGTCCCTCACGTTCGATCCACCTCCCCGGCCGCCGCCGGGACGGACCCGGGGCGCACCTCTCCCGTCTTCGGTCGCCGTCTGCGCCGCGTGGGCGCGTGTGTGTCGTCCGTCCCCCTAGCGGGGGATGACGACGGCCACGAGGAGAATCAGGAGGCCGGCGACGAGCGCGAGATTGAGGACGAGCGGGGCGGTCGCCCGCTCGAGCGCGCGCGCACGGGTGACGGGTCGCCTGCGCATCCACCCGGAGTGTCGCGGAGACCGCGCCGGGTGTCAAGCGGCCGGCCGCGGTCCCGACTTGCTCCTTGGCCCGCTCGTCCGTATCCTTACCGGTGAGATGGCCAGCCCGGACAAGAACAGGAGCAAGACGTTCACGTCCGCCGCGCTGGCCGTCGAGCCCTAACCGGCGTCCGCCGCCCCGCCTCCGCCGGTTGGAGACCTGACAGAGGCAGGGCGATTCGTTGATCCGCAAACGGCCCGCCCGGCCGGACAAGGGAGGGAGACCGATCCGACCGCAGCTCCACGATCCCACGCTCGAGCGTGACGCCTGCGGGATCGGCTTCGTCGCGGACACGAGCGGCCGCGCCTCCCGGGCGATCCTGGACGCCCTGATCGAGGGGCTGCGCCGGGTCCGGCACCGTGGCGCCACCGCCGCCGATCGCAAGACGGGCGACGGCGCGGGCGTGCTCCTGCCGCTGCCCGCCGCGCTCCTCCCCGAGCCGGGCGCCGGGCTCGCGATGGTCTTCCTCCGGGACGAGAGCGCCCGCGAGCGGATCGAGGCCGCGTGCCGGGACGAGGGTCTCGAGCCACGCGGGTGGCGTGACGTCCCGGTCGACCCCGAGCACCTGGGTGCCGAGGGACGCGAGAGCATGCCGTCGATCGCTCAGCTCCTGCTCGGCCCGCCAAGAGGCCTCTCCGATGACGAGGCCGAGTGGCGCGCCTACCGGGCTCGGCGCCAGGCGGAGCGCGCTGGCGGCGTCTACATCGCGTCGCTGTCCTACCGCACCGTCACCTACAAGGCGCTCTGCGCGGCGGACCAGCTCGGCGAGTTCTATCTCGACCTCAAGCGCCCGGAGCTCGAGATCCCCTTCGGGATCTTCCACCAGCGCTTCTCGACGAACACGATGCCGTCCTGGGAGCGCGCGCAACCGTTCCGCTTCCTCTGTCACAACGGCGAGATCAACGCGATCCAGGGGAACGTCAACTGGATGCGCGCCCGCGAGGGGAACTTCGGCACCGCCGACGACGAGCTCTACCACCCCGTCCTCGACGAGTCCGGCTCCGACTCGGCGATGCTCGACAACGCGCTCGACTTCATCGTCCATGGCGGACGCGACGTCCGCCACGCGATCGCGATGCTGATCCCGCCCGCCTGGGAGGGCAACCCCGAGCTGCCCCGGGACGTGCACGACTTCCACCGTTACCACGCCGGCCTGATCGAGCCGTGGGACGGCCCCGCCGGAGTCGTCTTCACCGACGGTCGCGTTGTCGGCGCCACGCTCGACCGCAACGGCCTGCGCCCGCTGCGCTACGCCGTCTGCGAGGACGGGCTCGTGGTCTGCTCCTCGGAGGCGGGCGCGGTCTCGCTCGAGGGGCACGGGCAGGTCAGGCGCGGCAAGCTCGGCCCCGGGCAGATGATCGCCGTCGATCCGCTGCGCGGCTTCGAGGAGAACGGCCGGCTCAAGGCGTGGCTCGCCGCGAAGGGCCCGTACGGCGCCTGGCTCGAGGAGGGCCTGATCCGCGGCACGACCGGCGAGCCTGCCGCGGCGCCCGACGAAGATCTGACGCCGCGGCAGGCGCGGTTCGGCTACACGCGCGAGGAGCTGACCTTCTTCCTGCGCACGATCGCGTCGCACGGGCACGACCCGACCTACTCGATGGGCGACGACACCGCCCTCGCGCCGCTCGCCGGGCGGGCGCGCCCGCTCTACCACTACTTCAAGCAGCGGTTCGCCCAGGTCACGAACCCGCCGATCGACCACCTGCGCGAGCGCTTCGTGATGTCGCTGCGCACGGTGCTCGGCAGCAGGGCGCCGCTGCTCTCCGACGGGCCCGAGGTCGCCGGCGGCATCGAGCTCGAGAGCTTCTTCCTCTTCCCGGACGCGCTCGAGCAGTTCTCCGCCGTGCGCCTGGACGCGACCTACGAGCCCGCCGAGGGACTCCGCGCCGCCTGCGAGCGTCTCGCCGGCGAGGCGGAGGCGGCCGTCCGCGCCGGCGCCGGCATCCTGCTCGTCTCCGACACCGCTCCGGAGCGGGCGCCGATCCCCGCCCTGCTCGCCACGGGCACGGTTCACCACCGGCTCGTCCGCAGCCAGCTCCGCACCAAGGCGACCCTGGTGGTCGAGACGGACGAGGCCCGGGAGGTCCACCACTTCGCCTGCCTGCTCGGGTACGGGGCCGAGGCGATCTGCCCGCGCCTCGCGCTCGAGACGCTCGCCCAGATGGCAGCCGCAGACAAGGTCGGCGGCGACCGCCCGTCCCCGCACGAGGCGCAGCTGCGCCTGAAGCAGGTCGTCGAGGACGGCGTCCTCAAGGTGATGTCGAAGATGGGGATCTCGGACGTCGCGAGCTACTGCGGCGCGCAGATCTTCGAGGCGGTCGGGCTCGCGCGAGACGTGACCGAGCTCGCGTTCGCCGGCACGCCCTGCCCGGTCGGCGGGGTCAGCTTCGACGAGCTCGAGCGCGAGGTCCTCGAGCGCGTCAACGCTGCCGCGGCTGGCGCGAAGCTCGAGAGCCCCGGCTACTACAAGTGGCGCAAGGGCGGCGAGCCGCACGAGACGAGCGGCGACGTCGTCGATGCGCTCCACGAGCTGGTCGCGGCGCACAAGCTGCGCAAGGCTGTCGATTCGGGCGCCGGCGGCTTCGGGCTCGACGGCTACGACCTGTACGAGCGCTACGCGAAGCTCGTCGCGGAGCGCCCGCCGATGGAGCCGCGAGACCTGCTCGGGCTCCGCCCGGCCGGTCCGCCCGTCCCGCTCGACGAGGTCGAGCCGGTCGAGGAGATCGTCAGGCGCTTCTCGAGCGGCGCCATGTCGCACGGGGCGCTGTCCGCCGAGGCGCACGAGACCATCGCGATCGCCCTCAACAGGCTCGGCGCGATGGCGAACTCCGGCGAGGGGGGCGAGGACCCGGCGCGCTTCCGTGGCGAGCGCAACTGCCGGATCAAGCAGGTCGCGTCAGGGCGGTTCGGCGTCACCCCCGAGTACGCGGCCTACGCGGACGAGCTTCAGATCAAGATCGCCCAGGGCTCGAAGCCCGGCGAGGGCGGCCAGCTTCCGGGCCACAAGGTCACGGCGGAGATCGCGCGCCTGCGCCACACGGTCGAAGGGGTCGCGCTGATCTCCCCACCGCCGCACCACGACATCTACTCGATCGAGGACCTCGCGCAGCTGATCTTCGACCTGAAGCAGGTCAACCCGCGCGCGGCCGTGTCGGTCAAGCTCGTCTCCGAGAGCGGCGTCGGCCTCGTTGCCGCCGGCGTCGTCAAGGCGCTCGCCGATGTCGTCCATGTCGCCGGCGCCGACGGTGGCACGGGCGCGAGCCCGCTGACGTCGATCAAGAACGCGGGCGCCCCGTGGGAGCTCGGGCTGGCCGAGACGCAGCAGGCGCTCGTCGAGAACGGCCTGCGCGGCCGCGTGCGCGTGCGCGCCGACGGTGGCTTCAAGACCGGGCGGGACGTGCTCGTCGCGGCGCTGCTCGGCGCCGACGAGATGAGCTTCGGTACGGCGCTCCTGCTCGCCGAAGGCTGCCTGATGGTGCGCTCCTGTCACGTCGACACCTGCCCGGTCGGGATCGCAACCCAGCGCCCCGACCTGCGCGAGAAGTTCGCCGGCACACCCGAGCAGGTGATGGCGTTTCTCGTCTTCGTCGCCGAGGACGTCCGTCGGCGGCTCGCCGCGCTCGGCCTGCGCAGCCTCGGGGAGGCGGTCGGGCGGGTCGACCTGCTCTACCAGACGGCGACCGGCGAGCAGCGAGCCGACTCCCTCGAGCTCGGCCCGCTGCTCGCCCGGGCCGGCCACGGCCCGACGGGCTTTGCCGGCGACGCCCATATCGAGCAGGACGGGTGGGAGCTCGGAGAACGGCTCGCCCGGGACGCCGCGGCGGCGCTCGAGCGGCCCGGCCTCGTCGAGCTCGAGTACGCGATCGCAAACACGGATCGCACGGTCGGCGCCAGGCTCGGCGGCGAGATCGGCCGGCGATTCGGGTCGGCCGCGCCGCCCGGCCGCGTCCGCGCGCGCTTCACCGGCACGGCCGGTCAGAGCTTCGCAGCGTTCCTGACCGACGGGATCGAGCTACGGCTCGCCGGCGAGGCGAACGACTACGTCGGCAAGGGCATGGCCGGCGGCCTCGTCGTCGTTACCCCGCCAGCCGACGACGCGGGCGACCCCGTGCTGCTCGGCAACACCGTCCTCTACGGGGCCACCGGCGGCGAGCTCTACTGCGCCGGCGCAGCCGGCGAGCGCTTCGGCGTGCGCAACTCGGGCGCGACAGCCGTGGTCGAGGGGACCGGCGATCACCCCTGCGAGTACATGACCGGCGGCACCGTCGTCGTCCTCGGCCCGTACGGGCTCAACGTCGGCGCCGGCATGACCGGCGGCGAGCTGTTCGTCCACGGCCCCGAGGAGCAGCTCGAGCGCCACCTGAACACCCAGCTCGTCGCCGCCTACCGCCCGGGCACCGACGACCTCGAACGGCTGCGCGCCCTGCTCGAGCGCCACGCCGAGCTGACCGGCTCGACCAGGGCGACCGCGCTGCTCGAGCGCTTCGAGGACGCGGCGGGCACGTTCTGGCGGATCGCCCCCAAGGCCGAGGTCGCCCGGATCGAGTCCGAAACCGAGGGCACGGTCGCGGCCAAGCACCCGTAAGCGTCCGGCCTCACCCCGAACGCGAGCGGGCGAGAACGGGGAGCCCGCGGCGGCGCAGCCATCGGTAGGCAAGCCAGGTGACCGCGACCGCCTGGGCGACGGTGAGGATCGCGAGGGCGGCGCCGAAGTCGCTCCAGAACGCGTCCGGGTAGAGGCGAAGCAGGGTGTCGGTCGAGCGGAAGCGCCAGGAATCGCCCGTGAACAGCGCCTCGTGGAACTGGACGAAGAAGCGGTCGAAGCTCGCGAGCATCAGCACCCCGAGCGCCGCCACGAGCACGAGCGTCAGCCCGCCGCCGAGGGCGAGCCCCCCGGCGAAGGCCGCGCGGACGCGCAGCGCCCGCAGGCCGGCGAACGCCGCTACGAGCGCGCCGACCGCGATCGCGTGCGCGAGCAGGATCCGCCCGACGAGGCCGCGGACGTCGGCCATGTGCGCGATCTCCCGCTCGCCGAACGCGAGGCTTCCGTCCGGCAGCCGGGCCTCCCGGAGCACGCCGACGCCGTCGCGATTCAGGGGCTGGATCGAGCGAAGGCCGACGATCGCGAGCTCGGTCCGCTCGCTCTCCGTGAGGCCGTGGCGATCGTCGGGGAACCCGGGCCGCGCGTAGGCGGCGTGGACGTACCAGCCGTTCGCGAGCACCCAGAGGCCGTTCCCGAGCAGGAGCGCCGGGAGCGCCAGAGCGACGAGGGCCGTGAGGGCGTGCGGGAGCGCCCGGCGGACGGCGACCCGGCCTACCGGCGATCCGGCCACGAGAACCCGAGCGGGCGCTCCGGCGGCACGAGCGGGCTCCGGGGCAGGCCGGCGCGCGGCTCCGGGTCGTTGTACCCGCCCGGCGCGACGTCGTTCGGCGAGTCGGGGTAGAACAGGCTCGCGAGGGCCTGGATCTGGCCCCGCCCCACGCCGAGCTCGAACTGGCCGCCGCCGTACATCGCGACCCCGCGCCGCTCGCACGCCTCGATCGCCTCGAAGAGCCGGGCGACCGATCCGAACCGGGACGGCTTGATGTTGAGGTGGCGGACGGGCACCGGCAGAGCATCCACGTCCGCGAGCGAGTAGACGGGGGCGTCGAAGGAAAGCCGATGCTCGGCGCCGCGTAGCGCCGCCCGCGTCTCGTCCGTCCAGGCGGGATCCTCGAGCACCGCATCCGGGAACAGCTCGGCGCAGGCGCGGTACAGCTCCGCGTCGGGGGCCTGATCGACGGGCGTGTCCGTGTAGTAGGCCTTGAAGTCGAGCGCGTCAACGCTACCGGTGGCCGCGACCGCGTCCATCAGCTCGCGCTCCCACTCGCTCGTCGGATCGAGCTTGAAGCGCAGGCCGGAGTCGACGGCGAGCCAGGCGCGCGGGTCGAGCCGGGTCGAGACGACGAACCTGACCGGCCGGTACTCCCGCCCGAGCACCTCCCCGAGCGAGAGCCCCGCCTGGCGCAGGGCGAGGTCGAGCGCGGCGCTCTCGAGCGCCCAGCGGCGGTAGTGGGCCGACGCTGCCCAGCGCGGCGGCCCGGCCGGGAACAGGTCGAGCCCGCCGAGCAGCCGCGAGAGGTCGTCGACCGTCCGGCGCCCGGCCAGCTCGAGCCGCGGGAACGCGTCGTGATCAGCCGCGTCGTAGGTGACATCCTCCCCGCGCCCCTCGTGTCCCGCGCCCGCAAGGACAACCGTGGTCGTCACGCGTGTGAAGCCGCTCGACACCTCGGTCTCCCGGCGCTCGAGCCGGTAGTCCTCGGCCTCGAGCTCGAGGCGGGCGACGCGCTCGTAGAGGCTCACGAGCCCGCCAGGCGGTAGATGGCACCCTCGTGGGAGACGAGCAGCATCCCGCCCCGCCACGTCTCCCCGAACGACACGATCCCGGACACGTCGAACGGTTCCCGCCTGACGCCCGTCGCCTTCCCGTCCGGGCCGAGCGTGAGGCTCCAGACGGCCCCGCTGCAGTAGTCCCCGTAGAAGTAGCGTCCCCGCGCGGACGGGGCGACCGGCCCGTGGTAGACGTACCCGCCCGTGACCGAGCAGTGGCCGCCCTGGTGACCGTAGACGTGGACGGGCGCGACGAGCGGGCCGGCCGGGTTGGGCACCTTCGACTCGAAGACAGCGTTACCCTCGTAGACGTCCCAGCCGAAGTTGGCGACCCCGGAAAAGCCGGCCGGGAGCACATCGATCTCCTCCCACGCGTTCTGGCCGACGTCGGCGATCCAGAGGTCGCCGCTCGCGGTATCGAAGGCGTAGCGCCACGGGTTCCTGAGCCCGTAGGCGACGAGCTCCGCGACCGGCTCGGTCTCGGCCGGGTCGAGACGAAACAGCTTCCCGAGCGGGCTCGCCAGGTTCTGCGCCCGGTTGCCGGGGTCGCCCCCGTCGCCGCCGTCGCCGGTGCCGACGTACAGGAGCCCGTCCGGCCCGAACGCGAGCCCGCCGCCGTTGTGGTTGTCGTAGGGCTGCGGGACGGTGAAGAGCAGCCGCCGGGTTGCCGGCAGCGCCCGCTGCCCGTCCGAGCGCAGCTCGACGACCTCGGTGTCGCCGCTTCGGTTCGTGTAGTTGACGTAGAGGAGCCGGTTCGTGGCGTATCCGGGGTGGAATGCGACGGAGAGCAGCCCCTGCTCCCAGCCCGCGCTGCCGACGAGCGAGCGGAGATCGAGGAACGGCTCGGGGGAGAGCTTCCCGCGCACGAGCACGCGGATCACCCCTGCCTGCTCGACCACGTAGATCGTCCGCGGCGCCCCGGGAGCCGCGGTCGCGTGCACCGGCCGGTCGAAGCCGGACGCGACGCGGACGAGGCGAAGCGACGAGGCGGCCGCGGCGGCGGTCCCGGCGAGCGCGAGCGCCGCCGCGGCGGAGGCGAGCACGAGCAGGGTCCGCACGCGCTCGATGCTACCCGCTGCCCGTCATGCCGACGAGCGTGCGGCGGTACTCGTCCCGCTCCGGCCGGAGGGAGACGGCCAGCTTGAGGTGGCCGACCGCCTCGGGAGCGCGTCCCTGCGCGAGCAGGCAGCGCCCCAGCGCGAAGTGCGCGTAGTCGTCGACCGGGGAGAGCTCGAGCGCGGCGCGAAACTCCCGCTCCGCCTCGGCGAAGCGCCGGATCCGGAAGTAGGCGATCCCGAGCGCCTCGCGGATCGAGGCCTTCCCGGGCTCACGCCGCTTCGCCCGCTCGAGCGCGACGGTCGCCTGGGCAGCGTCGCCGGCGGCGAGGTGGCGCCGGCCCTGCTGGTAGAGCGCGTACGCCTCGCTCACCTGATCACCAGCGAGCGCAGGCTGAACGCCCCCCGCACCCGACGCCCGGCGCCGAGGCTGCGGGCAAGCTGGCGCTCGAGCGCGGCCAGCTCCCGCCGGGCGCGGCGGGCAGCCTCCGCCGCCACCGCGGGCGGGCCGAAGCGAGCCGCCCCGGCAGCGCGGACGAACGGGGCCGTGTCGACCCCGAAGCGCTGCTCGAGCGCCGAGCCGAGCTCCTCGAGGGTGGCGCCGGGAGAGACGTCGAGGCGCTGGTCGGCGAGGAACCCGACGAGCCCGCGCCTGCAAGCCGAGGCCGTGCGTCTCGGGTCCCGGCCGGCGAAGCGCACCATGGAAACCGCGCGCTTGACGAGCGGCGGCAGCGCGGCCGCGCCGGCGACGGCGACGAGCACGAGCAGCGGCAGCCCGAGCCCCCCGTCCCCTCCGGCGGCCCCGGTCTCGTTCGTGCCGCCCCCTCCCTCGCCGACCCGGTCCGGATCGGTTGCGCCCCGCGCCGCCCGCAGGAGCTGCTCGCGCAGGAGCGGCGACAGGGCGCTCGGAGCGACGCCGAGCGCGTTCAGGTCGTTGACCTCGAAGTCGATCGACGAGGGCGCGTACGCCGCCTCGAGCCGGCCGCGGCCGGGTGTCGGATCGAACGTCAGCCAGCCGTAGGTCGGAAACCACACCTCGACCCAGGTGTGCGCGTTGTGGTCGGTCACCACCCACTCGCCGCGAGCCGAGTCGTAGGCGCCGCTCGTGAAGCCGGCCGCGACGCGCGCCGGGATGCCGATCAGACGCAGCATCAGCGCCATCGCGCCCGCGTAGTGCTGACAGTAGCCCTCCCGCGTGCGCAGGATGAAGTCGGCGAGCGGCGGCACCTGGCCGTCGGGCTGCTCGGGCCGCTCGTCGTAGACGAACCCCCCCTGCTGGCGAAACCAGCTCTCGAGCGTGACGGCCGCCAGGTAGGGGCTCTCGACCGCGCCGACGAGCTCCCGCGCCTGCCCATAGACCGGCTCGTACGCGGCGAGCAGCTCATCGCCAGCCCGCTCGCGAAAGAGCGCCCGCACGGCCCGGTTGTGCCCGGCCGTCCCGAACGCCGGGAACGTGACGTCCGGGATGACCTCGAGGTAGGGCGCGAGCTCAGCCGGGTACTCGGCCGGCAGCGCCGCGAGCTCCTTCGGCTCGATCCGCGGCGCGTAGCTCCAGACCGTGTAGCTCTGCCCGCGCTCGAGCCCGGCCGGTTGGAGGACGACCCCGCCCGGGGCGAGCTCCACCTCGGCCGTGCCGGGCAGGGAGAAGCGCACCGGCTGGGAGGCGGCGAGCAGGTGGGTGTCTGCGAGCGCGACGATCTCGACCTCCTGGCGGATCAGGCTCTCGTCGTCCTCGGGGACGTCGGGCGCGAGCGGGTCGCCGGCGAGCGCGTCGAGCTCCAGGCCCCGTGCGAGCGGGCCGGGCCGGAGGCGCTCCCGCCAGGCGACGCCCGTGTACTCGTCGAGCGTGGTCGCCCGCCAGTAGAGCGGGCGCTTGGACGACCCGACGCGCAAGACGACGGTCGGCTCCTCGGGAAACGTGATCCCGGCGTAGTTCGACGCCCACACGTACCGCACGCCGACGGGATCGCTGGGCCGATCGTAGAGATCCCAGCGCTGCCAGGAGACGAACGAGGGCTTGGCCACCGCCTCGGACGTCGACACGGCGATGGCGACCGCGACGAGGGCGGCGCCGAGGCCGACCGCGGGCACGGTCGCGCGCAGACCGGGGGCGCGCTCCCGGGACACGAACAGCGAGATCAGCAGCCCGCCCAGCACGAGCGCCCCGGTCCGGAGCGGCCGGCCGATCCCCCCCTCGACGGCCACCGTCGCGGGCACGCCAACAGCGACGACGAGGACGAGGGCGAAGGGCAGCACCCGACACCTCACCGCGAGCAGGGCGCCGGCGGCGACGCCGAGGAAGACGGCGAGCAGCACGAGCCCCGCCAGCTCGGGGTGGTCGGCCCGGTCGAACGGCGCCCTCGCCTCGTACACGTCGAGAAAGCCGTCGGCCATGGCGGCGGCGATCGACCCGAAGAAGTCGCGCTCCCCGCCGGGGCGCATGTCGGTGAGCGGGACGCCGAGGGCGAGGCTGGCCGCCCCGAGCCCGGCGGCGAGCAGCGCCGCGAGCGCCACGGCCAGCCGTCGGGTCACCGCGAGCACGAGCGCCGGCGCGAGGGCCAGCGCGAGCGCGCCCCCGAGCCGCCACGGCGACTCGGCGGTCGCCTCCAGCTCGAGCCAGGCGACCGGCACGAGCGCCGTGCAGACGAGGACGGGCACGAGCACCCTAGTCACCGGCCGCCTCCGAGGCGAACGCGGGCCCGAGCGCGAGCCCGAGCTCGTCGCCGTGTCGCAGCACGCAGACGGGGATGCCGGCGTGGTCGAGCCGCGCGAGCTGCGCGCGGGTATCGACGGGTGGAGACGTCGCCCCGTCCGCGAAGCTTGCCGGATCGACGAACACGACCGACGTGCCGCGTCGCGAGACGGCGCGCTGGAGAAGGCGATCGGCGAGCCGCGGCGGCAGCGACGACGTGACGAGACAGAGCTCGACCGCGCCGGCGGCGAACCCCGTGCCTTCCGCGAGCAGGGCCGCGACCGGCGTGCGCCCGTCGGGCTGGACGGTGGCGAGGAGCTCGAGCGCGGCCTCCCACCCGATCGCGAGCGACTCGATCGGCTGGTGGCGAGCGACGGCGCCGTTGACGGCGATCCCGCAGCGGCGACCGCGCGCCGCGTACGCGCGCAGCAGCGACCCGGCCGCGCTGACGGCCAGCTCGAAGCTCGTCTCCGGGGCGACCCCGGCCACGGGCCCGGCGTCCGCGTCGAGGACGACGAGCGCCTCGTCCCGCGGCGAGTCCTCGAGATCCTTGACCATCAACTGCCCGCGGCGGGCCGTCGTCGGCCAGTGGACGCGGCGCAGCGACTCGCCCGGCTCGTACGCGCGGACGCTGTGCAGTTCGAAGCCGCTCGGCCGCCGCACGAGCAGGCGGCGTCCCTCCCGCTGGCGCCGCCCGGACTCCGAGAAGAGCGCGGTCAGCTCGACGAGGCGCGGGTAGACGAGGAGAGCGTCGGCGGCGGGAAGCTCGAGCTCCAGGCGCGCCAGCGCGAACGGGTCCTCGTGCTCGATCCGGAGCGGGGCGAACACGTAGCGTCCGCGAGGAACGCCGGCGAGAACGTATTCGCCGACGAGACGGGCATCCTGGCGCTCGAGCCGCACCGCGCGCTCGCCGAGCCCGGCGAGCCGCTCGCTCGCGTCGAGGGTGCGGGGCACGAACCGGCCGGTCGCGGCCACCTCGAGCCGGACGTCGATGTCGTCGCCGGCCACTTGGGTGCCGCTCACGAGCCTGCGCAGCCTCGAGGGCCGCACCCGGGTGCGCACCCAGGCGACCCCGGCGACGGTGCCGAGCACGAGGCCGAGCGCGACCGGGTAGAGCGCTGGCGAGCCGAACGCCCAGCCGGCCACGTAGGCGGCGGCGCCGAGCGCGAGCGCGAAGCGGCCGCGGTCGCTCAGCACGGGCCGGCCCCCGCCTGCCGGGCGCCCCGCGAGCGCCCGGGGCTCACACCGGAACCGGCGTCCGCTCGACGACGTCCTCGACGAGCGCCGAGGCGTCGAGCCCGGCGGAGCGCGCCTCGGGGGCGAGGATCAGCCGGTGGGCGAGCACGGCCGGCGCGACCGCCTTGACGTCATCGGGGACGACGTAGTCGCGACCCTCCCACAGCGCCCGCGCCTTCGCGACGCGCAGGAGGGCGATCCCGGCACGGGGACTCGCGCCCAGGTGGAGGCGGCTCTCGCTGCGGGTGTGGCGCAGCAGCGCGACGACGTAGCGGCTCAGGCTCTCCTCGACGTAGACCCGGCGGGCCGCCTCGATCGAGCCGAGCAGCCCCTCCCGGCTCGCGACCGGGCGTAGCGCCTCGAGCGGATCGTCGCCGGTCTGCTCGGTCAGCATCCGCGCCTCCTCCGCGAGCGGCGGGTAGCCGATCGAGACGCGCATGCTGAAGCGGTCGAGCTCGGCCTCCGGCAACGGGTACGTACCCTCGTACTCGATCGGGTTCTGGGTCGCGATCACCATGAACGGGCGCTCGAGCCGGTAGGAGAACCCGTCCGCCGTCACCTGGTGCTCCTGCATGCACTCGAGCAGCGCCGCCTGCGTCTTCGGCGAGGCCCGGTTGATCTCGTCCACGAGCAGGAGGTTCGCGAACACGGGGCCGGGGCGGAACTCGAACTCGTTCGTTCGCTGGTCGTAGACGCTCACGCCGGTGACGTCCGAGGGCAAGAGGTCGGGCGTGAACTGCAGCCGCGAGAACGAGCAGCCGACGGAGCGGGCGAGCGCCTTCGCGAGCGTCGTCTTGCCGACACCCGGGAAGTCCTCGATGATCACGTGCCCCTCGGCGAGGAGGCAGAGGACGACGAGCTGGAGGGTCTGCTCGGGCGCGTGGACGACGAGCCCCAGGTTATCGATCACCCGGCCGGCGAGCTGCTGCGCCGCGGCGGCCTCCACCGCCTCCGGCCGCTCGGGCGCCCTGGCGAGCTCTCCGTCCATCATCCTCCTCCCAGGAGCGCCTCGATCTCGTCGAGGATAGCGACGGCGCACGTGTCCTTGCTGGCCTTCTCGACCCGGCGCTCGCCGGCGGCCCGTACGAGCGTCACCTCGTTGTCGTCGGCCTCGAAGCCAATGCCCGGAACGGACACGTCGTTGAAGACGACGAGGTCGACGCCCTTGCGCTCCCGCTTCGCGCGGGCCGACGCGAGGCCCGACGGTCCCTCGTCCGCGGCGAAGCCGACGAGCACCTGCCCGGGGCGCCGGGAGCCGCCGAGCCGGGCGAGGATGTCGGCGGTCGGCTCGAGCTCGACCGTCCAGGGCCGGCCGTCCTTCTTGCGCTTGGTCGCGAGCGGGCCCGCGGGCCGGTAGTCGGCGACGGCGGCCGCCATCACGATCACGTCCGCCCCGGCGCGGGCGAGCGCCTCGCGCTCGAGGTCGGCCGCGGTCGGGGTCGCGACCACGTCGACGCCGGTCGGCGCCGGCACCGCCAGGTTGGCCGCGAGCAGGGTCACGTCGGCGCCGCGGCGCTGCGCCTCCGCGGCGATCGCGACGCCCATCCGGCCGCTCGAGCGATTGCCGAGGTAGCGAACGGTGTCGAGCGGCTCGCGCGGCCCCCCGGCGGTGACGACGACGCTGCGCCCGCGCAGCGCCCCGCTCGCGCCGAGCAGGACGGCGACGCGGGCCGCAATCGCGGGCGGCTCGCTCATCCGACCGACGCCCCGCTCGCCCTCGGCCAGCTCCCCGGTTTCGGGCCCGAAGAGCTCGATGCCGCGCCCACGCACGAGCGCCGCGTTGGCCTGCGTCGCCGGATGTTCCCACATCCGGGCGTTCATCGCCGGCGCCGCGAGCACGGGCCCCCGGTAGGCGAGCGCGAGCTCGGTGAGGACGTTGTCGGCCAGCCCGTGCGCCAGCTTCGCGAGCGTGTTCGCCGACAGGGGCGCGATCAGGAGCAGGTCGGCCCGGACGAGGTGCGGGTAGAGATCCCGCGGCCGTTCCCGCCGCGCCAGCGCCTCGAAGGTCCGTGCCGTGACGAAGCGCTCGGCGTCCGGGGTCAGGACGGGCATGACCTCGTGGCCGGCCCGCACGAGCAGCCGCACGAGCTCGCAGGCCTTGTAGGCCGCGATGCCACCGGTGACTCCGAGGATGACGCGGGCCATGAGCGAACGGGCCGGGCGGGCCCCTTCGGGGCGAGCATCAGCCGGAGTGGCGGACCTCGATCTTCCCCTGCTCGATCTCCTCGAGTGCGATCGTCAGGTAGTTCTTCGAGCGCGACTCGACGAGCGGCGGGGGGAGCTCGTCGAACGTCCCCTCCCCGAGCTGGTGGTGGTAGTTGTTGATCTGGCGGGCGCGCTTGGCCGCCGCGATCACGAGCGCGTAGCGGGAGCTGGCGCTCCGAAGCAGGGAGTCGAGCCGCTGGTTGATCATCGCGGGCCCATTGTACCGGCCGCCGCGAGCTCGGCGCCGACCAGCCGGTCGAGTTCGGCGGCGGCCCGGTCGACGTCGTCGTTCGTGACGACGTGGTCGAAGTGGCTCGCCTCGGCCATCTGGCTGCGAGCGAGCTCGAGTCGCTCGCCGATCTCGCCGGCGCTCTCGGTGGCGCGGTCGCGCAGGCGCCGCTCCAGCTCGGTGAACGAGGGCGCGGCGATGAAGACGGACACGGTCTCGGGTCTGATCGCCTCGACGGCGCGCGCCCCCCGCGTCTCGAGCTCGAGGATGCAGCTGCGTCCCGCGCGGAGGATCCGATCGACCTCGGCGTGCAGCGTGCCGTAGCGCTGGCCCGACACGTAGACGACGTGCTCGAGGAACTCGCCGGCCGCGACCCGCCGGTCGAACTCGTCCTCCGCGAGGAAGATGTAGTCCCGGCCGTCCACCTCGCCCGGCCGGCGCGGCCGCGTCGTCGCAGACACGGCCACCTCGACGTCCGACCGTCGCTCGACGAGGGCGCGGATCAGCGTCCCCTTGCCGGCGCCCGACGGTCCCGTGACGACGAACAGCTTGCCCCCGGGGACCGCCGGCTCCCGGCCCTCCCCGGGGTTGGGTGGCGGAGCCCCGGTCAGTGCCGCAGCAGGTTGACGAGCTCGTCCCGCTGGCGGTCGGAGAGCCCGGCGATCGTCTTCGAGGGACTGATCCGGCACTGGTTGAGGAAGCGCGCCGCCTTCACGCGCCCGAACTTCGGCACCGCCATCAGCATGTCGATCACCTTCGCGGTGCCGACGTACTCGGGCGGGTCCGAGAGGATCGCCTCGACCTGCACCTTCCCGTTCTTCAGGTCCTTTTTGAGCTGCGCGCGCCTGACGCGAACGTCGTTGGCGCGTCGCAGCGCGTCCATGCGCTGGTCGAGCGACCGGGACGGAGCCTGGTTCTGCGTCTTGGGCGCCGCCATGGCGCGGGATTCTAGCAGCGCGGCGGCACGCTTCAACCCGGGATTTTCCCGTGCTAATCGGCGCTTTTTCGGTCGCCGCCGCCGGCGGGGTCAGACCCCGGGGTCTGACCCCTGCCAGGTCCGGTCCGGACACCGCCGGCGCCGGCCCGCGGCCGCGCGCGCGCGGAGGCCCCGCTGGCCGCGAGCTCGGCCCGGATCCGGGCGGCCGCTCCCGGATCGGCAAACAGGGCCGTGCCGACCGCGACGGCGGCGGCGCCCGCCGCCACGAGCTCGAGCGCGTCCCGCCCGCAGGCGACACCGCCGACGCCCACGATCGGCACGTCGACGGCGCGGGCGCAGGCCCACACGGCCGCCAGCGCGACCGGCCGCAGCGCCGGCCCGGACAGCCCGCCGGCTCCGGCCGCGAGCCGCGGTCGCAGCGTCGCGGGATCGAGCGCGAGCCCGCGCAGCGTGTTCACGAGCGTGAGCCCGTCGACCCCGGCCGCGACGAGCGCGGCGGCGACGGCGGGTACGTCCGGCAGGGAGGGCGACAGCTTCGCGTAGAGGAGCTTCCCGGTCGCCCCGCGGGCGGCGCGGACGATGTCGAGCGCGTCCTCCTCGGGCGCGTCGACGTTCGGGCAGGAGAGGTTGAGCTCGATCGTCCCCACCTCGTCGCGGCGGTCGAGCCGGGAGCAGACGTGCGCGTAGTCGGCGGCGGAGAAGCCTCCGGCGGAGACCCAGAGCGGGACGCCGAGCTCCGCGAGCCTCGGCAGGTAATCGCGGAGGAACGCGTCGATGCCCGGGTTGGCGAGCCCGATCGAGTTCAGCATCCCGACGTCCGTCTCGGCGATTCGCGGTGGCCGGTTGCCCTCCCGCGGCAGCGGCGTGACCGTCTTCGTCACGTACGCGTCGAGCGTCCGGGCGACGTCCGGCGCCGTCAGCGCGTCCAGGCAGCCGGACGCGTTCAGGACGGGGATCACCGGCCCGCCCCCGCCGGACTCGTGCCGGCGACGCGGCGACCCGCGACGACGGGCCCCTCGACGCAGAGGCGCTCGAGGCGCCCGTCGAGCTCGACCACGCAGCCGAAGCACGCGCCGAAACCGCACGCCATCGGGGCCTCCCACGCGAGCTGCGCGTCCGGGCAGACGGCAGCGACCGCCCGCAGCATCGGCTCCGGCCCGCAGGCGAGCACGTCGTGCCCGGCCGGCATCGCCTCGGTCACGAGCACCGGGTCGATCACCACCTCGGCCCCGGGCAGCAGCGCCGCCGCCTCGGCGTGCGAGGAGGTGCGGAACCCGAGCACGGCCGGCGGGCCGCCGAGCCGCTCCGACAGGTAGGGGAGCGGCGCTACGCCGACGCCGCCGCCGACGAGCAGCGGGCGCGCGACATCGAGACGGAAGCCGCGGCCGAGCGGCCCGAGCAGCCCGATCTCCTCACCCCGCTCGAGCGCGGCCAGCGCCCGCGTGCCCGGCCCGATCGGGTCGATCAGGAACGCCAGCTCGCCCGGCCGCGCGAGGCAGACGCTCATCGGACGGGGCAGCAGCCGCCCGGGCGCCTCGAGCATGAAGAACTGCCCGGGCTCGCCCGCGTCGAGCCCGCCCCGCTCCAGGCGCACGAGCCGGTAGGGGCCGATCCGGTCGACCCCCGCGACCTTACGCCGTTCGCGCCTCAACCCGTTCCTGGAGGGAGAGCGCCCCCTCCTCGCCCGCGCGCGCGATCGCCTCGACCGCGGCGTCGGCCACCGCGAGCGTCGTGATGCAGGGGATCCTGGCAACGAGGGCCGCCTCGCGGATCTGGTAGCCGTCGGCGCGGGCACCGCCGCCCTGGGGCGTGTTGATCACGAGGTCGCAGCGCCCGCGGCGGATGCGGTCGACCACGCTCGGGCCGTCGCCCTCTTCGCCGACTTTCCGCACCGCCTCGACGGCGAGCCCCGCGGCCGCGAGCGCTCTCGCGGTTCCCGGGGTCGCGATCAGCCGGAAGCCGAGGGTCGCGAGCCGCCGGGCCAGCTCCGTCGCCGCCGACTTGTCCTCGTCGCGGACCGACACGAACGCGGCCCCGCCCGCCGGGAGCGGTCGCCCCGCGGCCCGCTCGGCCTTCGCGAACGCGGTCGGGAAGTCGGCGGCGCTCGCCATCACCTCGCCGGTCGAGCGCATCTCCGGGCCGAGCAGGGGATCGGCTCCGGGGAAGCGGGCGAACGGAAACACGGCCGCCTTGACGCTCACCGCCGCCGCCGCAGGCTCCGGGGGCAGCTCGAGATCGTGCAGACGCGCCCCCGCGGAGAGCCGGCAGGCGATCTCGACGAGGTTGGCGCCGATCGCCTTGCTCGCGAACGGGACCGTCCTCGAGGCACGCGGGTTCGCCTCGATCACGTAGAGCTGGCCGTCCTGAAGCGCCAGCTGGACGTTCACGAGCCCGACCACGCCGAGCGCGGGAGCGAGCCGGCGGGTGGCGGCGCGGACGGAGTCGAGCTCCGCGGGGGAGAGCGACGCCGGCGGCAGCACGCAGGAGGAGTCGCCCGAATGCACGCCCGCCTCCTCGACGTGCTGCATGATCGCCGCCACGTGGACGCCGATCCCGTCGCAGAGCGCGTCGACGTCGATCTCGACCGCGCCCTCGAGGAAGCGGTCGACCAGGATCGACGCGCCGTGGAGCAGCTCGTCGCCGGGAAGATCGTCGGGCCCGTAGCAGACGCGCATGTCGCGCCCGCCGAGCACGTAGGAGGGGCGCACCAACACCGGGTAGCCGACCCGCTCGGCGACGGCGAGCGCCTCGGCTCGCGAGCTCGCCATCCCCCACGGCGGCACGGCCAGCCCGAGCTCGTCGCAGAGCGTCCCGAATCGTTGCCGGTCCTCGGCGAGATCGACAGCCTCGAACGGGGTGCCGAGGATGGGGACACCCGCGTCCTCGAGCGTCCGCGCGAGCCGAAGCGGCGTCTGCCCGCCGAACTGGATCACGACGCCGACCGGCTGCTCGCGCTCGCAGATCTCGAGCACCTCCTCCGCCCCGAGCGGCTCGAAGTAGAGGCGGTCGGACGTGTCGTAGTCGGTCGACACCGTCTCCGGGTTGCAGTTCACCATCACCGTCTCGTAGCCGAGCTCGCGGTACGTCCTCGCCGCGTGGACGCAGCAGTAGTCGAACTCGATCCCCTGCCCGATCCGGTTCGGGCCGGAGCCGAGGATCACGACCGAGCGCCGCGGCGCGGGCGCCGCCGCCCCGGCCTCGCCCCAGGTCGAGTAGAGGTAGTTCGAGCACGCCTCGACCTCGGCGGCGCAGGAGTCGACGCGCCGGTAGGCCGGCCGGATGCCCGCGTGGTGGCGCTCGCTGCGCACCGCCGCCTCGGTCGCGCCGCGGGCGGCCGCGATCGCCGCATCGGACCAACCGGCGCGCTTCAGCTCGAGCAGATCGCCGCCGGCGGCGAGCAGCGCCCGGGCAGCCTCGATCTGCTCGCGAAACCACGGATGCACGCCTTCGGGCAGGTCGTCCAGGGTCGCCCAGGGCGTCGGCGCGCCGCGGTCGAGCTCGCGACTGCGCAGCGCCTTCAGCAGCGCCTCGCTGAAGGTCCGGCCGATCCCCATCGCCTCCCCGACCGACTTCATCTGGGTGCCGAGCGCGTGGTCGGAGCCGGGGAACTTCTCGAACGCGAACCTCGGCACCTTGACGACGACGTAGTCGAGCGTGGGCTCGAAGCTGGCGGGCGTCGTCCGCGTCAGGTCGTTTGGGATCTCGTCGAGCGTGTAGCCGACGGCGAGCTTGGCGGCGACCTTCGCGATCGGGTAGCCGGTCGCCTTCGAGGCGAGCGCGGAGGAGCGCGAGACGCGGGGGTTCATCTCGATCACGCACACCTCG
The DNA here is from genome assembly GCA_020845695.1 of Thermoleophilia bacterium. The sequence goes on along the minus strand of JADLFG010000007.1, from coordinate 62,276 downwards.
CCGCTCTCGCGCTGGCGCGCGAACTGGATGTTCGAGCCGCCGGTCTCGACGCCGACGGCCCGGATCACCGCTGCGGCCGCATCGCGCAGCTCCTGGTAGGCCTCGTCCGGGAGGGTCATCTGGGGGGCGACCGTGACCGAGTCGCCCGTATGCACGCCCATCGGGTCGAGGTTCTCGATCGAGCAGACGACGACGACGTTGTCGGCCCGGTCACGCATTAGCTCGAGCTCGAACTCGTCCCAGCCGCGCACCGACTCCTCGACCAGCACCTGCCCGATCGGGCTCTCCGAGAGCCCTCGCTCGACCTGCGCGCGCAGCTCCGCCTCGGTGGCGACGAAGCCGCCGCCGTGCCCGCCGAGCGTGAACGCGGGCCGGACGACGGCGGGCAGCGAGACACCGCGCAGGTCGTCGGGGGACGTGACGATCCTGCTCGTCGGCACGCGCAGCCCGACCGACTCGACCGTCTCGCGGAAGAGCTCCCGGTCCTCGGCGCGGCGGATCACGTCGAGCGGCGCCCCGATCAGCTCGACGCCGAGCGCGTCGAGGACGCCGTCGGCGGCGAGCGCGCTCGCGAGGTTGAGCGCGGTCTGGCCACCGAGGGTCGGCAGCAGCGCGTCGGGCCGCTCCCGCTCGAGCACGGCCGCGACGCCGTCCGGGTCGAGCGGCTCGAGGTAGGTGCGGTCGGCGAAGCCCGGGTCGGTCATGATCGTCGCGGGGTTCGAGTTGACGACGACCGTCCGGTAACCCTCCTCGCGCAGCACCTTGAGCGCCTGGCTGCCCGAGTAGTCGAACTCGCAGGCCTGCCCGATCACGATCGGGCCGGCGCCGATCACGCAGATCGTCTCGAGGTCAGGCCGCCGCGGCACGGGGCCTCACCTCCTCGACGAACCGCTCCAGGATCGGCCAGGCATCGTGGGGGCCGGGGCCGGCCTCGGGGTGGACCTGCACGGAGCGAGCCCGCTCGGATGGCAGCGCGAGCCCCTCGACGGTGCCGTCGTAAAGGGAGACGTAGCTGATCTCGGGACCGTCGCCCTCGACCGCGAAGCCGTGGTTCTGGCTCGTCACGAGCACCCTCCCGGTCTCCCGCTCCAGCACCGGGTGGTTGGCCCCGTGGTGCCCGAACGGGAGCTTGCGCGTCGCCAGGCCGGCTGCGAGCCCGAGCAACTGGTGGCCGAGGCAGATGCCGAGGATCGGTACGCGGCCGAGCAGCTCCCGGACGGCGCCTACCTGCTCGGGCAGGGCGGCCGGGTCGCCCGGCCCGTTCGAGAGCAGCACCCCGTCGGGGCGCCGCTCGAGCACGCCGGCGGCAGGCGTGTCGTGCGGCAGGACCGTCACCGCGGCACCGGCGGCGACGAGGCGGCGAACGATCGAGCGCTTCGTCCCGTAGTCGAGGAGCGCGATCTCGACCGGCCCGGCGCCGACGCGCACGGGCTCGCGGGCGGAGACGCCGGCCACGAGCGCCCGGCCGGCCATCCCGGGCTGCGCCCGGACCCGCTCGAGCACGTCCGCCGGGTCGTGCTCGCCGGCGACGACGGCCCCACGAAGCGCGCCACCCTCGCGAAGGCGCAGGACGACGCTGCGCGTGTCGATACCGTCGAGCGCGACGAGCCCGCGCTCGGCCAGCCACCGGCACCAGTCCCGGCCGCCCGCGCTCCGCATCAGAAAGCCGCGCGCCGCCACCCCGCCGGACTCGTCCCGGCGCTCGTCGACGCCGTAGTTGCCGACCATCGGCACCGTGAAGCAGACGAGCTGCTCGGCGTAGCTCGGGTCGGTCGCGATCTCCTGGTAGCCCGACATCGCGGTCGTGAACACCGCCTCTCCGAAGGCGACGCCGGACGCCCCGACCGAGCGGCCGGGGAAGACCGCGCCGTCCTCGAGCACGAGGAAGCCGGTCACGCCCGGAACGCGACGCGGCCGGCGGCGACGGTGAGCAGGATCTGCCCGGTCAGGGTTTGCCCGAGCAGCCAGGAGTTGTCCGAGCGCGAGCGGAAGGCAGCCGCGGCGACCGTCCAGGTGCGCCGCAGGTCGGCGAGGACGAGGTTCGCGGGGGCACCGACCGCGATCCGCGGCCGCTCGAGGCCGTAGATCCGCGCCGGACCGGCGCTCAGCCGCTCGAGCAGCGTCTCGAGCCCGATCACGCCCGGGGCGACAAGCCTCGTGTGGAGGACGGCGAACGCCGTCTCGAGGCCGGTGACGCCGAACGGAGCCTCCTCGAACGGCACCTCCTTCTCGTGACGGGCGTGCGGGGCATGGTCGGTCGCGACCGCGGCGATCGTGCCGTCGCGGAGCGCCTCGACGAGTGCCGCGCGGTCCTCCTCGGCCCGCAGCGGCGGGTTCATCTTCAGGTTCGGGTCGAGCGAGCGCACCGCCTCGTCGGTGAGGCAGAGATGGTGGGACGTCACCTCGCCGCTCGCCTCGACGCCGGCCGCGAGCGCGCGGCGGAGCTCCTCGACCGACTCGCGGGCGGACAGGTGGAGCAGGTGCAGCGGCCGGCGCTCGTAGGCGGCCAGCCCGAGGTCGCGCGCGACCATCGTCGACTCGGCCACGGACGGCCAGCCGCCGAGACCGAGCTCCGCCGAGACCGCGCCCTCGTGCATGTGCCCGCCGCGGGAGAGCGCCGGGTCCTCCTCGTGCAGGGCGATCAGTCCCCCCGTCGCGGCCGTGTACTGGAGCGCCCGGCGCAGCAACGAGGCCGACACGACCGGACGGCCGTCGTCGCTGAAGCCGACGGCGCCGCGATCGGCGAGCTCGCCGAGCTCCGCGAGCTCGGCCCCCGCCTGGCCCTTCGAGATCGCGGCCAGGAAGCCGACCGGAATGCGAGCCTCCGCCTCCGCCCGCTCGATCAGGGAGCCGAGCACGGCGGCGGAGTCGACGACCGGATCCGTGTTCGGCATCGCGAGGATCGCGCAGTAGCCGCCCGCGGCCGCGGCCGCGGTGCCGCTGGCGATGTCCTCCTCGTCCTCGCGGCCGGGCGTGCGCAGGTGGACGTGCGGGTCGACGAACGCCGGCGCGAGCAGGAGACCGGGCTGGGGCGTCCCCGGCTCGAGCCGGGTGATGACGCCGTCCTCGATGGTGACGGTCAGCGCCGCGTCGATGCCCTCGAGCGGGTCGACCACGCGGGCGCCCTCGACCACGAGGGACTCCCCGGGGGCGGCGGGCGCAAACAGCGTGCGCCGGGCGGCGGCGACGGGCATCAGGCCACCTCCTCGAGCGCGGCAACCTCGACCGGGACCGGGCCCTGGGTGACGAGGTCGTAGAGGACCGCCATCCGCACGACGAGCCCGGAGCGGACCTGGCGCTCGATCAGCGCGGCCGCCGCATCGGCGACGTCGGCGGCGATCTCGACGCCCCGGTTGATCGGGCCGGGATGCATGACGACCTGTCCGGGTCGGAGCCGGTCGGTCGTGACGCCCCAGCGGGCGGAGTACTCGCGCAGGCTCGGGACGTAGCACGCCCCCTCGAGCATCCGCTCGCGCTGCATCCGCAGGACGTAGACGACGTCGGCGGCGCGGATCGCCTCGATGTCGTGGGCGATCTCGCAGCCCATCGCCTCGATCCCGCGGGGAATCAGCGGCGGTGGGCCGACGAGCGTGACCCGCGCCCCCATCAGGACGAGCGCCTGGATGTTCGAGCGGGCGACGCGGGAGTGGAGGACGTCGCCGACGATCGCGACGTGAAGCCCCTCGACGCCGCCGAAGTGCTCGTCGATCGTGAACAGGTCGAGCAGGGCCTGGGTCGGATGCTGGTGCTTGCCGTCGCCCGCGTTGACGACGTGCGCGCCCGTGTGGCGGGCGACGAGCAGGGGCGCGCCGATCTGGGGGTGACGGATGACGACGACATCCGGGTCGTAGGCGCCGATCGTCAGCGCCGTGTCCTTCAGCGACTCGCCCTTGTCGACCGAGGAGCCGGCCGCCTTGATCGACATCACGTCAGCCGAGAGACGCTTGGCCGCGAGCTCGAAGCTCGACGAGGTGCGGGTGGACGACTCGAAGAACATGCTCACGACCGTGTAGCCGCGAAGCGTCGGCAGCTTCTTGACCTCGCGCTCGAGCGAACGGGAGAACGTGCGGGCAAGCGCGAGCAGCCGCTCGACGTCGCCCCTCGTCAGGTCGGCGATCGAGATCAGGTGGCGCCGCGGCGGCCGGCTCGGCGGCAGGAGCTCGTCGCGGATCAGCGGGCGGACGTCGGTCATGGCATACCCCCTCCCCCGGGGATGAGCAGGACGCGGTCGACCTCGTCGACCTCCACGAGCTGCACCTGGATGCGCTCGCTGCGCGCGGTGGGCAGGTTCTTGCCCACGTAGTCGGGCCGGATCGGCAGCTCGCGGTGCCCTCGATCGACGAGCACGGCAAGCTGGACGCGGTCGGGACGGCCGTAGGTGAACAGGGCCTCGATCGCGGCCCGGATCGTGCGGCCCGTGTAGAGAACGTCGTCGACGAGCACGCAGGTGACGCCCTCGAGCGGGAAGTCGAGGCGGGTCGACTTGACGACCGGCTGCGGGGCGAGCGGAGCCGCCCCCTGCCGCGCGCCGACGTCGTCGCGATGGAACGTGATGTCTACGGTACCGAGGGCGACCTCCACGCCGCCGAACTCCCCGATCAGGCGCCGCAGCCGCTGGGCGAGCGGGACGCCGCGAGTGTGGATGCCGACGAGGGCGACTCGCGAGAGCTCGGGATTGCGCTCGACGATCTCGTGAGCGATGCGGACGAGGGTGCGCCTCAGCGCCTCACCGTCGAGCAGAAGCTTCCCCGTCTGCGCGGGAGCAGCCACGAACGCCTCCTTTCCGGCCTCACGGGACCGGGTTAAAGGTGCCGGCAGAAGAGTAGCACGGATGCTGGACGGCTTCGCCCGCGCGCGCCTCCGGCCGGAACAGACATGCCCCGGGGCCTGGCCCCCGGACATGTCCCGCTCAGTCGGGAGGGTCGGCAGCCCGCCGCGCGGGCCGGGTGCGGACGGTCTCCCAGGTCGCCTCGAGCTCCTCGACGACCGCGGCCAGCACGTCCCCGGGCTCGCCCTCCCGTTCGAGATCGCCCGACCACTGCCAGTGCGCGAGGTAGTCGCTCGAAGCGGTCAGGCCCTCGCGCATCGCGACGCGGTCGATCTCCTGCTGGAAGCGCTCGGTGAGCGCACGAGACAGCGGCCTCCCCTCGTCCGGGAAGACCTTCACCTGGGCGGGAATCCCGCGCCAGGAGAGGATCCGGTAGCGCGCCACGCGGCGAGTCTACCCGCACGGCCTCAGGCGGTGGCAACGACGATCGCCCACTCGAGCGAGTAGGCGGTCACCGGCCCGAGCTCGCGCTCGGCGCGGGCGACGCCCGCCTGGTACTCGTCCTCGGGTAGCAGCCAGAGGGTCGAGATGTAGCGCCCCCGGAGCCGCTCGAGCGCGTCCTCTCTGCGCACGCTCGCGGGCTGGCTGACTGCGACGGTACGGACCGAGGCAAATCCCGCCCCCTCAAGCTCGCGGGCGAGCGTCGGCGGCTCCGGGAAGCGGGCCCGGTCGATTCCGGCGAGCGAGGGGAAGAAGCGCGCGAGCCAGATCCGGTCGAAGTGCTCCGGCCGGAACGTCGCCACGACCGCCCGGCCGGTCGGGGCGAGCACGCGCCTGACCTCCGGGAGGGCGCGACCGCGATCGACGAGGTGGACGACGAGCCGCAGCACGGCCCGCTCGAACCAGCCGTCGCGAAAAGGCAGCGCCTCGGCCCCACCCTGCTTCAGCCCCACGGTGGGCCCCGCTCGCCGCCGGGCCTCCGCCAGCATCTCCTCCGACCGGTCGACTCCCCAGACGCGCGCGCCGCGACGCGCCAGCTCCGTCGCGAGGCGCCCCGTGCCGCAGCCGACGTCGAGCACGCGGCGGCCCGCGAGGTCACCCTCGGTCCAGACCGCCTCGAGCACGGCCTGCCAGGCGGCGTCCGCCGGACGGAGCCGGTCGTAGTCCCCGGCGAGCCGGTCGAAGCCGGGCGCCTCCCCCACCGTCATCCGGACACCCTAGCGAGCCGCTCCCGCCGCGGCCTTGTCCGCGACCCCGACCGCGGACGCGGGCCTCGCGTGGGCACGCGGGGCCACCGGGCAACTCCCCGCGCCGCCGTCCGACCGCTACTCGTCGCCGAGGAACTCGTCCGGCTCGGAGAGCTCCTCGATCGCCTCCTGCGCCGCCTCCAGGTCCGACTCGGCCACGAGCACGCGCTGCGGGGCGTCGTCGAGGCCCGTCGGATGGTGCTCGACCGCCTGCTCGACCTCGCACCCGATCCCGGCCGCGTGCAGGATCGTCTGGATCTCCTCTGCCTCCGCCAGGTCGGCGGCGACGGTCACCTGCACCATCCTCGTCATCTCTGCCCCCCGACCTCGACCACCGACTCCGCCGGCCCGGCCTCGTCGCGGCGCCGCTTCGCGCCGCCCCTGAGCAGGACCGGCCCGCCCCGCTCCGCGAACCGGAGCTCGATCATATCGAAGTCCCTCGGCACGACCGTGTCCGGGAACACCGCCTGTGCCTCCCGCAGGATCTCCGCACCGAAGTACCGGTTCGAGAGGTGCGTCAGCGCGAGCATCCGGACACCCGCGACGCGCGCGAGCTCGGCCGCATCCGCCGCCGTCGAATGCCCCGTCTCCGCCGCCCGCTCCCGCTCGTCGCTCCCGAACGTGCCGTCGTGGACGAGCAGGTCGGCCTCGATCGCGGCCTCGAGCACCGGACGGGCCGGCTCCGTGTCGCCGCTGATCACGACCCGCCGGCCCGCCCGGGCCGGCCCCAGCACGGTGGCGGGCTCGACGACGGCGCCGTCCGCCAGCGTGACCGGCTCGCCGCGCTGGAGTGCCCCCCAGAGCGGCCCCTCCGGCACGCCCAGCGCGCGGGCGGCCTCGACGTCGAAGCGCCCGGGCCGGTCGTGCTCGACCAGCGCGTAACCGACCGCCGGCGTCCCGTGCTGGACCGCGATCACGTCGATCCGGTAGTCGCCCCGCTCGAGCCGGTCACCCGCCCGGACCTCCTCGAGCACGAGCTCGTACGTCAGCCGCCCGAAGATCCGCCGCAGGCCGGCGAAGAGATCGCGCAGCCCGGGCGGGCCCCACACGGTCAAGGGCAGCTCGCGGCCGCGAAGCGCGAACGTCTTCAGCATCCCCGGCAGGCCGAGATAGTGGTCGGCGTGGTAGTGGGTCACGAACACTTCTGGCAGCTCGGCGAGCCCGATCGCCGAGCGCAGGAGCTGGCGCTGGGTACCCTCGCCGCAGTCGACGAGCAGCCGCTCGCCGCCGCGCCGCACGAGCACGCTCGCGGGCGCCCGCTGCGCGGTCGGCACCGAGCCGGAAGTGCCGAGGAACGTAACGTCGAGGTCCACTCGGCGATTGTACGGGCGCCCCGCCCGGTCACACCCCGGGTCAGGGGAGGACCAGTACCTGGCCCGGCTGGATCGACCCGGAACCGATCCCGTTACGCTCGCGGATCAGCCACACCCCTTCGCGCGGATCGCCGTCGTAGCGGCGCTCGGCGATCACCCAGAGCGTGTCCCCGGCCTCGACGACGTAGCGCTCAGCGCGCGCGTCCTCGCCCCGCGCCGCCCCGCTCGTCGGCCGCGCGGCCCCGAGCGCGGCGAGGATCACGACGAGCAGGACGGTTCCGACGAGCGCGAGGCGTGGCACGAACACATGTTCGATACTACACCGAACACGTGTTCGCGTCAAGGTCAGGCCGCGGCGGCCTCCAGCTCCCCGGCGCGCCACGCCTTGATGTAGGCGCGGCAGTGCTGGTCGACCCCGGTGAGCACGTCGGTTGCGAGCCGGAACGGCCGCGAGGTCCGGTCGATCGAGAAGACCCGCTCGAGGTTGTTCTGGATCGGGTCGATGATGCCGCTGTCGGCGCCGGCCTCGACGGCGAGGACGAGGAAGGCATCGTTGACGAGGGTGCGGTTCGGCAGCCCGAAGCTGACGTTGCTCATCCCGCCGGTGAGGTGGATCTCCGGGCCGAAGCGCGCGCGCAGCCGCCGGAATGACTCGAGCACGTGACTGCCGTAGCTGGCGTCGACCGAGATCGGGAACACGAGCGGGTCGACGTAGACGCGCTCCAGAGGAACACCCTGCCCGAGCGCGAGCTCGACCGCCTTCGTGGCGTTCTCCACCCTGCCGTCGGCGTCGTTCGGGATTCCGCTCTCCCCCGCGGACGTCACGATCACCGGACCGCCCGCCTCGGCCGCGAGCGCGAACGCGTCGACCCGCTCGAGCGATGCCGAGTTCAGCATCGGCGGGCCGGCGGCGTCTCCCGCCGCCGCCTCGATCCCGGCCCGGAGCGTGTCGGGGTTCGACGAGTCGATCGAGAGCGGCACCGCCGCCCAGGGCCGGACGGTGCGGACGAGCCAGCGCATCGCCTCGACCTGCTCGGCGGGGTGCAGCGACACCTCGTCCACGTTCAGATCGAGGTAGTGCGCGCCGGCGGCAACCTGCCCCTCGGCCATGGCGCGCAGGTAGGCGAGGGCAGTCTCGGCCTCCTGCCCCTCGCCCGCCATCGCCGTCTGGACGGCGATCCGCACGTGCTTGATCCGCCCCTCCTGGTAGGCCTGGAGCTCCTTCTCCGCCTCGGGAACGACGAGGTGGCGGGTCGCCCCGTCCGCGTCGGTGAAGACGACCGCCTGGCGCCCCTCCGGGTCCTCCCCCACCCTCGGCGAGGAGACGGGGACGACCCGCGTCGTGTGGATGTTCTCGCCGATGACGACGAACCGCTCGGGCACCGCCATCACGCCTCCTCTCGCTCGCGCGCGTGGTGGTCGCGCCCGAGGAACGTGTTCGCCCAGGCGCTCGTGCCTTGCAGGGAGCCGTCCTTGAGGACGGCCGGTCCATCGAGCATCGTCTCCTCCTTGCCGTATGCCTTCAGCCTCTCGTAGGCCCTGGCCCAGATGCACTCCTTCTCGCCGATCTCGCAGAGACCCTGGCGGGTGCCGCCGCAGGGACCGTTGCGCTGGTTCTTCACGCACTGGGACTCCGGGCACAGGTACGCGATCTCGGGGAGCGAGCAGTCGCCGCAGTCGCGGCACGAGAACAGCGCCTGCTTCGTCAGGTACTCGGCGCCGTGCAGCGCCCTGCCGACGGGCCGGGGGCCGCGCTCGACCGCGCCGTAGAACGCCCTGCCGGGGCCCGCCAGCGGCGCGCCGGGCTCGAACGCGAGATCGTGGACGCGGCGGTTGAGCTTGTAGAGCGGCGAGACGCGCAGCCGCAGCCGCCGCCGCCGGGCGGGCGCGAGCGACTCGAGGTAGGCGGCGTCGACCCGGTCGGACGCGAGTCCGGTCTCCTCGTCTCGCTCGAAGAAGTGGAACTCGTCCGGGTAGGGGTACTGCAGCTCGCGGGCGAACGCGCGCCAGTCGCCGGGCGCGAAGCTGTCCGCGAGCGCCAGGATCGAGTCGTAGTCCTCGATCGCGAGGTGGCCACCGATGTAGGCGCCGCGGAAGCCGAGGCCGCGGGCGATCGCCACCTGCTTCGCGGCCAGCTCGCGAAAGAAGGGGCGGCCCTTGTCCGCCGCATTCGCGTAGCGCCCGCAGACCGCCAGCAGCTCGTCGGTGACGACCACTCCGGGAATCCGGCCCGAATGGAAGACCCGCGCCGCGCCGGGCGAGAGCACGAACACGTTCGCGAGCACGGGCACGTCGAGCCCCGCGCGGGCGAGCCACCTCAGGAGCTCGTCGTCCTTGCGCGCGTGGTAGCCGACCTGGTTGATCACGAACTCGGCGCCGTGCTCGAGCTTGCGGCGCAGCTTCAGGTACTGGGGCACCACCTCGCGCTCGTGGCGCTTGTGGTTCGTGACGACGGCGCCGAGGCAGAGCCGCTCCTCGTCCGCCAGCTCCGCGTTCAGCTCGGTGTACAGCCGCAGCAGCCCGACCGAGTCGATGTCGAACACGGGGCGGGCCTGCCCCCGGTAGCCGGCGATCGGGTAGTCGCCAGTGAGGCAGAGCACGTTGCGAAGCCCCTCCGAGGCGAGCTTCCAGCCGCGGCTCTGGAGCGCGCTGCGGTTGAGGTCCTTGCAGGAGACATGGACGATTGCCTCCTGGCCGAGGCCGGCGAGCTCGCTCGCGACGGTGTCCGGCGCGAGCATCGGGTTGCCGCCCGGGTTGTCCGTGATCGAGACGACGTCGATGCGGGGGTGCGCGGCGAGGTCGCGCGCGAGCCCGAGCACCCGCCGTCCCGCCTCCGCGGTGATGAGACCGCGACTCGTGACGAGCTCGGCCGCGATCACGAACCGATCGCGGTCGGCGAGCAGCTCTCGGAGCGCCACTCCGCGGCCGGGATCAGGCGGCGGCACGGCCATCGGCTCCCGGGAGCGCCGAGGGCAGCGGCTTGAGCTGGCAGCCCTCGACGAAGATATCGAAGAAGTCAGGGGCCAGCTCGAGCTCGACGTGCTCGATCCGGCGCACGAGCCGCTCGAGCCGGTCGCGCGCGGACGCCGAGAGCAGGAGCTCTCGCGCGCCGCGCACCGCGGCGTTCCCGGCCTTGACAACCCGCTCGGGCCGCACCGGGGCGAGGAAGCCGATCTCGATCGCGTGCTCGACGTTCACGTGGTTTGCGAACCCTCCGGCGAGGTAGAGGCGATCGACGTCCGGCGGGTCGACCCCGAGCGTGCGCAGGACGATCCACTGGCCGGCCGCGTTCGCCGCTTTGGCCTGGGCGAGCGCCGACGCGTCGGCGCGCGAGAAGGTTATCCCAGCGTCGGGCACGACCGTCACGGCCTGCGCGCGCCCGGGCAGCTCGCCCTTCGTCCCCATCCGGCCGGCACGGACGAGCTCGGCGAGCAGGTCGATCAGCCCGGACCCGCAGATGCCCCGCGGCGGCGCCCCGCCGATCGTCTCGTACGCGAACGTCCCGTCCTCGCGCAGCGCGAGCGACTCGATCGCCCCCTCCTCGCCGGCCATGCCGTACGTGACGAGCCCACCCTCGAACGCGGGCCCCGCCGGGCAGCTCGCCGCGGCGACGCGCCCGCCTCCGGCGACGACCACCTCGGTGTTCGTGCCCACGTCCACGACCGCGACGATCTCGCCCGCGTCGGGGTCGACGCCGAGCGCGACCAGGTCGGCGGCCATGTCGGCGCCGACGTGGCTCGCGACGAGCGGCGCCCCCCAGATGCGCGCCCTGGGGTTGGCCTTGAAGCCGAGCTCGTGGGCGAGCCTGACGAGCGCCGTCGTGTCGGCCTCGCCCGCCAGTAGCGCGTGCTCGGTCAGCGAGCGGTAGGGGCGCTGCCCGATCGACGAGACGTCGAGCCCGAAGAAGAGGTCGCGCATGGTCGAGTTGCCCACCACCACCACCTCGTAGACCTCGCGGCGGTCGATGCCGCGGCGGTCGTAGAGGTCGCGCAGCTCCCGGTTGAGCGCCTTGCGCAACGCCTGGCGCAGCTCGCCGCGGGCCGGGCCCTCGTCGTAGCTGATCCGGCTCATCACGTCGGAGCCGCCGAAGCGCTGTGGGTTCTCGAGCGCGACCACCTCGAGCGTGCGGCCGCTCTCGAGGTCGACGAGCTCGAGCACGATCGTCGTCGTGCCGAGGTCGATCGCGAGCCCGTAGACGCCCGCGCGCCGCGGCTCGATCGCCTCCGCGCCGTGGTGGACGACTCCGTCCACGACCCGGACGACGGGATCGATCGGTGCGGTGCGCGGCTCGGGCTCGGGCTCGGGCGTCAGGATGCGTAGCCGCCGGCGCAGCACCGAGAACTCGACGCGGCCGCACCCGGGCGGCACGGTCGCCTGGCAGGCGAGCCGGTAGGGGTCGCGCAGGAACGACTCGGCCTCCGTGCGCGGGCCGAGTCCGTCGGCACCGGCCGTGACCTCGACGACGCACTCGCGGCAACGGCCGCTGCGCCGGCACGAGGTCGGCACCTGGAGGGCCAGCTCGTCGGCGTCGTCGAAGAGCGTGCGCGCGGGCGCGCTCAGCTCGTCTCCCACGCGCTTCTGTAGTCGAGCTTATCGTCCCCACCGCAGAGCTTCGTACCGTTCCTGCCCTCGGGGAAGCGCTGGTTGCGACAGCCGAAGGCGGCGGTGCAGCGGTCGAGCCGGTCACGGTAGGGACAGCGCCGCGTCGAGAGCTCGCTCGCGTGCTCGATCATCGACGAGAACAGCTCCGAGATCCGGTCGAGCCGTGCCTGGTAGTCGGCGGGATCGAGGCGGCGGGTGGGCTCAGCCGACACCGGCCCCCTCCGCGACGAGCTGCTTGGCGAGCGTGACGCAGGCGACGGCGTCCTTCCCGTAGCCGTCGGCGCCCATGTCGTCTGCGAACTCCTGGGTCACGGGCGCTCCGCCGACCATGATCTTGACGCGGTCGCGCAGGTCGGCGTCGATGAAGGCCTCGATCGTCCTGCCCATGTTCGGCATCGTGGTCGTGAGCAGCGCGGACATCCCGAGCAGCGGCGCCCCGTGCTCCTCGACCGCGTCGATGAAGTCGTCGGGCGACGTGTCGACGCCGAGGTCGACGACCTCGAAGCCGGAGCCGCGCAGCATCATGATGCAGAGGTTCTTGCCGATGTCGTGCAGGTCGCCCTTGACCGTGCCCATGACGACGGTCGCGAGCGGCTCGATCCCGGAGGCGGACAGGATCGGCTCGATGTGGGACATACCGGCCTTCATCGCGCGTGCGCAGGCGAGCACCTCGGGAACGAAGATCGCGTTGTCCCTGAACTTGATCCCGACGAGCGCCATCCCGGCGATCAGACCGTCGTCCATCACCTCGAGCGCTTCCGCCCCCGCGTCGAGCGCCGCCCGGGTCAGCCGGTCGGCCTCGTGGTGCTCGCCCTCGACGACGGCGGCCGCGACCTCCTGCAGCTCCGGGCGCGCCCCGCTGAAGAGGGCGATCAGGCGCTCCCGCTCGTCCGGGCGCTCGACGAACTCCTCGACCTCGGCGCGCAGGAGCCCGTTCGCGATCTCGGCGATCTCTGCCATCCGGCTCGTCCCCCTTTCAGGCCGCCCGGGCGGCGTGCCAGTCGTCGACGGTCGCGCGGATCGCGCGCAGGTTCTCGATCGAGGTCTGGAGCGGGATCGCGCACTCCGGCCCGACCATCTGGACCCCGGCCTCGAGACACGCGGCCACCTCGGCCCCGACCTCGGCGGGGCCGCGCGAGAACAGGGTCTCCGGGTTGTTGACGTTGCCGACGAGAGCGATCCCGCCCCCGACCGCGGCCATCGACTCGGCCGGGCGGTTCTTCGAGTCGAAGTGGAACGCGGCCATGCCCGTTCTCGCGATGTCGCCCATCCGGTCGACGGTGCGCCCGCAGATGTGGAGGATGAGCGGCGCGGGCAGGCGCTCGGCCAGCTCGACGTGGAGGTCGAGCAGGTAGCGGCGGTAGTACTCGCCGGAGACGAGGTCGCCGGTCGCGTGGTCGGGCAGGGTGAGCGCGTCGGCACCGGCCTCGATCTGGGCGAGCCCGAACGCGACGGTGACCTCTTTCAGGCGCTCGAGGCACTCCCTGGTCATCGCCTCGTCGTCGAGCGACATGAGCAGGAAGCGCTCGACGCCGAAGCCGTGGTAGGCGAGCGACCAGGGTCCCATCGTCTTGCCGATGATCGCGACCTCGCCGCCGAAGCGCCGCCTGAGGATCCGGATCGCCTCGAGCACGCAGCGGGTGTCCGGATGCTCGAGCAGGTCGTCGGGGATACGGATGTCGGCCGGCGTCGCGTAGATCGGCTCGGTCATGCGGACGGTCGGCCAGTTGTCCTTCTGCTCCCACTGGATCTTGCAGCCGAGCGCCGAGGAGTCCTGGATGATCGAGAACACGGGCATGATCGAGTCGAAGCCGAGCTCCGTGTGGCCGGTCGCGGCGAGCCGCGCCATCAGCTCGGGCTCGCGGTTTGCCTCCGGGAACGGCGCCTCGACGAGGTCCATCAGCTCGACCGTCGCGACCGAGGTCGGGTTCACGACCGGTGTCCGATCGACCGGCTCGCGCGCGAGAGCGGCGAGGACGCGCTCGCGGCTCGTCATCCGGCCGGCTCCTCGGGGGCGCCGGGCGCGACGAGCACGCCGCGCGTCGCCTTCGCCTCCTCCTCGCGAAGCGCCGCCCGCACGTTCAGAGCGCGGGGCAGGAGCAGACCGACGAGGGCGTCGTGGGGCCGGCCGCACGCGAACCGGACCGTCTCGGGGTCGTCACCGGTCTCGAGCTCGGCGAGCTTGGCGAGCCCGCGGGCGACGGCCGGCGCCCGGCTCGCCGTCTGCGCGGTCGCCCCCTCCGCCTCGAGCCGGTAGAGACCCGACCCGAGCGACCGCGCCCGGATCGTCTGGCCGGTCTTGCGATCGGCGAGCTCGAGCGGCCACGCCGCGAGCGGCGCGGCCGGGTCGACCTTGCAGGCCTCGAGGAAGGCCCGCCTGGCCGCGGCGGCGTGCCAGGCGCCGCACGCGAAACGGACGCGCTCCCCGTCGGGCTCGAGGCCGCCGAGCACCGAGAGCGCGCGGGTGACGAAAGAGATCCGCTCGCGGGCGCCCGGCTTCGGGCTGTAGGTGTGGACGAGCGCCGCCCCGTCGCGCACGTAGAGCCCGATCGAGATCTCCTCGAACTGGGCGTCCATCGGGACGAGCTCGGCGCGCGCGCCGATGTCTGGCACCCCGCCCATAGTTAACTGTTAACCATACTCTCCGCGCGACCCGCGGTCAACCGCCCGCGCGGTCGAGGCCGGCGAAGAGACGCTCCTCCGCGTAGCGGTAGTGCGCCTCGATCGCCACCCGGGCGCGCCCGAGGTCGCGCTCGAGGAGGGCCGCGTGGATGTCGCGGTGGGCAGCGGGGCGAAGCTCGCTGCGCAGCGTCGGGTTGGCCTCGGCGGCCGTGCGCAGAAGCAGCGCCGTCTGGGCCAGCATCTGCTCCTCGATCGCGCTCATGCGCGCGTTCCCGGCGAGCTCGACGAGCGCGCGGTGGAAGGCGAGGTCGTGCGCCGCCACCTCGAGGTGGTCCGCGCGGGACTCGCGGGCCCGCTCCATCGCGTCGAGGTGCGTGCCAAGCGCCGAGAGCCGGGCGTCGCTCGCTCGCGCGACCGCGGATTTCGCCGCCCCGAGCTCGAGCGCCTCCCGCACGGCGTAGACCTCGGCCAGGTCGCGGGCCGTGAGCGTCGAGACGACGGTACCGCGGCGGGGCAGCTCGACCACGAGGCCCTCGCGAGCGAGCTCCCTGATCGCCTCCCGCACGGGGCCGCGGCTCGTGCCGAAGCGTTCGGCGAGCTCCGCCTCGACGAGCTTCGCGCCGGCCGGGAGCTCGCCGCCGAGGACCGCGGCCCGGATGCGCTCGAGGACAGCCTCCCAGAGCTGCGGGGGCCGAACGTGCTCGACGTTCAGGACTGACCTCCCATCGGGCGTGGCGGGAGGCCAGTGTAGACGAGCCCGCGGCGACCACTCGCCGCTGCCCGAGCGCGTCGACCGCTCCACCCACGACACCGCCGGCGGCGGCACCGAGGCCGAAGCTCAGCCGGCAAGCTCGAAGGCGACCCCGAGCCGCCTGTAGATACGCGCCGCACGAGCGTCCCGCGTCATGAGCCTGGCCCCCGCCTCGGCGGCCGTCAGCGCGACCAGGGCGTCGTACACGGACCCGCCGTCAACCCCCGCGCTGCAGCAGCGCTCGACGATATCGAGGCTCAGCAGTGGGGACGGGACGAGCGTCCGCTCGGCGGGGAACCGACTCTCGAGCAGGCCAGCCACCACCTCCGGGTCGAGCCGGTGAGGAGGCGGCAGCCGCGTGAGCACGGAGTAGGTTTCGAGCCGCGCGTGCGCAGGGATCGCGGCGCCACGGGCGGCCCGGCGCGCGGACTCATGGCCGGCGTGCCAGCCGGCCAGCGCTGCCACGGCCACGCTCGTGTCGATCGCGATCAGCGGCGAACCTGCTCGAGCACGTCGCGAACGAGCTCGTCGGTCAGCGGCGGAACCTCTTCGACCGGAACGGCCACCGGACCCTCGGGCGTGTCGATCACCGCCACCTCCGTCGCCGCCGGGCGGAGCTCGATCACGCCATCGCGTTCCTGGACCTCCAGGATCTCGCCGCCCGTCAGCCGCAGCTTCTCCCGGATCGGCTTGGGAACGACCACCCGGCCGAGACGATCTATGGAAGCTTTCATGCCAACGATATTACCGTTGGCGTCGGGACGCGGGCTACGGCGTGCCTTTCCGTTCCAGAAACCGACCGTCGCGGTAGACGAGCTCGCCGTCCGCGTAGACCTCGCCGCCCTCGCGCAGGTCGCAGACCATGTCCCAGTGCAGCGCGGAGCGGTTGACGCCGCCGCTCTCCGGGTAGGCCTCGCCGAGCGCGAGGTGGACGGTGCCGCCGATCTTCTCGTCGAAGAGAGCCTCGCCGGTGAAGCGGGTGACGGCGTCGTTGAGGCCGAACGCGAACTCGCCGACCCGGCGGGCTCCCTCATCGAGGGCGAGCATCTCGTCGAGGAACCCCTGGCCCCGGGCGGCGCTCGCCTCCACCACCTCGCCGCCGCGAAAGCGCAGGCGCACGTCCTCGACGGCGCGATGGTCGTAGACGGCCGGGTAGGTGAAGCGGATCTCGCCGTTGACGGAACCCTCGACGGGGGCCGTGAACACTTCGCCGTCCGGGAGGTTCTGGAGGCCGTCGCAAGGGATCCAGGTGCGGCCCTCGACCGAGAAAGAGAGGTCGGTGCCGGGCCCGACCACGCGCAGCTCGCGGACGCCGCCAAGCCGCGCGCCGAGCCGGTGCAGGCGCTCGCCCAGCTCCCGCCAGGCGGCGACCGGGTCGTCGCGGTCGAGCAGGGCGGCCCCGAAGACGAGCTCGGAGTAGTCGCGCAGCGACATCCCGGCCTCCTGGGCGGCCGCGTTCGTCGGGTACGCGGTCACGATCCAGGCGAGCTCGCCGGCGGCCGCCCGCTCGATCAGGCGGGTGAGAAACGGGCCGCGCGCCCGCTTGACGCGGGCGAGCCGGCGCGGGTCGATACCGGAGAGCGCCCGCGTGTTGAAGTCGGCCAGGATGACGACGCGGGCGTCCGCATGCTCGACCTGCTCGCGAAAGAGCGGGTCGACCCAGTCGAGCTGGGCGTCGCCGGCGAGCGAGAGGCGCAGCTCCTCGGCGCCCTCGACGGCGAGCCGGACACGCGGGTGGGCGCCGGCGCGCAGGACGAGCCGGCAGAGCTCGCGCACGAGCGGCGCCGCCAGGGTCGGACCCTCGATCGCGACGAGCTGCCCCGGCGAGACCGCGAGCGAGTACCCGACGATCACCTCGGCGAGGCGGGCGGCGCGCGCGTCAGTCATCGACGGCCGCCGGCTCGTCGAGGAAGCGGCCGGCCCGCCAGACGAGCTCTCCGTCCGCGTACACCGCGCCCTCGGCCCGCAGATCGCAGATCAGGTCCCAGTGGAGGGCCGAGCGGTTCCGCCCGCCCGTGTCCGCGAAGCCGGAGCCGAGCGCGAGGTGCATCGTGCCGCCGATCTTCTCGTCGAAGAGGATGTTGCGGGTGAAGCGGTCGATCTCGTAGTTGAGCCCGAACGCGACCTCGCCGAGCACGCGGGCGCCCGCGTCGACGTCGAGCAGGGAGCGCAGGTACTCCTCCCCGCTCGCGGCCTCGGCTGCCACGACCCGGCCGCCTTCGAACCGCAGCCGCACGTCCTCGACCTCGCGCCCGTCGTAGATCGCCGGGAAGCGGTAGCGGATCGTGCCCTCGGTCTCGGTCTCGACCGGGCTCGTGAACACCTCCCCGTCGGGGAGGTTGAAGTGGCCGTCGGCCGCGACCCAGGTGCGCCCCGCAACGCCAACCGTGAGGTCGGTGTCGGGGCCGACGATGCGAAGCTCGCGGACCGACTCGAGCCGGTGCGCACGGGCGCGCAGGGCGGCAGCGGTCGAGAGCCAGTGGGCGGACGCGCTCTCGGCGGGGTCCTCGACGTGGCAGGCCCGGAAGACGAACCGCTCGTAGTCCTCGAGCGACATCTCGGCGTCCTGGGCGTGGGCCTGGGTCGGAAAGAGCGTGCCGCACCAGCGCAGCTCGCCGGCGCTGATCCGCTCCCAGCGGCGGTTGAGAAGCTGGCGGCGGGTCGCGAGCAGCCGGCTCTGCCTGACCGGGTCGGAGCCCGAGAGCGCCTTCGTGTTCTCGTCCGACCAGATCGTGACGACGGCGTCGAGCGCCTCGACCTCCTGCCATTCCGGGCGGGAGAGGTACGCGAGCTGCTCGTCCGACGCCGCCTCGAGCATGATCTCCTCGAACCCCGGCAGCGGCACGTTCAGGTACGGGTTCGCCCCCAGCAGGAGCGCGGAGCGCAGGAGCGCGAGCAGGAGCGGCTGCGCGCACGCGCCCCCGTCGATACGGATGACCTGGCCCTCGCGCAGCTCGAGCGCGTAGCCCGCGACGAGCTCGGCGAGCCGATCGACCCTCGGGTCTCTCACCCCGGCGTTATACCGGCTGCGCTCGCGGCTACGCGGGCAGGCGGGCCAGCACCGCGTCGAGTAGCTTCCCCGCTGCGAAGCGCACGGGGTCGTCGGCGGGTAGACCGGTCTCCGCCTCGACCGTGGCGACCGCCCGCCGGGCCGCGCCCTCGTCGAGACTCGCGGTGTTGAGGGCGATCGCGGCGACGGTCGCCGGCCGGGCCGGTAGCGCGACCCGCTCGTAGAGGTCGACGAGCTCGCGGAGCGGCGGGATCGGGTGCCCCGGCAGCTCCTCGATGTGGGTGTCGCCGGCCTTGTGGCAGAGCACGAGCGAGTGCGGCAGCGAGCCGTGGTAGAGGCCGAGCGTGACGCCCGAGTAGTACGGGTGGACGAGCGAGCCCTGCCCCTCGACCCAGAGCAGGTCGCCGCGCGAGGCGCCCTCGACGACGAGCCGCTCGGCCGCGCCGGCGACGTAGTCGGAGACGACCGCGTCGACCGCGATACCCCAGCCGGCGATCACGATCCCGGTCTGGCCGGTCGGAACGAACACGGAACGAAGGCCGCGGCGGCGGGCCTCGAGGTCGAGCTCGAGGCAGACCGTCTTCTTGCCGATCGCGCAGTCGGAGCCGACCGCGTGGACGACCTTCGCGCCGTGGCGGAGGTTCGCCCCCGTCGGCACGCCGAGCGCCGCCGGCGGGCGGCGCAGGTCGCGCAGCTCGACGCCGTGACGGCCCGCGAGCTCGGCGAGCTCGGGATCGTCCGAGAGGAACGTGTGCATGCCGGCCTCGAGGTCGAGACCGCTCGCGATGCAGTCGCGCAGGAGCTCCCGCCAGACCGGCGGCAGAACGCCGCCGGTGGGCGCGACGCCGACGAGAGCGGTCGTGGGCTCGTGGGGCAGCGCGTCGGCGACGCGGCCGACGATCGTGATGCCCTCGTAGGTCGCGCCCGCGCGCTCCGAGTCGAGAATCGCTACCGTCGGATCGGGCGCGTAGCGGACGACGCCCCGCATCGTCTTGCCGTGGTGCGGGTCGTCCGAGTGGCCCTCCGCGAGGATCAGGTAGCGCTTCACGCGGCCACCACCCCCAGCCCGGGCCGGTCGGACGGAAGCTGGACCCCGTCCTCGAGCTCGACGCCCGGCCAGGGATCGTGCGCGAGCAGCAGGTTGCCGTCGAGGTCGACGTGGTCGCAGAGGCTCGCGACGGGGCAGGCCGGGGCGATGCCGAGGCCGGTCTCGATCATGCAGCCGATCATCACGCCGAGGCCGAGCGCCCGCGCAGCGTGCACCATCCGGATCGCTTCGCGGATCCCGCCCGACTTCGCGAGCTTGATGTTCACCCCGTGCCCGCGCTCGGCGCACCCGGCGACGTCGGCGAGCGTGTGGCAGTCCTCATCGAGGTAGACGGGCAGCGGCGAGCGCTCGCGCAGGAGCGCCCCGCCCCGGTCGCCGGCGGGTAGCGGCTGCTCGACGTACTCGACCCCGAGCGCGGCGAGCTCCGGGATCGCGTCGAGCGCCTCGTCGACCGTCCAGTACTCGTTCACGTCCACCTGGAGCGGCAGGCCGGTCACGGCGCGGACGGCGCGGACGCGCTCGACGTCGAGGCCGTCGCGGGCGCCGAGCTTCAGCTTCAGTCGCCGGAAGCGCCCCTCGGCGGCGACGCGGGCTGCCCGGGCGGCCATGTCGTCGGGGTCGCCGAGCCAGACCGTGAACGACGTCGGTGGCGCGGCGCGCGGGACGCCGAGGAGCCGCCAGACGGGCTGCCCGCAGAGCTTGCCGCAGAGATCGTGGAGGGCGGCGTCGAGCGCGCACTTCGCGGCCCGCTCGCCCGGGAGCTCGGCGAGCCGCGCGCCGATCTCCTCGTGCGCGAACGGGTCGTCGCCGAGCAGCGGCGCGGCCCGCTCGAGAAACGCGGTCGCGGAGGCGACGCTCTCGCCGTAGTGGTCCTGCGGCGTCGCCTCGCCGAAGCCGCTGACCCCGTCGTGCGCGAGCTCGACCCAGAGGAGCTCGACCTCGACGTCGGTCGAGCGGGAGATCCGAAACGGCGCCGCGAGCGCGAGCGTGACCGCGCGGTGGGAGAGCTGCACGGCGGGTAGACTAGAGCCTCCACCGCGCCTGTAGCTCAGGGGATAGAGCGTGCGCCTCCGGAGCGCAAGGTCGCAGGTTCGAATCCTGCCAGGCGCATCGAGCCCGGGTCTCGCCCCGGCAGCCCTCGACGCGCGCTGGCGGGACGACGCGCTGCTCGGCCGCGGGAGGGAGCGGGATCCCGTCCGTGACGGGCAGGCTGAGGTCGATCGCCCGCATGGCGCCCCCTCGGTCGCTCGTCGAGCCGGATTGCCCCCGATCCGGGCCTGTTCGGCTCGCCTCGGGCCGGGTAGAATGCGGCCCCGGATGCACGTCGACGACCCGCTCAGTACCCATGGCACGGCCGACTCTCGCTCGCATCAGGCGCGGACGACCTCGCTTCCCGGCCGAGGCGGTCGAGGCGCGGGCGCCGCGCGTCCAGGAACTCTCCGCTAGCAGCCTCACCTGGGTTCACGTCGACGGGCCGGGGCCGCTCGAGGCGGGCCTGCTCGCCGACCGGTTCGGCTTCCACGAGCTCGACGTCGAGGACGTCCTCTCCAAGCGGCAGCGGCCGAAGATCGAGGAGTACCCCGGCTACCTGTTCTGCGTGCTGCACTTCCCCGTCTACGACAAGGCGATCCAGCGCCTGAACGCGGCCGAGCTCGACGTCTTCCTCGGCCAGGACTTCCTGATCACGCTCCCGAACGTCGAGCTGCTGCCGGTCTCGCGCCTGTTCGACCGCTGCCAGAGCGACCCCGACCTCTCCGCCGATCTGTTCTCGAAGGGCTCCGGCTACCTGCTCTACCACGTCCTCGACGACCTCTTCGACTACTGCTTCCCGATCCTCGACAAGATCTCGCACAAGCTCGATTCGATCGAGGACGAGCTGTTCGAGGGCCGCTCCGAGGAGATCGTCCGCGACATCTCGAACGCGAAGCAGGAGATCATCTCCTACCGCAAGATCATCAAGCCGGAGCGGACGACGCTGCGGCTGCTCGAGCGCCACACCCAGCGCTTCCTGCCCGAGGAGCTCGAGCTCTACTACGACGACATCGTCGACTCGGCCGAGCGGATCTGGGACCTCCTCGACAACTACAAAGAGGTGCTCGAGGGGCTCGAGTCGACGAACGAGTCGGTGATCTCCCACAAGCAGGGGCACGTGCTCGCCGTGCTGACCGTGATCGCGACGATCGTCTTGCCGCTCACGCTCGTCGCGAGCATCTTCGGGATGAACGTGCGGGTGCCGGGCGAGGGCGACATCCACGCGTTCTGGGCGCTCGTCGGGGTGATGATCGCGCTCGGCCTCGGGATGTTCGGCTACTTCCGCTGGAAGCGGTGGTTGTGACCGAGCGCCTGTGGGCGCCCTGGCGGCTCGAGTACGTCCGCTCGGCCGACGAGCAGCCCGGCTGCGTCTTCTGCCGGGCGGCGGAGCAGCCCGACGAGGAAGGGCTCGTCGTCCACCGGGGCGAGCGCTGCTTCGTGCTCCTGAACAGGTACCCGTACGCGTCGGGTCACCTGCTGGTCTCCCCCTACCGCCACGTCGCCGACCTCGGCGACCTCGACGACGGCGAGGTGCTCGAGCTGCACCGGCTCGCGTCCGGGGGGCTCGGCGCCCTCGCGGCCACCCTCCAGCCGCAGGGATACAACCTCGGCTGGAACCTGGGTCGGATCGCCGGCGCCGGCGTGGTCGACCACGTGCACCTGCACGTGGTGCCGCGCTGGGCCGGCGACACGAACTTCATGCCGGTGCTCGCGGACGTCAAGGTGATCCCCGAGCACCTGGCCGAGACCCGGCGCAGGCTCGCCGCCGCCTGGCCGCGCTGACGACGGGCCCGGGGGCGGGCACGCCGTAGGATGGGTCCATGACGCTCGACCCGAAAGCCTTCAAGGCGTACGACGTCCGCGGCCTCTACCCGTCCGAGCTCGACGAGCAGGGCGCCTACGCCGTCGGGCGGGCGTACGCGGAGGTGTTCGAGCCGAAGGCGGTCGCGGTCGGGCGCGACATGCGCCTCTCCTCCCCCGCGATCGCCGCGGCGGTCATGGAGGGGGTCGCGGACGCGGGCGCCGACGTCGTCGAGCTCGGGCTGGTCGGCACCGAGATGCTCTACTTCGCGGTCGGCTCGCTCGGCCTCGACGGCGGGATCGCGGTCACCGCCTCGCACAACCCGAAGGAGTACACGGGCATGAAGATCGTCCGGCGCGGCGCGCTGCCCGTCGGCGGCGACTCCGGCCTGCTCGACGTCAGGCGGCGGGCCGAGCGGGGCTTCGACGCCCTGGCCCGCCGAGGCGCCGTCCGCTCCGAGGACGTCTACCCGGCCTGGGTCGAGCGGGTGCTCTCCTTCGTCGACCCGGCCGCGATCCGCCCGCTGCGGGTCGTGATCGACGCGGCGAACGGGATGGCGGGCGCGATGCTGCCGCCGGTGCTCGAGCGGCTGCCGGTCGACGCGATCCCGTTCTGCTTCGAGCCCGACGGCTCCTTCCCGAACCACGAGCCGAACCCGCTCCTGCCCGAGAACCGCGAGCTCGTGATCGCGAAGGTGCTCGAGGAGGGCGCCGACCTCGGCGTCGCCTTCGACGGGGACGCCGACCGCTGCTTCTTCGTCGACGACACCGGCGAGTTCGTGCCGGGCGACTTCATGACCGCGCTCCTCGCCGGCGCCGTGCTCGAGAAGGAGCCGGGGGCCACGATCGTCTACGACGTGCGCGCGAGCTGGGCCGTCCCGGATACGGTCGAAGCGGCCGGCGGCACCGCGCTCGCGAACCGCGTCGGGCACGCGTTCATCAAGCACCGGCTCCGCAAGGAGGACGCCGCGTTCGCCGGCGAAGTCTCGGGCCACTACTACTTCCGCGACTTCTTCCAGGCCGACTCCGGCGTCGTCCCGATGCTGCTCCTGCTCGAGCTGCTCTCGCGGCGCGGCGGCAGCCTCTCGGAGCTGCTCGCCCCGCTCCGGCAGCGCTACTTCCTGACCGGCGAGCTGAACACGCCGGTCGCGGACGTGGCGCTGAAGCTCCAGGAGCTGAAGGAGCGCTTCGGCCCCGAGGGCGAGGTCTCCCACCTCGACGGCGTCTCCGTGGTCGCGGCCGACTGGCACATGAACGTGCGACCGTCGAACACGGAGCCGCTCTTGCGCCTGAACCTCGAGGCGCGCTCACCCGAGCTGATGGAGCGCAAGCGCGACGAGGTGCTCGCGGTCATTCGCGCGTGAGCGCGCCGTTGACGCCACCCGGAGCCGCTGGAAGACTCCCCTGATGCGACTCCCGCTCGCAGCGGCTGCCCTCGCGGCGGCCGCCAGCGCGCTCCTCGCCCCGGCCGCCGCGCTGCCGCGGGTTGCGGACGCGACGGCGCCGGACGCGACCCGGCTCGTCGTCCTGCGCAACGACGTCTCGATCGAGCAGGTCGGAAGCGATCTGCTGCCGCCGTTCGACCGGCTCGAGGAGGGCGAGAGCGCGTACTTCCGGGTCAGGGCAGTCAGCGACGGACCCGGGGTCGCGCGTCGCGGCGAGATCCTCCTCGTTGCGGACATCACCTCCGACACGAAGCCGAGTATCCGCGGCCGAAGCGGCGTTCGCTGCGAGATCACGCCGGGCCTCGACCAGAACTGGCTCGTTCTCTGCCAGAGCACGCGAAAGCTCCGCGACGGGGAGTCGTTGAGCGTCCTCCTGCGGATCGAGGCCGACGAGCGCCGGATCGTCGTCCAGGGTGGCGGGACGAGAGCACGCAACGCGGCGGACGACCTCGTCGTCCGCTCGAACGACGACCGTGCGGCGATCAAGGTCTTCGAGCCTCCGGGCTGGACCGGCGTCTGGACGTGGGAGGCGACCTGGCCGGGCGGCACGTTCACCGGAGAGGAGATGGTGATCCGCCGGAGCGGGACGGTCGCTTGCGCGACCTGGGCCTGGAGCAAGGGCGGCCGGGCCAAGGGAACGGTGACGGGCCGCCTCTGGGCGGCCGACTGGGAGGACGGCTACGGCGAGGGCTGGTGGACGCTGACCCTCGAGCCCGGTAACGACGCGTTCACGGGCACGCAGCTCATCGACCCGCTCGAAGCGGGCAAGCCCGCCTTCTTCGCGACGATCTCGGGTCGCCGCACGGGCGGAGCCGGTGCCGTGTCCCTGTCCTGTTCCTCGGTCGACGTGCGTCCGTCGGCCCGGCGCTGACCGGCCGGCCGCCGCTACCAGGGCGGCTCCAGCCCCTTCAGCATCGGGAAGTGACGCACGTTCAGCGTCGCGAGCCTGGCGCCGTGGAGCTCGGCCGTCGCGGCGACCAGGTAGTCGACGAGGTCGATCCCGGGATGCGAGCGGCGGTGCTCGCGCACGTACTCGCCCGCCCGGCCCGCGACCTGTTCCGTCACGGGCAGCAGGGCCAGGACGCCGAAGAGCGACGCGACCCGAGCCCGCTCGGCGCTGCGCATACCGCCCTCGATCTCGGCGCGCGAGAGCACGCTCGCCAGGCGGTCCTCCGTCGCCGTTGCCAGGAGCAGGCGCGTCGCCTGCGGCTCACCCCGCAGGTGAGCGATCAGGACCGAGGAATCGAAGAGCGTCTTCACAGACCGGCGGCGCGCAGCCGCTCGTCGGCGCTGCGCCCGCGGACGGAGCGAAGCCACTCCGGCCAGTCCGGATAATCCGCACACACGCCGCGCGTCTCCTGGATCACGTGGCGCGCGACCGCTTCCGCGTGGCCCGGCTCGAGAGCCCGGTCGAGGAGCTGGCGGATCAGCTCGGCCTTCGAGATCTCGCGCTCGGTGGCCATCGCCGCCAGCCGCCGGTCCTGCTCCTCGCTGATGTAGATCTGCGTGCGCTTCATCTGGCAGCAGTATACAGCGTCTGCGGCCAGCACTCACGCGGAGCGAGCCCTCCCCGGGTGGCGGGCGCGCCGGTAGGATCGGGCAGCGTGACCCTCGAGCTCGGGCGCGTGACCGACCGCAGGCCGCCGTTCAAGTACTCGGCGCTCGCGCGCGTCGGCTTCTCCGACACGGACGCGCAGGGGATCGTCTACTACGGCCGCTACCTGCCGTACTTCGACCTCGCCCAGAGCGAGTACCTGCGCCACGTCGACCTGCTCGGCTCGAACGTGGAGCGGGAGCGGTTCGTGATGCGCGCGGTCAGCGTCGAGTACCACGCGCCCGCCCGCTTCGACGACCTGCTCGAGGTGTTCGTGCGCGCCGGGCGGATCGGGCGCACGAGCGTGACGACCGTGTTCGCCGCCTACCGCCACCGAGATGACCTGCTCATGTGCACCGCGCACCAGGTCGCGGTCCGCGTGGACGCGCAGACCGGCGAGCCGGTGGCGGTGCCGGAGGCCTACCGGGCCGCGCTGCGGGCGTTCGAGGGAGCCGATCTCGACGAGGCGAGCGGGTGATCTCCCTGCCTGACCGCAGGCGCGGCGTGCTCGACGCGGTCGATCGCGCAGTCAACGCGGAGCCGAGCGCCGGAGCCGTGCTCGAGCGGGCGGTCGAGCTGCTCGAGCGGACCTTCGACCACTACACCTGGATCGGGATCTACCTCGTCGAGGGAGGCGAGCTCGTGCTCGGCCCCTGGCGGGGCCCGGAGGCGACCGAGCACGTCCGGATCCCCGTCGGTCAGGGCGTCTGCGGCGCCGCGGCGGCGAGCGGGCAGACCGAGGTGGTCGACGACGTCGGCGCCGACAACCGCTACCTCGCCTGCTTCCCCTCGACGCGCAGCGAGATCGTCGTGCCGATCCTCGCCCCGGTCCGGCCGCTCGCGGTGCTCGGCGAGCTCGACATCGACTCCGACCGCCCCGCCGCCTTCGACGACGGCGACCGCGCGTTCCTCGAGCAGGTCGCGCGCATGCTCGCCACCCGCCTGCGGGGCTGAGCGGCCGTGCGCGACGACCAGCGCGGCGCGGTCGAGGCGATCGAGCGGATCCTCAACCGCGAGCCGGAGGCCGACGAGGTGCTCCGTCAGGCCGTCGGCGCGCTCGCCGGGCGGGTCGAGGCCTACGACTGGGCGGGTATCCGGCACCTGGAGGGCGACACGCTCGCGCCCGGGCCCGCAAGCGGCGACGCGGACGCCGCCGGCGGCAGGCCCGCGGTGCCGGTCGTCTACGAGGGCCAGACGGTCGGCGAGCTCGCCGTCGCCTCGCGGGAACCGGACGCACTCGGGCCCGAGGACGAAGAACTCCTTGAGCGAGTCGCCGCGCTCCTCTCCCTCCACTGCCTCGCCGCCTGGGACACCGGCGGCGTCCCCTGGGACGAGCTCGGGTAGCCCGGCAGCTCCATTCGCCCTGCCGAATCTGGTCACTAGCTTCTGCCGAATAGGGATAGTATTCTCTGCCGAATAGGGTTAGTATCTTGCCATGGCGCCCGGTGACCCTCGGCTCGACTACAAGCACCGGCTCATCGACCGGCTCCTCGACGACCTCCTGACCCAGCTCCCGGCGCTCTGGCTCGCGGGGCCGAGGGCCACCGGCAAGACGACCACCATCGGCCGCCGGGCGGCGACGGTCGTGCGGCTCGATCGCGAGGCGGAGGCGGCCGCCTTCGCCGCCGACCCCGATGCCGCACTCGCCGGACTCGAGGAGCCCGTGCTCCTCGACGAGTGGCAGGAGGTACCGGGTGTCTTCGGGGCCGTGCGACGCGCGGTCGAAGCCGATCCCCGCCCGGGTCGGTTCTTCCTCACCGGCTCCGTCCGCGCCGAGCTCGAGCAGAAGACGTGGCCGGGTACCGGACGCTTGATCCGGCTCCAGATGTACCCGATGACGATTCGCGAACAGCTCGGCCGCACCGGCGGGCAAACCTTCTTCGAGCGTCTCGCGGAGGCACGCGAGCTTGCCGCTCCCGCGGAGGTGCCTGACCTGCGGGGCTATCTCGAGCTTGCCCTTCGCAGCGGCTTTCCCACGCCCTCTCTTCACCTGAGCGGGCACCCCCGTCAAGCCTGGCTCGAGAGCTACCTCGATCAGCTCCTGACCCACGATGTCGAGCAGCTCGAAGAGCCCGTGACCAAGCGTCGTGACCCGCACCGCCTGCGCAACTACTTCGAGGCCTACGCCCTGAACTCGGCCGGGGTGGCCGATCACAAGACGCTCTACGACGCAGCGGGCGTCACAAAAGCGACCGGCTCGTCCTACGAGAAGCTTCTGACCGACCTCTTGATCGTCGAGCAGCTGCCGGCCTGGACATCGAACCGGCTGAAGCGCCTCGGAAGACGGCCGAAGCGATACGTCGTCGACCCGGCCCTCCTTGCCGCAGCGTTGCGCGTCGACGAGCCGGGAGTAATGCGGGACGGAGACCTGCTCGGACGTATCCTTGACACGTTCGTCGCCTCTCAGCTCCGACCCGAGCTCGCCATCTGTGCGACGCGCCCGCGCATCCACCATCTGCGAACCGAGCACGGAAGACAGGAGATCGACCTCCTCGCCGAGCTGGGCGGGCAGCATGTGATCGGGATCGAGGTGAAGGCGTCGGCCTCGCCCGACCGCGCAGCCGCCAGACACCTGGTCTGGCTTCGGGAACAACTCGGCGAGCGCTTCGCCGCCGGCGTGCTACTCCACACCGGGCCCCGAGTCTTCGAGCTCGCAGAGGGGATCGTCGCAGCGCCGATCGCAGCACTCTGGGCCGAGTAGGCTCGGTCGCGTACCGACCGCCGCCGAGCGCGCTCAGGCGACGCCGAGCAGGGCCTTCGCGCGCTCCGTCGCCGCCGCCGCGTCGGGCGCGTAGGCGTCCGCGCCGATCGATTCCGCGTACTCCTGGGTCAACGGCGCCCCGCCGACCATCACGACCACCCGGTCGCGGAGGCCGGCGTCGACGAGCGCGTCGATCGTCGTCTTCATGCTCGACATCGTCGTCGTCAGGAGCGCCGACATGCCGATGATGTCCGGCTCGAGCTCCTCGATCGCGAGGATGAAGCGGTCGGCGTCGACGTCGGTGCCGAGGTCGTGCACCTCGAAGCCCGAGCCCTCCATCATGATCGCGACGATGTTCTTGCCGATGTCGTGGATGTCTCCCTTGACGGTGCCGAGCACGACCTTGCCGCGCGCGGTCGAGTCGCCGCTCGCGAGCAGCGGCTGCAGGACTCCCAGGCACGACTTCATCGCCCGCGCCGCGATCAGCATCTCCGGGACGTAGATCTCGCCCTCGGAGAAACGCCGGCCGATCGCGTCCATCGCGGGAACGAGCGCGTCCTCGAGGATCTCGAGCGGCTCGGTATCGGCGCCGAGGAGCCCCCGGGTCAGCTCGACCGCGGTGGTGGCATCCCCCTCCTCGACCGCCTTGCTCAGATCTCCGAAGCCCATGCCTTCCCCTTTCCGTCACGCCGCCAGCGCCGGCTCGACCAGCGCGGCCAGCCGCTCCTCGAGGTCGCCCGCCCGGGAGTCTCGCACGTCCAGCCCGAGGCCGAGGTCGCGGGCGATCTCCCGGGCCTTCTCGTCCAGCCGCGGATCGGCCTCCCGGCGGAGGTAGACGAGCTTCGTGCAGTTGCCGAAGTAGACGTCCTTCAGGTCGGGATGGCGGTCGAGCCCGAGCCCCTTCACCACCGCCTGCTCCCAGTTGCGCACGAGCCACGAGGTCAGGAAGTACGTCCCGGGACGGCGCTTCGCGTTCGCGCCGAACTCGCGGGCGCCCATCATCATCTCGTAGCAGTGCGGCCCCGGCGGGCGCACGGCGCGGTCGCAGCGCTCGAGCACCCGGTCGAGCGCGCCGAACGTGCCGCAGTCCCCGTACACGACGACGACACGCTCGTAGCCAGCGAGCTCCCCGAGCTTGGCCTCGACGGCCGGGGCGATCTCCTTCGGGCGCAGGTGGTAGGAGGCCGGCAGGCCGTGGACGTCGACCGGCCAGCCGCGCCGGGCGATCACGTCGCGCACCTCGTTCACGACCGCGCCGCAGACGAGCATGGCAACCCGGGCGGCCTCCGTGCGGGCGGGCAGCCCGCGCGCGGGATCGTCGAACGGCTCCGTCATCCCAGCTCGTGCGCCTCGATCCGCTCCGCGATCCAGCGCACCCGCTCGATGTCGTTGTGCACCATCACCATGTCGGAGACGCCGAGGATGATCCGGGAGTCGCCGACCCGCTCGAGCAGGTGGTCGACGAACGCCTCGAGCTCCTCCTGCGGCACGCGCTCCTCGAGCAGCGTCGAGGGGATCGCGCCCCAGACGATCGGCCACTCACGCCCGCCCCACGCGTCCCACAGCTCGTCGAAGGTGGTGTCGGAGAGCGGCACGGGCGCGAACGACTCGCACACGTCGATGCCGGACTCCGGCAGGAGGTCGAGCAGCGGCTTCAGATCGCCGTCGGTGTGGCTGCCGGCCCGCTTGCCCTGCGCGTGCAGGATCTCCGCGTAGCGCTGCGAGTACGGCAGGTAGTACTCGGCGAACAGCTTCGGGTTCGTCATCGTCCCCGTCAGGTTGTCGAGGAACTCGACGTAGGGCACGTCCAGGCCTTCCAGGCGCTCGAGCGCCTCGACGAGCCGCTCGTCGACGTGGTCGAGCAGCCGGCGCAGCTTCGCCGGGTCGTCGTAAGTGAGGTAGAAGGTGTTGAGCTCGCCGAGGTACTCGAGCAGCACCTGCTGGAAGGGCAGCTGCTGGATGCCGCAGAGGGCGAACCCGTCCTCCCCGAACGTCCGGTCGGCCGCCCGGAACTCGTCGAACAGCGGCACGTGCTCCATCCGGTCGAGGATCCAGTGCGCCACCGCGAAGTCGTCGTCGTCCTTGAGCAGATGCTCGCGCATGTACGCCTCCTGCCCGGCGGCGATCGTCTCGGGCAGCGCGCTGTACTCGCCCGCGAGCGTCCCGACCGGCGTGACGAGCTCGAAGCGGGTGACGCCGGCGCGATCGGTCGGGACGACGTCGCGCAACCCCGGGAAATGCCTGACCACCGGCTCGTGCTCGCGGTAGTGCGGCTCCCCGTCGAAGGTCGCCCTCACCTCGACCCCGACGAGGCGGTGGCCGTGCGGACGGACGAACTCGAGCTGCCCCATCCCGACGTCCCGGTGCACGTCGAGGAGCGACATCCCCTCGTAGCGCGCGGGCAGCGTCCCGGCCGCGACGCGCGATCGGTACCACATCTCGAGCCGATCGACGAACGGGATCCGGTCCGGGCGCTCGCCCGCGAGCACCGCGAGCAGACGCCCCCGCTGGCTCATCCGCGTCGTCACGCCCATCGTCTCGGACACCCCGCTTCGCCTCGATCCGGATCGATCATATGGGATATTCGAAAACCCCGTCTAGGACGGCGTGACGCGGTAGGCGTCGACGACGCTCGCGATGTTGCGCAGGGCGGTCAGGAGCGCGCGCAGCGACTTCACGTCCCCGAGCTCGGCCACGTACCAGTTGCGGGCCATCTGGTCCTCGACGTGGCCCGAGTACTCGACGATGTTCGCCCCGTGCTCGGCGAAGGTGCGGGCGATGTCCTCGAGCAGGCGCGCCCGGTCCCAGGAGTCGACGGCGATCTGGACGCGGAAGCTCTGGGTTGCGCCACCGTCCCACTCGACCGGGGTGAACCGCTCCGGGTTGCGCATCAGCGCCCTGACGTTCGGGCAGTCGGCACGGTGGATCGTGATCCCCTTGCCGAGCGAGATGTACCCGGTTACGCCGTCACCGGGGACCGGGTTGCAGCACTTCGCGAGCCGCACGAGCACGTCCTCGACGCCCGGAACGCTGATCCCGACCGCCTGGGAGGCAACGGCGCTTCTGGCCTTCGGCTTGCGCGGAACCGACTCCTCGGGCGCCACCTCGGCCGTCTTCAGCCGATGCAGCACCTTCTGGACGACCTGCGAGACCTGGAGCTTGCCGGAGCCGAGCGCCAGGTAGAACTCCTCCGCCTTCTTGAAGTTCATCTCGCGGATCACGCCGGCGAGCACCGCGGAGCCGGCGACCTTCTTGAACGGGAGGTTGTGCTGCTTCAGCGCCTGCTCGAGCGAGTCCCGGCCGCGCTGCTCCGTGTCCTCGCGCGTCTCGCGGCTCCACCACTGGCGAATCTTGTTGCGCGCGCGCGAGGAGACGGCGACCTGGAGCCAGTCGCGCGACGGGCCGCGGCCGAGCTGCTTCGAGGTCAGGATCTCGACGAAGTCACCGCTTCGGAGCTGGTAGTGGAGGGGCACGATCCGCCCGTTCACCTTCGCTCCGACGGTGCGGTGACCGACGTCGGTGTGGACCGCGTACGCGAAGTCGATCGGCGTCGAGCCGGCCGGCAGCGACTTCACCTCGCCGCGCGGCGTGAACACGAACACCTCGTCGGCGTAGAGATCGGTCCGGAACGAGCGCATGAACTCGCCCGGATCGGACTCCTCCTGCTGCCAGTCCATGAGCTGCCGCAGCCACGCGAGGCGCTCCGCGTCCGCCTTGCCGTCGCGGGCGCCGGACTTGTAGAGCCAGTGGGCGGCGACGCCGAGCTCGGCCGTGTCGTGCATCTCGCGCGTGCGCACCTGGATCTCGAGCGGCTTGCCCTCCGGCCCGACGACCGTCGTGTGCAGCGACCGGTACATGTTCAGCTTGGGCATGGCGACGTAGTCCTTGAACCGGCCGGGCATCGGCTTCCAGAGGGAGTGGATGATCCCGAGCACCGCGTAGCAGTCGCCCTGCCCCTCGCGGCCCGACCGCTCCACGATCACCCGCATCGCCGTCAGGTCGTAGATCTCGTTGAACTCCCTGCCGCGCTTCACCATCTTCTCGTAGATCGAGTAGAAGTGCTTGGCGCGCCCGGCAAGCTCGGCCCGGATGCCGGCCTTCCCGAGCTCGGCCTTGAGCACGCGGGAGGCCTCGGCGACGTCGCTCTCGCGGTCCGTCCGCCGCTGGGCCACCATCGCCTCGATCTCCTGGTACTTGCGCGGGTGCAGCGTCTGGAACGCGATATCCTCGAGCTCCCACTTGATCTGGTGGATGCCGAGCCGGTGGGCGAGCGGCGCGTAGACCTCGAGCGTCTCGCGCGCCTTCTGGATCTGCTTCTGCTTGCCGAGGTACTCGATCGTGCGCATGTTGTGGAGCCGGTCGGCGAGCTTGATGATGATCACCCGGATGTCCTCGGCCATCGCGACGATCATCTTGCGGTAGTTCTCGACCTGCGCCTGCTCGCGGCTCTGGAACCTGATCCGTGTCAGCTTCGTGACGCCCTCGACGAGCCGGGCGATCTCGTCTCCGAACTCAGCCTGCACGAGCTCGATCGTGGCGCCCGTGTCCTCGACCACGTCGTGGAGGAGGCCGGCTGCAACCGTGCGCGAGTCCATCCGCAGCTCGGCGAGGACCCGCGCGACCGCCGCGGGATGGACGATGAAGTCCTCGCCGCTTCGGCGCTTGTGGCCCTCGTGCGCCTCGCACGCGTACACGAACGCGCGCTCGAGCAGATCCCGGTCGACCTCCCGGTTGTGCTCCCCGACCGTGGCGACGAGCTCGTCGAGGAGGCGGCGGTGCCGCTCCGCCGGCCCGCTCAGAACCTGCTCCATGGACGTATTGTAGGCCCGCGGTCGCGGGGCCCGGTCAGGCCGCCCGGGACAGCTCGACCTGAGTCCCGGAGAGCAGGGCCCGGAACGTCTCCGACTCGACGAGCTGGCGACGGGCCGGCTCGCCGGGGACGAGCCCGAGCTCCTCGAAGACGGCGCGGGCCTCGGGGCTCCACGCCTGCTCGCCGGCCCGCCACTCGGATGCGAGCCGCGCTCGCAGCTCCTCGTAGCCCGCCGGCGTGTCGAGAACGCGACGGACGACGAGCTGCGGCGCGACCGTCCCGTTCCAGCGGTTGGCGGCGAGGCGAAAGCAGACGTCGAACAGGCCCGGGCGGCGCAGGCGGTCGAGCTGGGCTCCCTGGCCGAAGGCGATCGCGCCCGAGCGGACGGCCGGGCCGGGGCCACCGCGCGGCGTCACCGCAAGCCGCAGGTGCTTGCCGTCGCCGACGAGCGCGTGCTCGGAGAGCTCGCACGCGGGGGCCAGGAGAGTCACCCCGGGATTGCCGAGCCCGAACGGGGCGAGCCGCTCGAGCTCCTCGACCAGCTCGAGCGTGAGCTCGGCCCCGCGCACGACCGCGTCGATCTCGACCGCGGGGCGCAGGTCGGCGTCCGCGAGCTCCTCGGCGGCCCGCTCGGCGAACGCCTCAGCGAACGCCTCCAGCCGCTCGGGACGGATCGAGAGCCCGGCGGCGGCGCGGTGGCCGCCGAACCGCTCGAGCTCGCCGGCGCAGGCGGCAAGCGCGCCGTGGAGGTCGAACGCGGGGATCGAGCGGCCCGAGCCCTTCCACTCGCCGCCCTCGCCGCCGGCGACGAGCACGACCGGCCGGTGGGTGCGCTCGACGAGCCGGGAGGCAACGATCCCGATCACGCCCTGGTGCCAGCCCTCGCCCCAGACCACGTAGGCGCGCCGCCGGCGCCGCGCTTCCGGCCAGGCCGCGATCTGCTCGGTTGCGTCCCGGAGAATCCGCTCCTCGACGGCCTGGCGGTTGCGGTTCAGGTCCTCGAGCGCGGCCGCGAGGCGCGCAGCCTCGCCGGCGTCCTCCGTGAGCAGGAGCTCGAGCGCGGCCCGCGGGTGCCCGAGCCGGCCGGCGGCGTTGATCCGGGGCGCGAGGCGAAAGCCGATCGCGCCCGCGTCGATCCCGGCCGGGTCGACCCCGGCGACGCGCATCAGGGCGAGCAGGCCGGGGCGGGTCGTGCGGGCGAGCCGGCGCAGCCCGGTCGCGACGAGGCTGCGGTTCTCGTCCACGAGCGGGACGACGTCGGCAACGGTCGCGAGCGCGACGAGGTCGAGGTGCGGGGCGACGGCCTCGTCGCCGGCGAGCGCCTGGGCGAGCTTGTAGACCACCCCGGTGCCGCACAGCTCGGGGAAGGGGTAGTCGGAGGGGCGGGTCGCGACGACGGGGCAGTCCGGGAGGGTCTCGCCGGGGCGGTGGTGATCGGTGACGACGACATCGAGTCCCAGTGCGGCGGCGTGCGCGACCTCCGCGACCGCGGTGATCCCGCAGTCGACGGTGAGGACGAGACCGTAGCCGGCCTCGGCGAGCTGCTCGAGCGTCCCGGCGGCGAGACCGTAGCCCTCCTCGAACCGGCTCGGCAGGTACCAGCCGGCGTCGGCGCCGAGGCCGCGCAGCATGGTCACCGCGAGCGCGGTCGCGCAGATCCCATCGACGTCGTAGTCGCCGTGCACGCAGATCCGCTTCCCCGCCGTGATCGCGGTACGGATCGCGTCGCGGGCGGCGGCCATGTCGCCGAGCAGGAGCGGGTCGTGCGAGATCCGCTCCCCGCCGAGGAGCGAGCGCGCCCGCTCGGGATCGCCGTGGCCTCGCCGGACGAGGACGGACGCGAGCGTCTCCGAGACCCCCAGCGCCGCAGCGAGGGTCTCCACCTCCCGGCGAGGGCACGGACGGAGCGTCCAGGTGCCCTCGATCACCCCGTCAACGCTAGAGGCGCGGTCGGACGGAGAGCCCGCGTGACGGATCCCCCGTTCGGGGGAGAGGAACCCGTCCCCCGGGGTTGAACACGGGAGCGTGCGGATCCCCTGGGCAGCCGAGTGTCTCTTCCCGTCGCGGCGCCGGCGGGCCCGTGGCTCCCGGCGCCTGCTCGCTCACCTGGCCGCCCTCGAGCGGATCGAGCGCCCGCGCACCCCGTCGGCGCGCGCGCGGCTCGAGGACGAGCTCGGGACGGCGCTCCTGCTCGAGCTCGAGCGCGAGCTCGGTCTCGAGGGCCGCCTCGCGCTGCGCGGCCCCGGCCGCAGCGGGCGGCTTCGCGACGCCGCGTAACGGCCCCGCGCGGGTCTATCCTGGAGGCGTGGCCGAGACCAACTACGCCTCGGGCGACGACTTCGTTGTCGAGTTCCTCGGCTACCGGTTCGGCTTCAACGCAATCGACTTCGAGCAGCGCGTGAACGCGGCCGCCGTCCGGCTCGGCCTCGTCGAGCAGGGCGAGCTCGATCCGGGCGAGCTCTCGGATCTCGTCGCACTCGCCACCGACGGCCGGGTCGAGGAGCCGCGCAGCGGCCTCGGCGAGTACCTGGTGCGCCACTGGGAGCAGCTCTCGCTCGTCGGCGACGAGTCGCTCGTCTACTGGCTGCGCAAGCTCGTGTTCCGGAGCGCCTGGCTCGACCACCGCGTCAAGGAGAGCCTGCTCGAGGTCGAGTGGGACGAGGAGAACGCCGAGTTCTCCTACAGCGACCCCCGCGGCGGCCGCGCCCTGCTCGAGCTGGCCCCCGTGCCCTCCTGGCACGAGCTTCAGTTCCGCCGCGCCTGACGGGCCCAGAGAGGTCTGACGGGCGCGGAGGACTGCGCGAAGGGACACGGCCCGCCCGTCCGCCGGAAGCGCCCGCTGGAGGTCAGACCCCTCCGCCGGGGGTCAGACCCCTTGCTGGGGACAGACTCAGATCCCTGCGGCCGAGCCGCACCGGGAGCCGTCTTCGGGAGGGGTCAGACCCCGGGGTCTGACCCCTGGGTCGTATCGCGATGCGCTGGCCGCGGGCGCCGACCGGCCGCGCTACCCCGCCCGAAACCCGCGCGTCCGGTGGGTACCGTCGCAGAACGGCTTGCCCGCCGAGCCGCCGCACCGGCAGAGCGCGTAGCTCGCCCGCGCCCCGTAGGGGGTGCCGTCGGCGGAGACGAGCGGGATCCCGCCGGAGACCAGGTAGGGGCCGTCCTTCGAGACGACGATCCGCGGCGGCTCGTCCGCCGGCTCGCCGCGGGGCTCGCGATCGGCGGTCTCCGTGCCGTCGAAGCCGCGGCGCTTGTGCGAGCCGTCGCAGAACGGCTTGCTCGCCGAGCCGCCGCAGCGGCAGAGCGCGTAGGGCTCCCCGGCCTCGAGCGGCCTTCCGGCCGCGTCCTCGATCGAAACACCGCCGGAGACGAGGTACGACCCGTTGACGCGGACCTTGATCAGCGGCCCGGGCTCGCTCACTCGGCCGCCTCGGCGACGCTGAAGCCGAAGCGCGAGCGCCGCTCGCCCGCCTCGCCGAGCGTGATCCTGACGATCGATCCGACCGGCACGATCACCTCCTCGGGCGGGCAGCCGCCGCCGTCGCTCCGCTTCGGCCAGGGCCGGGCCTCGTCTTCCGGGTAGGGGCAGAGGGTGAGGAACCCGTAGCCGGGCTCGGGCCGGATCGAGTGGAGGGCGAGGCGCTGCCCGTCGTGGAGCAGCACCTCGACGACCGCTTCGTCCCAGCCCCGCCGGGCCGCGAAGCTCTCGATCGTCTTGTGCAGCCGGGCGACGAAGTCCTCGAGCGAGGGGCCCGCCGCCCCCGGCACCCAGAGCTCCGGCATCAGAAGAGCCGGCTCTCGTCGTCGCCCCGCGCGCCGACGTGGGCGCGCCCGAGCTCCGTCACGATCCGCCCGCGCGGTGTCCGCTGGATCAGGCCGAGCTGGAGCAGGTACGGCTCGTACACGTCCTCGATCGTATCCGGCTCCTCGCCGAGCGCGACGGCGAGAGTGGAGAGGCCGACCGGCCCGCCCCCGAACTTGTGCGCGATCGCCGCGAGCAGCTCACGGTCGATCCGCTCGAGCCCCTCGCCGTCGACCTCGAGCAGCGCGAGGCCGGCCCGGGCGACCTCGAGCGTGACCGCGCCGTCGTGACGGACCTCGGCGAAGTCGCGCACCCGCCGCAGGATCCGGTTCGCGACGCGTGGCGTCCCGCGGGAGCGGCGCGCGATCTCCTCCGCCGCCGCCGCCTCGATCTCGACACCGAGGATCCGGGCCGAGCGCCGCACGATCCGCCCGAGCTCGGCGGGCCCGTAGTAGTCGAGCCGGTAGGTCATCCCGAAGCGATCGCGCAGGGGCGTCGTCAGGAGTCCGGTGCGAGTGGTCGCGCCCACGAGCGTGAACGGCGGCAGGTCGAGCGTGAGCGTGCGCGCCGCTGGGCCCTGCCCGACGATGATGTCGAGCCTGAAGTCCTCGAGCGCCGGGTAGAGGATCTCCTCGACGGCCCGGTTGAGCCGGTGGATCTCGTCGACGAACAGGACGTCGTGCGGCTCGAGCGACGTCAGGATCGCGGCGAGGTCGCCCTTGCGCTCGAGCGCGGGCCCGGCGACGCAGCGGATGCCGGCACCGAGCTCCTCCCGGATGATGAAGGCGAGGCTCGTCTTGCCGAGCCCCGGCGGGCCGGCGAGCAAGACGTGGTCGAGCGCCTCCCCCCTCCCCTTCGCCGCCTCGAGCACGATCGCGAGCTGCTCCTTGATCCGCTCCTGGCCGACGAACTCGGCCAGCCGCCGCGGCCGGAGCGAGCCCTCGAGCTCCTCCTCCTCGGGAACGAGCACCGCCGCCGTGACACGCCCGGTCATGCCGCTCGGAGCGCCTCCCGCACCCGCTCGGACGGGGGTAGATCGGGATCGATGCGGGCGAGCCGCTGCTCCGCCTCGACGACGGTGAAGCCGAGCTCGACGAGCGCGTCCCGCGCGACGGCGTGACCGTCGCCCGCCCCGGCGACCGGGAGCCCGACCGCGGCAAGCGGCGCGACCTTCTCCTTCAGCTCGAGCACGACCCGCTGGGCGAGCTTGCGCCCGATCCCGGGCACCGCCTGGAAGAGCGCGAGATCCTCCGTGACGACCGCTCGCCTGACGTCGCCCGGTGCGTGGGCGGAGACGATCGCGAGCGCCATCTTCGGGCCGACCCCGGTGACGCCGAGCAGGAGCTCGAACAGCCGGCGCTCCTCGACGCTCGCGAAGCCGTAGAGCTGGAGCGCGTCCTCGCGCACGTGCAGATGGGTTTCGAGCGTCACCTCGTCCGCCCCCTCGGCCCGGCGCAGGACGCTCTCGGTCGCGAGCACGCGGTAGCCGACGCCGCCGACCTCGACGACGAGCCCGTCCGCGTCGAGCGCGGCCGGCCGGCCGCGCAGGCGCGCGATCACCGCCGTCCCCCGGCCAGGGCGAGGAGGGGCGAGGCGAGCGCGTGGCAGATCGCGACCGCCAGCGCGTCGGCCGCGTGGTGGGGCGTCGGGTCCTCGTCGAGGAGGAGGATCGCGCGCACCATCCGCTGCACCTGCGCCTTGTCGGCGCGCCCGTAGCCGCAGACCGCCTGCTTCACCGTCGCCGGCGGGTACTCGACGCACGTGACGCCCGCGCTGGCGCAGGCGACGAGCGCCGCGCCGCGCGCCTGCCCGACCGAGAGCGCCGTGCGCGCGTCCGCGCCCACGTACGACTCCTCGATCGCGACCGCCTCGGGCGCGTGGCGGGCGATCAGCTCGGCGACCTCGTCGTGGATCCGCTTCAGGCGCAACTCCGGCCGCTCCCGGGCCGGCGTCGCCCACCAGCCGTGGTCGGACGCGCTGAGCCGGCTGCCCGAGCGCCGGACAACGCCGTAGCCGCACGCAGCAGTGCCCGGGTCGATCCCGAGAACCGTCACAGGCAGAGGTTAGGCGCGGGCTCGGACGTTCCTGCGCCGCCTCCCCCGGCCGGGTGATCGCCGCCGTCCGGCACCGTCCCTACGATCAAGTCACACGTCGAGAGGGGGAGCCATGAAGCGCCGACTGCTCGTGTTCCTCTGCGGCCTGCTCGCCGCTTCGGCGATCGGGGCAGCCGTGCCCGCGGCCGCGAACGCGACCGCGGACAACTGCG
The DNA here is from genome assembly GCA_020845695.1 of Thermoleophilia bacterium. The sequence continues at coordinate 23,465 of JADLFG010000007.1, read as the reverse complement.
AGTCGTGGCTCGACCTCTTCTGCTACCAGCTCGACGTCAGCATCGTCGACGGCGGCGGCGGCGTCACGAGCCTCGACGGGATCGACTGCCCCGACTTCGAGTGCTCGGCGATCTACGACTGGTGGGACGTGACCACGCTCACACCGTGGGCCTCGAGCTGGCTCTTCTACCACGCCGCCTGGGGCGGCGCCTGCGCCGGCACCCCGGCCGGGAACGACTGCAACATCGTCATGCTCGGCGATACGACCGTCTCCGCGGACTTCGACTTCTGGTGGTTTCCGGTCTTCTGGACGATGACCGTGACGAAGGCAGGCACCGGCGCCGGCACGGTCGCGAGCGCCCCCGTGGGGATCGACTGCGGCGCGACCTGCTCGAACATCTTCGTCGACGGGACGATCGTCACGCTCACCCCGACCGCCAGCCCGGGCTCGACGTTCACGGCCTGGGCCGGTGACTGCACCGGCACGCCCGCCACGAACCCGTGCGTCGCGAACATGATCGCGGACTTCAGCGCCACTGCCGTCTTCACCGCCACCCCGACCCACCCGGTGACCGTGACGCGGTCCGGCTCCGGCACGGGCACCGTCACGAGTGCCCCGGTCGGGATCGCCTGCGGCGCGACCTGCAGCGGCAACTTCGCCGCCGGCAGCGGCGTAACTCTGACCGCTGCCGCCGCCGCAGGCTCGAACTTCGCCGGCTGGAGCGGCGCCTGCGCGGGCACCGGCCTCACCTGCAACCTGACGATGGACGGGGCGAAGAACGTCACGGCGACGTTCACGACCGGTCCCGCCGGAACGATGCCGCTCGCCGTGGCGAAGGGCGGCAGCGGCTCCGGCACCGTGTCGAGCGCCCCGGGCGGGATCAACTGCGGCGCGACCTGCACCGGCAACTTCGCGACCGGCTCGGTCGTCTCGCTCGCGGCGAGCGCGGCGGCCGGCTCCGTCTTTACGGGCTGGAGCGGCGCCTGTTCCGGCACCGGCGCCTGCAACGTGACGATGGACGCCGCCAAGTCGGTCGGGGCCACGTTCAACACGTCCGGCGGCGGAGGCGGCGCGTGCGATATCACCGGCACGCCCGGCAACGACATCCTCGTCGGCACCGCAGCGGACGAGGTGATCTGCGGCCTCGGCGGCAACGACGTGATCCGCGGCGGCGGGGGCGACGACGTCCTCAAGGGGGCCGCCGGCAACGACACGATCTACGGCGGCGGCGGCTCGGACACGCTCAACGGCGGCGCGGGCAACGACCAGCTCTACGGCCAGTCCGGCGCGGACACGCTGATCGGAGGCAAGGGCCAGGACCAGCTCTCCGGCGGCGGGAGCCCCGACGTCCTGAGCGGCGGCCGCGGCACCGACTTCGGTAACGGCGGCGGCGGCTTCGACAGCTGCAGCGGCCTCGAGAGCCGCGTGAGCTGCCCGTAGACTGAGCATCGACGCGATGCCACGTTGCCCGCGACCCATGGTCGTGTCTCCGGCCACGAGAGGTGCGGATCACGCTGCTCGATCTGGGACCGCGCTGAGGCCCCTCGCGGCCACGGCCTCGAACACCCCGCCGGCGGCAACCACCTCGCCGCCTACGCTCGCCCGAGCCGACCCGAGCAACGGGCCCGAGACCGGTTGCGGGCCGGACCAATCCGGCCCCGACAGCGGCTGCCGCGACCGCCGCACCACCGCGCGGGCAAGGAAGATGTAGGGGGCGGGACTCGTCCCGCCCGAACCGACCCGAACAGACCTCACGAGACCGGTGGGGGCCGGACAAGCCCGGCCCCCACACGGGTTGCCGCCGCCGCCCCCGCCGCCGCGCTCCGGTCGAACGCCCGGGCGGCCGCGTCGTTGACAGAAGGATCCTCGCCCCGTACGATCGGCTCCCGGTGAGACGGCGGCTCGCCACGTTCGCGTTCGTCCTGGCGCTCGGGCTGATTCTGCCCCAGGTGGCATCCGCCTGGACGCTCACCGTCGCGACGACGGGCAGCGGCAACGGCAGCGTCGGCGGCGCCGGCTTCGACTGCGACTGGGACGGCGTCGAGAAGACCGGCGACTGCACCGAGGTCTACGCGACCACGACCACGGTCGGGCTGATCGCGATCCCCGCCGGCACGGTCGCGAGCTGGGCCGGCTGCGATCTGGTCACGGGCAACGAGTGCCTGATCGTGAACCAGAACGTGGACCGCACCGTCACGGTCACGTTCAGGCGCGCCTATCTGCTCAGCGCCGCCAGAGCCGGGACCGGCTCCGGAACGGTGACTAGCTCGCCCGCGGGGATCTCGTGCGGCGCCGACTGCGCGGAGACCTATGCGGAGGGAACGACAGTGACCCTGACCGCCGCAGCCGCGGCCGGCTCGACCTTCACCGGCTGGAGCGGCGCCTGCACCGGCACCGGCGCGTGCACGCTGGCGATGACCGCCGCGCGGACGGTGACCGCGACGTTCGACGCGCCCACCCCCACGCACACGCTCGCGGTCGAGACGGAGGGCTCGGGCACCGTGACCAGCTCGCCCGACGGGATCTCCTGCGGCGCCGACTGCGGCGAGACCTACCCGAGCGGAACGACCGTGACCCTCACCGCGGCCGCCGCGGACGGCTGGCGCTTCGGTCACTGGGAGGGCTGCCAGTCCTCGTCGGGCGCCACCTGCACCGCGTCGATGACCGCCGACCGGTCCGTGACCGCCGTCTTCGTCGACGACGCGGTCGACGCCGAGGTGCGCGGGGCCTCGACCCGCAAGGCGGCGGGCAAGCGCTACCTCGACGTCGAGATCCGGACCGAAGAGACGCTCGACGTGAAGATCGAGCTGATCCGCCGGGGCCGCGTCCTGCAGGTGAAATGGGTCACGTTCCGCATCGGCATGCGAACCGCGACGATGCGGATCCGCTCCGACATAGCGGGCGGCGACGCGCGGGTGCGCGTCACGCTCACCGACGCCGCCGGAAACGTCGAGCGGTGGAGCCAGCCCGTGCGCGTGCCGCGGCCCGCCTGACCGTCCCGCCCGCCGGGCGGGTCAGGACCCGCCCCTACGCGGTAACGGCCTCGAGCACGCGCTCGGGGATGTCGAAGTTCGCGTAGACGCCCTGGACATCGTCGTTGTCCTCGAGCGCGTCCATCAGCCGCACAAGCTTGCGGGCCGCCCCCTCGTCGGCGACCTCGACGGTCGTCTTCGGGACCATCGTCAGGGCCGCCGACTCGAACGCGATCCCGGCCGTCTCGAGCGCGGAGCGCACCGCCGCCAGATCTTCGGGAGCGGTCGTGACCTGGAACGTCGAGCCGTCGAGGGCCACGTCCTCGGCGCCTGCGTCGGCGGCCGCGAGCGTCAGCTCGTCCTCGTCCGCCCGGTCGGCGTCGACGATGATCACGCCCTTGCGCTCGAACAGCCAGGCGACCGCGCCCGACGTGCCGAGGTTGCCGTCGTTCTTCGCGAAGAGATGCCGCACGTCCGAGGCGGTACGGTTGCGATTGTCGGTCAGCGCCTCGACCAGCAACGCCACCCCGGCGGGCCCGTAGCCCTCGTAGACGACGTGCTCGTACGCCTCGCTGTCCGCGCCGGCGCCCGAGCCGCGCGCGATCGCGCGCTCGATGTTGTCCTTCGGCATCGACGCCTCGCGCGCCTTCTCGATCGCGTTCGCGAGCGCGAGGTTCCCCTCCGGGTCGGGGCCTCCCTCCCGCGCCGCCACGATGATCGCGCGCGCGAGCTTGGAGAAGAGCTGGCCGCGCTTCGCGTCGGCGGCGCCCTTCTTGTGCTTGATCGTCGACCACTTGCTATGCCCCGACACGGGCGGCCTCCTCCCTCATGAGCTCGAGCGGGAGCCCGTGGATCGGCCCCGCGAGCGGAATCGTAGCCGGGGAGGCCGCGCTGCCCTACGCCGAGCCGGCCGGCGGCTCGCGATCGAAGTACCCGACCTCGTCGGTGCGGAAGAACCCGTGCAGCCGAAACGCCCGCGCCCCGCCCGGAGCCTCGCCGGCGAACAGGCCGATCTTGCCGGACTCCGGGTACTCGGTGATCTCGGGCTCGAGCATCGTCGCGACGACCAGGATCCGGCACGGCCGGTCGGAGCGGTTGAGAACCTGGTGCGCCCCTTCGGCCCCGCGCCGGAAGAGCGCCGCGTCGCCGGGCGCGAGCTCGCGCTCCCCGTCGGGCGTCCGGAGCGTCGGCGAGCCCTCGAGCACGAGCAGGAGCTCCTCGTTCGCGTGGTGGAGGTGGTAGGGCCAGGAGCGCTCCCCGGGCGGGAGCTCGTACACGCTCGCGCCGAGCAGCTCGCCGCCGAGTCGGCGGCCGAGCCGGATCCGCTTCCACGTGAACCCGGGCTGCGACTGCTCGACGTCCCAGTCGTCGGCGAAGACGTTCATCGCTCAGTCGCGACCGAGCAGCGGCTGGAAGCGCTCCGGGCGCAGCGGTCGCACGTCCTGGCTTGGCTCGTCGCCGGTCAGGAGCTCGGCAACGAGCCGGCCGGTGACCGGGGCGAGCGTCAGCCCCATCATCGCGTGCCCGGTGGCGAGCGCGAGGTTCTCGTATGCCGGCGGTCTGCCCACGATCGGTAGTCCGTCGGGAGTGCACGGCCGCAAGCCCCGCCAGACCTCGAGCACGCGCCGCCCCTCGAGCCCGCGCAGGCCGCGCTGGCCGGCGCGGACGATCGCGTCGACCCGCCGGCGGTCGACGCTGAGGTCGAGGCCGGCAAGCTCGAGCGTTCCCGCGAGGCGGAGCCTCCCGGGCAGCGGGGTCGCGATCACGCGGGCCTCGTCGAACCAGGTCGGCAGCCCCGGGTCGCCGTCTGCCGCCTCGAAGTCGACGTGGTAGCCCTTGCCACCCTCGACAGGCACGTAGAGGCCGAGCGGGCGGGCGAGCACGGGCGTCCAGACCCCCGCGGCGAGCACGACCTCGCCGGCCGCCACGTCGCCGGTCGTGGTCACCACCGCGTCCACACGTCCGGCCGAGCGCCGCAGCCCGAGCACCTCGACGCGCGTGCGGATCGCCGCCCCCGCCTCGGCGGCGGCGGCGCCGACCGCGTGGACGAACCGCAGCGGATCGCAGTGGGCGTCGTCCGGGTGGAGGATGGCGCCGGCGATGTCCGCCGCCAGCGAGGGCTCGAGCTCGCGCGCCACGGCCGGGTCGAGCACCTCGGCACGCGCGCCGGCGCGCGCCGACTCGGCCGCTTCCGCCCGGGCGTGCGCGAACGCCTCCTCCGCCTCGTAGACGCTGAGCGTGCCGCGGCGCTCGAGGCCCGTGTCGAGGCCGGCGGCCGCGAGCTCGACGTGCTGCGCCAGGCTCGCCGCCGCCAGCGCACGGATTACCGGGGTCGACGCGCGCACCCGCTCCGGCGTCGACGCTCGCACGAAGCGGGCAAGCCACGGCAGGACGGCCGGCCGGGGACGCAGGTAGAAGGGGCTGTCGGGCCGCCACAGCCAGCGCAACCCCTCCCTGAGCGCCTCCGGGCTCGCGAGCGGCGTCGCGTGGCTCGGCGTGATCAACCCCGCGTTCCCGGCGGAGCAACCCCAGGCGAGCTCGCCGCCCCGCTCGAGCAGCGTGACCGCGGCCCCGCGGCGGGCGAGCTCGTAGGCAGCGCAGACGCCGATCGCACCGCCCCCGACGACGACGACGTCGGGGCTCTGTCGGGTCCGGCTCACGGGAGCAAGGCTACCGCCTGGGGGAGGTCAACGGGGCCCCGATCGACCGTAATGCTTTGTTTTCCAAAGCTACTTTACTTTTCGAAGTTTCAGTGGTAGGCTCGCCCCATGAGCACATCGACCTCCGCACCCGGGCAGCCGGCCGCAGCGACGACCCCGGCCGGGAAGCTGCACCACCAGGTCGTCATCGTCGGCGGCGGCAGCGGCGGCCTGACCGTCGCTGCGCGCCTTCGTCGCGCCGCCGCGAGCGTCGACGCGGCCGTCGTCGAGCCCGCCGAGACCCACTACTACCAGCCGCTCTGGACGCTCGTCGGCGGCGGCATCGGCACCGTCGCCGGCACGGCCAGGCCCGAGGCGTCGCTGATCCCGCCCGGGACGACCTGGGTGCGCGACGCGGTCGCACGCTTCGTCCCCGAGGAGAGCCTGGTCGTCACCCGCGACGGGAAGACGATCGGCTACGACTTCCTCGTCGTCGCCCCCGGCATCCAGCTCGACTGGGACCGCGTCGCCGGCCTGCCCGAGGCGCTCGACGCTCCCGAGGTGACGAGCAACTGGAGCCGCGACCACGTCGAGAAGACGTGGCGGCTGATCTCCGGCTTCCGCGGCGGCACGGCGCTGTTCACGTTCCCGGCGACCCCGATCAAGTGCCCGGGCGCCGCCCAGAAGATCGCCTACCTCGCCGACGAGACCTTCAGGCGAAACGGCGTGCGCGAGCGCGCGCGGATCGTCTACGCGGCCGCCGGCCCGACGATCTTCGGCGTCGAGAAGTACGCGCGCACGCTCGACCGCGTGGTCGCGCGCAAGGGCATCGAGGCGCTCTACCGCCACAACCTCGTCGAGGTGCGAGCGCGAGCCCGCGAGGCCGTGCTCGAGCAGCTCGACACAGGCGAGCGAATCGTCATCCCGTACGACCTGCTCCATGTCGCGCCGCCACAGGGTGCCCCCGAGGTCGTCCGCACGAGCGCGCTCGCGAGCGAGGCCGGCTGGGTCGACATCGACAAGCACACGCTCCAGCACGTGCGCTTCCCGAACGTGTTCTCGCTCGGGGACGCGAGCAGCCTGCCGACGTCGAAGACCGGGGCTGCGATCCGCGCCCAGGCACCCGTGCTCGTCGAGAACCTGCTCGCCGCGATCGCCGGCCGGCCCCCGACCGCCCGCTACGACGGCTACACGGCCTGCCCGCTCGTGACCGGCTACGGCAAGCTCGTGCTGGCCGAGTTCGTCTACGACGCCGTGCCGAAGGAGACGTTCCCGTTCGACCAGTCGAAGGAACGCTGGAGCATGTACCAGCTCAAGCGCTACGGCCTCCCGGCCCTCTACTGGCAGGGCATGCTCAAGGGTCGAGCGTAGCGGCCCCGGGGTGCCCGCGGGTGCCGGCGGCGGCGCGGCGCGCCTCGGCCTCGTACGGGTTTCGCAGGTACCCGAAGCGCAGGTAGGAGAGCGGCATCCGCAGCGGATGGTGCTGCAGCTGCCAGACGTGGCAGAGCTCGTGGCAGACAAGGTCGTCGGGGGCGACCCCGGGCGGGTCGCGCAGGAGGATCAGCGAGTAGCAGGTGAAGCCGCTGAAGCGGCGGAAGCGCGGCAGCCTGAAGAACCACGGCGCGGTGACGAGCCGTACCCGTCGCGTCCGGACCGGCTCCGGGTAGAGCGCGAGCCGGTCGAGGCGGGCCTTCGCGCGCTCGATCGCGGCGCGGGCCTCCGGGCCCACGGCCGGGACTCTAGATCCGGCGCGCGCCCACGTACGTGGACGCGTACCAGCTGTCGCTCAGGCTCGAGATCTTGACGACGTCGCCGGTGTGCGGGGCGTGGACGAACTGGCCGCCGCCCATGTAGATGCCCATGTGGCCGAGACCGTTGAAGAAGACGAGATCGCCGGCTTGGAGCTGGTCGCGCGAGACGGGGCTGCCGAGCTGCCAGAGCGAGCCGGTGTAGTGCGGGAGCGAGATGCCGAGCTGCCCGAAGGCGTAGACGACGAGCCCGGAGCAGTCGAAGCCCGACGGCGAGGCGCCACCCCAGACGTACGGGACGCCGAGGTACTGAAGCGCGATGTCGACGACGCCGCCGTAGCGCGCGGGCGGCGGGGCACCGACGCTCTCGGGGGCCGGTGCGCTGACATCGGCTGCGTCCACCCCCGCCGAGGCCGCCGCGGCCGCGGCCGCCTGTCGCTCCGCCTCGCGCCGCCGCCGTGCCTCCTCGGCGAGCCGCCGCTGGCGCTCGCGCTCCTCGGCCTCGAGCTGCGCGATCTGACCCTTGATCGACTCGTACAGCCGCTCGCGCTCGGCGAGCTTCGCCTCGATCGCGTCGCGGCGCTCGTCTCGCCGCTGCACGACCTTGCTCTGTTTCGCGCGCATCCCGGCCAGCCGGCGGGCGCGGTCTCGGATCTCGGTCCGAGCGTCGCGCACGGCCTCGATCACCTCGACATCCTGAGCCGAGACCCGCTTCACGGCGTCGACGCGGTCGAGCAGGTCATCGAGGCTGGTGGCGCCGAGGATGACCTCGAGCGTGCCCTCGTCACCGCCGGCCGTGTAGAGGGCGACGACCCGGTCGGCCAGCGTTCGCTGGGCGGTGCGGTAGGCGCCCCGCGCGATCTCGAGGTGCCGCTGGTTCGTGGCGATCTCGGCCTCGATCGCCTCCAGCTCGAGCGTCGCGGCGTTGTACTCCTCGATCGCGAGGCCGAGCTCCGCGTCGATCTGCTGGATCTGGGCCAGGACCTCCTGGGCCTCGGCCTTCTTGGCCGTGATCTCGGCCGGCTCCGCGATCGCCGTGGTGGCCGCGACCGCCCCGATGGCAAGCGCCACGAGGAGCGCCGTAAGCCGCTTCGGCGAGCGGGGATCTAGCTGTCGCGGGTGGAGGGAGCCGCCCCTCCGGGGAAATCGCTCACGCAAGGTGTCGGAAAATACCACGGCAATCGGACGGGGGTCAAATCCCTACGTGCATTTCGACACCGATTCGTGACGCCCTTGTGCGTCGCGATCCCGCTGGTCCAGCGGGATCGCGTGTCAGCCCGGCGGACGCAGAGCCCCGGTCTTGGTCACCCGCATCGCTCGCGCGCCGAAGTCCGCCTTCGAGAGCTCCCGCACGATTCCGTGGGCGGCCTCGGCCGGATCGAGGGCGGGAATCCCCTCGCCGGCGAGGACGGTGGCGACGAGGTGCCCCTCGACCCAGCTCCCGTCGGCCTCGAGCGTCACCTGGAGGACGCCGCTGACCGCGAGCGGCCCGGCGAGCGAGAAGACGCCGTAGCCCCCGAAGTTGCCGAGGCTGTAGGCGACGAGGCGGCCCCCGTACCACTCCATCCCCCTAAGCACATGGGGGCCGTGGCCGATGACGAGGTCGGCGCCCGCGTCGACCACCGCGTGGGCGAAGGCGCGCAGATCGCCGCGGGCCTCGCCCAGGTACGTCTCCGGGCCGGGTGGAACGTGCGTCCGGTCGGCCCCTTCGGCGCCACCGTGGAAGGTGACGACGACGAGATCTGCCTCGCGCGAGGCCTTCCGCACGAGCTCGGCGGCCGCCGGCAGGTCGGTCAGGTCCTGCGCCCACGGGTACGGGGCGAAGCCGAGGATCGCGACCCGCGCCGCCCCGACTCGCTGGATCGCGATCTGGCCGGGCCGGCCCGTCGCCCGCAGCCCGTGGCGGCGCAGCGCGGCCACCGTCTGGCGCTGGCCCTCCGCGCCGAAGTCGAACGAGTGGTTGTTCGCGAGGTTGAGTACGGTGAAGCCGGCCCGGTCGAGCCAGCTCGCGTAGCCGGGCGGCGTCTGGAAGGCGAAGCAATTCGTCGAGTCGGGCCCGCATTTCGATCCCGGCCCGGTCGACAGCGTGCCCTCCAGGTTGCCGAGGACGACGTCTCCGACGAGCGCGGACGCGACGCCCGCGAAGAACCCCTCGCCTCCGTCGGGCGGCAGGTTGCCGGTGGTGCCCATGACGATGTCGCCGACAGCGGCGATCCTGACGCGCACGTCCGGCGGGGCGTCCGCCGCCGGCGACGAGGTCTCGGTTGCCGGCCCGGTCGCGCCGGTCTCCGCCTCGCTGCCCGCAGGGGGAGCACCACCGGGCGAGGAGTCGGGGGCGTCTCCGCCGGTCGCGCCGAGCACGCCCACCACCAGGCCGGCGAGAGCGAGCGCGACGAGCGCGAGCGCGGCGACGCGGCGGCGCACGACGGCACGGCGCCGGGCTGCGCGCCGCTCGTGCAGCCTCGTGCTCGGATTCGCATCCACTCGGGATCACCTGGTCCGGGCGGCCTCGGAGCGGCCGCCACAGCCGGAGCGATTATGCCGCGCGGCCGGGCGGGGCCGCGCCGCGGACGCGACACAACACTTCTTCACGAACAGTTCGCGAAGCCTTAACGCCCGCACATTGCGGCTCAACCGCAACGTGAGACAATCGCAGGACTTGCGAAGCCGACGCCGAAGCGACCCCCGGTGAACGACACCCGCCTGACATCGCTCGAGCAGCGCCTTGGGGCGCGTTTCTACTGGCTCTGCCAGTCGGAGGGATTCCGGGTCGACACGCCCGAAGGCCGCTTCGGGCTCGTCGAGGCGGTCATGTTCCGCGTGCGGCCCGACCAGCCGGATGCGCTCGTCGTCCGCGCGGGCGTGCTCGGGCGACGGCTCGTGATCGTCCCGGTCGAGGACGTCGCCGACGTCACGCCGCGCCGCGAGCGGATCGCGCTCTCGCGCGTACCCGACGCGGGCTGCGGCGACCTCCTGACCGAGGTCCGCGCGCGGCTTCGGCGGCTCGCGGCGGAGGGCTCGCCGCGAGCCGCCGGCTTTCGTCTCGCGCCGAGCCCCGAGCGCGGGTGACCCCCGCGATCCGGCGCCTCGTCGCAGGCTGCGCCGGGATCGCTGCCGGTCTGGCCCTGACCGCGCCCGCCCAGGCCGCCGGCACGCCGGCCGTCGCGGCCGCGCGCGGCAACGCGGTCGTCGTGCTCGACGCCGCCGGCGGGCTCGTCCACCGCTTCGCCCCGTTCACGCGCTACTCGCTCGCGGGCCGCCTCTTCGCCGGGTCGGGTGCAACCGGGGACACCGTCGTCGCGCGCGACGCGATCACCGGCAGGAAGCGCTTCACGGTCGCGAACGCGTTCGCTCCGGTCGTGCTCGGCCCGGGGCGCGTCGCGTTCCTACCCGACCACGCGGGTCGCCGAGACCCGCAGGCGAACTCGGTCTGGCTGCGCGACCGCGGCGGGAAGATCCGCAAGCTCGTCCAGTTCTCGAACGGGCCGGGGCTGCCCGGGGTCGAGACCGGCCAGCCCGACGCCGGCACGATCCTCTCGTTCTCGTTCGACGCGGGCGGCACCACGCTCGCCGTCGCGGAGGGCAACGACGTCGACCTCTTCTTCTACGACATCTGGCTCGTCGACGTGGCCAGCGGGGAGGCGTTCCGGGCCACGACCGGGGACCGCTCGCGGTTCCCGACGCTCTCGCCCGACGGCGAGCGGCTCGCCTACCTGCGCGAGGAGGAGCACTGCGGCGGGCCCGAGCCGGGGTACCGCGCCGGCGATGTCGCCGTTCAGGCGACCGGCGAGGGCGCGAGCGCCGTGACGTTGCTCGACGGCTCCTGCACCGTCTTCTACACCGAGCCGGCGTGGCTCTCGGACACGGAGCTCGTTGCCGTGCGGCTGACCCGCACGGCTCCCGGCGCGTACCGCAACGACCTCGTGCTCGTCGCTGCCGACACGGCCGCGGTATCCGTGCTCGCCGCGCCCGGCGACGTGTTCGCCCTGTCCGCGTCGGCCTCGCGACGGCTCGTCGGCTACATGCGCTTCACGACCGGCGGGTCCGTGCTCTACGACGTGGACGCGCGCTCCTCGCGCGTGCTGCCGAGCGCGCTCGGGCCGAGGTTGACGGGAGCGCGAGCGTTCTGAGCCGCCGGCTGCCCGCAGCGCCGCTCCCGGTCTCGGATGGGCCCGCCTGGATTCGAACCAGGGACCGACGGATTATGAGTCCGCTGCTCTGACCGCTGAGCTACGGGCCCGGCAGCGCGGAGGGTACCGGAGAGCCCGGGCTGGCACGCGGGCGCCAGCAGCTCGCGGGCGCCGCTGGCGGGGCCGTTCGCTACGCTCCCCTTCGACAAGCGCCGGCCAAGCGGGCAGAATGTCGGGCGCGCGAGGGCATGGGTACACAACGAGGGGGTGGCGCTCCAAGTGAAGGTCTACCAGGCCGAGCATCATGTGCGAACCCAGGCGGGTCTCGAGATCCGCGACATCACCGACGACGTCCACCAGGCAGTCGCGAGCAGCGGCATCACGGACGGGATCGTCTGCGTCTACTCCCCCCACACCACCTGCTGCGTGCGGGTGAACGAGCTCGAGACCGGACTGCTCGAGGACTTCACCCGGCTCCTCCGGCGGCTCGTCCCGGCGGAGAAGTACTACGCGCACGACGACTGGGATCTGCGCACCGAGAACGTCTGCCCGGAGGACATGGAGTTCGGGAACGGTCACTCCCACTGCATGTCGCTCCTGATGGGGCCCGCCGGGGAGTCGATCCCGCTGCGCGACGGCGAGCTCTGCCTCGGCACCTGGCAGCGCGTCCTCTTCATCGAGCTCGATCGCTCCCGCGACCGGCGCTGGCTCGTGCAGGTCGTCGGTAGCTGAGCCGGCGGCGGCGCGGGCGGCGACGCGGCCGTGTGCGGTCGCTTCACGTCGACGCACGAGGCCGCGGACGTCGCGCGGCGGTTCGCGGTCGCGCTACCCGAGGGGTATCGACCCCGCTTCAACATCGCGCCGACGCAGCGGGCGCTCGCCGTCGTCCTCGACCCCGAGACGGGCTCGCGGCAGGCGCGGCTCGCCCGCTTCGGGCTCGTGCCCCACTGGGCGAAGGACGCCTCGCGGGCCGCGAGGATGATCAACGCGCGCGCTGAGACGCTGCTCGAGCGACCGGCGTACCGCCCGCTCGTGCGCGCCCACCGCTGTCTCGTCCCGGCCGACGGCTTCTACGAGTGGCGCGCCGGTGCGGGCAGGCAGCGCCTGCCCGTCCGCTTCACGCTCGCCCGCGGGGAGCTGTTCGCGTTCGCCGGCCTCTTCGCGACCTGGCTCGACCGGGAGCGCGGCGAGCCCATCGACTCGTTCACGATCGTGACGACAGCGGCGAACGGGCTCGTCGCAGAGCTGCACGACCGCATGCCCGTGATCCTCCCGGGCGAGCTCGAGGAGCCGTGGCTCGATCCGGGCGTCCCGCCCGAGGCGGCCCTCACGTTCCTCGTTCCCTACCCGGCCGAAGCGATGGTCGCCGCCCCCGCTTCGATCCGGGTCAACAGCGTCGCGAACGACGATCCCGGCGTGCTCGTCCCGGAGGACGCGCCCGGCTGACATCGCGGCGGGCGGCCCATGCGGGCCATGCTGGCTGGCTCGCGGGGGGCTGGGCGATCAGACACCGTGCACACATCGCCCGCCCTCACGGAAACTGGTCGGGTCGCAACCGTTCCGTGTGAACGACAGCCTTGCGCCCTCAGGGTACGGCCGGATCGCGAACGCCTCGCGCACGCAACTGCGCCGAGAGTGACGAGACGGGCGGATCAAGACCCGCCCCTACATGGCGTTGGGGTTGCCCGGGCCTTGCCGGGCAACCCCAACGTAGAGCTATTTCGGCCGCTCCGCGGCCGAAATAGCTCCCCGGACTGGACTCGAACCAGTAACCCTCCGGTTAACAGCCGGATGCTCTGCCAATTGAGCTACCGGGGACGGCAGCGGCAATTCTAGCGTTCCGCGAGCCCGGAGACGGCCGCGCGGATCCGCTCGAGCTGGGCCTGGAGCTCCCGGGCACGCTCGGGCGCGGCGGTGGCGAGCTCGCGGCGCAGGCGGCGCTCGCGCAGGCGCAGCAGGATCTGCTTGGTCGTCTCCTCGTCGATCCCCTCGGCGGCGGCGCGAGCGTCGAGCTCGGCAAGCAGCGCGATCACGTCGACGTCGGCGGGCTCCCCGGTCACGAGGTGGTGGCGCAGGCGGCGGTGCAGGTCGCTGTCTAGGTGCTCCGGCCCGAGCTCCGCCAGCATCCGCACGAGCTCAGGGTGGACCGTGCAGCCGGCGAGCGCGTCGCGCTCCCAGCGCTCCCCCGCCTCGAGCACCTTCCGGGAGACGACGCCGGTCGAGCGCGACGCCCGCGGCGCCAGCGCCGCCTGCAGGTCGCGCGGCAGGTCGAGCTGGTCGGCGGCCAGCTTGACCGCGTCGAGCCACTCCGTGTTGCGATCGAAGCCGCCGACGACCTCGCGGAGCCGCTGGAAGGCGGCCTCGCGGGTCGGCGCCCGCTCGAGCTCGAGCCGCACCCGGTGGCGCGGGTACGTCTCCGCCGCCTCGAGCCTGGCGGCGAACCCCCCCGCCGCCTCCGCCGGATCGGTGCCCGGCGGGAGCGCGACCACCAGCACCTCCGGGAAGTCCCGGTAGGCGAGCTCCATGCCGCGCAGCGTCGCCTCCTGGCCCGCCTGGTCGGCGTCGAAGCAGAGGTAGAGGCGGGAGGCGAGCCGCCGCAGCTCGCGGAGCTGGCGCTCCGTCAGCGCCGTCCCCATCGCGGCGACCGCGGTCTCGAGGCCCGCCTGGTGGAGGGCGAGCACGTCCGTGTAGCCCTCGACGACGATCGCCCGCTCCTCCCTCGCGATCGCAGCCCGGGCCCGGTCGAGCCCGTAAACGAGCGCGTTCTTGCGAAACAGCTCGCTCTCGGGGGAGTTGACGTACTTCGCCCGGATCGGGTCGGACTCCGAGAGGCGCCTCGCCCCGAAGCCGACGACGCGCCCGCGGGCGTCCGCGAGCGGGAAGACGAGGCGCCCCGCGAAGTAGTCGCCGCCGCGGCGGTTGACGAGGCCGGCCAGGGCGAGCTCCTCGCGCGTGTAGCCCTTCTCGCGCGCCTTGCGCGCCAGCACGTCGCCGCCGGGAGAGAGACCGAGGCGAAATGCGCGGCACACCTCCTCGCGCAGGCCCCGCGAGGCGAGGTAGGCGCGCGTGCCCTTCCCCGCCCCGGTCTCCCAGAGGTGGCGCTGGTAGAACACCGCCGCCGCCTCGAGCAGGGCGAGCAGCCGCTCGCGGCGGCGGCGCTCGGACTCGTCCGGCCCGCCCTGCTCGTACTCGAGCTGGACGCGGTAGCGGTCGGCGAGCCACTCGACCGCCTGCACGAAATCGAGCCCCTCGGTCTCGCGCACGAACGTGATCAGGTCGCCGCCGCGGCCGCAGCCGAAGCAGTGGTAGAGCTTGCGCTCGGCGTTGACGGAGAAGCTGGGGGTGCGCTCGTCGTGGAATGGGCAGCGGCCGACCCAGCGGGAGCCGACGCGGCGAAGCTGGGTCTTCGCGCCCACGAGCTCGACGGCGTCGGCGGCGACGAGGGCCTCCTCGACCGACGACTGCTTGATCCGCGCCATCGGCGTCGCTACCGGCCCGGATGGGGCGGGAACGCGAGCGCGAACCGGTCGGTCATCCCGGCCACGTAGTCGGTCACCCGCTGGACGAGGTCGCCGGGCCGGCCGCCCGGCAGCTCCCCGGGGTGCGCGAGCAGGTGGTCGAAGATCCGCTCCACGACGGCGGTCGCGCGGTCACGCTCGGCGGCCGCGACGGGGCCGAGGTAGACACGCTCGAACATGAACGAGCGCAGCCCGAGCATCGCCCGGCCGATCTCCGGGCTCTGGACGATCTCGTCGCGCCCGTCCGAGCTCTCGACGAGGTCGTGCACGAGCGTGTCGATCCGCCTCGACCCGGTCGGGCCGAGCAGCGCCAGCTCCTCGGCCGGCAGGTCGTCCACCGTCAGCACGCCGGCGCGGATCGCGTCGTCGATGTCGTGGTTGATGTACGCGACCCGGTCGACGATCCGCACGATCCTGCCCTCGAGCGTCGCCGGCTCGCTCGGGCCGGTGTGGTTGAGGATCCCGTCCCGCACCTCCGCGGTCAGGTTGAGCCCGCGACCGTCGCGCTCGAGCACTTCGACGACCCGCAGCGAGTGCTCGTTGTGGCGGAAGCACCGGCCGGCCCGCTCACGCAGCACGCGGTCGAGCGCCTCTTCGCCCGTGTGCCCGAACGGCGGGTGGCCGAGGTCGTGGCCGAGCGCGATCGCCTCGGTGAGGTCCTCGTTCAAGCGCAGCGCGCGCGCGACGACGCGGGAGATCCCGGCCGCCTCGAGCGTGTGCGTGAGCCGCGTGCGGAAATGGTCTCCGCGCGGCGGCATGAACACCTGCGTCTTGTGCTTCAGCCGGCGAAACGCCTTGCAGTGCACGATCCGGTCGCGGTCGCGCTGGAACGGCGTGCGCAGCCGGCATTCCTCCTCGGCCGCCGCGCGGCCGAGCGTCTCGTACGAGCGCACGGCGAGCGGCGAGAGCAGCTCCTCCTCCTGCGCGCGGATCCGCGCCTCGAACCGCTCGGCGACCGCTCCGGCGACTTCGGGCATCCCCCGAGGTTAGATGATGATCGGCACCGTGCCGCCGTCCGCGCTCCAGGCGGCACCGGTCACGTAGCTCGCGCGCTCCGAGCAGAGGAACGCGACGACGGCGGCAATCTCCTCGGAGCGCGCCATCCGCCCGATCGGCCTGCCTCTGCCCGCCTCCTCGAGCACCTGCTCGCGGCTCTTGCCGGTGCGGGCGGCCGCCTGGTCGGCGAGTCCGCCGGGGCCGAGCCAGGTGGGCGAGAGCGTCGGGCCGGGACAGACGGCGTTGCAGAGGATGCCGTCCTTCGCGTACAGGTCGGCGACGAGCCGCGACAGCGACAGCACCGCCGCTTTCGTGACCGAGTAGTGCGGCATGCCCGTCGATGGGCGCTTGGCCGCGGTCGAGGCGACGTTGACGATCCACCCGGAGCGACGTGCCCGCATCCCCGGCAGCACCGCCTGGATCGCGCGCACATAGCTCATCACGTTCAGGTTCCACATCGCCTGCCAGCCGGCGTCGGTGATCGCCTGGAAGTCGGTCTGGACGGCAAAGCCGACGTTGTTGACGAGACAGTCGACCGGCCCGAGCTCGGCCTCGGCGCGCGCGACGAGCGCGGCCGGCGCGTCCGGGTCGGCGAGGTCGCAGGCAACCCCGAGCGCGGCGCCCGTCTCGGCCCGGGCGGCCTCGACACGTCCCGGATCGCGGCCGCAGACGGCGACACGGGCACCGTCGGCGGCGAGCAGCCGCGCGGTCTCGAGGCCGATCCCGGCGGTCGAGCCGGTGACGACGCAGACGCGGTCGGTGAGGCCCAGGTCCATCGCTCCGGCCTACGATAGTCGGCGTGACGACGATCCTGCTCGCGCGACACGGCGAGAGCGACTGGAACCGCGAGCACCGCTGGCAGGGCCACACCGACCGGCCGCTCACCGACGTCGGCCGCGGGCAGGCCCGCGCGCTGGCCGAGCGGCTCGCGGACGTGTCGCTCGATGCGATCTACGCGAGCGACCTCGCGCGGGCGCGCGACACGGCGCTGGCGGTGGCGGCGCCCCGGGGGCTCGCGGTGATCGAGCGGCGCGACCTGCGGGAGGTCGACGTCGGCAGCTGGTCGGGGAAGACGCGCGAGGAGGTCGAGCGAGCCGATCCGGACGGGATCGCCCGCTGGCTCGCCGGCGCGACCGGCTGGGAGGGCGGCGAGGCCTACGAGCGGATGGCGGCACGCGCGGTGGCGGCGGTGCGGGAGATCGCGGCAGCCAATCCCGGCGGCCGCGTCCTCGTCGTCTCCCACGGCGGCTGCGTGCGGGCGATCCACGCGCACGCGCTCGGGCTCGAGTTCCACGCCTACCGTCGCAGCGCCCCCGTCGAGCCAAACGCACGCCTGTCCGCGGTCGCGGTCGAGAACGGCGCGTTCCGGCGGCTGCACCTGACCGACGACGACGCCGGCGTGCGGCTCCCGGCGCACGGCGACTGAGCGCACCGGGACGGCCTGGCTCCTCCCCCGGGAGCGTCCCCCTCGCCACGCCCGGAAAGGCCATGTCCCGGGGCCTGGCCCCGGGACATGGCCTTAGAGGACAACGGGCGGGCGCTACGCGCCCTCGCCCGGGCCCGCGCCCATCGGGCCGTGGCCCATGCCGCGGGGACCGGGGAAGTCCCGCTCGACCAGGTTGGGCAGCCGGTTCTCGAGCCGCTCGAGCAGCTCGTCGGCCTGCTCGCGAGTCAGGCGCCCGTCCTCGACGGCCTGGTCGAGGTGGGTCTTCGCGCCGTCGAGCAGCGCCTGGACGAGCCCGTCGGCGGTCTGGCCGTTGGCCTCGGCGACCTCGGCGAGCGACTTGCCGTCCTTGAGCTGCTCCAGCAGCTCGGCGGGCGTCAAGCCCAGGTAGTCGGCGGTGCCCTGGATCACGGGCGCGCCGTGGCGGCCGCCGGGGCCGTGGCCGGGGCCGAACGGCAGCTCGCCGGACTCGATCCGCTCGCGGATCCGGTCGGCCTGCTCCTCGGTGATGCGCCCGTCAGCGAGCGCCTGGTCGAGCCGCTCGAGCGCCTCGGCCTGCACCGCCGCCTCGAGCTCGTCCGGCTCGATCCCGATCCGCTCGGCCACGTCGGCGAGGAACGTCACGGGCGACTCGCCCTCGACGGCGGTTGCGGCGGCCGTCCCGTCCGCGTCGTCCTGGGTCGCCGCGAGCGCGGCGCCGGCGCCCGTCGCGACCGCGAGCGCGGCGAGCGTTCCGGCGACCATCCGCTTCGACTTCCAGCTCATCGTGTCTCCTTTCGTCACTTCTCGGGTACGCGTCCCATCTCAGCAGCCGACCCTGAGAGGGGCCTGAGAGCGCCTTAAGAAGTGCGTGAGAGTTGCAGGCGGAACCGGGCGCCGCCGCCCTCGGCGTTCTCGGCCGTGACCGAGCCGCCGTGGGACTCGGCAACCTGCTTGACAATCGCGAGGCCGAGCCCCGAGCCGGGTAGGGAGCGAGCCGCACGAGACCGGTAGAAGCGGTCGAAGACGTGGGGAAGATCCTCCGGATCGATCCCGGGGCCGTGATCCCGCACGACGAGCTCGCCGTCGCGAACCGAGACCTCGACCGTCCCTCCCGGCGGGCTCCACTTGGCCGCGTTGTCGAGCAGATTCGCGACGGCCCGGCCGAGCCGCTCGGGTGCCGCGCGTACCTCGGCCGGCTCGAGCGCCGTCGCGATCTCGATCCCCGGCGCGTGGAGGCGGGCTCGCTCGACCGCGCGCTCCACGAGGAGGTCGAGTCGGACGTCCTCGATCGCGGCGGCCGGCTCGGCGCCGCGGGCAAGGTCGACGAGGTCGGCAACGAGCCCGGTCAGCTCCTCGAGCTGGGAGACGACGTCCGAGAGCAGCCGCCCCCGCTCGCCGGGCTCGAGCTCGTGGGCACGGGCGAGCACCTCGACATTCGTGCGCAGGCTCGTCAGCGGCGTCCGCAGCTCGTGGGACGCGTCGGCCACGAGCTGGCGCTGGGAGGCGAGCGAGGCGTCGAGGGCGGCCAGCATCTCGTTGAAGCTCCGCGCGAGCCGCGCGAGCTCGTCCTCGCCCTCGGCGTCGATGCGCTGGCTCAGGTCGGCGGTCGCGGTCACGTGCTCGACCGCCTCCGTCAGCCGCGTCACCGGCCTGAGCGCGGCACGCGAGACGAGCCAGCCGAGCAGCCCGGCGAGCCCGGCGCCCCCGAGCGCCACCCCGAGCAGGATGAAGCCGACTCGCCGGAGGGTGCGGTCGACCTCGGTCAGCGGGCGCGCGACCTGGACCGCGAGCTTCCCCGGGAGCGGGTCGGTGAGGACGCGCAGGTGCGTCCCGTCGACATCCTGGTCGGCGAGCAGCGAGCCGCGACCGCCCGCCGCGACCGCACGGGCCTCGTCCGTGACCGGCAGTTCCGCGTCGATCGCCGATCCTCGCAGCACCCGCCCGCGTGCATCGATCACCTGCACGACCATCCCGAGGTCCTCGAACGCCGGGCGCGCGAGCCGCGGCGCGACCAGGGCACCGGGAGTGTGGGCCCGGCGCGAGAGCGAGTCGTCGATCTCGCCCCGGAGCTCGTGACGGACGACGACGAACGCGAGGCCGCAGGCGAGCAGGGCCGCGACCGCCACGGCAACGGTGGCGGCGAGGAGCAGGCGGCCGCGGAGGCTCACGGCACGCGCAAGGCGTAGCCAACGCCGCGCACGGTCTGGATCAGCCGCGGCTCGCCGGCCGCCTCGGTCTTGCGGCGCAGGTAGCCGATGTAGACCTCGAGCGAGTTCGACGTGGGCCCGAAGTCGTAGCCCCAGACGCGCTCGAAGATCAGGGAGCGGATCAGCACCTGGCCCGGGTTGCGCATGAACAGCTCGAGCAGCTCGAACTCGGTGCGCGTCAGCTCGATCTGCCGCTCGCCCCTACGCACCTCGCGCGCGCCCGGGTCGAGGACGAGGTCGGCGAACCGAAGCGGGGGCTCCCGCTCGCCCGCGCCGCTGCGGCGCAGGAGCGCCCGCAGGCGCGCAAGCAACTCGTCGAGCGCGAACGGCTTCGGCAGGTAGTCGTCGGCCCCGGCATCGAGGCCGGCGACCCGATCGGAGACGTCGACGCGGGCGGTGAGCATCAGCACCGGGGTGCGGTCGCCATCAGCACGCAGCCGGCGGCAGACCTCGAGGCCGTCGAGTCCGGGCATCAGCAGGTCGAGCACGACCGCGTCGGCGGGCCGCGCCGCGAGTCCGGCCAGCGCCTCACGGCCGTCGGCGGCCAGCTCGACCTCGTAGCCCTCGAGGCGCAATGCGCGAGCAAGCGCGTCTCGCACGGCGGGCTCGTCGTCAACCACGAGCAGCCTCATCGCCACAGTCTGATCGCGAAGGCTGAGAATTGCCTGAACGACGTAGACTGACCGCTCGTGGAGGACTACACGAACAAGTACCGGGGCGAGCAGGTGGAGATCGCGCTGTTCGGCGGCGAATACCAGGAGGGGGTCCTGACCGCGTACTGCGTGGTCGAGGACGTGGTCCACGTCGAGTTGAACGGCCACATCCTGATCCCGCTTCAGAACGTCGCCTCCCTCCACTGCTCGAGCCGCTGCGACGCGCCGGAGCCGGACTGGCCGCCGCGCGGGCTCGCCGAGGGCGAGTAGCCGCGCGCGGTGCGGGCCCGGCGGCTGCTCTCGGCCCGGAACATCCTCAAGGCCCTGCTCCTGCTCGGGGGAATAGCCGCCGGGCTGACCGCGCTCGGGTGGTGGGTCGGCGGCATCCGGCTCGCCAGCGTGTTCCTCGTCGTGGCGCTCCTGATCGTCGGCACGCTCCACTGGTACGGGCCGCGGATCCTGCTCGCGTCCCTCGGCGCCCGCGAGCTGACGCTGGGCGAGGCGGCGCCGCTCTACGGGACGGTCGAGCGGCTCGCGCTGGCGGCGAGGGTCGCGCGTCCGAAGCTCCACGTGCTGCCCGGCGGGTACCCCCGCGCGCTCGCGGTCGGGCGCGGCGCGAGCGACTTCTCGATCGCTCTCAGCCGGGGGCTCGCCGCCGTGACCACACCGGCCGAGCTCGAGGGGGTGCTCGCCCACGAGCTCGCGCACGCCCGCCACCGTGACGTGACCGTCCAGACCCCGGCCGTCGTGCTGGCGCTCTGGCTCGTCGAGCTGAGCCGGATCGGCGGCTTCCTCGAGCGCGCGCTCCTGTTCGTGCTGGCGCCGATCGCCGCCAGCCTCGTCCACGTCCTGCTCTCGCCGAAGCGGGAGCACGCCGCCGACACCGCCGCCGCCGAGCTCTGCGAGACGCCGCACGGCCTCGCGGACGCGCTCCTGCGGCTCGAGCAGGCGGGGGAGCTCGTCGAGTTCCGGGCGAGCCCCGCGACCGAGCCGCTCTACACCCTCAACCCATTCGGCGCCGAGCGGCTGGCGGCGATGTTCGCGACCCACCCGTCGACGGCCGAGCGCGTTCGCAGGCTGCGCGAGCTCGACCCCGGCTGGCGGGAGAAGCTGCGCGAGAGCTCGTGACCTGCTGGTGCCGGTCCGGGGCACGCCAGCCCGGCCAGGGGACTCGGCGCGCCTCGGCGACAGCGCCCACTTGACATACCAACCAGTCGGTATGTAACTTGGGGAGGGTGACCGGCTCCCGCACCGACCGCGCCTCCCGCACTCGCGCGCACATCCTCGAGACCGCCGCGGCCGCCTTCGCCGAGCGGGGGTTCGCCGGCACCTCGCTCAACGAGATCGTCCGAGCGAGCGGCCTGACGAAGGGCGCCTTCTACCACCACTTCGCCTCGAAGGAGGCGCTCGCGCTCGCAGCCTTCCGGCTCAAGCAGGAGCAGCTCGTCGAGCGCGTGCTCGAGGAGTCCGGCGACCAGGCGGACGCGTTGGCTCAGCTCGAGACGCTGATGCGCGTGCGGGCACGGCTGCTCCGCGCCGAGCGCTCGCTGCGCGCCGTCCCCCGGCTCGGGGAGGAGCTCGGCGTCGCGGCGGGCCCCGACTCCGAGTACGCGCGCGTCCAGGGGCTCGCGATCGATGCGATCGCCCGGATCGTCCAGCGCGGCCAGGTCGAAGGGGCCGTCCGCCCGGAGCTCGACCCGCGGGAGACCGCCGAGGCGGTCTTCGCGGCGATCCTCGGCCTCGACCGGGTCTCCGACCTGCTCTCGGGAGGCGAGGACCTCGAGGCGCGCAGCGAGCGCCTCGTCGACGTGCTCGTGCGCGGGCTGGCCGCCTCGCCCGCCGCCGCAACCCATTCACGATCCAGGAAGGAGCCCGAACCATGACCCGCCAGGAACTGCTGCTGCTTCTCCACGTGCTCGGCGCCATCGTCTGGCTAGGTGGTGTCACGGTGATGGTGCTGGCCGTCTTCCGGGCCGGCCGCACCGGTGGGCCGGCCGAGCTCGGCCAGCTGGCCGCGCTCAGCCGCTGGCTCGCGCCGCGGGTGTTCCTCCCGTCGATACTCGCGGTCGGCGTCTCCGGGGTCCTGCTGGCGCTCGACGGCAACTGGCCGCTCGGGGCGCTCTGGCTCGAGCTCGCGCTGGCCGGCTACGGGGCCGCGCTCCTGACGCAGTTCCTCTACCGCAACCCCGAGGTGAAGCGGATCGCCCGGGCGAACGCGACCCACGGGCCGGGGAACCCCGAATCGGCTCGCCGGATCCGCCAGCTCGTCCTCGTGGGCCGTGCCGAGCTCGTCCTGCTCTTCCTGCTCGCCGCCGACATGGTGCTCAAGCCGACGGCGAGCGACACCGCGCTCCTCGCCGCCGGCGCCGCGATCCTGACGCTCACGGCGGTCGCGGCGGTCGCGGCGGGCGCCCGTACGCGACCGGCGACGCGCGGCGGGGAAGCTGCCGTCGGCGACCGCTAGCTAGGCGCTACCCGGCTTCCCGCGCGGGTTTGCGGCGACCACGAGGTCGGCGTGCAGTACCTACCCGGTGCCGTGGAGCTCACCGAGGTGCATGCGCTCGAGCTCGCACCGGACGGTCGGCCAGGTCTTGTTCTTGTTGGTCTCGCAGGTGAACCCGCACGTGACCACGAAGTCCCGCGACGGCGCCGGGCCTCGTGCCTGCCGCATGCCGATCGCATTCGTAATGTTGACGCCGCCGAGCGCGTGAGACGCGACCTTCGCGTTCGACATGTCGCCCGTTCGCTTACGCAGGGTCGGGGCCAGAAACACGTGGGGGCGGGTCACAGACCCGCCCCCACACGGTAATTCCGGCGGCGTCCTACTCTCCCGGGAGGTTGCCCTCCGAGTACCATCGGCGCTGGCGGGCTTAACTTCTCTGTTCGGAATGGGAAGAGGTGTTTCCCCGCCGCTAAGACCACCGGAAATTTTTGAACGCGCGCGCCGCGATCGCGGTCCCGCACACCCTCAAAACTCCATAGCGACATTACGGTGCTCAGATCAAGACCTCGGACGATTAGTACGGGTCCGCTGAACACGTTGCCGTGCTTGCACGTCCCGCCTATCTACGTGGTGGTCTCCCACGGTCCTTACTCCCTCGAGGGGATGGGAGGCCTCATCTCGAGGTGGGCTTCCCGCTTAGATGCTTTCAGCGGTTATCCCGTCCAGACGTGGCTAATCAGCAGCGCCGTTGG
>JADLFG010000006.1 GCA_020845695.1 Thermoleophilia bacterium | reverse complement strand
GCGGCCGCGGGTCGCGCGGTGCTCGTCGCGACGCACGACCGGAGCTTTCCGGCGAGCCGCCGCGTCCGGCTGGGCGCGGGGGAGGCCCTGGTTGCCTAGACGCCCGCACCGGATCCACCTCGCGATCGTCGCGGCGGCGCTCGGGTTCTTCGCCGCCGGTGCCTGGGCGGCGCTCGATCCTTCCCGCGCCGGCCTCTCGCTCCTGCTGGCCGCGCTCGCGCTCGTGATCGGCGGGGCGGCCTGGCTCGAGACGGGCGCCGCCTCGGCCAAGGAGCTCGCTCTCATCGCCACGCTGGGCGCGGTTGCCGCGGCGGGTCGGGTGCTCTTCGCCGCGGTACCCGGCGTCCAGCCGGTCACGGTGATCGCCGTCGCCGCGGGCGCCGCGCTCGGGATGCGGGCCGGAATCGGCGTCGGCGCGATCGCCGCGTTCGCCTCGAACTTCGTCCTCGGCCAGGGCATCTGGACGCCCTGGCAGATGCTGGCCTGGAGCGCCTGCGGGGCGGCCGGCGCCCTGCTCGCGCCGATCCTGACCAGGCGGCTCACGTTCGCGCTCGTCTGCTTCGTGCTCGGCTTCGCGTTCAGCGGGCTGATGGATGTCTGGGAGTGGTTCAGCTTCTTCCCGCACACGTGGCAGGCCTTCGCGCTGCAGATGGCCCGCGGCTTCCCGTTCCAGGCGGCACACGCGGTCGGAAACCTCCTGATCGCACTCGCGATCGGGCCCGAGCTGCGGCGGGTGCTCGAGCGCTACGGGCGGCGCCTGCACGTGGAGGTGTCGTGGGCGTGAGGATCCTGCTCGCCGCCGTCCTCGCGACGCTGGCCGTCGCCGCGCCGGCGCACGCCGGAAGCGGCGTCGGCGCCGCCGTCTCCTCCCTGGAGTCACGTCAGACGGACGGCGGCGGCTTCGCCGAGCCCGGCCGCAGCGCGGATCCCAGCCTGACCGCCTGGGCCGTGGTCGGGCTCGCGGCCGCGGGCTCGCCGCCGGAGCGGGCTGCCGCCTACCTCAGCGGGAAGCCGTACCCGGCCGCGACCGACCTCGCGCTGCGCATCCTCGCGCTCGATGCGCTCGGGCGGGAGACGGAGGCACTCGTGCGCCAGCTCGAAGGGCTTCGCCGCGCGAGCGGTGCGATCGGCCCGCTCGTCAACTCGACGATCTGGGGGACGATCGCCCTGCGGGCGGCCGGGCGCCGGGTGCCCGGAGCGACGGTGCGCTACCTGCAGCGGGCGCAGGCCGCCGACGGGGGCTGGTCATGGAGCCTCGGCATCGCCTCCGATGCGGACGACACGGCGGCGGCGATCCAGGCGCTCCGAGCCGTGGGCGTTCCGGCACGCTCGAAGGCGGTCCGCCGTGGCCTCGCCTTCCTGGGCGCGCGCCGCAACCCGGACGGAGGCTTCGAGTCGGCGGAAGGCCGGGGCTCCAACGTCCAGACCACGGCCTGGGCGATCCAGGCCTACCTCGCCGCCGGGCGCGCGGCCCCGGCGAGCGCCCGCTCGTACCTGCTGCGCATGCAGCGCGCCGACGGCAGCTTCCGCTACAGCGCCCGCTACGTGACGACGCCCGTCTGGGTCACGTCCCAGGCCGTCGCGGCGCTCGCCGGCCGCTCGTTCCCGCTCCGGTGATGTGCACAAGCGGGAACAGTCCCTGTGCGAAAGCGACACTCACCCATGTGCAAGATCGGTATTGTGAAGTGTGCAAATGCGGGATCGAGAGGAAGTTGACGCGGCCCGGCTGCGCCCTTACCGCGATCGGCTCGTTGACAGCCTGCTCGCCGATCTGCTGGTCGAGTTGCCCGGGGTCCTCGTCGTCGGCCCGCGGGCTTCGGGCAAGACAACTACCGCGGTTCGACATGCAAGGACTGTCGTCCGACTCGATCGCGAGGCCGAGGCGGTTGCGTTTCGCGCCGATCCGGACGCCGCGCTACGAGGC
The DNA here is from genome assembly GCA_020845695.1 of Thermoleophilia bacterium. The sequence continues at coordinate 1,924 of JADLFG010000006.1, read as the reverse complement.
CTACGCGAGCCCGTGCTCCTCGACGAATGGCAAGCGGTGCCGGCCGTGCTCGGCGCGGTCAAGCGAGCGATCGACGCTGAGCCGCGTCCTGGTCGCTTCCTGATCACCGGTTCGGTCCGGGCAGATCTCGACGCCGAGGTCTGGCCGGCGACGGGACGCCTCGTGCGAGTTTCGATGTTCGGAATGACGCAGAGAGAGCTGACCGGCCGGCTTCGAAACGCCCCGATTCTCGATCGCCTGGCGGTGGACGGGGCTCCAGATGCTCTCGACCTGGTGCTCGACGAGGTCCCGGATCTCCGCGGATACGTCGCGTTGGCGTTGCGCGGGGGGTTTCCCGAACCGGCTCTGCGCCTGTCCGAGCCCGCCCGGCAGCGCTGGCTCGAAAGCTATGTCGAGCAACTCCTCACGCGTGACGCCGAGCAGGTCGGAGTCAGTCGCGACCCCGTTCGCCTGCGTCGCTATTTCGAGTCCTACGCACTCAACTCCGCAGGGGTTGTCGATGACAGGACGCTGTACGAGACCGCCGACGTCGACCGCAGGACGGCCCTGGCCTACGAGCGACTGCTCGAGAACCTGCTGGTCGTCGAATCGATGCCGGCCTGGAGCTCGAACAGGCTGAAGAGACTCGTGCTGTCGTCGAAGCGGTACGTCGTCGACCCCGCGCTCATCGGCGCCGTCCTCCGCCTCGACGAGAGCGCGATCCTCCGTGACGGAGATCTGCTCGGCCGCCTGCTCGATACCTTCGTCGCCGCCCAGTTGCGCGCCGAGCTTGTCGTCTCGAGCTCGCGTCCGCGCCTTTACCACGTTCGACAGCGCGACGGGCGCCACGAGATCGACGTACTCGCCGAGCTCGCTGCCCGACGCGTCGTTGCGATCGAGGTCAAAGCGAGCTCGGCGCCGAGCCGCGATGACGCCAGACACTTGACCTGGCTTCGAGAGCAGCTCGGTGACCGCTTCGTCGCCGGGCTCGTCCTTCACACTGGCCCGAGGACGTTTCGGCTCGACGAACGCATCACGGCGGCGCCCATCGCAGCTCTCTGGGCGTGAGACGGCGTCTGGTTCCCGGGCGCCGCCTCGATCTAGACTTTCCTGGTGGCGCAGCGGACCGCGCACATCCTGACGATCGGCGACGAGATCGTCTCGGGCGACGTCGAGAACACGAACGGCTCGTGGCTCGCACGCCGGCTCGCCGAGCTCGGGGTCGAGGTTCGCATGCTGGCCGCACTGCGCGACGACATCGCCGCGGTCGGCGGCTTCCTCGCGAGCCGTGACGGCGTCGACTTCGTCTTCGTCACCGGCGGCCTGGGCGGCACCCCGGACGACATCACCCGCGAGGCGGTCGCTGCGGCGTTCGGCGTCGAGTGCCGGGAGATCGCGGATCTCGCCGCCCGGCTGCGCGAGCGGTTCGCTCCCAGGGGCCTCGCGGAGTACGCGGCCCGCTGGGCGCGGATCCCGCTCGGCGCCGTCCCGCTCGAGAACCCGCGCGGCGGCGCGCCCGGGTTCGTGCTCGGCAACGTCTGGGTGCTGCCCGGCCTGCCGAGCGAGATGGAGGCGATGTTCGACGCGGTCGCGGAGCGCTTCCGCGGCGAGCCGATCGGGGCGTGGCGGGGCAGCTACGTGACCGGCGAGGGCCAGATCGTGCGGGTGCTCGAGGAGGCGACCCGGCTCCATCCGCTGGTCACCGTAGGCAGCTATCCGCGCTTCACGGCGGACGGGCCCGAGGTCGACGTCGTCCTCAAGTCGAGCGATCCGCGCGCGCTCGCCGCCGCGACCGCGTACGTCGAGTCGGCGCTCGCCGCCGCGCTCGGGTCGCAGGCCGGCTGACGTTACCATCGATCCGATGGCCGTCCTCTCCCCGGAGCAGTACCTCGCGGACCTGAACCCCGCCCAGCGCGAGGCCGTCCTCGCGACCGAGGGCCCCGTG
>JADLFG010000005.1 GCA_020845695.1 Thermoleophilia bacterium | reverse complement strand
GCGGACGAGGAAGGCGTCGCGCAGGTCATCGAGAACTATCTCGCCCTTGTAGATTCCCGGTCGTGATCGACGTCCGCGCCGCCCGTCACGACCCGGCCGGGTTCCGCGCCGCGCTCGAGCGCAAGGGTGCGGCCACGAGCTTCGACGAGCTGATGGCGGCCGACCGCCGCTGGCTCGAGCTCGTCCCGCGCGTCGACGAGCTGCGCTCGCGGACGAAGCTGAAGGGCAAACCGACCCCCGCTCAGCTCGAGGAGCTGCGGGCGGCGAAGGCCGAGCTCGCGGCGCTCGAGGAGGAGCTCGCCCGCGCCGCCGCCGGGCGCGACGAGGCGCTCCTCCGGGTGCCGAACCCACCGGATCCGAGCGCACCGGACGGGCTCACCGAGGACGACGCCGAGGAGCTGCGCCGCGTCGGGGAGCCGCCGGCGCTCGCCGACCCCCGCGACCATCTCGAGCTCGCCGGGATCGACATGGAGCGTGCCGCTCGCGTGTCCGGCTCGCGCTTCGCCTACCGGCTGGGCGATATGGCGCTGGCGGAGCTCGCCGTCTACCGCTTCGCGCTCGACCGGCTGGCGGCACGCGGCTTCGTGCCGGTGCTCCCGCCCGTGCTGGTTCGCGAGGAGGCAATGACCGGAACGGGATTCCTCCCGACCGACGAGGTCAACATCTACCGGATCGAGCGCGACGACCTCTACCTGACCGGTACCTCCGAGGTGGCGCTCGCGGCCCTCCACATGGGCGAGATCCTGGCCGCCGACGAGCTCCCGCTGCACTACGCCGGCTACTCGACCTGCTTTCGCCGCGAGGCGGGCGCTGCCGGCAAGGACACGCGGGGGATGTTCCGCGTCCACCAGTTCGACAAGGTCGAGATGTTCGTCTTCTGCGAGCCGGAGCGCTCGCCCTCGGAGCACGAGCTCCTGCTCTCGATCGAGGAGGAGCTCGTCCAGGAGCTCGGAGTCCCCTATCGCGTCGTCAACGTCGCGGCCGGCGACCTCGGCGCGGCCGCGACGAAGAAGTACGACCTGGAGGCGTGGTTCCCGTCGCAGCAGCGCTACCGCGAGATCACGTCGACGTCGAACACGACCGACTACCAGGCGCGGCGGCTCGAGGTGCGCTACCGCACCGACTCGGGCCCGCAGGTCGTGCACACGCTGAACGGAACCGCCGTCACCGCGCGCGTCCTGCTCGCGATCCTCGAGAACTTCCAGGACGACGGCGGCCGCGTGGCGATCCCCGACGTGCTCCAGCAGTTCGGGGCACCCGCAATGGTCACGCAACGAGGCGAGCGTCACGCAACGGGCGGCCGCGAAGCGGACGCCCAGCCGTGACAGGGAAGGCCGGCGGAGCCGGCCGGTCACGCAACGGGCGGCTGCGAAGCGGACGCCCAGCCGTAGGGGCAGAGCAGCCGGCTCGGCCGGCTGCGACCCCCGATCACGCTTCCGGCGGAGCCGGAAGCGTACCGCCCTTCAGGGGCGACGGCAGGCGCCCGGTCTCCGTCTCGTAGGCCCAGACCCGATGCGACAATGAGGCGGCCGGCGGGGTGCCCGAGTGGTTGAAAGGGGCGGTCTTGAAAACCGCTAGGCCCCGGAAGGGGTCTCGTGGGTTCGAATCCCACCCCCGCCGCTGAACCATGCGATTTATGCCCATTGAGCAGGGATTTTAGAACAATCGTTCCTAAGCCTAACGGCTGAGCTGTTGTCCGGCGAAGTCCGCTGGAATCCGCTCAAGACTGGCGCGCGCTGGCGCGCAACTGGCGCGCGCTGCGAGGTGATGTAAGTTCTTCGCGGGATGACCAGCCACGGCGTCTCCTCCTCGTTGGCTCTTGAGTTAGACGAACGACTCGATGAAACCGAGCGCGCTTGTCGTTGCGCTCGTTGCAGTCTCGGCCGCCGGGGAGATTGTCCCGTAGCTCGTAGAACTTGACGGCGGTCCCTCCGGCCTCGTCCGCTCCTGTTGGGAGCGTTCGGGGCGATCCGTCCAAGATCGGAAGGAGGAACCGCCGTGAAGGAGACAACCGTATCGAGTGGGCAGGTCGTGCTCGCTTCCGAGCCTGTATTGCCCGTGCGTGTGCAGGCGGCGCTGGGCGAGTTGGTCGGTGTCGCCAGGGAGGGGCTGCTCGCGCTCAGCGTCGGCGTTGGGCTGGGTGTGCTGACCGAGCTGATGGAGGAAGAGGTCGAGGAGGTGGTCGGCGCGAGGGGCCGCCACGATCCTGGTCGCGTCGCTGTCCGTCACGGCCATGAGGCGGGCGAGGTGACGCTCGGCGGCCGTCGCCTGCCAGTTGCGAGGCCGCGAGTGCGAACAGCGGATGGGAAGGCGGAGGTGCCGCTTGCGACGTACGCGCACTTCGCCGACCGCGACCCGCTGACCCAGCTGGTGCTGGAGCAGATGCTGGCCGGGGTCTCGACCCGCCGCTACCGACGTACGCAGGAGCCGGTCGGCAGCGAGGTCGCGCAGCGGGCGCGGTCGACCTCGAAGTCCTCGGTCTCGCGCGCGTTCGTCGAGCGCACCCGGCAGGCACTCGACGCGCTGATGGGCCGCTGCCTCAACGACGTCCGGCTCGCGGTGCTGATGCTGGACGGGATCGAGCTGCAGGGGCGCACGAACGTGGTCTGCCTCGGGATCACCAGCGAGGGCGTGAAGATCCCGCTCGGACTCTGGGAAGGAAGCACCGAGAACGCGACCGTCGCGACGGCGTTGCTCTCCGACCTGGTCGAGCGTGGCCTCGACCCCGAGCAGGGGATCCTGTTCGTGATCGACGGCTCTAAAGCGCTGCGCAAGGCGATCCGCGACGTGTTCGGGGCGCGGGCGCCGGTCCAGCTCTGCGTCCGGCACAAGGAACGGAACGTCGTTGACCACCTCCCTGAGCGTGACCGGCCCCAGGTCAAGCAGCGCCTGCGCCGGGCCTGGGCCGAGACCGATCACGCGCGCGCGCTCGACCAGCTCCGCCGGCGCGCGGTCGAGCGCGAGCGCAGCCACCCCGGTGCCGCCAGCGCCCTCCGCGAGGGACTCGAGGAGACTGTCACGCTCACCCGGCTCGGGATCAGCGGCTCGCTGAAGCGAACGCTCGAATCAACGAACCCGTGCGAGTCAATGATCGAGTGCGTCCGCCGCAGCGCGCGAAACGTCAAGCGCTGGCAATCCGGTGAGATGGCGCTGCGCTGGACCGCCGCCGGCATGCTC
>JADLFG010000004.1 GCA_020845695.1 Thermoleophilia bacterium | reverse complement strand
CGTTCCACGGCCGGACGCTCGGCGCGCTCTCGGTGACGGGTCAGCCGGCGAAGTGGCAGGGCTTCGGCCCGCTGCTGCCGGACGTTCGCTTCGCGCGCCTGAACGACGCCGAGTCGCTCGCGGCCGCGGCCGCCGACGGCAACGTCGGCTGCGTGCTCCTCGAGCCGATCCAGGGCGAGGGCGGGATCAACCCGGCGACGCGACAGTTCCTCGACAGCGTCACCGAGCTGGCCAGGGCCGAGGGCGCCGTCGTCTTCTTCGACGAGATCCAGTGCGGGCTCGGACGCACTGGCACGTTCTTCGCCCACGAGCAGCTCGGCGTGAAGCCGGACGTGGTCGCGCTCGCCAAGGGGCTCGCGAACGGGCTCCCGATCGGCTGCCTTCTCGTCGCGGACGAGGCCGCCGGCGGGTTCGTCCCGGGCGACCACGCCTCCACGTTCGGCGGCAACCCCGTGACCTGCGCAGCGGGCTGCGCCGTCGTCGATGCGATCGACGATGCGCTGCTCGCGAACGTCAGGGCGATGGGCGAGCGGCTCCGCGACGGGCTGGCCTCGCTGCCCGGGGTCGAGGAGACCCGCGGCACCGGCCTCCTGCTCGGCTGTGATCTCGACCGGCCGGCCGGGCCCGTGATGGGCGCCTGCCTCGAGGCGGGGCTGATCGTCGGCACGGCCGGCGAGAAGGTGCTCCGGCTCACGCCGCCGCTCGTGATCGAGACGGAGCACGTCGACCGCGCCCTCGCGATCCTCGCCAAGGTGCTCGCATGACCGTCACGACCGGGCACGGCCGCGGCCACAGCCTCCGGCGTGAGCGTCAGGGGGCGATCCTCGGGCTGATCCGGGAGCGGGCGATCTCGACCCAGAGCGAGCTCGCGACCGCGCTCCACGAGACGGGCTACGACGTCGTCCAGACGACCGTCTCCCGCGACGTCGCCGAGCTCGGGCTCGTCAAGGTTCGAGACGGCGCCGGCAGGCTCGTCTACGCACCCGCGGGCACCGCGGACGGCGACCGCCACCGTGCGCTCGCCGCCGCCCTGCGCCGCTGGGCGCTCACCCTCGAGGGCAGCGGCAGTCTCGTCGTCGTCGTGACGCCGCGCGGGTACGCGGCACCGCTCGCCGACGCGATCGATGCGAGCGGGTACTCCGACATCATCGGCACCGTCGCGGGCGAGAACACGATCATCGTCGTGGCGCGCGAAGGGGTCTCCGGCGTGGAGCTCGCCGGAGAGCTCAGAGACCTCCTGGAGCTGGACGGGTGAGCGGCGCGGAGGGCCACGTCATCCTCGGCTCGCTGCCGCTGCGCGAGCGGATCGGCTTCGCGTTCTCCGGCGGGCTCGACACGTGCTGCGCGCTCGCCTGGATGCGCGAGAAGGGCGCGGTGCCGTACGGGTTCACCGCCGACCTCGGGCAGTACGACGAACCGGACATCTCCGCGCTCCCGGCCAAGGCCCGCCAGTACGGGGCCGAGGACGCCTGGCTGCTCGACTGCAGGGAAGCGCTCGCCGCCGAGGGGCTCGCCGCGCTCCAGTGCGGCGCCTTCCACATCCAGACCGCCGGCAAGCGCTACTTCAACACGACGCCGCTCGGGCGCGCCGTCACCGCGACGCTGCTCGTCCGGTCGATGCAGGAGCACGGGATCGAGATCTGGGGCGACGGCTCGACCTACAAGGGCAACGACATCCAGCGCTTCTACCGCTACGGGCTGCTCGTGAATCCCGACCTTCGCATCTACAAGCCCTGGCTCGACGACGCGTTCGTCTCCGAGCTCGGCGGCCGCAAGGAGATGAGCGAGTGGCTGGACGCCCGCGGGCTCCCGCATGGGAGCTCGGTCGAGAAGGCGTACTCGACGGACGCGAACCTCCTCGGCTCGACGCACGAGGCAAAGGATCTCGAGCGCCTCGATTCGAGCATGAAGATCGTCGAGCCGATCATGGGCGTCGCGCACTGGGACGCCGGGATCGCCATCGAGCCGGAGATCGTGTCCGTGCGCTTCGAGCACGGGCTGCCGGTCGCGTTGAACGGTGAGGAGCTCCCGGGCCCGGCCGAGCTCGTCCACCGCGCGAACGAGATCGGCGGCCGGCACGGGCTCGGGATCTCGGATCAGATCGAGAACCGGGTGATCGAGGCCAAGAGCCGCGGGATCTACGAGGCGCCCGGGATGGCGCTCCTGCACATCGCCTACGAGCGGCTGCTGACCGCGATCCACAACGAGCACACGCTCGATCGGTACGCGACCGAGGGCCGGCTCCTCGGACGGCTCCTCTACGAGGGCCGCTGGTTCGAGCCTCAGGCGCTCATGCTCCGCGACGCGCTCCAGCGCTGGGTCGCCGCCGTCGTCAGCGGTGAGGTGACGCTCGAGCTGCGCCGTGGCGACGACTACACGATCCTCGACACGAGCGGCCCGGCGCTCTCCTACCATCCCGAGCGCCTCTCGATGGAGCGCTCGAGCACGACGTTCACCGCCGCAGACCGGATCGGCCAGCTCGCGGTGCAGATCAACGACATCGCCGACACCCGGCGAATGCTCGCCGCGCAGCGGCAGCTGCGGCTCGACGGGCCGGCGCCGTCGCTCGATCCGCTGGAGCTAGGGCGCGAGACGTGACGCTCTGGAGCGGGCGCGTCGAGGGCTCGCTGGCGCCCGAGGTCGCGTCGTTCCTGCGTGGCGACGACGCTGCTCTTCTCCCCTACGACTGCGAGGGGACGCGGATCCATGCGCGGCGACTCCGTGAGGCCGGCATCCTCGGCGAGGCCGAGCTGGCCGAGGTCGAGAGCCGCCTGACCGAGATCGCCGAGCGGGGCCCGGAGCTGCTCACCCCAGCCGACGAGGACGTCCATTCGGCGATCGAGCGCCTGCTCGGGCCGGTGGGCCGCAAGCTCCACGCGGGCAGGTCGCGCAACGACCAGGTCGTCACCGCCTTCCGGCTCGCAACGGTGGACGCCTGCGGCGAGGCCGAGACGGCGATCCGGGCGTTCGCGAACGTGCTGCTCGACCGCGCCGGGGCGGAGGCCGAGACGGTCATGCCCGGCTATACGCACCTGCAGCGCGCCCAGCCGGTGACGCTCGGCCACCACCTGCTCGCCTGGGTCGAGATGCTCGAGCGCGATCTCGAGCGATTTCGCTTCGCCGGCGAACAGGCCCGGCAGGTGCCGCTCGGTGCCGGCGCGCTCGCCGGCTCGACGCTTCCGCTCCCCGCTCCACCCGGGCAGATGCGTAACTCCCTCGACGCGGTCGCCGACCGGGACTTCGCACTCGACTACCTCTACGCGGTCACCGTCCTCTTCGTGCATCTCTCGCGAATCGGCGAGGAGCTGTGCCTCTGGGCGAGCGCCGAGTTCGGGTTCCTGCGGCTGCCCGAGGAGGCAGCGACCGGCTCCTCGATGATGCCCCAGAAGCTGAACCCCGACGTCGCCGAGCTCGCCCGCGGCAAGGCCGGCACCGCGATCGGCCGCCTCACCGGCCTGCTCGCGACCGTGAAGGGACTCCCGCTCGCCTACAACCTCGACCTCCAGGAGGACAAGCCGCCCGTGTTCGCGGCGCGGCGCGACGTCTCCGGTGCGCTCGCGGCGCTCGCAGCGCTCGTCCGCCACGCCGAGGTACGGCCGGAGCGGATGGCCGAGGCCGCCTCCGACCCGCTGCTGCTCGCGACCGACGAGGCCGAGCGGCTCGTCGCCGCGGGCGTGCCGTTTCGCGACGCGCACGAGCAGGTGGCCGCGAGTGTGCGAGAGGGCCGGCTGTCGGTGCCGGGCGATGCGGCCGGGAGCGTCGCGGCGCGCAGGTCGCCGGGCCCGGGAGACGTCCGCGACCGCGTCGAGCAGGCGAGGAGCCGGCTCGGCATGGGCGGCGCCTGACCGGGATCGACCGGAGGACGGCGGCCTCACACGAGCAGCTCGTCGCTTCCCAGGCGCACGCTGCGCGCGGGAACGGCGCCGCGGCCGAGCCGGAAGACACACCACGGGCCGGCGCCACGGACGGGCTCCGACAGCCGTGCCGTGAGCGCCACGTCGGCGACGACCGGGTCGAGCGGGTGGAGGTAGAGCCCGTGCGCGGTCGCGGTCAGCCACAGGCGGCAGAGCGTCCGGCCCGCCCTGAACCGCTCGTCGGGCGTTGCGAACGGACCGGTGAGCCAGCCGACCGTCGCGGTTCCCGCGAGGCTCGTGCGGACAGCGTGGCGGGCACGGCCCCGCGCCCCGGGCAGCGCCGCGCGCAGTGACAGCTCCACGAGGCGCCGCAGCTGCGGGCCGGCCGGACCGAGACAGCCGGGCGGTATCCCGTCGCCGGCCCGGAGAGCGGTCTGCTCGCTCCGGCGCAGCCAGCGTGCGGTCTCCTCACGGAACCGGTCGGTCTCGACCCTGGCGATGAGCGCGTCCGCGTACAGGTCGAGCACCTGCGCGACGAGCTCGGGTGACGCGCTGACCCCGAGCGTGTGGCCGCTCCCGTCCACGGAGGCCGCGAGCGCAACGAGCTCCGTCCGGTCTGTCTCGACACTGTCGAAGGGCAGGCGCGACGTCCGGCGCGCTTCGATCAACGACGCCGTGAGGGACTCCGGCGCCCGGCGCTGTGCAATCACGAGGCGCGCGAACGGAGCCGGAGGCCCTGCGGCGAGCCACGGCGACTCGCCGCGCAGGGCGGCTCGCACCTCGAAGCTCCGCGGGGCGCCCGCGATCGAGAGCGCCTCGGTGAAGGAGCCGAGCGCGACCGCCGTCAGCTTCCCCTCGGGATCGGCGGCCGGAAGCAGATGCGACGGCTCGTAGCAGAGCTCGGCCTGGAGCTCCGAGAGGACGCGGAGCCGCCAGGGTTGGGTGTTGTAGGACGACGGTGCCCAGCGGGCGACCTCGAGCAGCTCTCGCCAGATCCTCACGGCTGCCGACTGTAGGCGACTCGCGACGGCTACGCTCCCGCCGTGAGCCTCCTCACGGAGATCGCCGACGAGGTCGGCACCCCTCTCTACGTCTACGATGCGGACATCTTTCGCGACCGGATCGCGACGCTGCGGGGTGCGCTCGCGGGGGTCGCCCACCGCATCCACTACGCGGCGAAGGCAAACGATGCGCTCGCGCTGCTGCGCATCGCGGGCGACGAGGGCCTCGGAGCGGACATCGTGTCCGGCGGGGAGCTGCACAGGTGCCTCGCAGCGGGAATCCCCGCTGACCGGATCCTGTTCTCGGGCGTGGGCAAGCAGCCGCTGGAGATCCGGGCCGCGATCGAGGCGGGTGTCCACTCGCTCAACGTCGAGTCGCTCGGCGAGCTGGAGGCCACCGCCAGGGAGGCACGCGCCGCGAGTCGCGTCGCGCCGGTCTCGGTGCGCCTCAACCCGGACGTCGAGGTCGACACCCACGAGAAGATCGCCACCGGCTCGGCGACGACGAAGTTCGGGCTCACCTTCGACGACGCCCTCGTGGCGCTGACCCGTGCCGCCGCCGACACCTGGCTCGAACCGCTCGGCATCTCGTTCCACCTCGGCTCGCAGCTCTTCGACCTCGCGCCCCTCGCGAAAGCCGGTGAGCGGGCGGCCGAGCTGTGGGCTGCCGCCTCCGACCGCGGGATTCGCCTGCGCGAGCTCGACGTCGGCGGTGGGCTCGGCGTCGCCTACGAGACCGGCGAAGAGGTCGACGTCGAGGCCTACGCCGCCGTGGCGACGAAGGCTGCAGCGCGGGTCGACGCGACCCTGCTCCTCGAGCCGGGCCGCTGGCTCGTCGGGCCGGCCGGCGCCTTCCTGACGAGGGTGCTGTACGTGAAGGACGCCGCCGACCGGCGGATCGCGATCTGCGACGGGGGCATGAACGACCTGATCCGCCCGACCCTCTACGACGCCTACCATCCGATCGCCGTGCTCGGCGCCGACGAGCGACCGATCGGCGCAGTCGACGTCGTCGGGCCCGTCTGCGAGACCGGGGACTTCTTCGCCCGGGGACGGGAGCTTCCACTCCCGGAGCCCGGCGACCTCCTCGCGATCGGGTACGCGGGCGCCTACGGTCGCGTGATGGGCTCGGCGTACAACGCACGACCACCCTGCGCCGAGGTCCTCGTCGAGCAGGGTGAATGGCGGGTGATTCGCGAGGCCGGCACGCTCGACGACCTCGTGCGCGGCGAGCTGCTCTGAGCGAGCGTCGCTACTCGTCCGCCGCGCGCTCGACGGCGACCTCTTCGAGGCCGCTCCCCTCCGACCCCGCCGTCTCGACCCGGTGCCCCCGGAGGTACACGCGGTCGTAGAGCAACGCGGCAAGGAGCCCGGCAAGCGGACAGGCGAGGTAGTAGATCCAGCCGTCCGACCACGAGTTCCCGACGAGCTGGGGCCCGAACGCCCTCGCCGGGCTCAGCGCTGCTCCACTCACGGGCAGGCCGACGAGCACGGCGACGAAGACGGCGGAGCCGACCCCGAACCCGGCGATGACCCGGTAGGCCCCGCGGCCGTCGACGGCCGTGGCGAAGAAGACGAGCACGACGAGGAAGGTGAGGATCAGCTCCATCGTGAAGCCCTCGCCGAGCGACACCCCGTTACCGAGCGAGGGAGCGCCGAGGTTCACGGCGTCGGCCCGGGCGTCGTCGAAAACCGCCCGCAACAGGGTCGCTGCGATCACGGAGCCGACGAGCTGGCAGATCATGTAGATGATCCCCAGCGCCGGATCGATGCGCCGCGTGAGCATGAGCCCCGCCGTCACCGCGGGGTTGAAGTGCCCGCCCGAGACGTGCCCGAACGCCGAGATCATGACGGCGACGACGACACCGTACGCCGCGGCGACTGCCAGCCGGTCGTTCCCGGCGATGATCGCGCCGGCCGCCACGAACACGATCGCGCCGGCTCCGAGCGCCTCGGCGACGCCTCGACGGATCACATGCTCGTGCTCCACGGCGTACACCGTAGCGTCACCGCCACCCGGACGCCCCGCCCGGGGAACCCGTCCGCGGCTGACGGCCTGGCTCGGCCAGGCCTGACCCGCGTAGGAGCCGGGCGAAGCCCGGCGCTCATACACCGTAGCGTCACCGCCACCCGGACGCCCCGCCCGGGGAACCCGTCCGCGGCTGACGGCCTGGCTCGGCCAGGCCGGACCCGCGCAGGAGCCGGGCGAAGCCCGGTGGTCACCTTCTCAGCCGAGCTCGGCGAACTCCTCGGCTCTCGGGGTCTCGCCGGCGATCACGAGCACGTCCCCGTCCCTGACGACCGTGTCGGGGGTTGCGTAGGTGAACGACCCTCCGGCGGGCTTCACGCACACGACCGTGATCCCGTAGCGCTTGCGGACCTCGGCGTCGGCGAGCGTCTTCGCGACGAGCGAGCGAGGCGCCCGCACCTCGACGAGCGCGAAGCCCGGGTCGAGCTGGATGTAGTCGAGCGTCTGGCCGGTCAGCGTGTGGCCCACGCGGACGCCCATGTCGCGCTCGGGGAAGATCACACGGTGTGCCCCGACCCGCTGGAGGATCTTGCCGTGGGCACTCGTGATCGCCTTGGCGACGATGCGCT
>JADLFG010000003.1 GCA_020845695.1 Thermoleophilia bacterium | reverse complement strand
GGCCCCGGCCCGGCGGGGCCCGGGGCCCCGCCCCGGGGCCACGGCCGGAAGGGTCAGGGTCAGGGCTCGACGGTCTCCGGGGTCAGCGCCACGATCGAGTCCAGCACCCGGTCGGCGGCGGCCAGCGCGTCGGCGCGCGGGGGGAAGGCCGGGCTCGGGATCGCGAGCACCCTCAGCCCGGCCGCCCTCGCGGCGAGAATCCCGTTGTGGGAGTCCTCGACCGCCGCGGCTCTCGCCGGCTCGACGCCGAGGCGGCGCACCGCCTCCAGGTACACGTCCGGCGACGGCTTGCCGCGCCCGACCTCCTCTGATGACACCGTCACCCGGAAGTGCCCGCCGAGCCCGGCGAGGTCGAGCACGAGGTCGATCAGCGGGCGGTTCGAGGACGAGGCGAGCCCGAGCGGCCAGCGGGCGGCGAGCCGCTCGACCGCCGCGACGGCGCCCGGGATGAGCGGCAGCCGCTCCCGGTAGCGCGCCGCCATCCGCAGGACGACCTCGTCGTTCAGCTCCTCCGGCGGCTGTGCCAGCCCCAGCTGCTCGTGCAGGTAGCGCGACCACTCGGCCGAGCTCATCCCCATCATGTCGCGCTGCGCGTGCTCGTGCCAGCGGCCGCCGCGCTCGCGCACGAGCTCCTCGCGCGCGGCGTCCCAGACCGCCTCCGAATCGATCAGCACCCCGTCGAGGTCGAAGACGACCGCGTCGATCACCGGGCGATCATGACACGCCCGCCAGCGCCCCGGCCGGCCGATCCGGCACAATCCGGCGCGTGCCGTGGATCCTCCACATCGCCGCGAGCCCCGAAGCCGTGCGCGGATGAGGATCCTCGTTATCGGCGCGGGCCAGGTGGGCACCACGATCGTCGAGGCGCTCCACGCCGAGCACGCCGTCACCGTCGTCGACACCGACCCGGACCGGCTCAACGTGCTCTCCTACCGCTACGACATCATGACGCTCGAGGGGAACGGGGCGAGCCGGCGCGTCCTGCGCGAGGCGGGCATCGCCGACTGCGACCTCGTGATCGCGTGCACGTCGCGCGACGAGGTCAACATCGTCTGCGGCATCCTCGCCGAGAAGCTTGCTCCGAGCGCGCGCACGATCGTGCGCACCCGCAACATCGAGTACCTCGAGGTCTGGCACGAGCGCCAGCTCGACGTCGACTTCGTCGTCTCCTCCGAGCTCGAGACCGCGAACGCGATCGCGCGGGTGATCGGTCTACCGGCCGCCCGTCAGACCGAGGTCTTCGCGGAGGGCAAGGTGCTGATGGTCGAGTTCGACGTGGAGGCGGAAGCGCCCGCAGGCGAGACCGTCGGTCGCGAGCTTCGCGAGGCGGTGATCCCTCCCGACTCGAAGGTCGCGAGCATCATCCGGGGCGACCGCGTGCTCGTCCCGCGCGGCGACGCGTCGATCCAGCCGGGCGACCGCGTGATCGTGATCTGCTCGCCAGAGGCTGCCCGGACCTGGGGGCACATCCTGAGCGGCGGGCGCAGCCGGGCCGGAGACGTCGTGCTCCTCGGTGGCGGGCCGACCGGGGTCGCGCTCACCCGCGTCTTGCTCGAGCAGGGCGTGCGCGTGCGGCTCGTCGAGGCCGACGCCGAGCGGGCGCGGCTCGTCGCCGAGGAGCTCCCGGAGGCCCGGGTCTTTCACGCCACCGGGCTCGAGGCGGATTTCATCGAGCGGGAGCGGCTCGGCTCGGCCGACGCCGCCATCTTCACCATGCGCTCCGACGAGCGCAACCTCTACGCCGCCACCCTGCTCAAGTTGCGCGGCGTTCGCTTCACGATCGCGATCGTCGACGACCCGGCCTCGATCGAGGTCTTCGAGCGCGCGGGCGTCGACGTTGCCGTCAACCCCAGGATCGTGACCGCCGAGGAGATCGTCCGCTTCGCGCACGACCCGCGCATCCGCCAGCTCTCGATGGTCGAGGGCGACCGCTTCGAGATCCTCGACATCGTCGTGCGTGCCGATAGCGAGCTCGTGGGCAAGCCGTTCCGGGAGCTGCCGATGACCGGGTCGCTGATCGGCGCGATCGTCCGCGGCGAGCAGGCCATCTTCCCGCACGGCGAGGACGTGCTGGAGCCGGGCGATCGGGCGATCATCTTCACGGAGTCAGCCCGGATGCACCGGGTCGAGCAGGCCCTGTGAGCGCGGGCGCACCAACGGGCGGGGCCGGACCGGAGGGTGCGCGCAGGCCGGAGGGTGACGGGTAGCCTCTCGCTCCCGCGGCGCCTGCCGGGCGCGGGCCGCCTCGGCGTGGACGTTGCCGGTGCGCTCGACCTCGTCGGACGCTTCGTCCGCTACCTCGGGCTCGCGTTCCTCGTGCCGGCGGCGGTCGCGCTCGGCTACGGGGAGCCGGTCTGGCCGTTTCTCGCCTCGGGCGCGATCACGGTTGCCGCCGGCTGGCTGCTCGTCTCCGTCACCGAGGGGCGGCAGCGGATCGGCGTGCGGGAGGGCTTTCTCGTCGTGTCGCTGACGTGGCTGCTCGTGCCGGCCTTCGGGTCGCTTCCCTACCAGCTCGCGGACGAGGTGCAGCTCGCGAACCCGATCGACGCCTACTTCGAGGCCGTCTCCGGCTTCACCGCGACGGGCGCGACCGTCCTCGTCGACGTGGAGGCGCTCGACCGCTCGCTGCTCTTCTGGCGCCAGTTCAGCCAGTGGCTCGGCGGGATGGGGATCGTCGTGCTCGCGATCGCGGTGCTGCCGAAGCTGCGCGTCGGTGGCCGCCAGCTACTCCAGTCCGAGCTCGCCGGCCCCACCGAGCTCGAGCGGCTCACGGTCACGATCCGCGAGACGGCGCGGCGCCTCTGGGTGCTCTACGTCGCCCTGACGGTGGCGATGGTGCTCGTGCTCGCAGGGATCGGCTGGAGCGGGCTCGATGACGGGATGGGCGTCTTCGACGCGGTCACCCACGCGTTCACGGGTGTCTCGATCGGCGGCTTCTCGACCCGCAACGACTCGCTTGCGGCGTTCGGGCCCGCGGTGCAGTGGGCGACGGTGGCGTTTCTCGTCATCGCCGGCGTCAACTTCCTGCGCCTCTACCGGCTGTTCGTGCAGCGCCAGCCCCGTGCGGTCACCCGCGACGAGGAGTTCCGCTACTACCTCGGCTTCCTCGTGCTCGGTGCGGCGCTGCTCGTGCTCGAGCTGGTCGGCGGCGGCCTGTTCCCCGCCTCGGAGGGGTTCCGGCACGCGGTCGTCCAGGCCGTCTCGATCATGACCACAACGGGCTACTCGAGCGCGGACTACACGGCCTGGAGCGCGCTGGCCCAGCTGACGCTGCTCCTGCTCATGCTCGTCGGCGCGTCCGCCGGCTCGACCGGCGGCGCGATCAAGGTCGTCCGCCACCTGCTGATGGCGAAGATCGTTCGCCGGGAGATCCGCCAGACCATCCACCGGGAGCTCGTCCTGCCGATCAGGCTCTCCGGCGCCGTCGTCGACGAGCGGGCGCTTCGCTCCGTCATCACCTTCGTCGCTCTCTACCTGATCATCCTCGCCCTCGGCGCTGTCGGGCTTCTGATCGACGCCACGCAGCGCCAGATCGGGGTGGCGCCGTTCGACGCGATCGGCGCCGCCGCCTCCTGCCTCGGCAACGTCGGGCCGGCCTTCGGCTTCGCTGGGCCTCTCGGCTCCTACGAGCCGTTCAGCGACCTCTCGACCGGGATCCTGACCGGTCTCATGTGGCTCGGACGGCTCGAGATCGTGCCCGTGGTCGTGCTCCTGACCCGGAGCTACTGGCGGTCGTGAGCGCGCCGTCCCCCATCGTCCGTCGCCGGGCGCTCGGCCTCGACGTCGGCGGGGCGCTCAACCTCGTCGGGCGGCTCGTCAAGTACCTGAGCGGCGCGTTCGCGTTCCCGGTCGCGGTCGGGCTGGGCTACGGCGATCCGGTCTGGCCGTTCCTGGCCGCCGGCGCGATCACGTTCGCGTTCGGGCTCGGTCTCGAGCGGGTCACGAGCGGCGGCGAGGGAATCCGGGTGCGGGAGGGCTTCCTCGTCGTGGCGCTCACCTGGGCGCTCGCCGCGCTCGCGGTCTCGCTCCCGTACCTGCTCGACGAGCCGCAGCTCGCGAATCCGCTCGACGCGTACTTCGAGGCGATGTCCGGGATGACGACCACCGGCGCGACCGTGCTCACGGACCTCACGACCCTCGACCACACGATGGCGCTCTGGCGCCAGTTCACGCAGTGGCTCGGCGGTATGGGGATCGTCGTGCTCGGCCTCGCCGTGCTCCCGCGCCTGCGCGTCGGCGGCCGCCAGCTCGTCGAGTCGGAGATGCCGGGGCCGGAGTACGAGCCGCTCGCGTCCTCGATCCGGCAGACGGCGCGGCGCCTGTGGCTCCTCTACGTCGGTCTGACCGGCCTCATGATCCTCGTCCTGTCGGTGTTCGGCTGGACGGGGATCGACCCGCTGATGTCGCCGTTCCAGGCGGCGGCGCACGCGTTCACGACCCTGCCGACCGGCGGGTTCTCGCCGCAGCCGCGCTCGGCCGAGCCGTTCGCGGCCGCGAGCCAGTGGGTGATGGCCGCCTTCATGGCGATCGCCGGCGCCAACTTCGCGCTCCACTACCGCGCTCTGCGCCGCCGCGTCAACCCCCTGCGCGACGAGGAGCTCCGGCTCTACCTCGTCTTCCTCGCCGCCGGATCCCTGATCGTCTTCCTCGAGCTCCTGCGAGCGGACCTCTTCTCGGCCGGGGAGGAGGCTGTCCGCCACTCCGTGTTCCAGGTCGTCTCGATGATGACGACAACGGGCTACGCGAGCGCGGACTTCGCGCAGTGGACGACGCTGACCTCGCTGACGCTCGTGTTCCTGATGCTGATCGGGGGGTGCGCCGGCTCGACCGGCGGCGCGATGAAGGTCGTGCGCCACCTCCTGATTGGCAAGCTGCTCCTGCGCGAGCTCGACCAGACCGTGCACCGCGAGGCCGTGCTCCCGGTGCGCCTGAACGGCCGGATCGTCGACGAGCGCACGCTGCGGGCGATCCTCGCGTTCGGGTTGATCTACGTCGGCCTCTTCATCGTCGGCTCGCTCGTGCTCACGGTCGAGTCGGCGCGCGCCGGGCTCGAGGTGACGGCGCTCGAGGCGATCGGGGCGACCGCGACGACGCTCGGGAACGTCGGCCCCTCGTTCGGCTTCGCCGGTCCCATGGGCAGCTTCGAGCCGTTCAGCCCGTTCGCGAAGGGGGTCATGATCCTCCTCATGTGGGCGGGCAGGCTCGAGATCGTGCCGGTGGCCGTGCTCCTGACCCGGCGGTACTGGCGTGCGTAGGCTGCTCGAGCTGCGCCACCCGGCCCAGCTCGTCTCGGTCGCCTTCGCCACCGCGATCCTCGTCGGGACCGGCCTCCTGCTCCTGCCCGTCGCGACGGACGGCGCGGGCGGGGCCTCGTTCCTGACCGCCGCGTTCACGTCCACGTCCGCGATCTGCGTGACCGGCCTCATCGTCGTCGACACCCCCGGGTACTGGAGCACGTTCGGGGAGGTCGTGATCATGCTCCTCGTCCAGATCGGCGGGCTCGGGATCATGACGCTCGCCTCCGCGCTCTTCCTGCTCGTGGCCCGCCGGATGGGCCTGCGTACGCGGCTCGTCGCCCAGGCGGAGACGGGCGCCCTGGAGCTCGGGGACGTCCGCCGGATCCTGGTCGGGGTTACCGTGTTCAGCCTCCTCTTCGAGCTGCTAGCGGCCACGGTCCTGGCGCTTCGCTTCGCGCTCTCCTACGACTACTCGGCCGGCTCGGCCGTCTACCACGGCGTCTTCCACGCGATCACCGCGTTCAACAACGCCGGCTTCGCACTCTGGAGCGACAACCTCGCCGGGTTCGTGACGGACGGCTGGGTCTCGGTCACGGTCTCCCTGGCCGTCGTCGCGGGCGGGATCGGCTTCCCGGTCTGGCTCGAGCTGCGGCGGGAGCTCTCGATGCCCCGGCGCTGGTCGCTGCACACGAAGCTGACCCTCCTCGTCACCGGCGTCCTCCTCGCTGTCGGCTTCGTCACGGTGCTCGGGTTCGAGTGGACGAACCCTGACACGCTCGGGCCGCTCGACTGGCCCGGGAAGCTGCTCGCGAGCTTCTTCCAGGGCGTCCAGCCCCGGACAGCGGGGTTCAACACGCTCGACTACGGGGCGATGGACGACGAGACGCTGCTCGTGCAGGACTTCCTGATGCTCGTCGGCACGGGCAGCGCCGGGACCGGCGGTGGGATCAAGGTGACAACGCTCGCCGTTCTCGTACTGATGGTCTGGGCCGAGCTCCGCGGCGAGCCGGAGGTGAACGTGTTCGGACGGCGGCTGCCGGCCGTCGCGCAGCGGCAGGCGCTCGCCGTGACGCTGATCGCGATCGCCGCGGTGGCGCTCTGCACGCTCGTGCTCGTGGCCGTCAGCGACGCGACCGTCTCCCGGAGCGTCTTCGAGGCGGCGTCGGCATTCGGTACAGTCGGGCTCTCCACGGGGATCACCGCGGGTCTGCCGGTGGCGGGAAAGGTGGCGCTGATCGTGCTCATGTACCTCGGACGGGTCGGGCCGCTCGGCCTGGGAACCGCGCTCGTCCTGCGGGAGCGGGCGCGGCGGTATCGCAACGCGGAGGAGCGGCCGATTATTGGCTAGGCAGCGGGAGTTCCTCGTCGCCGGCCTCGGCCGCTTCGGCGGCGCGCTCGCGCGCACGCTCGTCGACCTCGGCCACGGGGTGCTCGGAATCGATACCGACGAGCGGCGCGTGCAGGGTCACGCGGGCGTCCTGACCCATGTCGTCCAGGCCGACTCGACCGATCCCGAGGCGATGGCCCAGGTGGGGGCCGCGGACTTCACGACGGCCGTGGTCGCGATCGGGACGAACATCGAGGCGAGCATCCTCACGACCTCGGTGCTCGTCGATCTCGGGATCAGGCGGATCGTGGCGAAGGCGATCACCGACGCGCACGGGAGGATTCTCCAGCGGGTGGGCGCGCACCGCGTCGTCTTCCCGGAGCGTGACATGGGCATCCGCGTCGCCCACACGGTCGCCGGCCGCTCGACCCTCGACTACGTTCAGCTCGACCAGGGGTTCGCGCTCGTCGAGACGGTGGCACCGGCCGAGGTCGTGGGCAAGACCCTCGCCGAGGCGGAGGTGCGCCGGCGCTACGGGATCACGGTCGTCTGCGTGAAGCCGAAGGACGGAGCCTTCACGTACGCGACTCCCGACACGGTCGTGCGCGCGGGTGACGTGCTCGTCGTCGCCGGCGAGACCGGGCACGCCGAGGGCTTCGCCGAGCTCGGCTGACTCCGGCCGGTCCCGTCGCTAGGCTATCCCGCGTGGACCAGCAGGATGCACTGCGTCGCGGCGTCGCCGAGGCGCTGGGTGCGGGCGCGCTCACGTTCTTCGGCGCCGGCTCGATCATCACCCTGGCGGGGATCGGCGAGGCGTCGCTCCTGACCGTGGCGGCCGCCCACGGGCTCGTGCTCGGGATCATGGTGACCGCGCTCGGACACGTCTCCGGAGGCCACTTCAACCCCGCCGTCACGTTCGGCTTCCTCATCACGAAGCGGATCACCCGCGCGATGGCCACCGTGTACTTCGTCTCGCAGCTCGCGGGCGCGGTCGTCGCCGCGCTGCTGCTGCGGGCCGTCTTCGACGACGAGCTCGGCAGGATCGCCCGGTTCGGGACGCCGGAGCTCGCCGACGGTGTCTCCGCCGGTGAGGGGTTCCTGCTCGAGGTGTTGATGACGTTCGCGCTCGTCCTCGTCGTGTTCGCGACCGCCGTCGACAAGCGGGGGGCGTTCCCGATCGTCGCCGGCTTCGCGATCGGTCTCGCGGTCTCCGTGGGGATTCTCGTGGGCGGCCCGCTCACCGGCGCCGCGATGAATCCGGCCCGCGCGTTCGGGCCGCAGCTCGTGGGCTGGATCTGGAGCGACGGCTGGCTCTACTACCTCGCGCCCCTGTTCGGCGGCGCGCTCGCCGCGCTCCTCTACGACCGGCTCTACCTGAAAGAGCAGCCGCCAGAGCCGTTCTAGCCGCGGCCGGCCGTAGGGGCGGGACAAGCCCCGCCCCTACACCTCCCCGCTGGGTCCCGCCGGCCGCGCCGGGCGGGCGGGGCAAGTCCCGCCCCCACGCCTTCCCTGCCGGCCGCGCCGGGCGGGCGGGACAGGTCCCGCCCCCGCGTTTCCGGGTTTCGCCGCGGCGGCTAGCGCGTCTCGCCGCGCACCAGGTCCTCGTACGTCCCGGCCTCGCGGATCACCCGCCACGTTCCGCCCTCGGCGAGCACCTCGGCGCAGAGCGGCCGCGCGTTGTAGGTCGAGGCCATCACCCGGCCGTAGGCGCCCGCGTAGCCGACGGCGACGAGGTCGCCCGGCTCCGGCAGCTCGAGCTCGCGCCCGAGCGCGAGGAAGTCGCCCGTCTCGCAGACCGGGCCGACCACGTCGACCGGGCCGCGCTCTCGTCCCTCTGCGCCGGCGAGCTCGACCGGGTGGAACGCGTCGTAGAGCGCCGGCCGGACGAGGTCGTTCATGCCCCCGTCGCAGACCGCGATCCGGCGGCCGGGCACGTCCTTCACGTAGAGGACCCGGGTCACGAACGTGCCGGCCGGGGCGACGAGGTAGCGGCCGGGCTCGAGCACGAGCGTCGCACCGAGCTCGCCGGCCAGTCGCGCGAGCCGGCGCGCGTAGAGCTCGACGTCGACGTCGTCGCCGCCGCGGTAGGGGACGCCGAGCCCGCCGCCCGCGTCGAGGTCGCGCAGCGGCACGCCGGTCGCGGCGAGCTCCCGCCACACCTCCGCGGCCCGCTCCGCCGCCGCGAACACGGGCTCCGGGTCGAGGAGCTGGGAGCCGACGTGGAAGGAGATCCCGACCGGCTCGAGCGCCGGGTCGGCGGCCGCGCGCAGGAGCTCCGCGCGCACCTGCGAGGCCGCGAGGCCGAACTTGCTCGTGCCGTGGCCGGTCGCGACGTAGGCGTGCGTGCCGGGCTCGACGTCCGGGTTCAGCCGGGCGGCGACGCGAGCGACGACGCGAAGCGCCCGCGCCTCCTCGGCGACGACGTCGAGCTCGCCCGGCGACTCGACGTTGATCGAGCCGACGCCCGCCTCGAGCGCGGCGCGGATCTCGTCGCGGCGCTTGCCGGCGCCGGAGAAGACGATCCGCTCCGCCGGCATCCCCGCCGCGAGCGCCTTCCAGAGTTCCCCGCCCGAGACGATGTCCGCGCCGAGACCCTCGTCGCGGGCCAGGCGCACGAGCGCGAGCGCGTCGTTCGCCTTGACCGCGTAGCAGAGCCGGTGGGGCGCCCCGCCGAGCGCCGCGCGAAGCCGCGCGATGCGCGCGCGCACGAGGTCGCCGTCGTAGAGGTAGAACGGCGTGCCGATCGCCTCGGCGATCTCGCGGAGCATCGTCACGGGCCCGAGCTCACGAGGCGAGGCGCTCGCGCGCGCCGGCGATCGCCGCCCGGACGCCGCCGGGGCCCGGAGCAGGGCGCGCCGCGGCGCTCGCGGCCGCGTCGCCTCCGGCCGCGAACGTGCCCCCGCGCACCTCGGCCGCGACCCGCTCGTGGGCATCCCGGAACGGAACGCCGGCGCGGACGAGCGCCTCGGCCGCGTCCGTGGCGCGCAGCAGCGGGTCGGCGGCGGCCGCCGCCAGGCGCTCCCGGTCGAGCGCGAGGTCGCGCACGAGCACCGTCAGGGCGGCGAGCGCGAGGCGCGTGTCGCGGCGGGCGGCGAACACGGGCGGCTTGTCCTCCTGCAGGTCGAGGTCGTAGGCGAGCGGGATCCCCTTCAGCGTCGCGAGCAGGCCGGTCAGGCGGCCGATTGCCGTTCCCGCCTTGCCACGCGCCAGCTCGGCCACGTCCGGGTTCAGCTTCTGGGGCATCATCGAGGAGCCGGTCGCCGCGGTCTCGGGGAGGCGGACGAAGCCGAACTCGGACGTCGCCCAGAGGCAGAGCTCCTCGCCGAGCCGCGACAGGTGGCCGAAGAGGACGGCGGTCGCGTACAGGTAGTCGGCCGCGAAGTCGCGGTCGGCGACCGCGTCGAGCGAGTTGCGCATCTGGCCCCCGGGCGCGGGCAGGTCGAGCGTCGAGCCGGCCAGCGCGCCCGCGCCGAGCGGCACCGGCTCCGCCTGCTCTCGGGCGAAGCGGAAGCGCGCGAGGTCGCGCTCGAGCATCTCGACCCAGGCGAGCAGGTGGTGGCCGAGCGTGATCGGCTGGGCCCGCTGGAGGTGCGTGTAGCCGGGCATCAGCGTCGCCGCCTCCGCCTCGGCCCGGTCGAGCAGCACGAGCGCGAAGGCGCGGATCGCCTCGCTGGCCTCCCGGCACGCGTCCCCTACGTACAGGCGCAACGCGGTCACGACCTGGTCGTTGCGCGATCGGCCCGCGTGGATCTTGCGGCCCACGGGCCCGAGCAGCCGCTCGATCGCCGTGTGGACGTCCTCGTCGCCCGGCTCGAGCAGCGACGCACCGCCCTCGCGGATCTCGGTGAGGCGGGCGTCGACCTCGCCGAGCTCGGCGGCCGTGAGGATCCCGGACTCGTGGAGCCGCCGCGCGTGCAGGCGGGTGCCCTCGCAGTCGTAGGGCAGGAGCTCCGCATCCTCACCGCGGAGGAACGCGGCTACCTCGGGCGCGAGCGAGCCCTCGACGCGCCCGCTCCAGAGGGTCACGTCCCCCGCCCCAGCTCCAGCGGGTCGAGTGCCGCCGCCGGACGCTCGAGCCGGAGCTGCCGCTGCGCGGCCAGCATCCGCCGCGTGTCGGCGACGTCGTTGACCTGCACCGCGAGCTGACCGATCCGGTCGGCCGCGGTGAAGGTGGTGGACGAGCGTTCCATCGAGAGGCGCTCCGGGTCGTACGAGAGCGCCGGGCCGCTCGTGTCGAGGATCGTGTAGTCGTCGCCGCGGCGCAGCTCGACCGTCACCTCGCCGGTGACCACGGCCGCGACCCAGCGCTGGAGCGCGTCGCGCAGCATGAGCGCCTGCGGCTCGAGCCAGCGGCCCTCGTAGAGGAGCCGCCCGAGCAGCCGGCCCTCGGTCGCGTAGCGGTCGAGCGTCTGCTCGTTGTGGATCGCGGTCAACAGCCGCTCGTAGGCGATGTGCAGGAGCGCCATCCCCGGCGCCTCGTAGACCCCGCGGCTCTTCGCCTCGATCACCCGGTTCTCGATCTGGTCGGAGAGGCCGAGCCCGTGCCGGCCCCCGATCTGGTTCGCGCGGTGGATCAGCCCGACCGGGTCCGGGAGTTCCTCCCCGTTCAGGGCGACCGGCAGCCCGTGCTCGAAGCGCACCGAGACGACCTCCGGGTCGATCCGGACGTCCGGGTCCCAGTGCGCGACGCCCATGATCGGCGCGACGATCTTCATGCTCGTGTCGAGGCGCTCGAGGTCCTTCGCCTCGTGCGTCGAGCCGAGCAGGTTCGCATCGGTGGAGTACGCCTGCTCGACCGAGGCGCCGTGCGGGAGGCCGCGGGCGTCGAGCCACTCGCTCATCTCCCTGCGCCCGCCGAGCTCCGAGACGAACGCGTCGTCGAGCCACGGCTTGTAGATGCGAAGACCGGGGTTCGCGAGCAGGCCGTAGCGGTAGAAGCGCTGGATGTCGTTGCCCTTGTAGGTCGAGCCGTCGCCCCAGATCTCGATGCCGTGCTCGTGCATCGCGAGGACGAGCAGCGTGCCGGTGACGGCACGCCCGAGCGGCGTCGTGTTGAAGTAGCGCCTGCCGGCCGTCTGGATGTGGAAGGCACCGCACTGGAGCGCGGCCAGGCCCTCGCGGGCGAGCGCGCCCTTGCAGTCGAGGAGCCACGCGTCCTCGGCCCCGTACTGCCGCGCCTTGGCGGGGAGGGAGTCGATGTCCGGCTCGTCGTACTGGCCGAGATCGGCGGTGAAGGCGTAGGGGGTCGCCCCGCGCTCGCGCATCCAGGCGAGCGCGCAGCAGGTGTCGAGGCCGCCCGAGAAGGCGAACCCGATCCGCTCGCCGGCCGGCAGCGACGCGAGGATCACGTGCCCGCCGGCGCTCACTCGCCGGCCTCCAGGTGGTGTCGGAGCTGCCCGGCGAGGTCGGCGCCCAGGACGCCCTCCCGGGCGACGACGAGGACGGTGTTCTCGCCCGCGAGCGTCCCCGCGATGTGCGGGTGCGCGGACTCGTCCAGCGCCTGTGCCAGCGGGCTCGCGTAGCCGGCCGGGGTCGAGACGACGACGAGGTTGCCGCTCGCCTCGAGCCCGAGCGCCCAGCGGCGCAGGGCCACCTCGAGCTCCCGCAGCCGGTCGCCGTTTGCGGTTCCCGCCGGCGCGTAGACGAGGCGGCCGCTCGCCGAGCGCACCTTGACGAGCCCGAGCTCGGCGATGTCGCGCGAGACCGTCGTCTGGACGGCCCCGAAGCCGGCCTCGTGGAGCGCGTCCGCGAGCTCGGCCTGCGTCGCGATCGGCCGCTCCCGCACGAGCCGCAGGATCGCCCCCTGGCGCTGGCGCCGCTGCGGGGACACGCTCAGCCGAGCACCTCCGCGAGCGTCGCGAGCGCGAGCTCGACGTCCGGGCCGGTGGCGACGAGCGGGGGTGTCAGGCGCAGCACGCGCTCGCCGGCGGTGCCCACCACGAGTCCGTGCTCGAGGCAGGCGGTTGCGACGGGCCCGGCGGGCCGGTCGAGCTCGCAGCCGACGAGCAGGCCGAGCCCGCGTACCTCGCGTACCGCCGGCAGCGCGGCGAGGCCCGCCGCCAGGGTGGCGCCGAGCTGGCGCACGCGGACGAGCAGCTCCTCGTCGAGCGCGTCGAGTACGGCGCAGGCGGCCGCGCAGGTGACGGGGTTGCCGCCGAACGTCGAGGCGTGGTCGCCCGGCTGGAAGCCGCCGGCGGCCTCGTCGGCGACGAGCAGGGCGCCGATCGGCAGACCGTTCGCGAGTCCCTTGGCGAGCGTGACCGCGTCGGGGCGGACGCCGAGCTGCTCGTGCGCGAAGAACGTGCCGGTGCGCCCGACGCCGCACTGGACCTCGTCGAACACGAGCAGTCCCCCGTTGCCGTGCGCGAGCTCGGCCGCGGACTCGAGGAAGGCGGGGGTCGCCGGGTTGATCCCGCCCTCGCCCTGCACCGGCTCGATGAGGACACACGCCACGTTCCCGTCGGCGGCCGCGGCCGCGAGCGACTCGGCGTCGTTCAGGGCGGCGAAGCGGACGTCGGGGACGAGCGGGCCAAAGCCGGCGTGCTTCGCGGGCTGGCCGGTCGCTGAGAGCGCGCCGAGCGTGCGGCCGTGGAACGAGCCCTCGAGCGCGACGATCCCGGTCTTGCCGGTCGCCTTGCGCGCGTACTTGAGCGCCGCCTCGATCGCCTCCGCGCCCGAGTTGCAGAAGAACGCCTGGCCGCCGCCGAGGCGGGCCGAGAGCCGCTCGGCCAGCTCGGCCATCGGCAGCGTCCAGAACAGGTTCGACACGTGCCAGAGGCGGTCGAGCTGCGCGTGCGCCGCGGCGGTCACGGCCGGGTGGCGGTGACCGAGCCCGACGACCGCGATCCCGGCCAGGAAGTCGAGGTAGCGCCGCCCGTCCGCATCGACGAGCCAGACGCCGTCGCCCTCGACGAAGCACACGTCCGCGCGCGGGTAGGTCGGCAGCACGTGCGTGCCGAGCCCGGCGGCGAGGACGGAGGTCACGCCGGCGCCTCCGCGCGGGCGAGGATCCGCGTCGTGCCGATCTCCGTGCGCAGGCCGAGCCGGGCGGCGCGCACCGCGGCCTCGAGCTTCGGCACGATCCCGCCCTGGAACGTGCCGTCGATCAGAAGGGTTTCGGCCTCGTCGGCGCCGAGCGACGGTACAACGTCTCCGTCGACCAGCACTCCCGGTACATCTGTCACGAAGAGGATCCGCTCTGCCTCCAGGCCGGCGGCGAGGGCCACCGCGGCCTCGTCGGCGTTGACATTGAGCGGTCCCTTCGCCAGGGGAGCGACGACCGGGATCCGCCCGTCCCGAAACGCGCTCTCGACGAGCGCGGGGCGACTCGGGACGGGGTCCCCGACGAGGCCGAGCTTGGGAACCTGAACGGCTTCGAGGCCGAGCTCGTCGCCCATGAAGCCGAGCGCGCGCTCGCCGATCGCGGCGCAGAGGCCCGCGTTGACCTCGGCGAGCGACTCGCGGACGATCTCGAGCGCTGCCTCGTTCGTGTAGCGACGCCCGTTCACGAACGTCACCTCGAGGCCGCGGCGGCGCATCTCCGCCGAGATCTGCGGGCCCGCGCCGTGGACGACGACCACCTCGTGGCCCGCCGCCGCCAGCTCCAGCGCGAGGTGGGCGGACTCCGAGGCGACGGCACCGCCGACCTTGAGCACGAGGCGGCTCACGTCGTGTACTCCGCGTTGATGCGCACGTAGTCGTAGCTGAGGTCGGAGGCGAGGTAGGTGGCGGCGCCGTCGCCCAGGCCGAGGTCGAGCTCGATCCGGCAGGACGGGCCCGCGAGCTCGGGGTCAGCCGCGAGCGGCAGGCCCCGCGCGTAGACGGTGGTGCCGTTGAAGGCGAGCCGCACGAGCTCCGGGTCGAGCCGGGCGAAGCCGCCGTTCCAGGTGGCCGAGCCGGCGGCGGCGAGCACGCGCCCCCAGTTCGGGTCGCGCCCGAAGGCGGCCGTCTTCACGAGCGGCGAGGTGGCGACGCGCCTGGCGATCGCGGTCGCCTCCTGGTCGCTCGCGGCGCCGGTGACGGCGATCTCGAGCACCACGGTCGCGCCCTCGCCGTCGCCGATGATCTGCGCCGAGAGGTCGGCGCACACCTCGTGCAGCGCCGCCCGGAAGCTCTCGTCGCGGGCCGGCTCGCGCGCGACGCCGCTCGAGCCGTTGGCGAGCAGGATCACGGCATCGTTCGTCGAGCACTCGCCGTCGACCGAGATCCGGTTGAAGCTCTCGTCGACGGCGGGGCCCAGGAAGCCGGCCGCCTCGCCGGGCGCGAGCGGGTAGTCGGTCGTCACGACCGCGAGCATGGTCGCGAGCACGGGGTGGATCATCCCGGCGCCCTTCGCCATCCCGCCGACCGTGAAGCCGTCGCGCGAGACGGAGGCCTCCTTCGTCCGGGTGTCGGTGGTCATGATCGCCTCGGCAGCGTCGCGGCCCCCGTCGGCCGAGAGCGCGGAGACGGCTCCCCGCAGGCCAGTGAGCATCCGCTCGAGCGGAAGCCGCGTCCCGATCACGCCGGTCGAGAGCGGCAGGACCTGCTCGGAGCGCAGGCCGAGCAGGCGTGCCGCCTCGGCGGTGGTCGCGAGCGCGTCGAGCTCGCCGCGCGTGCCGGTGGCGGCGGTGGCCGAGCCGGAGTTGACGACGACGGCTCGCGGCTGCGCCGCGGCGAGGTGGGCCCGGGTCACGACGACCGGGGCGGCCTGGACTCGATTCGCGGTGAGCATGGCGGCGCCCGTGGACGGTGCCGTCGAGCAGACGATCGCGAGATCGCGACCCGAGCGGCGGATGCCGGCGTGGATCCCGGTCGCGACGAAGCCCCCGGCGGCGGTGACGCTCACACCAGCACCCCCGCGAGGCGAAGGCCGGCCGTCTCGGGCAAGCCGAGCGCCAGGTTGGCGTTCTGGACGGCCTGGCCGGCCGCTCCCTTGCCGAGGTTGTCGATCGCGCAGATCACGATCGCGTGGTCGGTGGCGCGGTCGGCGAAGACCGCGAGCTCGGCGGCGTCGGTGCCCTGCACGCGCGCGAGCTCCGGCGTTACGTCGGCGGGCAGGACGCTGACCGCGGGCGAGCCCGCGTAGGCATCCTCTAGCAGCTCGCGCACGCCGGCCGCGCTGACGCCGCGGACGTAGCACGTGGCGACGAGCCCGCGACGGATCGGCAGCAGGTGCGGCACGAAGCAGACCGGGAAGCCGAGCGCCTGCTCGATCTCCGGCTCGTGCTGGTGGCTGCCGACCCGGTAGGCGGAGAGGTTCTCGAGCACGAAGCCCGCGTGCGAGCTCGGCTTCAGCGTCCGGCCGGCGCCGGAGACGCCGGACTTCGCGTCGACGACGACGCTTTCGGGGTCGACCGCTCCGGCGAGCGGGGCGAGCGCGAGGAGCGCCGCGGTCGCGTAGCAGCCGGGGTTTGCGATCAGGCGGCTGGTGGGCGGCCACAGCTCCGGGAGCGCGTAGCACCACGCGCTGAGCCCGGCCGGGCTCGGATGCTCGAAGCCGTACCAGCGCGCGTAGAGGTCGGCGTCGCGGAGCCGGTGGGCGCCCGTGAGGTCGACGACGACGCCGTCCGCCGGCGGCTCGAGCGCGGCCGCGCGGCTGTGGTCGAGGCAGAGCAGCACGAGCTCCGCCCCGGCGGCGAGCGCCTCCTCGTTCGTGACGAACGCCGGCGCGTGCGAGGCTCCGTTGCGGGCGAGGCGCGGGTCGAGCGCGCTCGCCGGCCGGCCGGCGAGCGTGTCCGAGCCGAGCGCGACCAGGTCGAGTCCCGGGTGCGCAAGCACCCGATCGAGCGTCTCCTGGCCGGAGTAGCCGGCGGCGCCGACGACGGCGACGGGAACCATACGCTTATTATGCATGAAGTAGAGATGTTATGCCATTACGTGCGGCGGCTCGCCCGGATTCCGGGGTCGCCGGGTGCGCGGAGTCATCCTATTGCGTATTATGCGATCTTGAGAGTAGTTATGCAGACAACTCGCCCCGCTCAGCTCGTGCTCGAGGACGGCACGGTCTTCCCGGGTCGCGCCGCCGGCGCGCCCGGCGTCGCCGCGGGGGAGATCTGCTTCACGACCGCGATGGCGGGGTACGAAGAGGCCGTTACCGACCCGAGCTACTCGGCGCAGGTACTGACGTTCAGCTACCCGCTGGTCGGCAACTACGGCGTCGACGAGGGGCGAATGGAGTCGGATCGCATCTGGACGCGCGCGGTGGTCGCCCGCCGCCTGCGCCCGGCCTTCGCGGGCTGGCTCGCGGGCCGGGGCGTCGTCGCGCTCGAGGAGGTGGACACGCGCGCGGTCGTCCGCCACGTCCGCTCCCAGGGCGCGATGCGCTGCGCGCTCGGGGAGGCCGAGCCGGGCGAGCTGCTCGCGAGGGCGCTCGCCGAGCCGCACATCGACTACGAGCGGGCGCTCGCCGAGCCCGAGCTCGCCCATCCGCCGCTCGGGCTGCTCGCGGGCACGCGGGAGCCCTACTCGGAAGGATCCGGGCCGCGTGTCGCCGTGCTCGACTTCGGCTGCAAGCGCTCGATCGTCCGGCGACTCGCGGAGCGGGGGCTCGAGGCGTACGTCTGCCCGCCCACGTTCGCCGCCGACGTGGTGCTCGAGCTGCGGCCCCGCGCCGTCCTCGTCGGGAACGGGCCCGGCGATCCCGCGCAGCTCACGGAGGCGATCCGGACCGTGCGCGACCTGCTCGGGCGGGTCGAGCTGTTCGGCGTCTGCCTCGGCCACCAGCTGCTCGGGCTCGCGCTCGGGCTGGGCACGTACAAGCTCCCGTTCGGCCACCGCGGCGCCAACCACCCGGTGCGGGTGCGCGACACGAGCCGGGTGCTCGTCACCGTCCAGAACCACGGCTTCGCCGTCGGCGCCTCCGACGCGCCCGAGGTCAGCCACCTCTCGCTCAACGACGGCACCGTCGAGGGTCTCGCAGGCGACGGCTTCGCCTCGCTCCAGTTCCATCCCGAGGCGGCCCCCGGGCCGCTCGACGCCATCCCCTTCTTCGACCGGATCGCCGACGCGTGCCGAAGCGCACCGACCTTCGCAGCATCCTGATCGTCGGCTCCGGGCCGATCCGGATCGGGCAGGCCTGCGAGTTCGACTACTCGGGCTCCCAGGCCTGCCGCGTCCTCAGGGCCGAGGGCTACCGCGTCGTCCTCGTCAACTCGAACCCGGCCACGATCATGACCGATCCCGACTGGGCCGACGCGACCTACATCGAGCCGCTCGATCCGGACGCGGTCGCGGCGATCGTCGAGCGGGAGCGGCCCGACGCGATCCTGCCCACACTCGGCGGCCAGACCGCCCTCAATCTCGCAGTCGCGCTCGGCGAGGCGGGCGTGCTCGACCGCTTCGGTGTCGAGCTGATCGGCGCCGACCTCGATGCGATTCGCCGGGCCGAGGACCGGCTCGCGTTCCGCGAGGCCGTCGTCGCGGCGGGGCTCACCGTGCCGGAGAGCGTCGTCGTCGGCTCGCTCGCCGAGCTGCCGGCGGGGCTCGCGCCGGCGGTCGTCCGGCCGGCCTTCACGCTCGGCGGCCAGGGCGGCGGACTCGGTCGCACCGAGGCGGAGCTCCGCGAGCGCGTCGCGCGCGGGCTCGAGCTGAGCCCGATCGACCAGGTGCTCGTGGAGCGTTCGGTCGAGGGCTGGCAGGAGCTCGAGCTCGAGGTGATGGCCGACCGGGCCGGCAACTGCGTCGTCATCTGCTCGATCGAGAACCTCGATCCGATGGGCGTCCACACGGGCGACTCCTGGACGGTCGCGCCGCAGCAGACGCTCTCCGACCCCGAGTACCAGCGGCTGCGCGACGGCGCCTTCGCCTGCGCCCGCACGGTCGGGGTCGCGACCGGCGGCGCGAACGTCCAGTTCGCCTACGACGCCGGGACGGGCGAGCTCCACGTGATCGAGATGAACCCGCGCGTCTCGCGCTCCTCGGCGCTCGCCTCCAAGGCGACCGGCTACCCGATCGCCAAGCTGGCGGCGCTGCTCGCGGTTGGCTACACGCTCGACGAGCTTCCGAACGACATCACCGGTGCGTCGAGCGCGGCGTTCGAGCCGGCGCTCGACTACGTGGCCGTCAAGGCGCCGCGGTTCGACTTCGAGAAGTTCCCGTGGGCCGAGCCGGCGCTCGGCACGGAGATGCGGGCGGTGGGGGAGGCGCTGGGGCTCGGGCGCACCTTCCCGGAGGCGTTCCTGAAGGCGCTCGAGGGTCGCGAGGACGGCGGCGATCTGCCGGAGATCCCCGGCCTGCACCCGTACTTCGTGGCCGAGCTCGAGTCGATCCGCGAGGCCGAGCGCCGGCTTGCCGCGGACGGCGACGTTGCCGCCGCCAAGCGCTTCGGCCTGCCCGACGCGCGCATCGCGCGCCTGCTCGGGGTGGAGGAGCGCGAGGTCCGCGGCCGCCGCGACCTGCCCGGCCGGCTCGCGGTCGACTCGTGCGCGGCCGAGTTCGAGGCGCGCACGCCGTACTACTACCTCTCACACGAGGCGGGCGACCCGGTCGCGCCGGCCGGCTCGGGCCGCACGATCCTGATCCTCGGCTCCGGCCCGAACCGGATCGGGCAGGGGATCGAGTTCGACTACTGCTGCGTCCACGCCGCGCAGGCGTTCCACCGGCTCGGCTACGAGGCGGTGCTCCTGAACTCGAACCCGGAGACGGTGTCGACGGACTACGACACCTCCGACCGGCTCTACCTGGAGCCGGTCACGCTCGAGCGGGCGCTCGACGTCTGCGCGCTCGAGCGGCCGCTCGGCGTCGTCGTCACGCTCGGCGGCCAGACGCCGCTGCGGCTCGCCCACGCGCGCGCCGCCGAGGGCGTGCCGCTGCTCGGCGACCCGCTGCCCGCGATCGACGCGGCCGAGGATCGCGGCAAGTTCGGGCTCGTGCTGGAGGAGCTGGCGCTGCGCGCACCCCGCTGGGGGATTGCCGACACCCGCGAGGAGGCCGTGATCGTGGCGGAGCGGATCGGCTATCCGGTGCTCGTGCGTCCCCACTACGTGCTCGGCGGCCGGCGGATGCGGGTCGTGCGCTCCACGGAGGAGCTCGAGCTCCACGAGCCGGCGCTCGTCGACGAGTTCCTCGAGCACGCGCTCGAGCTCGACGTCGACGTCCTCTGCGACGGTGAGGACGCCTGGGTGGCGGGGATCCTCGAGCACATCGAGCCGGCGGGCGTCCACTCGGGCGACTCCGCCTGCGTGATCCCGGGCCCGTCGGTGACGCCCGCCCTCGAGGCCGAGATCGGCGCGCTCGCGCGCCAGCTCTCCCGCCGCCTGCGGGCGCGCGGCCTGCTCAACCTCCAGCTCGCGCTCAGAGACGGCGAGCTGTACGTGCTCGAGGCGAATCCGCGCGCGTCGAGAACCGTGCCGTTCGTGGCGAAAGCAACCGGGGTGCCGCTCGTCGATCTCGCCTGCCGGCTGCTCCTGGGGGAGCCGCTCGCGAGCCTCGGGCTGCCGGCGCAGGCGCGCCCGACGCGCGCGTGGGCGAAGGAGGCGATCTTCCCGGACGACCGCTTCCCCGGCGCCGCCGACCGGGCCGCCGAGATGCGCTCGACCGGGGAGGTGATGGCGGGCGGCGACACCGTCGTCGAGGCTTACCAGCGGGCGCTGCGGGCGGCCGGCCGCTCCTCCGCCTACGGCCTCGGCGTGGTCGGCCCGTCGCTCCAGGAGCTCGCCGCAGGGCCACGCTAGGTCTGGCGCTGGCGCGTGCGGGCCGCTACCATGGGCCGCTTCAGCGAAACGATCGCGTTCTGCGGCCCCGGCACGGAGGATTCTCCCGGGGCGAGCGGAAGGAGGATCAGCACCATGCGGAAGCTTCTCGCCCCCATGCTCACGCTCGCGCTCGTGGCCGCTGCGGCCGCGCTCGCACTCGGGTCCGGGCCCGCGGCGGCCACGTCGAACGGCGGCAACGGCACGATCGTGTTCGTGTCGAACACGACCGGGTCGCTCGACATCTGGACCGTCGCACCCGACGGCACGCGCCTCGGCAACCTGACCGCGAGCCCCGCGCCCGACTTCGACCCCGCCTGGTCGCCGGACGGGACGGAGATCGCGTTCGCCTCGACGCGCGACGGCAACACCGACATCTACGTGATGAACGCGGACGGCACCGGGCTCGAGCGCCTCACGACCGATCCCGGCGACGACACCGACCCGAGCTGGTCTCCCGACGGCGAGCGGATCGCGTTCGTGTCCGACCGGGCCGGGAGCGCTTCGGACATCGGCGAGTCGCCCGACGAGATCTTCGTCATGGCCGCGGACGGCTCCGACCAGACCCGGCTCACCTCCAACCGGCTCCTCGATGACGACCCGGCCTTCTCGCCGGACGGGGCGAGCATCGCGTTCGTCCACCAGAGCGGGCAGGCCGGAATGGACATCTGGGTGATCGGATCCTCCGGCGGTCCGGCCGCGCGGCTCACGTCCGCCGGTGGCGACGACGAGCAGCCGAGCTGGTCGCCGGACGGCACCCGGATCGTCTTCAGCTCGCAGCGCGACGGCGGCGTCAGCCAGCGCGGGGGCGGCGGCACCGGCGCCATCTTCGTGATGAACGCCGACGGCTCGGGGCAGGCGAAGCTGACCGACTCGCGGCTCGATCGCGATCCCGTGTGGTCGCCGGACGGGAAGCGGATCGCGTTCGTGGGCCAGCGCTCGGGCGGCCTCGCCCTCTACTCGATGAACGCGGACGGGACCGGCGTGACCCTGGTCGTCGACGACGACGGTACGAACCGCGAGCCGGACTGGCAGGCCTTCCCGGCCGGGCCGCCACTCGTTGCGCCAGGTGGCGACTGCACGATCACGGGTACCGAGGGAGACGACGTTCTCGTGGGGACACCCGGTGCCGACGTGGTCTGCGGGCTCGGCGGCAACGACGTCCTGCGCGGGCTCGGCGGTCCCGACCGGCTGCTCGGCGGGGAGGGAGACGACACGTTGCTCGGCGGTCGCGGCGACGACGAGCTCACCGGCGGCAACGGCACCGATGTCGCCCGCGGCGGCCGGGGCCAGGACTCGTGCGGGGCCGAGACGGCCGAGCTCTGCGAGGCCTGACCGCGCGGGCCAGGGACCCCGCGAGCGAGCTCGCCGGTGGGGTCGCGCACGCGACGTTCGGGCGGGTCTGGGCCGCGGGCCTCGAGCGGCTGACCGAGGTCAGCGGCCCCATCGCCCGTGGCCGCCGCGCCTGAGCGCCGGCAGGAGCCGGCGCCCGCGCCGGGAAGCTGAAGGCCCCCCGGCCTTCGTCCGGGGCGGATCGGTGGCACTCTGTGACGAGCGAAGGGACGTCTCCTGGCCTCCACCGAGCACCCAGCGCCCACGAAGCACTACACCGTCTACCGCGGTGAGCGTCCGCCGCGGGCATTCCTCGCCGGGCTCTTCTCGCTGCTCATCCCGGGCGCGGGCCAGCTCTACGCCGGCCGGGCCCGGCGCGGGCTCGCGATGCTCGCGCTGGCGGTCCTGATCGGCGCGGCGCTCGCCGGCATGTGGCTCAGGGATTCGCTCTGGGTGCTCGGGATGCTCGTCCGGCCGAACGTTCTCGTCGGGCTGCTCGTCGCGGTCTTCGTCGTCTTCGTCCTGCACCTGCACTGCGTCGTCGACGCCTACCGGCTCGCGCGACGTCGGCGCGTCCGCGTGGGCCGCTCGCGCGGCCACGCGAGCGCCCGAGCGCTCGCCATCTCGACGCTGGCGTGCGCGCTCGCCGTTCCGTACGCGACCGCCGCCTACTACGACTTCCGCAGCTACGACCTGCTGGTCAGCGTCTTCGCCGACGAGGAGCCGGTCGACTATGAGCCGCCGCCGCAGGAGCCAGCGGCCGCGCCCGCTGAGACCGGCGAGCCAGCGCAGGGATCGGAGACCGAGCCGCGGGACGAGGGAGGGAGCGCCGCCCCCGGCTCCGAGACGAAGCCGGCCCACCAGGTCGACCCGCCCGAGCGGGGCGCGTACTGGAAGGAGCGCGGCCGCGTCAACCTGCTTCTACTCGGCGGCGACGCCGGCTACGACCGCAGCGGGATCCGGACCGACACGATGATCGTGGTCAGCCTGAACGCGCGCGACGGGACCGGGGCGATCTTCGGGGTGCCGCGCAACCTGATGCGGGTGCCGCTGCCGCCGAGCGCGCGAACGGAGCTCGAGACGTTCCCGGACATCCTGAACGCGCTCTGGCAGTACGCGACCTGGCACCCCGAGCTGTTCCCGGGGGCGAAGAATCCGGGCGCGACCGCGATCAAGGAGACGATCGGCAACCTGCTCGGGCTCGAGATCGACTACTACGCGCTCGTCGACCTGCGGGGCTTCGTCGAGATGATCGACGCGGTCGGCGGCGTCACCGTCAACGTCAGGTCCCACGTGTACGACGCGGGCGTGTCGACGCCGTTCCCGGGCGAGGAGTGGATCCTTGTCGATCTCGAGCCGGGCGAGCATCACCTGGACGGGCGGCTCGCGCTCGGCTACGTCCGCACCCGCTGGGCGACGAGCGACTACGACCGGATGAGCCGCCAGCGCTGTCTGGTCGGCGCCCTCGCCGATCAGGCCACCCCGGCGAAGCTGCTGCGGCGCTTCCCGAAGCTCGCGTCGACGATCAAGGAGTACATGCAAACCGACGTCCCGCTGAAGGCGTTGCCCGATCTGATCGAGCTGCTGCCGGAGCTCCGGACGGAGCGCTTCGTGGTCGTCAGCTTCGTGCCGCCGGCATTCACGGCGACCTGGGAGAACGGCACGCCGGTACCGGACGTCGAGCTGATCCGCAGGACGGTGAAGGAGGCGCTGCGGGCGAAGCCCAAGCTCGGCGAGGAGACCGGGCTCGCGACGCTGAAGGGTGCGTGCGGGTAGCCCCTACGCGGAGGTGGCGCGCTCGGGCGCCGGCCCGGGCTCGGGCTCGACGATCTCCTCGGCCACGACCACGGCTGCGGGCTCCTCGACGGGCGGGGCCGGCGGCGGTGCCGTGGCGGCGGCCGGAGGCGGCGGCGCGGACGCCTGCGGCTCCGCGGCGGGCTTCGGGGGGCTGGGAGCGAGCGGGTTCAGCGCCGCCTTGAACTCGGACGGCGTGACGGCGGTCGCCTCCTTGATCTCGCGGCCGGTGTCGGTCACGGTCTCCTTGAACTCGCGCATGCCGCGCCCGAGCGAGCGGCCGATCTTCGGGAGCTGCTTCGGCCCGAAGATCAGGAGCACGACGAGGATGATGAGGGCGATCTCCCAAGCGCCGATGTTGCCCATGCGCGGCAGGGTAGCAGGCCCGCCGTGACGTACGGTGGGCGGGTAGTGTCGTCCGCGATGCGCGGAGCACCCGGGCGTGCGGCGGGGGTGGGCGTACGGCTCGCGCGGGCGCTCGCCCGCGCTGTCCCGGCGTTCGGGCGCCACCGCGGCTCACAGTCCGCTGCCGCGATCGCTTACCACGCGCTGTTCTCGCTCTTCCCGCTCGCGATCCTGCTTGTCTCGATCCTCGGGCTCGTGCTCCAGGTCGACGACGCGCGCCGCGAGGTGACCCGCTGGCTGCTCGAGCGATTGCCGCTCTCGGATGCCGCCGGCGTCGACCTCGAGCGGGCGGTCGCGGGGATCGCGAGCCCGGCCAGCGTCGCCGGGCTCCTGGCTCTGGCCGGCCTGCTCTGGTCGGCGAGCGGGATGATGGGCGCGATCCGCATCGGCCTCAACGCCGTCTGGCCCGAGGTGCGCCCGCGTCCCGCCGGCCGGGCGAAGCTGCTCGATCTCGCGTTCGTGGCCGCCGCCGGGCTGCTCGTCCTCGTCTCGGTCGGCCTGACGGTCCTCCTCAGAGCCGTCCCCGGGGCCGGCGTCGCGGGCGAGCTGTTGCACGCGGTCGTGCCGCTCGCGCTCACGTTCGCCACCTTCGCGCTCTGCTACCGCCACGTTCCCGCGGCCCGGCCACCCCTCGGCGCGGTCTGGGTGGGGGCGCTCGCCGGCGCTGCCGGCTTCGAGGCGGCGAAGACGGCCTTCTCGTTCTACGTCGCCAACGTGTCGCGCTTCAACCTGATCTACGGCTCGCTCGGGGCGGTGCTCGCGTTCCTCTTCTTCGTCTACCTCGCTGCGGTCACGTTCCTGCTCGGCGCAGAGCTCGCGGCCGCCTGGCCGGGCGCCGACCGCCCCGGCCCCGGCCCGCCGCGGACCGTCCGC
Organism: Thermoleophilia bacterium; assembly: GCA_020845695.1. The sequence continues at coordinate 481 of JADLFG010000003.1, read as the reverse complement.
CAGCAAGCCGCCGGTGCCCTGCGCGGGCTCTTCGTGCACGAGGACGAGCGCCGCAATCGCGGCGGCTGACGGTCCTTCGCACGGCCGGCCGGCAGCGTTCGTGTAGTAGTATACGACTATGCTCACGGTGCCCGAGGCGGCAAGGCGTGTGGGCCGCGACCCCGAGACGGTGCGGCGCTGGATCCGCTCGGGGAGGCTGGGCTCGCAGAAGGTCGGCACGCAGCATCTCGTCGACGAGGCGGAGCTCGACGAGATCGTGGCCGGCCACGCGGCGACGCTGCCCCTGCCGCCCGAATGGGACGTCGAGCCCAGGGTCGATTGGGTGCGGCTCCTGCGCGAGGATCGCGAGAGCCACTAGCCTCGATTCCCCGCGAGCTGGGCTGGCGACGGAAGCAGAGACGTCCTCCTGTGCAGGGATGATTCGGGTTCTCTGGACCTGCTCCCTGCACAAGGAGGACGCACCTTGAGGGTGAAGTATGGC
>JADLFG010000002.1 GCA_020845695.1 Thermoleophilia bacterium | reverse complement strand
CGAAAAACGAACCCCGCCCGGCCCCATCGCTTCCTCACAGCCCTACTCGTCGCACACCTCGTCGCCAGCCTCCACCAACGCGCTCAAGCGCCGGCAGCCGCCCTTCGTGAAAGATCCGGGCTAGCCGCCGCCGCGGAGGCGCCCGACTAGGCGCCAGGCGAGCGGCAGGAGCGCACCCGCGAGGTACAGCTTCAGCAGATCTCCGACCACGAACGGGTAGAGGCCCGCCTCCAGCGTCGCCTCGAGGCCCGTGTCGAGCTCGGCCGCGAGCCACGGCAGCCCGGCGCCGTAGATCAGCACGCTGCCGGTGAGCATCGCCGCGATCGCCGAGGAGAACCGTCGGTCCCAACGGCGCTCCGCCAGCCAGCCGGTGACGTAAGCCGCGACGATGAACCCGAGCAGGTAGCCGCCCGTCGGGCCCATGAACGTCTCCCAGCCGTGCGTCTGCTCCGCGTAGACGGGAGCGCCGGCAACACCGACCAGCAGGTAGAGGACGAGACTCGCGAGCCCGCGCAGCGAGCCGAGCGAGGCACCGACGAGCACGACCGCGAACGTCTGACCGGTGATCGGCACGGGCGTGAACGGGAGCGGGATCGACACCTGGGCCGCGAGCGAGACGAGCGCCGTCCCCGCCAGGACGAGCAGCGCGTCGGTCAGGAGCCCGGCGCGAGGGAAGATGGCGAGACGCAGCGTGGCGGTGTTCGCGTTCACGGTCGGCTGATCATACCGCGAGGTCGCGACCCCTATCATCGGCATCGTGAGCGAACGCCCACCCGAAGCCCGTCTGCGCGAGCTCCCCTCGGTCGACCGGCTCTTGGCCGAGCCGCGCCTCCTCGAGCTCGCCGAGCTGCACGGCCGCGCCCTCGTTGTCGGGGCCGCCCGGCGCACGCTCGAGCGGGCGCGGGAGGAGATCCTGGCCGGGTTCGACACCGGCAACCTCGCCGCCAGGGCCGAGGCCGACGCGCTCGGGACGATTGCCCCGCGCCTTCGCCGCGTCCTCAACGCGACCGGGGTGATCGTGCACACGAACCTCGGTCGCGCTCCGCTCGCGACCGCCGCGCTCGAGCGGGTCGCTGCCGTCGCGCGCGGCTACTCGAATCTCGAGCTCGAGCTCGAGCCCGGAACGCGCGGCTCGCGCCAGGATCACGTCGCCCGGCACCTGCGCGACCTGACGGGCGCCGAGGCGGCGCTCGTCGTCAACAACAACGCAGCGGCGGTGCTGCTCGCGCTCGCCGCCCTGGCCGAGAGCCGCGAGGTGATCGTCTCGCGCGGGGAGCTGGTCGAGATCGGCGACGGGTTCCGCATCCCGGACGTGCTCGCACGCTCCGGCGCACGGCTGGTCGAGGTGGGCACGACCAACAGGACGCGCACCGCCGACTACGAGCGGGCGATCACCGCCGACACGTCCGTGCTGCTGCGGGTGCACCAGTCGAACTTCCGGATCGTCGGCTTCGCGGAGCAACCCCCGCTGGCCGAGCTGGCGGCGCTCGCCGAGCGGCGGGGGCTCGTCCTCGTCGACGATCTCGGCTCCGGCGTGCTCGGGGAGCTCGGCGACGAGCCGCCCGTCCGGGCCAGCCTGGCCGCGGGAGCCCACCTCGTCTGCTTCTCCGGCGACAAGCTGCTCGGCGGACCCCAGGCGGGAATCGCCGCCGGCCGGGCCGACCTCGTCGAGCGACTGCGCCGGCACCCGCTGCAGCGCGCGCTCAGGGCGGACAAGCTGGCGCTGGCGGCACTCGAGGGAACGCTCGCCCTCCACCGCGATCCGCGGCGGGCGCGCCTCGAGGTGCCGGTGCTCCGGATGATCGCGGAGCCGGCGGCCGCGGTGCGGGCCCGCGCGGAGCGGCTGGCCGCCCTGACCGGCGGGGCCGTGGAGCCGACGGTCGCGCGCGTCGGCGGCGGCGCGCTCCCGCTGGCCGAGCTCGAGAGCTTCGCGTGCACGCTCGCAGAGGAGCTGGCGACCCCGCTGCGGCTGGGCGAGCCGCCCGTGCTCGGCGCCGTCCGGGACGGGCGCCTCCTGCTCGACTGCCGAACGCTCGGAGACGACGACGTCGAGGAGGTCGCGGCGGCCGTCGCGACCGCCCGCGCCCGATGACCCGGGCGCCGCTGGTTCTCGGGACCGCGGGCCACATCGACCACGGCAAGACCTGGCTCGTCCGCGCCCTCACCGGCAGGGACACGGACCGCCTGCCGGAGGAGCGCGAGCGCGGGATCTCGATCGAGCTCGGCTACGCGCCGCTCGAGTTGCCCGACGGCCGCAGGCTGTCCGTCGTCGACGTGCCCGGCCACGAGCGCTTCGTGCGGACGATGGTGGCGGGCGCGACCGGAATCGATCTCTTCCTGCTCGTGATCGACGCGGCCGAGGGCGCGCGACCCCAGACGCACGAGCACCTGGCGATCGTCCGGCTGCTCGGGATCGAGCGGGGCGTGGTGGCCGTGACGAAGTCCGACGCGGTCGACGGTGAGACGCTCGAGCTGGCGCTCGACGAGGCACGCGAGCTCGTCCCGGACGCGGAGGCCATCCCGGTGAGCGCCCGCACGGGAGCGGGGCTCGGGGAGCTAGGCGCCGCCCTCGCCCGGGCCGCCGACCGGGTCGAGCGGCGGCAGCCGCTCGCGGCGACCCGGCTGTTCGTCGATCGCTCCTTCAGCCTGCGCGGGATCGGCACGGTGGTGACCGGCACGCTCTGGTCCGGGTCGATCGGCGCGGGCGACGAGCTCGAGCTCGTGCCCGCCGGGCGCCGGGTGCGGGTGCGCAGCGTGCAGGTCCACGACCGAGCGGTGGAGCGGGCCGGGGCCGGCCAGCGGGTCGCGGTCTCGCTGCCAGGGATCGAGCGAGGCGAGGTGCACCGCGGGGACGCCCTGATCGCTCCGGGCGCTTTCCCGGCCAGCTACCGTCTCGATCTGCTCCTGCTCGAGCTGCCGGGCGGCCAGCTCCCGGCGCATGCGAGCCTACGCGTGCACCACGGCACGGCCGAGCACCAGGCCCGGCTCGTGCGGATCGGCGAGCGCTACGCCCAGGCCCGGCTCGCGGCTCCCGTCGTGGCCGCCCGCGGCGACCGCGTCGTCCTGCGAGCGCAGACCACGGTCGGCGGAGGGGTCGTGCTCGACCCGGCGCCGCCGCGGCGACCGAGCGAGCACCGCCTCGAGCTGCTCGAGCGGGGCGACCCGGAGTCGATCATCCTCGGCATTCTCGACGCCGCCGCCGAGCCGATCTCGCGGGGAGACCTCTCCCGCCGCGCCCTGCTCGCCGGTGACGAGCTCGAGCGGGGGCTCGCCGCGGCCGTGCGGGCGGGAGACTGGTTCCTCACGCCCGCACGCTTCGACGAGCTGGCCGACCGGGTGGCACGACGGCTCGCCGACCGGGCCCGCAGCACCCCGCTCGACCCGGGCGTGCCGCTCGCCGAGCTCCTCCCGGCCCGCCCCTGGGCACAAGCGGTGCTCTCCCTGCTCCCGTTCGAGCGCCGGGACGCGAAGGCGTTCGCGCCGGGGACGAGCGCCGGCCTCGGCGATCGCGCCGGCGCGGCGGAGCGACTCGAGACCCGACTCGCGACGGGCGGGCTCACGCCGGTCCAGGCGGAGGACCAGGAGCTGGCGGTGTACCTGGAGCGGGAGGGCCGACTCGTGCGCCTCGCCGACGGGCTCGTCCTCTCGGCGGCGGCGTTCGCGGAGGCGCGCCGGCTCGTCTCGGAGGAGTGCGAGACGGCCGGGTCGATCACGCTCGCGCGCTTCCGTGACCTCGCCGGCATCGGCCGGCGCGCCGCCCAGCTCGTGCTCGAGCGGCTCGACGCCGACGGGGTCACCCGCCGCGCCGGTGACGTCCGCGTGCTCAGGCGGCGAGGACGCGCCGTGGGCGGTTGACGCTCAGGCCGCCGGGCCGACCGACCGATAGCCGTACAATGCGCCCCGTGCTCCCGCGGGCCGCCCTCGCCTCCGGGGCGGCTCTCGTTGCGACGCTCGCACTCGCGAGCGCTGCCGCGGCGCTGCCTCCCGGCGGCACCCATTCCCTCGCTCCCGGCGCCCCGGACAGCCTGACCCGGGCGCTCGAGGGCGGCCGCGTGACCGAGGGGCGCTACGCGCTCGAGCGCGCTCGCGCCCTGTTTCGCCGCTCCGACGTCGCGGCCCGCTTCGGGGCCATCGCCCCCTCGCCAGCCCGCGCGGCGACCCTCGTCCTGCGCGACCTCGCGCTGCGCCTCGACGAGCTGCCCCCCGCCGAGCGCCGCCTGGCGAGCCGCCTACTCGCGCGACCCGACGACGGGAACGCGGACCCGCAGGGCCACGGCTACACGGTGCCGAGCCGGGTCGACTGCTCGGGCAACGTGTGCGTGCACTGGGTCGAGTCGACCGACGACGCGCCCCCGCTCGCCGACGCGGACGCCGACACGGTTCCCGACCAGGTCGAGCTCGCCCAGGCGAAGCTTGCCGAGGTCTGGGCGGCCGAGATCGACCGGCTCGGGTACCGCCCGCCGCTCGCCGACGAGAGCTCGGCAAACCACGGTCCGGACGGCCGGATCGACGTCTACCTCGTCGATGTCGGGTCGGAGACCCTGTACGGCTACTGCACGAGCGACGACCCCCGCGTGGGCGGAACCCGCTACGTCGCTTCCGCCTACTGCGTCCTCGACAACGACTTCGCGCCCGGACAGTTCGACGGGGCGCCCGCGGAGGCGAGCCTCTCCGTCACCGCCGCGCACGAGTTCTTCCACGCGATCCAGTTCGGCTACGACTACCTCGAGGACGGCTGGCTGCTCGAAGCGACCGCGACATGGATGGAGGACGAGGTCTACGACAGCGTCGACGACAACCTCGGCTACCTGTGGCAGAGCCAGCTGACCGACCCGTCGGTACCGCTCGACCTCGGCCCGCCCACCACCCACCCGAGGGTCCTCTTCCAGTACGGCGCCTTCGTGTTCTTCCGCTTCCTCTCCGAGCGCGAGGGCGCGCCGGACGTCGTCCGCCGGATCTGGGAGCTCGCCGACGCCGCCGCGGGGGCGCCCGACCACCATTCGTCGAAGGCAATCGACCGGGCGCTCGCCGAGCGCGGAGCGACGCTACGCGCCACCTTCCGCGACTTCGCTGCGACCAACCTCGTCCCGGACGCGTTCTACGAGGAAGGCGCCGCGTACCCGGCCCCCGAGCCCGCGCGGACCGTCACCCTCGCCGCCGGCGCCTCGGCGGGCGGCTCCGTGGTGCTCGACCACCTGACGAGCTGGTACGGGTCGTTCCGCCCGGCGCCGGGGCTCCGAAGCGGGGCGCGGCTGACGGTGTCGGTGGACGGCCCTCGCCGGTGGAGGGGCGCCGAGGCCGCACTCGTCACGATCCCGGTCGCGGGCCGGCCCACCCAGCAGCCGTTCCGCCTCGACGCCGATGGCAATGCCTCGCTCTCGGTCGCGTTCAACCGCTCGCTCGAAGCGGTCGTGCTCGTCCTCTCGAACGGGAGCGCCCGACTCGCCTGCTGGCGCGGCACCCCCTACGCGTGCCAGGGCCGCCCGCTCGACGACAACCGGACGTTCCGCTACCGGGCACGGGTCACGGGCAGCTAGGCTCCCCGGCGGAGCGGCACGGGCCCGGTGGCCCAGCCGGTCTTCAAAACCGGTGAGGCGTGGCAGCCCCACGCTGGCTCGGTTCGACTCCGGGGCCGCTCCGTTCCGCCGGGTGAGCCGCCTTCCGGCGCCCACGGACCGATCGACGCCCACCCATCCGCCCACGGCTCGAGGCCGCGCAGGACGAGCCGGGCCGGGCGCACGCTGCGGCGCCGGGCCCGGGCCGACATCGATGCGACCGGAACGGACGCGGACCGCGGGACCGTCCCGGCGGGCACCGCCGGCGAGCCCTCCACCGGCCGCCGCGCGCCGCGTATAGGCTGACGCTGTGCACCCGGCCGGCCGGATGGCGCTGAAGGTACTCGGGGTCGGCACGCTCGTGGCGGGCGGTCTGGCGGTCGTGCTCGCCGCCGTCACCGCCGCGATCCTGCTCGGGCCGCTCGTCTTCTGGCTCGCCTGGAACGTGCTCGAGCTCGGGCCGGCGCTCGGCCTCCCCGAGCTCGGCTTCTGGGCGATCGTGCTCGCGACGCTGTTCCTCGTGCTCGGCTGGCTCGGCAAGGTCCTGATCACGGGCATCGTCTTCCTCGTTCACCCCGGCTGGCTCGATGGCACCGCCGAGCTCGGCTGGCCCGAGCCCAGCTTCCGCAACTTCGTGGCCGTCGCCCTGCTCGCCGCGCTCGCCGCCCGCCCGCACGCGCACGCGGGCGGGCGGAGCCGGCGAGGTAGCTGACGGCTACCGGGACGCGCCCGGCCGCAGCTTCGGCAGGCACACCGTCTCGTCCGCCAGCCACCGCGCCACCGCCCTGATGCTGTGGTGCTCGCCGTGGACGCGCCGCTGCTCGTCCGCCCCGTTCCCCCGCGCGAGGATCGCTCCCACTCCGTCGAGCTCCGCGACGCAGCCGAGAGCGGCCGCTGCCGGGGCGCAGCGCTCGGCGAGCGCCGCCACCGCCTCACGCGCGGGCCGCTCGGTGTCGGTCGCGAGATCGATCAGCACCGCATCGAGTCCGTCCCGGAGCGCCCGCCACTTGTTCTCCTCGAGCAGCGTCTGCGGCTCGGCCGGCGCCCGCTCGCCCCGCTCGAGCTCCCCGACGACGGTCGCGACAAGCGACTGGGCGAGCGCGGCCAGGGCGGCCACGCTCGAGAGCCTCGTCTGCGCGTCGCAGACCCGCAGCTCGACCGTGCCGAGGCGCGGGTGCGGCCTGACGTCCCACCAGATGTACGTGTAGTCCGGAAACGAGTTCGTGCGCACGCCCCGCTCGACCAGACGCTCGAAGTCGGCGAAGGAGTCGAAGGCCGGGGGCACGCCGCTGCGCGGGAACCCCTCGAAGACCTTGGCGCGCGTCGAGGCGAGCCCGGTCGCCCGGCCGTGCCAGAACGGTGAGTTGGCCGAGAGCGCGAGCAGCTCGGGCAGGGCCGCGCGCAGCCCGTTGGCGCACGCGATCGCCCGCTCCGCGGAGTCGAGCCCGACGTGGACGTGGAGGCCGAACACGAGCCCTCGCTCCGCAACCCAGCGCATGGTCTCGAGCAGGTCCAGGTAGCGGCGCTCCTCCGTCACCTCCTGCCACTCGTACGAGGAGAACGGGTGCGTCCCGGCCGACGCGATCAGGGCGCCGCGGGATGCCGCCGCGGCGCGCAGACGCCCGCGCAGGTACGCGAGCTCCTCGACCGCCTCCGCCACCGAGCCGGCGACGCCGGTCGAGATCTCGACCTCGGACTGGAACAGCTCGTGGGTCACATGCTCACGCGCGCGCTCGCCGCCCGAGCGCCCGATCGACGCGAGCAGCTCGTCCACGCGCGGGACGAGGCGGAGCGTCTCGCCGTCGAGAATCTGGAACTCCTCCTCGATCCCGAGGCTGTAGAGGTCGCTCGAGCCGAAGTTCGTCTCCACCTCCGCAAGCCTACGAGACGGCGCGCGCGCGGCCCGGTACGTCAGATTGATCACATTCGACCATGCCCCTTTCGGGGGAGTCGAGGAAGATGCGCCCTATGCCCTGGTGGATCTGGTTGCTCGTGTCGGTCACCGTCTCCTTGAGCTCGGTGCTCCTGCTCGGCATCTGCCGCGTCAGCAGCGAGGCCAGCCGCCGCGCCGAGCGCGAGGCGCTCGAGCTGGTCCGGTCGCTGCGCGGGCTCGAGCGTTCAGCCTGAGAACGCGGCCGCCCGCGCCGCCTCGCGCGTGCAGCCCGTTCCCGGCCGGGACGTCCGCCGGGCTCGGCAAGCGGCTCTCGCACCCCGGCGCCGGGTAGCACGTCTTCACCGTCGCGACCGCGCTCGGACGGGCTCGCCAGCGCCTCGCCGGCGGGCTTCGGGAGGCCGCGGGGCCTCGACCGTCACGTCCGCCGCGGCGGCTCGCTAGCCCGGTGTGAGGGCGACGAGCAGGCCGCCGTCATCGTCGTAGGCGGGGAAGAAGTCCGCGACGACGGCACGCTCCGCACCCGAGCGAAGCCGCAGCGTCAGCCGCTGCCCGAGCCGGCGCACGCCCCACTCGACCGCGAGCGCGGCCGGATCCTGACCGTCCTCGCCGCGCAGCCCGAACGCCTCCATCACGTCGCGGCCGAGCACGTCCCGCTCGCGGTAGCCGGTCAGCTCGAGCACGCCGCGGCCGATCGCGATCACGCGCCGCTGCCCGTCGCACGCGACGAGGCCGGTGCTCGGACCGGGGTAGTAGTCCTCGAGCAACTCGAACAGGAAGCCGAAGCCGCAGCTCGAGCAGCCGACCGGCTGGTGGGTCAGCCCGTCGCGACGGTCGGCGTCGATGACGCGCCGCTTGCAGCTCGGGCAGATGAAGTACGGCACGGGCCCCAGGGTAGCGATCCCGGAGCTCCCCGCAGGCGCCGTCAGGTTGCGCTGAGCCCCGGAAGCAGGGTACCCTTATTTCCGTTCCCCGTCGGACTTACCTGCCGATGACCGGACCGATCATCTCCCTGAACGGGGTGTCGAAGCGATTCGGCACCATCGCCGCTGTCGACCGCGTCGACCTCGCCGTCGAGCGCGGCGAGTTCCTGGCCTTGCTCGGCCCGAGCGGCTGCGGGAAGACGACGCTGCTTCGGCTCGTGGCCGGCTTCGAGGAGCCCGACGCCGGGACCGTCGAGCTCGACGGAGAGACGGTCGCCGGCGGCGGCGCCTGGGTTCGGCCCGACCGGAGGCGCGTCGGCATGGTCTTCCAGGACTACGCGCTCTTCCCCCACCTCTCCGTCGGCGCCAACGTCGGTTTCGGGCTGGCGCGGCCCGGACGAGCCGCGCGCGTGGCCGAGACGCTCGAGCTGGTCGGGCTCGCGGGCGAGGGGCGACGCTTCCCCCACGAGCTCTCGGGCGGCCAGCAGCAGCGCGTCGCGCTCGCGCGCGCGATCGCCCCGCGGCCCTCGCTCGTGCTCCTCGACGAGCCGTGGAGCAACATCGACCCCCTGCTGCGCACGACGATGCGGGAGGAGCTCGCCTCGATCCTGCGCGCCGTGGGCGTCACGGTCGTGCTCGTCACCCACGAGCGGGAGGAGGCGTTCTCGATCGCCGACCGGCTCGCGCTCATGCGGGTCGGCAGGGTCGTCCAGGTCGGGGTGCCCGAGGAGGTTTACCACGCGCCCGCGACCCGCTGGGCGGCGACGTTCGTGGGGGCCGCGAACTTCGTCCCGGGGCGGGTCGTCGCCGGGCGCGCGGAGACCCGGCTCGGGACGTTCTCCGTGCGGGCGCCGAACGGGCACGGCACCGTCGACGTCCTCGTCAGGCCCGAGCGGCTCGAGCTGCGGCCTGATCCGTCCGGCTCCGGGGAGGTCGTGGCCCGGGAGTTCCGCGGTCACGACGTCTTCTACCGGATCCGCCTCGGTGACGGCACGGAGCTCGTCTCCCAGCGCCCCTCGACCGAAGTCGTTCAACTCGGCGCCCGCGTCGCGGTGACGCCGCATGCCGGAACCGTCGCCGTGTTCGAAGCCGGTTGACGCTCGGCCCGTCGCCAGGTATTCCTTATTTCCATTGTAAGTAACTCCTTACATGGAGATACCGGATGGAGGGGATCGGATGAGGACAATGACCGCCTTGGCTGCGCTGCTCGCCGTCGCGGCGCTCGCGGCCGCGGGTTGCGGCGGCGACGGCAACGACGCAGCGGGGACGGGGACGGAGGAGCAGGCGACCGGCGAGACGCTGACCGTCTACTCGGGCCGCGAGGAAGAGATCGTCGCACCCCTGTTCGCGCTGTTCGAGGACGAGACGGGGATCGCCGTGGAGGTCCGCTACGGCGACAGCGCCGAGCTCGCGGCGACGCTCGCCGAGGAGGGCGACGGGTCGCCCGCCGACGTGTTCTTCGCCCAGGACGCGGGCGCGCTCGGGGCGGTCGCCGCCGAGGGACTGCTCGCCGGGCTGCCGGTCGACCTGCTCGAGCGCGTCGACGAGCGCTACCGCGATGCCGGCGGCCGCTGGGTCGGCACGTCGGGGCGCGTGCGCGTGCTCGCCTACAACACGGACGCCGTCTCCCACGACGAGCTGCCCGGGTCGGTGCTGGAGCTGACCGACCCACGCTGGAAGGGCAAGATCGGGCTGCCGCCGACGAACGCATCCTTCCAGGCCTTCGTGACGGCGATGCGCCTCGCCCTCGGCGAGGAGGAGACGCGCCGCTGGCTCGAGGGGATCAAGGCCAACGAGCCGAAGCTCTACGAGAAGAACTCGCCCGTGCTCGAGGCACTCGCCGCCGGCGAGATCGAGGTCGGGCTCGTCAACCACTACTACCTCTACCTGCTCAAGGAGGAGCAGCCGGACGCGCCGGTGGACAACCACTTCCTCGACGCAGGCGACCCCGGGGCGCTCGTCAACGTCGCCGGCGTGGGCGTGCTCGCCGGCTCGGACCAGCAGGAGGCGGCACTCGCGTTCGTCCGCTTCCTGCTCTCGGACGCCGGGCAGCGCTTCTACGCGGAGGAGGCGGAGGAGGCCGAGTACCCGCTCGTCGCCGGTGTCGCACCGCGCGAGGGACTCCCCTCGCTCGAGTCGCTCCAGGGCCCCGACATCTCACTGGCGGAGCTCGGGGCCGAGCTCGAGGCCACGCTCGAGCTCCTGAACGAGGTGGGCTTGACGTCGTGAGCGAAGGGCCGGCGGCGGCGGTGCGGGCGCGGGTTCGCACCCGCCGCCGGCCGTCGCCCTGGCTCGTCGCGGCCGCGGCCGCCGTCGTCGCGCTCGCGCTCCTGCCGCTCGCGTACCTGGTCATCCGGGCCGCCGGCGGTGGCGCGGACGGCTGGAGCGTGCTCGGGCGGCACGGGACGGCGGAGCTCCTGCTCGACACGGGGGCCCTGGTCGCGGTGGTGACAGCCGCCGCCGTCGTTCTCGGCGTCGGGCTCGCCTGGCTCGTCACCCGCACCGACCTGCCGGGCCGGCGCGTGCTCGGCGTCGCCGCCGCGCTCCCGCTCGTGATCCCGAGCTACGTGGCCGCGCTCGCGCTGCTCGGCGCGTTCGGCCCGCGCGGATTGCTCCAGCAGCTCCTGTCCGGCCCGTTCGGGATCGAGCGGATCCCCGAGATCTACGGCTTCCCCGGCGCCGTCCTCGCGCTCACGCTCTCGACCTATCCGTATGTGTACGTCCTCGCCGCCGCGGCGCTGTCGAGCGCCGACCCCGCGCTCGAAGAGGCCTCGTCGAGCCTCGGGCGCTCCCCGCTCGCGACCTTCGCGCGGGTCACCTTCCCGGTCGTCCGCCCCGCGGTCGCCGCGGGAGGGCTGCTCGCCGCCCTCTACACGCTCGCGGACTTCGGCGCTGTGTCTCTGATGCAGTACAACTCGCTGACCCGGGCGATCTACCTCCAGTATCGCTCGCTGTTTGACCGCACGCCCGCCGCCGTGCTGGCGCTCGTGCTGGTCGCGCTGACCGCGATCGTGCTCGCGCTGGAGGCCCGCTCGCGCCGGGCCGTGCGCTACCACTCGCTCGGCCCGGGGGCGGCCCGTCCGGCTCGACCCGTCCGGCTCGGCCGCTGGCGCTGGCCGGCCGCCACCGCCTGCGGGCTCGCCGTCCTCTTCTTCCTGGGCGTTCCGCTCGCCGTGCTCGGCTACTGGCTCGAGCGCGCCGTCTCGCTCGGCGCCGGGGTCGAGCTCCCCTGGGGCCCGGCGGCGGCCTCGCTCGGCGCCGCCGCCGCCGCCGCGGCGTGCGCGGCCGCGGCCGCGCTCCCGATCGCGATCCTCGCGAGCCGCTACCGCTCCAGCTGGGCCGGGGCGCTCGAGCGGCTCGCGTACGTGCCGAACGCCCTCCCCGGGATCGTGATCGCACTCTCGCTCGTCTTCTTCGGCGCTCGCTACGCCGCCCCCGTCTACCAGACGCTCGGGCTGCTCCTGTTCGCCTACGTCGTGCGCTTCCTGCCGGAAGCGCTGGCCGGCGCCAGCTCGGGCCTCGCCACGGTCGACCCGAAGCTGGAGGAGGCGGCGCGGGGCCTCGGGCGAAACCGGCTGGGCGTCCTCGCCGCGGTAACGCTGCCGCTCGCCCGCCCCGGGATCCTCGCCGGCGCCGCGCTCGTGTTCCTGAGCACGATGAAGGAGCTGCCGGCAACGTTGCTGCTGCGTCCGATCGGGTTCGAGACGCTCGCGACCGAGGTCTGGAAGGAGACGGCGGTCGGCGCGTACTCCGAGGCCGCGTTGCCCGCGCTCGTCCTGGTCGCGCTCTCGGCGCCGCTCGTCCTCGCCCTCTCCGCACGGGGCCGGGCCGTCGACACGGCCGCGGGCTGAGCCCGGATCCATCGGCCCGCGCGGAGCGCGCGGGCCTCAGGCCGTCCGGTCGTCGGTGCCCGAGCGACGCATCTCCTCGGCGGCGGCACGGGCGGCCTCGTGCACCCGGCGGCGCGCCTCGTCGACACCTCCCGGCGAGGCGGGCGGCTCGGCCGCAGGCGAGGCGGGCGCGAATCCCACCGCGGGCTCCGGCCCGGACGATCCGCGCTTGCTCGCCTCGAGCTTGCGACGCAGCTCCTCGGCCGGGGACTCGACCGCGACCGGCTCCCGTCGGCGGCGGCGCAGCAGCCCGACCAGCGCCAGCCCGGCGCCGAGGCCGGCGAGGAATGCGAGCTTCTGTCTCACTCCCGTCACTCTTCCATGACGGAGTGCCCGGGGGCAAGTCACGCCTGCCAGCTATACTCGGTCGCACTTCCTGCCACGCCCTCGCGCCGCAACTCCCGAACCGGCGCGCGATCGGCGGGGCCGCATCAGACCGAGGGAAGGAGGAGTTCGGGACCGTGAATCCATATGAGGTGCTGCTCATGCTCGATCCAGAGCTCTCCGACGAGCGCCAGAACGAGCTCATCGCCCGCCTGCAGGAGATCGTGACCAAAGACGGCGGCGTCTGGGGCCGAACGGAGCCTTGGGGCAAGCGCAAGCTCGCCTACGAGATCGGCAAGAAGGGCGAGGCCTACTACCACCTGCTCACGTTCGACTGCGACCCCGCGGCGCTCGACGAGTTGAGCCGCGTGCTGCGCATCACGGACGGCGCCATGCGCCACATGGCCGTGCGAGCACCGAAAGGCTCGGCGCGGCCGCGCCCCGACGCCGTCGGGACGACGGAGTAGGCTACGAACACCCGTTCGTGAGAGAGGAGCTCCAAGATGGCAGGTGACATCAATCGTGTCGTACTCGTCGGCCGGCTCACCCGCGACCCGGAGCTCCGCCACCTCCCGTCCGGCACGGCCGTGCTCCAGCTCGGGATTGCCGTCAACGGCAGGCAGCAGGACTCGGCCGGTAACTGGGTGGACAAGCCGAACTTCTTCGACGTCAAGCTCTTCGGCAACAGGGCCGAGTCGCTCTCCAACCACCTGAGCAAGGGACGGAGGATCGGCGTCGACGGCCGTCTCGACTGGTCGTCGTGGGAAGCCCAGGACGGATCCAAGCGCTCCAAGGTCGAGGTGGTCGCGTTCGACATCCAGTTCCTCGATAGCCGCGGCGACGGCGACGCCCCACAGCCGCAGTACGTACCCGCCTCGGACGTCGCCGCCGACACGAGCGACTTCGCCCCGGTCGACGACGACATCCCGTTCTGAGAGAGGACCAGTGGAAAAGGACAGAGACAGGGCATCGAGCCGCCGGCGCAAGCCCGGCGAGGGCAAGGGCCCGGCCAAGCGCAAGAGCTGCTACTTCTGCCGGGAGAAGATCGAGGAGGTCGACTACAAGAACACGGGCCAGCTCCGGCGGTTTGCCTCGGAGAAGGGCAAGATCCGCTCGCGGCGAATCACCGGAGCCTGCCGGCGCCACCAGGACCAGATCGCCGTCGCCGTCAAGCGGGCGCGGGAGATGGCCCTCCTCCCCTACGTCGGAGGCTAGGCGATGGACGTCGTCCTGCTCGCCGACGTGGACAAGGTCGGCCTCCGCGGCGAGGTCGTGAACGTCTCGCGCGGCTACATGCGCAACTACCTCGAGCCGCGTCGGCTCGCCCAGCCGGCGACGCCGGGACTGGTCGCCGAGGTGCGCCGGCGCGACGCCGAGCGGGCCCGCCACGAGGCGCGCAATGCCGAGCAGGCGCAGCTGATCGCCGAGACGCTGACGAAGACCGTCCTGCGAATCGAGGCGAAGGCCGGCACCCAGGGCGTGCTGTTCGGCTCGATCACGCCCACCGACGTCGCGGACGAGCTCTGGCGCGTACGCCGCGTCCGCATCGACCGGCGCAAGATCGGCCTGCCCGAGCCGATCAAGCGGGTCGGGCGCTACGAGATTCCGATCGAGGTCTTCCAGGACGTCCACGTGACCGTGAAGACGCTCGTCGTGCCCGAGGGCGGCGACCTGCCCGACGAGGAGCCCGAGCTCGAGGAGACCCCCCTCGCGGAGACCGAGCCGTCGCCCTCGAGCGACGGCCCCGACGAGGCCTGAGCACCCGGCCGTCCGGCCGGCGCCGGGCGTTACCGCATCCGCCCCGGCCGGCGCCCGTGCCGGCCGGGGCGGATCTTGCCCACACCCGGGCCCCGACCGCTGCACAGGCGTGTGGACGGAGGCAGGAAGTTCCCGCTCCAAGCGGACAACCGGCGCACAGGAGCCTGTGGCCCTCTGGACGCCTCCGTCCGGCGCCCGTGCAATCCTGAAGATCCTTTTCCCTGCAAATGGCAGGGCTTCACGCCCGGCACGGGCTGTGGAGAGCACTTATCGACAGGACATGACTCGAAGCGCCAAAGCTGATTTAGTCGATCCCCGCGCATGACCCAGGTAGCCCAGACCGCACCCGTTCCGCCCCAGTCCCTCGACGCCGAGGAATCCGTCCTCGGTGCCATGATGCTCGCGCCCGGCGCGATCGCGGCCGTCTCCGAGGCGCTCGACGACAACGACTTCTACCGGGAGAGCCACGCGAAGATCTACCGGGCCGCGCTCGCGCTCTACGCCAAGGGCGAGCCGGTCGACGCGATCACCGTCGTCGACGAGCTCGAGGAGCGCGGCGAGCTCGAGGACGTCGGCGGTCGCGCGCGCATCCACGAGCTGGCCGCTCTGGTCCCCGCCACCGCCAACGCGGGCCACTACGCGCGGATCGTGCGCGAGGCCGCCACCTTGCGCGGGCTGATCCGCGCGGGCGGCGAGATCGCCCGCCTCGGCTGGGATGGGGTGGGCGAGCCGGTCGAGCTCGTCGACCGCGCCGAGCAGATCCTGTTCGCGCTCTCCCAGCAGCGCGTGCACGGCGACTTCACCCACATCGAGCACCTGCTCAAGGAGAGCTTCGAGCGGATCACGCAACTGTTCGAGTCCGGTGCCGACGTCACCGGGCTCCCCTCCGGCTTCCGTGACGTGGACAAGCTCACCTCCGGCTTCCAGCGCGGCAACCTGATCGTCGTCGCCGCCCGCCCGAGCATGGGGAAGTCCGCTTTCGGCCTCTGCGTCGCCGCGAACCTCGCCGTCCGCCACAAGACGCCCGTCGCCGTGTTCACGCTCGAGATGTCCACCGCCGAGGTCACCCAACGCCTGATGTGCAGCGAGGCCAAGGTGGAGTCGCAGCGGCTGCGGACGGGCCGGCTCGCCCCGGAGGACTGGCCGCGGCTCACCGCCGCGTGCGACAAGCTCGCGAAGGCGCCGATCTACGTCGACGACACCGGCTCCGTGACGATGATGGAGATCCGCTCGAAGGCGCGCCGGCTCAAGTCGAAGCACCCCGACCTCGGCCTGATCGTGATCGACTATCTCCAGCTCATGACCTCGGGCACGTCGGCCGAGAATCGTGTCCAGGAGGTCTCGCAGATCTCGCGCAACCTGAAGCTGCTCGCCCGCGACCTCGACCTGCCGATCCTCGCCATGTCCCAGCTCTCGCGGGCGGTCGAGCAGCGCCACGACAAGCGGCCGATCCTGTCCGACCTGCGGGAGTCCGGCTCGATCGAGCAGGACGCCGACCTCGTCGCCTTCCTCTACCGGGACGACTACTACAACGACGAGTCCGACCAGCAGGGCATTGCCGAGGTGATCCTCGCCAAGCACAGAAACGGCCCCACCGACACCGTGAAGCTCTCGTTCCTCAGGCGCTACGCCAAGTTCGCCGACCTCGCGGCCGCCTGAGCCGGCGCGGCCGGCCGCGCGGCCCGACATAATCAGGGGCACATGCCCGCGACCGTGATCGTCGGCGCGCAGTGGGGCGACGAGGGCAAGGGCAAGATCGTCGACCTGCTGGCCGAGCACTCCGACCTCGTCTGCCGCTACCAGGGTGGCCCCAACGCCGGCCACACGATCATCACCGGCGGCGAGACGTACAAGCTCCACCACATCCCGTCCGGGATCCTCTACCCGGGCACGCTCTGCGTCCTCGGCGCGGGCTGCGTGATCGACCCCGATGTCTTCATCCGCGAGCTCGACGAGCTCGAGGCGCGCGGGATCTCCACCGATGCGGTGCGGGTCTCGGGCAACGCCCACCTCGTCATGCCCTGGCACGTCGCGCTCGACCAGGCGAGCGAACGGCGGCTCGGCAGTCTCCAGATCGGGACGACCCGGCGGGGGATCGGCCCGGCCTACGCCGACAAGTACGGCCGCATCGGCATCCGCGCGCAGGACCTGCTCGACGAGAAGATCCTCCGGCAGAAGCTCGAGATCGCGCTCGGGGAGAAGAACCTCGTGCTCGAGCGCGTCTACGGCGCGGATCCGCTCGCGCTCGAGGATGTGCTCGCCCGCTCGGGCACCTGGGCGGCACGCCTGCGCCCGCACCTCGCCGACACGTCGCTGCTCGTCGATGAGGCGCTCCGCCGCGGCGCCCGCGTCCTGCTCGAGGGAGCGCAGGGCTCGCTGCTCGACGTCGACCACGGCACCTACCCGTTCGTCACCTCCTCTCACCCGATCGCCGGCGGCGCCGCGATCGGGGTCGGCATCGGACCGACCCGCATCGACGAGGTCCTGGGCGTGGCCAAGGCGTACGTGACCCGGGTCGGCGAGGGGCCCTTCCCGACCGAGATCGAGGGTCCCGACCAGGAACGCGTGCGCACGCTCGGGTCCGAGGTCGGGACGACGACCGGGCGGCAGCGACGCTGCGGCTGGCTCGATCTCGTCGCCCTGCGCTTCGCCGTGCGGATCAACGGGTTGACCTCGCTCGCGCTGACGAAGCTCGACGTGCTGTCGGCGTTCGCTGAGCTGCCGGTCTGCACGGGCTACCGGCTGCCCGGCGGCGAGGTGACGTCCGAGTTTCCGGCGCATCAGGGTGACTTCCACCATGCCGAGCCGATCTACGAGACCCTGCCCGGCTGGCTCGAGCCGCTCGACGGGGTGGTCGCCGCGGACGCCCTGCCCGCGAACGCTCGCCGCTACGTCGAGTTCGTGGAGGCCGAGCTCGGGGTCGAGGTCTCGCTGGTCGGCACGGGTGCCCAGCGGGAGCGCGTGCTCGCCCGCCACGGCCTGGCCGCCCTGCCCGGCTGAGCCTGAGCCGATCCCGGGCAAGCCGGCTCCCGGGCGTCGCCGGGTAGCATGGGCACGTGAGCCGCAGCGCCGGGATTGTCGTCGCTGGCGGGCACTCGTCGCGGATGGGCCGGCCCAAGGCCTCCCTCGAGTGGCACGGAACCACCCTCGTCGCCCGCGCCGCGAGCCTGCTCGCCGAGACGCTCGCGGGGCCGGTGGTGGTCGTGCGCGCACCCGGGCAGCCGCTGCCACCGCTGCCCGCGGGAGTCGAGGTCGCGACCGACGAGCGGCCCGGACGCGGCCCGCTCGAGGGCATGGCCGCGGGCTTGCGCGCCATCGGCGACCGCGCGGAGAGCGTGTTCGTCTCCTCGACGGACGTGCCGCTGCTCCACCCGAGCTTCGTGCGCCGCGTGCTCTCCGGGCTCGACGGCCCCGTCGACGCCGCCGTGCCCAGGACCGAGGGGCGGGCCCATCCGCTCGCCGCCTCCTACCGGATCTCCGTGCTTGGCCGGATCGAGACGATGCTCGCGTCCGACCGGCTGCGCTTGACCGCCCTGCTCTCGGAGCTTCGCGTCCACTGGCTCGACCGGGACTGGCTCCTCGCCGACCCGGAGCTGGCCCGGGCGGATGGCGGGCTCGACTCGCTCGCGAACCTGAACGACCCCGCCGCCTACGAGGCGGCCCGCGCCACGTTCACGCCCGCCGAGCCCCGAGTCGCGCGGCCTCGAGGCGCCGGGTGGAGCTGAGCGAGACCCGCTCGGCGTTCGTGTAGACGGTGAACCGGCCGTCGCGGGTGAACCCGATCAGCGTCATGCCGAGCCGGCGGGCCGCGGCGAGGGCGAGCGACGACGGCGCCGAGACGGCGCAGAGCACGGGGATGGCGGCGACCGCCGCCTTCTGCACGAGCTCGAAGCTCGCGCGGCCCGAGACGAACGCGACCGCCTCGCCGACCGGCACCATGCCCTCGAGCAGCGCGTGGCCGATCACCTTGTCGAGGGCGTTGTGCCTGCCGACGTCCTCGCGCAGAACGATCAGCGCACCCCCGGCGGTGAAGAGCGCCGCCGCGTGGGTGCCGCCGGTCGCCGTGAACACGCTCTGGGCGGCGCGCGCGCTCGCCGGTAGCCCGGCGATCACTGCTGCGGGCACCTGCGGGCCCGGCGCGAGCTCGCGGCAGGCCACCTCGATCTGGTCGAGCGACGCCTTGCCGCAAACGCCGCAGCTCGACGTCGCATAGAAGTTGCGCCGCAGCGCCCCGGCGTCGAACGGGCGGCGCAGATGCACCGTGACGACGTTGTACCGCTGCTCGGCCGGGCCGTCCGGATCGCAGTAGCGGATCGTCGCGACCTCCTCGCGGGAGCCGATCAGTGCCTCCGTGAACAGGAACCCGGCCGCGAGCTCTTGGTCCGACCCGGGCGTGCGCATCGTCACCGCAACGTCGACCGGCTCCTGACCGGGCCCGGCCGCCCGGATCGCGAGCGGCTCCTCGGTGGCGATCTGCTCGCGCCGCGCCGTCACCGCCTCGCCGTCGACGACGGTGACACGGGCTCGCGCCGCGGCAGTCCGGATGGGGGATCGCTCGTTCGGGGGCACGGCGCCCCCTTCACGTTAGCGACCCGAGCCGTGGACGTGCTGGACGCCGAAGCGCCCCTTGACGCAGAGGTTTCCCCGGGTGACGTCGTGATCGGCGGGCGAGGTGACGCGCACGATCCGGTTGTCCTGGACGTGCAACGTCAGCGTGCAGCCGACGCCGCAGTACGGGCAGATCGTGTCGGTAGTCGCCTGGCGCGACTCGTCCCACTCCCCGTCGGCACGCAGCTCGTGCTCGCTCGTGAACATGAGCGCGCCGGTCGGGCAGACGGCGATGCAGTTGCCGCAGTAGACGCAGGCCGACTCGGGCAGCGGCACGGCGTACTCCGTCGAGACACGCGCGTCGAAGCCCCGGCCCGCGACGGCGATCGCGAACGTGTTCTGGTGCTGCTCACCGCAGGCGTCGACGCACTTGTAGCAGAGGATGCATTTCGAGTAGTCGCGCACGTAGAGCTCGTTGTCGACCTTCACCGGTCCGGCTACCGTGGCCGCCGTGAGCCCGTCTGGCTGCTCGTGGCTGCCCGCCCGGCGAGCCTCGCGGCCGGGGTCGGGAGCGGCCGGCGGGCCGAACCGGTCCGGCTCGGCCGCGTACCGGTCCAGGTAGCCGGACGCGTCCGGCGCCGTCGAGAGATCGACGGACGAGGCGAGCAGCTCGAGCACGAGCCGGCGGCTGTGGCGAACCCGCTCGGAGTCCGTGCGCACCTTCATCCCGTCCTCGGCGCTGCGGGAGCAGGCTGGGGCGAGCGTCCGCGCTCCCTCGAGCTCGACCACGCAGACGCGGCAGACGTTCGCCGGCCGCAGCGTCTCCCCGAAGCAGAAGGTCGGCGTGTCGATCCCGAGCGCGCGGCACGCGTCGAGGATCGTCGAACCCTCGAGCACGCGCACCGGCCGCCCGTCGATCTCGAGCTCGATCGTCCGGCGAGCGGTCAGGAGCTGGCCCTCGCTCATGCCGCTCCCGTTTCGCCGGGCGCGACGAGGAGCCCGAGCGCGGACTCGATCGCGCTCGACGCGGTCTGGCCGAGCCCGCAGATCGACGCGTCGCGCATGCAGCGGCCGACCTCGGCGATCAGTGCACGCTCGCCCCCGCGCGGCTGACCCGAGAGCAGCCGGGCAAGGGCCTCCTCCTGGCGCACCGTGCCGACACGGCACGGGACGCACTGCCCGCACGACTCGTCGCGGAAGAACGCGGCGATCCTGCGCAGGAGCCGCCCGAGGTCGGCGCTCTCATCGAGGACGAGCACGACGCCAGAGCCCAGCGAGGCACCGGCAGCGCGCGCGCCCTCGAAGGTGAGCGGCAGCCCCAGCGCGTCCGGCCCGACGAATCCGCCCGCCGCCCCCCCGAGCAGCACCGCCCCGAGCCGGCGCCCGCCGGCGACACCGCCGGCGAGCGCGAGCAGCTCGCCGAGCGTCGCGCCGAACGCGAGCTCGTACACCCCGGGGCGCCCGACGTGGCCCGAGACGCAGAAGAGCTTCGTGCCTGTCGACGCCTCGGTGCCGCGGGCCGCGTACGCCGGCCCGCCTTCGAGCACGATGTCGAGCACGTTCGCGAGCGTCTCGACGTTGTTGACGAGCGTCGGCTTCCCGAACAGGCCGACCTCGACCGGAAACGGCGGCTTGTTGCGCGGCTCGCCGCGGTAGCCCTCGATCGAGTTGAAGATCGCTGTCTCCTCGCCGCAGATGTAGGCGCCGGCGCCCTTGCGAAGCTCGATCTCGAAGTCGAAACCCTGCCCGAGGATGTCGTCGCCGAGGAAGCCCCGGCCGCGAGCCTCCGCCAGCGCCTGCTCCAGGATCTCCGCCGCGAGCGGGTACTCGCCGCGGAGGTAGAGGTAGCCGCGCGCGCAGCTCGTCGCGAGCCCAGCGATCGTCATCGCCTCGATCACGGCGTAGGGGTCGCCCTCGAGCAGCAGCCGGTCCTTGAACGTCCCCGGCTCTGACTCGTCCGCGTTGCAGACGAGGTAGTGAGGCCGGCCGGGCTGGCGGGCGACGGCCTCCCACTTGCGCCCGGTCGGAAACGCGGCGCCGCCACGCCCGACGAGCTTCGAGTCGACCAGCTCCCTGATCACGCCCTCGGCGCCGAGCTCGAACGCTCGCCTGAGCGCCGCGTACCCCCCGGCGGCCCGGTAGTCGTCGAGCGAGCGCGGGTCGACGCGGCCGACCCGCCGGAGCAGCCGCAGCGACGCGTCCCCCGCCTGCGGAACGCACGGTCGCGGGTCGACGAACGCCGCGGTCCCGTCGAGCGCCGCGAGAACGGCGTGCGCGGCAACGGGCGCGAGCACGTGCGCGCGCGGCTGGTCCCCCGCCTCGACGAGCAGCGCGGCCGGTGCGCGATCGCACTGGCCGAGGCACGGACTGCGATGCCAGGTCGCCGCTCCCTCCGTCCCGGGCTCCCCTTCCGGCCCGAACCGGTCCTCGAGCTCCGCGATCAGCGCGTCGGCATCGCGCGAGAGGCAGGCGAGGTCCTCGCAGACGTGGAGCACGCGCGGCGGGCGCGGCTCGAGCGAGAGCAGCCCGTAGAAGCTCGCGACGCCGTAGGCGTCGGCAGGCGGAACGGTCAGGCGCTCGCAGACGTAGCCGAGCGCGCCCGGGCTGATCCAGCCGACCTGCTCCTGGACCGCCTGCAGGGCGGGCAGCAGGAGGTCACGGCGAGCCCGTGCCGCATGGCCGCCCAGCGCGAGCCTGCCGTCGATCTCGGCACGCCGCTCGCCCCCCTCCCAGCTCGACCCGGCCGGGCCGAGCAGGCGGTCGACCGCGCGCTGCTCCGCCGCGGTGGCTTTCGCCTCGAGGAGGTGGAGGTCCACGGAGCGATGCTAGTCGGGGGACACGCCCGCGGGCTGCTCGACCCGGCCGGCCCGAGCCCCCGCCGCCGGGGCGAGCTTCTCGACCCGGATCGCCGCCGCCTTGAACTCGGCCGTCCCGGATCTCGGGTCGGTGGCGTCGACCGTGAGCACGTTCGTCGCCACCTCGTCGGGGGAGTGGAAGGTCATGAACGCGAGACCGGGACGCAGCGACCGCTCGACGCGAATCGGCGCGTCGACCGAGCCCCGGCGCGAGGTCACGCGCGCCACCTCACCGTCCTCGAGCAACAGGCGCTCCGCGTCCTCGGGAGAGAGGCTGATCGCCTCGTCCCGGTGCAGCGGCGAGCGGTACCGGCGCGACTGGACGCCGGTGTTGTAGGACTCGAGCCGGCGCCCGGTGGTGAGGCGGATCGGGAACTCGTCGTCGAGCTCCTCGAACGGCGGCCTGTACCCGACGGCGGTGAAGGGGGCGGCCGGGCCCCGCCGCGGCTCCTCCCAGAGCCGCCCGTGCAGAAACGGCGTGCCCGGATGCTGCTCGTCGGGGCACGGCCACTGGATTCCCCCGAGCTGCTCGAGCCTCGGGTAGCTCATCCCGCGATGCATCGGGCTCAGCGAGCGGAGCTCGTCCCAGACCTCCGCCGCGGTCGGGGCGCCCCAGTCGAAACCGAGCCGGCGCGCGAGCTCGGCGAGAATCCACATGTCGTCGCGCGCGCCGGCCGGGGACTCGAGCGCCTGACGCACTCGCTGAACGCGCCGCTCCGAGTTCGTCACGGTCCCCTCCGACTCGCACCAGGACGCGGACGAGGGGAAGACGACGTCCGCGAGCTCGGCGGTCCGCGTCAGCAGGATGTCCTGTACGATCAGGAAGTCGAGCCCGCCGAGCAAGCGGCGGGCGCGCAGCGCGTCTGCCTCCGAGTCGGCCGGGTTCTCGCCGATCACGTAGAGCGTGCGCAGCTCGCCGCGCTCCATGCCGTGGAACATCTGCGTCAGGTGCCACCCGTAGCGCGGCTGGAGCTCGACGCCCCAGGCGGCTGCGAAGCGCGCCCTCGCGTCCGCGTCACGCTCGACGTCTTGGAAGCCCGGAAGCTTGTTCGGGATCGCGCCCATGTCGCCGCCGCCCTGGACGTTGTTCTGCCCGCGCAGCGGGTTCAAGCCCGATCCGTAGCGGCCGACGTGCCCGGTCAGGAGCGCCAGGCTGATGAGCGCGAGGACGTTGTCGACGGCGTTGTGGTGCTCGGTGATCCCGAGCGTCCAGCAGATCTGGGCCCGATCGGCTCGCGCGTAGGCGTGCGCCACCTCGCGGATGGCGTCCGCGGGCACGCCGGTGATCCGCGCCCCCTCCTCGAGCGTGTACGGCTCGACCGACTCCGCGTACTCGTCGAACCCCTCGGTGGCCCGCGCCACGAACGTCCGGTTGACGAGCCCGGCGTGGATGATCTCGCGCGCGATCGTGTTCGCGAGCGCGATGTCGCTGCCGACGTCAAGGCCGAGCCAGAGGTCGGCGAAGCTCGCCGATGAGGTGCGGCGGGGATCGATGACGACGAGGCGCGCGCCGGCGTGCACGCCCTTGAGGACGTGGTGGAAGAAGATCGGATGCGTCTCCCGGGCGTTCGAGCCCCACAGGAGCACGACATCGGTCTCCTCGCTCTCCCGATATGACGACGTCCCGCCGCCCGCGCCAAACACCGTCGCCAGACCGACGACGCTGGGAGCGTGTCAGGTGCGGTTGCAGCTGTCGACGTTGTTCGTGCCCATCACCTGGCGCGTGAACTTCTGCGCGAGGTAGTTCAGCTCGTTCGTCGCCTTCGAGCACGAGAACAGCCCGAAAGACCTCGTCGTGTCGGTCGCCCGGGCCCGTTGCAGCCCCTCCGCCGCCCGCTCGAGCGCGGCCTCCCACGTGGCTTCCTGGAGCTCGCCGCCCTCGCGCACGAGGGGGGTCGTCAACCTGCCGTTCTGTCTCATCGCCGGCCTCACCTCCTCTCGGTCCGGTAACCGGATTCTACGGCTCGGGAGCGGCGGGGGTCGGCCGTCACGGGCGGACGCGGCAAGCCCGAGGCGGGACGGGAGTCCCCCGGTACGTCAGCTGTAGAGATGGAACATATCGGTGGGCCGTGGACGGCGTAGGATGTGAACATAGCCACGTCGGAGCCCGGCACCGAACGAGAGGTCCTCGCCGAGATCATCTCGACCGTCGCCTCCTCGCTCGAGCTCGACGAGGTGCTCCGCGCGGTCGTCCGGCTCCTCTCCGAGGCCAGCGCCGTCCACGCCTGCTTCGTCTACTTGATCGAGGACGACGGGCAGCGGCTCGTGATGAAGGCGGCCTCCGACCCGTTCGGGCAACTCGTCGGCCGGATCGGGCTCGAGCGTGGCGAGGGGCTCGCCTGGTGGGCGGTCGAGCAGCGCCAGCCCGGCTTCATCCGCGAGAACGCGCTCGCCGACCCGCGCTTCAAGTACGTGCCGGAACTGGCAGAGGAGCGCTTCCAGTCGCTCGTGTCGATCCCGATCCTCGCCAGAGACGGGAGCCCGATCGGAGCCATCTCGCTGCACACGGAGGCGCCTCGGGAGTTCACGCCCGCCGAGGCCGACACGCTCGTCGCGAGCGCCTCGCTCGTCGCCGGAGCGATCGAGAACGCCCGCCTGTACGCGGAAGCGCGCCTGCGGGTCGGGGAGCTCGAGCGTCTGACCGAGCTCGGCGAGGCCGTCGCCCGAGCGGAGACGCTCGACGAGCTGCTGCCCGAGGTGGCGGCCCGCTCGGCCGGGCTGCTCGGTGCCGCCGCCTGCCACGTCTACCTGCTCGTGCCCGGCGGGGAGGAGCTACGGCTCCGCGTATCCTTCCCGCCCGGCACGGAGGCCCGGGCGACGCTCGGCCTTTCCGAGGTCGGGCCGGAGCTCGCTCGCGCCGGGAGATCGGCCCGGTTGACTCTCCCGCTCGTCGCCAACGCCGAGCTGCTCGGACTGCTCGAGGCGACCGAGACGTCGAAGATCGACCTCGCCCGGGCGGTCGCGAGCCAGACGGCCGTGGCGATCAAGAAGATCGACCTGATCGAGCGCCTGACCGAGAAGAACCTGATCAAGGACTTCTTCGAGCTGCTGGCGTCCGGAGCCCACCCGGGCGGCCTCGAGGAGCGGGCGGGCAGGCTCGGCTTCCACCTCGGCGACCGCCACCTCGTGCTGGCGGCCGCCCCGCCCGACGATCGTCTCGAGAAGGCGCTCGCCACGCTGACCCCGGGCTCCCTGTTCGACCGCCGCGACGACTCGATGCGCGCGCTCCTGCACGTCCAGGGTGGTCGCGACGAGGCGCTCGTGGAGGGGGTGCGCCGGATCCAGCGGGAGCTCGCCCAGCCCGTCTCGATCGGGCTCTCGAGCTCGTGCCGGGACGCCGCCTCGTTCAAGGCGGGCTTCGAGGAGGCCCGTCACGCGCTGCTCGGAGCCTCCGTGCTCGGCTCGAAGCCCGCGGTCATGAGCTACGAGGAGCTCGGCCCCTACAAGTACCTGCTGCGGATGTCGCTCGACTCGAGCGTGCGCGACCGCCACCGGGACGCGGTCGCCCGGCTCGCAGAGTACGACCGGCAGCGCTCGACCTCGCTGCTCGCCACGCTCGAGGAGCACCTGCGCCGCCACGGCAACATCAGCGCGACCGCGAAGGCCCTCTACGTCCACCCGAACACGCTCCGCCAGCGCCTGCGGCGAATCCAGGAGCTGTCGGGTGTCGACCTGCGCCGGGACGACTGGCTGATGGTCGAGATCGCGGTCAAGCTCGTCCGGCTCCAGCAGGCGCTCGGGACCGCCGGAGGCGACACACCGGAGCGCAGCACCCTGTGAGAACTCTCCATCCGCCCACAAGCCGCGGGCGCGGTATCGTCAGCCGACTCGACCAGGAAGGAAGGTGACGATGGGCAGGACGATCGAGGAGATCCGGCGCGAGTCCGAAGAACGCGGGATCGAGTTCTACTTCGCCCAGTTCGTGGACATGTACGCGCGCCCGAGCGCGAAGCTGATCCCGGCGTGGAACCTCGACGACTTCGTCGAGAACGGCGCCGGCTTCGCGGGCTTCGCCGCGGGCGAGATCGGGCAGGTTCCGAGCGACCCGGACATCGCCGCGATCCCGGATCTCGACTCGTTCACGCCGGTTCCCTGGCTGCCGAACCTGGCCCGCTTCGCCTGCGACGTCACCGTCGAGGGAGAGCCGTGGCCATACGACCCGCGCACGATCCTGAAGAACGTGCTGGCGAAGGCGAAGGCGAAGGGCTACGAGTTCAAGATCGGGCTCGAGCTCGAGTACTTCCTGATCCAGCAGAACGAGGACGGCTCGATCCGGCTCGCCGACCCGCTCGACACGCTCGAGAAGCCATGCTACGACCTCAGGGGCCTGACCCGCAACTACGACTTCCTGACCACGATCTCGAAGTACGTGAACGGCCTCGGCTGGGGCAACTACGCGAACGATCACGAGGACGCGAACGGCCAGTTCGAGCAGAACTTCACCTACGACGACGCGCTCGTCTCGTGCGACCGGGCGATCTTCTTCCGCTACATGGTCCACGCGCTCGCCCAGCAGCAGGGCATGCTCGCAACCTTCATGCCGAAGCCGTTCGCGAACCTGACCGGCAACGGCTGCCATTTCCACATGTCGCTCTGGCGGGATGGCGAGAACGTCTTTCTCGACGAGTCCGACCCGCGCGGCCTCGGCCTCTCCGAGGCCGCCTACCACTTCGCCGGCGGGCTGCTCCGCCACGCCCGCGCCTACAGCGCGGTCACCGCCCCGACGGTCAACTCCTACAAGCGACTCAAGGTCGGCACGACCGTCTCCGGATCGACCTGGTCTCCGGTCTGGATCAGCTATGGCCACAACAACCGCACCCAGATGCTGCGGATCCCGGGGCCCGGCCGGATCGAGGACCGCACGATCGACGGCTCCTGCAACCCCTATCTCGCCGCCGCGGCGGTGCTGGCCGCTGGCCTCGACGGGATCGAGAACCGGCTCGACCCGGGCGAGCCGAACACGGAGAACCTGTACACGATCCCGTACGGCGAGCTGAAGGCGCGCGGACTCGACACGCTGCCCTCGAACCTGCTCGAGGCGACGCACGAGCTGAAGGCGAGCGAGGTCATGCGCGAGGCCCTCGGACGCTGCGCGAGCGAGGACTACGTCGACTACTTCGTCCGCATCAAGCGCGAGGAGTGGGACCGCTACCACGAACAGGTCTCGCCCTGGGAGATCCGCGAGTACCTGATGCGGTTCTGAGCGGGCCGCATCCCGGCGCGACGGCGGGGAATATGTGCAACGGTGCCACCTGCGGCCACGTGCGATGTGGGCCGGTTACCGGTTGCACGGGCGCGAAAAAGGCAATACTGTTGCCCTGAGGGCTATAACAGCGCGATGTCGTTCCTGCTCACCTGCCCCCACTGCGGTCCCCGAGAGGTGGAGGAGTTCCGCTGCTCGGGCGAGGTCGCGATCCGCCCGAAGGAGCGTCCGAGCCTGCGCGCGCTGAACGAGTACGTCTTCTTCCGCAACAACGTGGCGGGCGTGCACCGCGAGTGGTGGTACCACCGCCACGGCTGCGGCAGCTGGTTCCTGGCCGAGCGCGACACGACCACGAACGAGGTCGTGAGAACGGAGCTGCCGGCATGAGGTTGCCGGCCCGCGAGCACGAGCTGATCGACCGCACCCGGACGGTCACGTTCACATTCGAGGGCGAGCGGGTGCAGGCGTTCGCCGGCGACACCATCGGCTCTGCCCTCTTCGCCGCGGGCCGGCGAGTCTTCTCCCGCAGCTTCAAGTACCACCGCCGTCGCGGGCTGCTCTGCTGCTCCGGCCAGTGTCCGAACTGCATGATGACGGTTGATGGCGTGCCGAACGTGCGTGTTTGCGTCCGGCCGCCGCGAGAGGGCTCGGTCGTGAAGGCGCAGAACGTCGTCGGCTCGCTCGACCGCGACCTGATGGCGGTCACCGACCGGATCGGCGGCCCGTTCACCCCGGTCGGCTTCTACTACAAGACGTTCATCAGGCCCCGCTGGGCGTGGCCGTACTACGAGAAGTTCCTGCGCAACGCGGCCGGGCTCGGCAAGCTCGACGAGCGGGTTCCCGAGCCGCGGCGGGTCGATCACGAGCATCGCCATACCGAGGTGCTGGTCGTCGGCGGCGGCCAGTCCGGCCTCGAGGCCGCGCTCGAGCACGCCCGCGCGGGCCGTCACGTCGTCCTGATCGACGAGGGGCCCGAGCCGGGCGGCCACCAGCTCGCAGACCGGGAAGGGATCGCGGCGATGCGCGCGCTCGCGGCGGAGGCCGTCGCCGCCGGCGTCGAGCTGCTCCCCTTCGCGCGCGCGATCGGCCTCTACGAGGGCAACCTCGTCCCGGTCGACCGCGGCAGCACGCTCGTCAAGTTCCGGGCGGGCACGGTCGTGGCCGCCACCGGTACGCTCGAGCAGCCGCTCGTGTTCGCCGGCAACGACCTGCCGGGCGTGATGCTGCCGGCCGGAGCACGCCGGCTCGCGAACTACTGGTCGCTGCGGCCCGGGAAGCGCGCGGTCGTCCTGACCGTGGACGACCGCGGCGCCGACACCGCCCGCGAGCTCGAGGCGGCCGGGGTCGAGATCGCCGAGGTCGTCGACTACCGCGAGCGCGTCCCGCGCTCCGTCGTCGCGAAGGGCCGTAAGCAGGTGCAGTCGCTGACGGTGGACGGCAAGCGGCTCGACTGCGACCTCGTCGTCATGTCCGGCAGCCCGCAGCCGAACTACGGGCTCTTGGCCCACGCCCGCGCCCGCGTCGAGTTCGACGCCTCGCGCGGGATCTTCGTCCCGGTCGAGCTGCCCACCGGGGTCGAGGTGGCCGGCGAGGCCTCCGGCAACGTCGGCAATCCGGCTGTTCCGCCGCCGTCGCACGGCGAGGGCGAGGGCAAGTCGATCGTCTGCTTCTGCGAAGACGTCACGACCAAGGACTTCAAGGACGCGATCGCGGAGGGCTTCGACTCGATCCAGCTCGCCAAGCGCTACACCACGGCGACGATGGGGCCCTGCCAGGGACGCCTCTGCCATCTCAACTCCGTGCGCGTGGCGGCGCGGGAGACCCGCACGGACGAGGGCACGATCGGGACGACGACCGCGCGGCCCCCGACCTCCCCCG
Organism: Thermoleophilia bacterium; assembly: GCA_020845695.1. The sequence goes on along the minus strand of JADLFG010000002.1, from coordinate 67,457 downwards.
TCTCGATGGGCCTGCTCGCGGGCCGCCCGCACGAGCCGGCGAAGCGCACCTCGATGCACCACCGCCACAAAGACATGGGCGCAAGGATCTTCTGGACGGGTGCCTGGCGGCGGCCGCACTCCTACTCGGCCGACCCGCAGGCGGAGGCCCGGGCCGTGCACGAGTCGCTCGGCGTGATCGACGTCTCGACCCTCGGCAAGATCCTCGTCAAGGGCCCGGAGGCGGGGGCGTTCCTCGATCGCCTCTACCCGAACCGGTTCTCCGACCTGAAGGTCGGCCGCATCCGCTACGGCGTGCTCACAAACGACGCGGGCCGGATCTTCGACGACGGCACGGTCGCCCGCCTGGCCGGCGACGAGTTCTACGTCACGACCACGTCGACGGGCGCCGACGGCGTCTTCCAGTGGTTCGAGTGGTGGAACGCGATCTGGCACATGGACGTCGAGCTCGCGAACGTGACGGGGGCGGTCGCGGCCGTGAACGTGGCCGGACCGAACGCCCGCGCGCTGATGGAGCGGGTCTTCGACGGCAACGTCTCAAACGACGCGTTCGCCTACCTGGATGCGAAGCGCGGCCACGTCGCCGGCGTCCCTGCGCTCGTCTTGCGGATCGGTTTCGTCGGCGAGCTCGGCTACGAGATCCACTTTCCGAGCCCTCACGGCGAGTATGTCTGGGACGCGCTGTTCGAGCTCGGCGCCGACTGGGATGCAACCCCGTTCGGCCTGGAGCCGCAGCGGATCCTGCGGCTCGAGAAGACGCACATCCTCATCGGCCAGGACACCGACGCCGAATCGAACCCGCTCGAGGCCGCGATGCCCTGGATCGTCAAGCTCGACAAGGACGACTTCGTCGGCAAGTGGGCGGTCGAGCACGTGCGGGAGCGCGGGCTGCGCTCACTGCTCGTCGGGTTCGAGCTCCCGAGCGGGCGCATGCCCGTCGAGGGCGCCCAGGTCGTCGTCGACGGCAAGTCGGCCGGGCGCATCACGAGCGTTCGCTTCAGCGAGCAGGTCGGCAAGGTGATCGGAATGGCGATCGTTCCGATTGCGCTCGCCGAGGAAGGCGCGACCTTCGACGTGCGTATCGACGGCGCGCTCGACCAGGCAGTCGTGCGCACGAAGCCGTTCTACGACCCGGAAGGAGCGAGGCTGCGCTCGTGAGCTCGCTCGACTTCCTCAGCCCCGACCGGGCGCGTGTCGACCTCGGCTTCTCGCCGGTCCTGCGCTCGTCGCTCGAGCGCGCCCAGCGCGAGCACGGCGCCGCGTTCGAGGAGCGGGACGGCTGGCTCGTCGCGACTTCGTTCCCTGGCGAGAGCGAGCGGCTGGCCGCCTGCGGGCTCGTCGATCTCTCCCACCTCGGCAAGGTCGAGGTGCGCGGGAGCGGCGAGGCGGAGGAGAGCAGGGACATCCTCACCTGGTACCGGATCCGCCCCGACCGCTCGCTCGTCCTGACCGCGTACCGTGACGTTTTCCTGACCCGCTCGACGCTCGCCCGCCGCTTCCCGCTCGTGCTCGACCAGACCGCCGCGCTCGGTGTCCTCGCCCTCGTCGGCCCGCAGGCGCCCCGCGTGCTCGGCCGGATGACGCACCTGCACGAGCTGCCGGCGAGCGGCATGGTCTCGCACGTGCCGGCGCACGTCCTCGACCGGGGCGCGAGCGGCACCTGGATCGTCTTCCCGCAGGAGTACGGCCACCACCTCTACGAGGTCGCCCTCGATGCCGTCGAGCCGCTCGGCGGCGGCCCCGCCGGCGCGGACGCGCTCGAGGTGAGAAGCGCGTGAAGGACATCTTCTTCAAGAAGAAGATGTGGCGACGCCACGAGCTGAAGCCGCGCTACGACGTGGTGATCATCGGCGGCGGCGCCCACGGCCTCGCGACCGCCTACTACCTCGCCAAGAACCACGGGATCACGGACGTCTGCGTGCTCGAGAAGAACTACATCGGCGCCGGCGGCTCCGGCCGCAACACGACGATCATCCGCTCCAACTACCGCACGCCCGAGGGCGCTGAGTTCTACCGCGACAGCGTCAGGCTGTACGAGCACCTCGCCCAGGACCTCGACTTCAACCTGATGTTCTCCCAGCACGGGCACCTGACCCTCGCGCACTCAGACCGCGGCATGATCGTCTCGGCCGAGCGCGCCGAGGTCAACCAGCTGCTCGGGATCGACAGCCGCGTCGTCGGCCGTGACGAGGTCAAGGAGCTGTGCCCGCAGATCCAGCTCGACGGCGCCTTCCCGATCTACGGCGCCCTCTACCACCCGCCCGGCGGCGTCATCCGCCACGACGCCGTGGTCTGGGGCTACGCGCGCGGCGCCGACCGCGCCGGGGCCGAGATCCACCAGGGCGTCGAGGTGACGGGCATCGACGTCGCGGGCGGCCGCGCGACGGGCGTGCAGACGACCCGGGGACCGGTCGCGGCCGGCACGGTGGTCGCCTGCACCGCCGGCTGGTCGACGCAGATCGCCGCCATGGCAGGTATCAAGCTGCCGATCTGGACGACGATCTTGCAGGCGTGCGTGACTGAGCCGGTGAAGCCGTTCCTCGACGTGATCATCGTCTCCGGCCAGCTCCACATCTACATCTCCCAGACCGACCGCGGCGAGTTCCTGATGGGCTCCGGGGTCGAGCCCTACCCGACCTTCTCGTTCACGAGCACGTTCGGCTTCATCGAGGAGCTCTCCAAGCACATGCTCGAGCTGTTCCCGCAGCTCGCCGGCACGAAGATCCTGAGGCAGTGGACCGGCCTCTGCGACATGACCCCCGACTTCAGCCCCGTGATGGGCCTGACGGAGGTCGAGGGCTTCATCGTCGACTGCGGCTGGGGCACGTACGGCTTCAAGGCGTCGCCGATCGTCGGGACCACCCTCGCCGAGCTGGTCGCGACCCGGAGGACGCCGCGCCTGATCGAGCCGTTCAAGCTCGAGCGCTTCTACACCGACACCCTGGTCTCCGAGGCGGCCGCCGCCTCGGTCACCCACTGACGGACGGGATGCCCTCGCGCGGCGCATGCGGGCAGGGCGCCCGGCCGACCCGATCGACAGAGGGGCCGGACCGGACCGCCCCGGGAGGAGATACGAATGGCAACGAACGTCCCCTCTAATCTCGAGATCGCCCAGGCGCACGCGCTCGAGCCGATCTCCGAGATCGCGGCCCGCTACGGCCTCGGCCCCGACGAGTACGACCCGTACGGCAAGTTCAAGGCGAAGGTCGACCTGTCCGTGCTCGACCGGCTCGCCGGCACGGCGGACGGCAAGCTCGTCTGCGTGACCGCGATCACGCCCACGAAGGCGGGCGAGGGGAAGACGACCACGTCCGTGTCCCTGACCCAGGGCCTCGGCAAGATCGGCCGCCGGCCGGTGCTCTGCATCCGCGAGCCGTCGCTCGGGCCCGTGTTCGGAATCAAGGGCGGCGCCGCGGGCGGCGGCTACGCGCAGGTGGTGCCGATGGAGGACCTGAACCTCCACTTCACGGGCGACATCCACGCGATCGGTGCCGCCAACAACCTGCTGGCGGCCGCGCTCGAGGCGCACGTCCTCCACGGCAACGAGCTCGGCATCGACCCGCTCACGATCGGCTGGCGACGCTGCCTCGACGTCAACGACCGCTCGCTGCGCCAGATCGTGCTCGGGCTCGGCGGCCGCGCGAACGGCTACCCGCGCGAGAGCGGGTTCGACATCACCGCCGCCTCGGAGGTGATGGCGATCTGTGCCGTCGCGGCCGACCTGCGGGACCTGCGCCGGCGGCTCGGCGCGATCACCGTCGGCTACACGTACGGGGGGGAGCCGGTCGTCGCGGAGCAGCTCGAGGTCGCGGGCGCGATGACCGTGCTCCTGAAGGAGGTGCTGAAGCCGAACCTGATCCAGACGCTCGAGGGGCAGGCGTGCTTCATGCACTGCGGCCCGTTCGGGAACATCGCGCACGGCAACTCGTCGTTGATCGCCGCCAAGGTCGGCGTCAAGCTCGGCGACATCGTCGTCACCGAGGGCGGCTTCGCCTCCGATCTCGGCATGGAGAAGTTCCTCCATATCGTCTGCCGCCTGGGCGGCCTGCGCCCGAGCGCCGTCGTCGTCGTCACGACCGTGCGGGCGCTCAAGCATCATGCCGACGACCCGGACGGGGGCCTCGACGCGATCGAGCGAGGCTCCGCGAACCTCGGCCGCCACATCGGGATCGTCAAGGAGTTCGGGCTGAAGCCGGTCGTCGCGGTCAACCGCCGGCCGGAGGACACGGACGAGGAGTGCGAGCTGACACGCCGTCTGGCCCTCGACTACGGCGCCTACCGGGCGGAGCTGAACGAAGCGTTCGAGCGGGGCGGCGAGGGCGCCGTCGAGTTGGCCGAGGCCGTCGTCGACGCCTGCGAGCAACCGGACGACTTCGACTTCCTCTACGCGCTCGACGCGCCGATCGCCGACAAGATCGAGACGATCGCCAAGCGGGTCTACCGGGCGGACGGCGTCCACTTCCTCCCCGCCGCGCTCGAGAAGATCGACCGCTACACGAGAGACGGGCTCGACCAGGTGCCGATCTGCATGGCGAAGACGCACCTCTCGATCTCCCACGATCCGGCGCTCCTGAACGCCCCGTCGGGCTTCACGCTGCCGGTGCGCGACCTGCGCGCCTACACCGGCGCCGGCTGGATCGTGGCGCTCTGCGGCGACATGCAGACGATGCCGGGCTACGGCGTCAGCCCCGCCTTCCACCACGTCGACATCGACGAGCGGGGCCGGACGGTCGGGCTGTTCTGAGCCCGGCGGGGCGCGAGCGCGCGCGGCGGCAGGGACGGCGTGGGGGCGGGACTCGTTTGTCCCGCCCGGCCGCGGGGGCGAAACGTGCCCCGCTCGGCCGTAGGGCGGGACTTGCCCCGCCCGAGCATGATGGCGGGAGGTCCTCGCCGCCGGTCCGGCGACCCGGTGCCTCCGGACCTGGACGGCCTCGCGTCCCCGCGGCCGCCCCGACGGCCACGGCTTCACGCGGGCTGGCCGCTTGGGCTCTCCAAGCCGTCCGGGCAGGGAAGTCGAACCGATACTCGCCCAGAGCCCGGATCGCGTGTGGGCCGCGACCCGATCCGCCGATCGCAGACGGCGAGCATCGCTCGGCGGATAGGGTGAGCCCGTGACGCTCGGCCAGCTCGCCGTCACGGTTGCCGTGCTAGGCGGTCTCGGAGTCGTCGCGAGCCGCTTCGGGCTCTCGGCGATTCCCGCGTACCTGCTGGCGGGTCTGCTGCTCGGCCCGAACGAGCCGCACGTCCTCAGCCTGATCGAGCCGTCCGAGGTGACGGACTTCGTAGCCGAGCTCGGCCTGATCTTCCTGCTCTTCTTTCTCGGGCTCGAGTTCAGCCTCGGCCGTCTCGCTCGCAGTGGGCGCCACGTCGGACTGGGTGGCTCGATCGACCTGGCCGTTAACGTGGCACTCGGGGCCCTGGTTGGGCTCGTCGCCTTCGGCTGGAGCTTCGCGGCCCTCGTTGTCGCGGCGGCCGTATACGTGTCGTCGAGCGCGGTGGCGGTCAAGGCGCTGATCGACTTCCGCCGGCTTGCCGACGACGAGACCGATCTCGTGCTCGCGATCCTCCTCGTCGAGGACATCGTCCTCGCCTTCGTCATCGGCTTCGTGGCCAGTGGCGGCGGCGAGCTCACCGACACTCTCTGGGTCGCGCTCAAGGCGCTCCTGTTCCTGACGGGATCGCTCGCGGCCTCGCGCTTCCTCTCCCGGCCCCTGGAGCGGCTCCTCGCCCGGCTCCCGGGCGAGATCTTCCTGCTTGCGGTCGTCGCTCTCGTCATCGGTATGGCGGCGATGGCCGAGGAGCTCGGCCTCTCCGAGGCGATCGGTGCCGCGATGGCGGGCTTCCTGCTCGCCGAGACGCGCCTGCGTCAGGAGATCGAAGAGCGGTTCCTGTCTTTCCGCGACATCTTCGCCGCGCTGTTCTTCTTCGCCTTCGGGCTCACGATCGACGTCGGCGCCCTCGGCACGGTCGGCTGGTTGGTCGCCCTGGCCGTCGTCCTGTCCGTGCTCGGCAAGCTCGCGAGCGGCTACCTGGGCGGGATCGTCGGCGGCTTCGGGCGCCGCCAGAGCCTGAACGTGGGCGCCGCGCTCGTCTCGCGCGGCGAGTTCACGATCGTCCTCGCCCAGCTCGCGGCCGGTAACGCTGCCATCGCCCTCTCCGACCGCGAGGAGATCACGGCTTTCGCCGGCCTCTACGTCCTTGCGACGGCGACGATCGGCGTCATCCTGATGAAGGAGTCGAAGCGGCTTGGCCGCGCCCTCTTCCCGATGCCTAGACTGGAGTAGCGACGTGACGATCGAACTTCGCGAGACCCGGCTGCCCGGGGTGGGTGTCAAGTACGCCCTCAGGCCCGCCCACGGCGGACGACTCGCCGTGATCCTCCACAACGACGGCCTGCGCGAGATCTACTTCTTCGCGCGGCCGGACGACGACGAGCCGTGCGCGGTGATCCAGCTCGACGACGACGAGGCGCGCCAGCTCGGGGCCGTGATCGGTGGTGCCTACGAAAGACCGAAGATCGTCGAGGACCTCGAGATGGCGCTCGGGGAACTCGCGATCGAGTGGATCCCGGTACCGGACGGGAGCCCCGCGATCGGCAAGACGCTCGCCGAATGCGCCTTTCGCGCCCGGACGGGAATCACGATCATCGCGATCCTACGTGAGACCGAATCCATCGCCGGGGCCCAGCCGGACGATGTCATCCGCGCGGGCGACACGCTCGTGACGGTTGGCAAGCGGGGCGAGTACGCGGCGTTTCGACATCTGCTCGCCGGCGGACCGGCCGACGAGTCCGCGTAACGGTCGCCGGTGGCCTGTGGCGCGGCGCCCGCGTCCGAACCCGCCGAACTGCAGGGGTCGGTCGCGCGCCCGAGCCGCTGGTGCCAGGCACGTGCCTGGCACGTACCACCGAAACGAGCCGCCGGGCCAAACGCCATGCGGTACTCCACTCAGTGGGGTGGGGGTGCGCCGAGACCTTCGAGCACGAATGCCAGGTAGCTCGCGCCCGGATCCCCAGACCCGAAATGGCCCAAGATCCACTCGGTCTGGAGGAAGTCCGGCCGGTCGGCACGTCCCTCGGTCGCGGCGAAGCTCGACCAGGGCCAATCCCACGGCCACTGGCAAAGACCGGCGCGAACCGGGTTCAGGACGACATATCGCGCTGCTTCGAGGAGGTGGCTCTCTTTGGTAATCAGCGTCGAGCGAAACCGCCCACCGAAGAGAGCTCCTCTGCGGCCGTGCCGACTGTTGTACCCGCGTGCATGCCCCCCGTTGAGGTCGCACATCCCGGTCCCCAGGTTCGCCTCGGGGGTCTGAACGAGAAGATGGTAGTGACTCCCCATCAGGCAGTAGGCATGGCAGACCCAGCCGTAGCGCTGGACGATGTGCCCGAGCAGGCTGAGGAACGACACGCGGTCAGCCGTATGCGCAAAGATCCGGCATCCGCCGGTTCCGCGCGCCGTCACGTGGTGGAACCCGCCGGGACTCTCGACACGTGGCGGCCGCGCCATCCAGTCAGACTACGTATCCGGAAGCTGCGGAATCGCCACCACTCGTCACGGGTCCGTGGCTACTTCGTTCCGGGTGCCTGGCACGTGCCTGGCACGTGCCTGGCACGTGCCAGGCACCCGGAAGGCAGGCACCCGGGAGGCACTCGGGAGCTCGGGAAGCTCTCGGATCTCTCGGGGCTCGCGCCTCGGAGCTCGCGGCGACGCCCGTGGGCATCCGCGCGGACCAGCCGCGGAGGACGCGGCTCGCCGCGGATCACCCCCGCCGGTCGCGGCTCAGTGGGAGAGCAGCGCGGGCGAGCCGGCAGCGACGCCGGTCACGGCCGCCCGCAGGCGCTCCTGCCAGTCCGAGGAGTGACGCTCCTTGCAGGTCGGGCAGGCCTGGAGCTTCCCGTGCGGGCCCGCGTCGAGATGGCCCCAGTGGCCGCGGGACAGCAGACCGTCAGCCTGCTTGCGACCGCAGAGACGACACGTCAGATACAGCGCCATCGGTTGAGTGTCCCTCCTTCGTCGTCGCTTCCGCCCTACCAGGGCCCGATGAACGATCCGCTCGGGTGAACCAGGAGGATGATGACCACGGCCACGATGCAGGCGACCGCGAAGAGGAGGAGCGCCGGGACGAGCCACCTGAGGTGCGTTTGCAGCGGGGGGAACTCGATCTGCTTCTCACGCGGGAACGCCATTCGTCTCCTCCTAGTCGCCGGAGCTCGCGGCCCGAAGATGCTCGCTCTGGTGGGTCAGCTTGCGGTGCTCGAAAACGACCCACCCGATCAGGGAGACGATCATGAGCAGGATCCCGAGCGCGGTCAGCACGAACGTGCCCGTCAGGTCGCCACCCGCGGAGCCGGTGGTCGGCCCGAACGTCCAGAAGGTCGTGATCGCCGGATCGAGGGTGCCGTCCTCGAGGTACCACGCGTCGTACGGAAAGCTGTCGATCATCGCGCCACCCCCTTCCTAGTCGCCGCCGACTCTGACGCCGGGCTTGTGGCCGTTCACCTGGTTGTACGCGTCGAGCAGGAGCGGGGCGGCCTCGACCTCCTCCCCGTCCGGGAGCACGATCACCTCGGGCAGTCGCTCGAACTCGGGGTAGAAGTCCTGCTGGAACTCGGCCATGTCGAGGCCCTCGAGCTCGACCTCGGGCGGGACGCGCAGCAGGTTCGCCTTCTTCAGGAGCCAGCTCGCGATGAAGCCGGGCAGGAACGCGAGCGGGAAGAAGGCGAGCATCCCGATCAGCTGGCCGCCGAACGACGACTCGACGTTGTTGAGGCCGGTCGGGAAACCGCCCCCGAAGATGCCGACCAGGAAGACCCCGTAGAAGCCGCAGACCCCGTGCACGGCGACCGCCCCGACCGCGTCGTCGATGCGCAGCCGCTTCTCGATGTAGCCGCCCGCCCAGACCGCGAGCAGGCCACCGCTGAACGAGAGCAGGTAGGCGAGCGACGGGTGGTAGATGTCGGCCCCGGCCGAGACCGAGATCACGCCCGCGAGACCGCCGGAGAGCGTCCAGAACGGGTCGCCCTTGCTCGCGAACCAGCCTCCGGTGAAGCCGCCCGCGAAGCCGATCGTGATCACGATCGCGATGGCGCCGAGCGTGGTCGGGGAGAGGTAGATGTTGAGCCAGCCGGGAGTCGTGGTCGAGAGAATCACGAGGCAGGCCGCGTAGAAGCCGTAGAAGCCGGTGAAGATGAGCATCAGGCCCGACAGGGTCATGTGGGTGTTGTGCGGCCGGAAGGCCCTGGCTCTGCCCTCCCGGTCGTATTTGCCGATTCGCGGGCCGAGGTTCAGTAGCACGCCGAGCGTGAACGCCCCGGCCACGCCGTGGACGACGAGCGAGGCAATCGAGTCGTGGAAGCCGTAGTTCGTGACGAGCCAGCCTCCCGCGCTCCAGCCCCAGGCCGCGTCCATGATCCAGACGGCCGAGCCGAGCAGGACGGTCAGGATCAGGTAGGCGGAGACACGCACCCGCTCGATCAGCGCGCCCGACATGATCGAGCCGGTCGTCCAGGAGAAGAGGAGGAAAGCGAGGAAGAAGACGAGATCGATGTGGTCGGTCAGATTGGGGCCAAGCTGGTCGGCCCAGGGCGAGGTCATGCCGCAGAAGCCCGGGAACTCGGGATCGGGGCCAGCGTGGCCCTGAGCGGGCCCGCCGTGCTCGAAGCAGCCGTAGATGTACCAGCCGAAGTAGTAGAAGCTCGGGGTCACGACGGCGATCGTGAGGATGTTCTTCGTCGCCGTCGACATGATGTTCTTGCGCCTCGCCGTCCCGGCCTCGTACATCATGAAGCCGGCGTGGATCAGCCACATGACGACGACCGTCCAGAAGTAGAACGTCTCGCCGAGGATGGCGGAGTCGAGCGAGATCTTGTCCGAGAGCTCGGTGATCTGCTCCTCCACCGTCTGGGCGAGCGCGGATAGAACCGACGCGAGCACGTCCACGAGCGCGACCTCCCCCTGGTTATCCGTCGGCGTACAGCACCGCTAATACCTACCGGGCAAGGCTACGACCCGGCTCGGACGGCTCCAAGGTTCCGAGGCAACACCGTTACGATCCCGGATATGTTGCGTTGCTACACAGCCCGTCGCGGGCAGGCGCGCGCCGCGGGCGGATCAGGCGCCCGAGACGCGGATCTCCGCGATCTCGCCGGAGCGCGCGTCGATCACGACCACCGTCACGTTCGCAAGCGAGTCGTCCGGCCGCCTCGTTGACAGCGACACTGCCCAGAACGCGTCGGATTGTAAGCCACGCTTTATAATCCGCACCTGGACGACGTCCGGCTCGAACTCGACCGCCCCCGTCGCGATCGCGATCGCCTCGTCCTTGCTCACGTCGAGGTCGGCCCGGGCGCAGCTCCGAGCCACGAGCACCGCGGCAAGGAGGGTGACCGCCAGGATCAGCGCCTTGCCGAGCGGGCGGTCTCTAAGCGCGCGCCCGGTTTCTCCGACGGAAGGCACCGTAGATCCTGAGGGCGAGATAGCCCGCGAAGTGGGCGAGGAAGACGACCGAGAGCCACCAGAACCACCACTTCCAGTGGGGCCTGAGCTCGCGCAGCTCGATCACGGAGAGATAGAGGGCGACAGCGAGCGTCAGCGCCATGACCGGCAGCGCGCCGGGCGCGTCGCGGAAGATGAGGACGAAGAGCACTGTGCGTGCATCGTGAGCGAAACGGCGGCCGCATGCAAGGCGGGCCGCCGGTCCGCACGTCAGAATCCCGTGCACGGTGACGGCCAGGGAGGTCATCCTCACGCTCGCGCTCGTCTTCGGCGCAGGGCTCGTCGCCGAGGTGGTCGCCGGCCTGACCCGCCTCCCGCGGATGCTCTTCCTGCTGCTCGCGGGCACGATCCTCGGTCCCTCGGTCTCCGGCCTCGTCGAGATCCCGCTCGACTCGGTCGCGGCCGAGCTGACGATGACGCTCGGCGTCTCGATCATCCTCTTCCACGGCGGCCTCGGCCTCTCGCTCGAGATCCTGCGCCGGGTCGCGCTCGGCCTCGGCCTGCTCGTCCTCCCCGGCGTGCTGCTGACGGCCGCCATCTGCGGCGCCGTGGCGACCGCGGTCTTCGACGTCCCGATCGAGGTCGGGATCCTGATCGGGGCCGTCCTCGCCCCCACCGACCCCGCGATCCTGATCCCGCTCTTCGACCGCCTCGGCGTGCGGCCGAAACTCTCCCAGACGATCATCGCCGAGTCGGCCCTGAACGACCCGATCGGAGCGGTACTCGCGCTCACCCTCGCCGGGATCGTCCTGCACGGCTGGAGCGGAATCACCGAGCCGATCGGCGACTTCGCCAGCGAGTTCGCGATCGCGACCGCGCTCGGCCTCGCCTTCGGGGTCGTGCTCTCGCTTGCCGTCTCGAGCAGGCGGGCGGGCATCTGGCGCGAGTCGGCGGCGCTCGCCACGATCGCGATGATCGCGATCTCCTATTTCGTCGAGGAGTCGGCCGGCGGCAGCGGCTACCTCGGGGTCTTCCTCGCCGGTGTGGTGATCGCCAACATGGACCGGCTGCGCCTCGGCATGCACGGGCCGCACGAGGCCGAGCTGCGGCTCGTGATCGAGCGGGTCGCCGAGGTGATGGTGATCGTGATCTTCGTGATCCTCGGGGCGGCGCTCCCGTGGGGCGAGATGGCCGACCAGCTCCTCCCGGCGCTCGCCGTGCTCGCGACGCTGCTCTTCGTCGCCCGCCCGCTCGCCGTGCTCTCCTGCCTCGCGCCCGATCGGCGGGCGGCCTGGACGCGCCGGGAGCTCGCGTTCCTCTGCTGGACACGAGAGACCGGGGTCGTGCCGGCCGCGCTGGCGGGGTTGATGGTGACGCTCGACGTCCCCCACGCCGAGCTCGTCACGGTCACGGTCGCACTCGCGATCATCGTCACCCTGCTCGCCCAGTCGACCACCAAGCGAGCGCTCGCCCACCGCCTCGGCCTCGTCGAGCCGCCGCTCCTGATCGAGCATCACCCGGGCAAGCCGCCCGGCTGAGGCTCACGACCAGGGGTAGGGCGAGCTCGAGACCGGGTGGAGGTCGCCCGTCTCGAAGCGCTCGAGCCGGAACGGGTGCAGCAGCGTCGAGCGCTCGCCGCAGACGACCTTCGCGACCTCGCGCCCGACCCCGATCATCTTGTAGCCGTGGTTCGAGTCGAAGATCCCGTAGGCATTCGGCTTGACGTAGTCGAAGACGGGGAAGTTGTCCGCGGTGAACGCGCCGACGCCGCCCGAGCGGGCGACCTTGTAGAGCGGCCGGCAGCCCTCGAAGCGGCCGAGCGCGTGCGAGAGCGCCGCGCACCACATGTCCGGGAAACCCGGGTCGACGTCCGTGGTCTGCGGGTAGGGGTCGAGCTCGAGCTCGGTACCGACCTCGAGCGGGGAGGCCCCGCCCTGGACACCGTGCTTGTCCTGCTTGAAGTAGATGCCCCAGAGCTCGTCGGTGACGAGCACGCCCTCGTCGGTCCGAAGCGGAGCGTCCGAGTCGAGATGGATCACCGGCGGCATCGTGCCGTCCGGGAGCGAGAACACCTTCGGGTCGACCCTGATCTCGCCCTCCTGGAGATTCCAGTAGGTCCACATCGGCCGGTCGGCGATCACCTCACCGGTGGGGGTGTGCACGTCGATCGTCTGGGGCAGCTCGAGCATCGCCCAGAGTTGCTTGGCCCACGGGCCCGGCGCGATCACGACCTGCTCGCCGACCGCGATCCGGCCCTGGCTTGTGATCGCGGCCGTGATCGAGCCGTCGCCGGCGAGCTCGAACGCCTTCACCTCGACGCCGGAGTGGATACGCACCCAGCTCTGCTCGCACTTGGCGGCGAGACCCATGATCGAGTCGACGTTGTGGGCGAAGCCGCCCTGGTGCTCGTGCAGGCAGACGGTGACGCCGCGCGCGCGCCAGTCAGGGAACATCGCCCGCATGTGATCGGTCACCGCGCGCTCGCCGACGATCAGCTCGGAGCGGTAGCCGATTCGCTCCTGGCGCTCAAACGTCGCCACGAGGTCGGACTCCTGGCAGGCGGCGCCGAGCGCGACGTAGCCGACCCCGTGGTAGCGGTAGGCGGCGGGGTCGGACTCCCAGACCTCGACGCAAGCTTGCATCAGCTCGGACATCGCCGGCTGGTAGTAGTTGTTGCGCACGACGCCGCAGGCGATGCCCGACGCGCCAGCCCCGGGGCTGTGCTTGTCGAGGACGACGATGTCCGAGCCGGCGCCGAGGCCGCGAGCCTCGAGCTCCTTCGCCAGGTGGTAGGCCGTGGAGAGGCCGTGGATGCCGGCGCCGATCACGAGGTACGGGGTGGATGCGGGAAGCGCCATCTTCTTATTGCCTCCTGGGCAATGCCGTGTCAAAATCGACGGTAACACCTTACCATGCCCCGCACCGGTCAGCCATCTATGCGCCACGTCGCCGCCGTCCAGCGGGCGATCGCCGTGCTCGACGCGCTCGCCGCGGACGCGCCCGACCTCGGGACGAACGAGATCGCGAGACGGACGTCGATCAACCCGAGCACGGTCTCGCGCCTCCTCGCGACGCTGGCCGAGGCGGGCTTCGTCGAGCACGTGCCGGGCACCGGTCGCTACCGGCTGGGATTGCGCCTGCTCGAGCTCGGTAACGCCGTGCTCTCCCGGCTCGACCTGCGCGAGATCGCGCGACCGCACCTCGCCCGGCTCGTCGAGGAGACCGGCGAGTCGGCCACGCTCTCCGCGCCCGGAGAGCACGAGGCGGTCACGGTCGACTTCGTCCAGAGCACGGCCTCGGTCCAGTACGTCGCCCGGCTGGGGCGGCCGAGCATCGCGCACGCCACCGCGGTCGGCAAGGTCTTCCTCGCGAACGGCGGCACGCTCCCGGCCGGGCCGCTCGTCGCGTTCACGCCGGCAACGATCACGGACCGTGGTGCGCTCGCAGCCGAAGTGGCGGCCGTCGCCGAGCGGGGCTACGCGCGGGCGATCGGGGAGCGCGAGAGCGACCTGAACGCGGTGGCGGCTCCGGTCTTCGGGGCGCGCCGGGAGCTCGCCGCGATCCTCGGCGTCCAGGGCCCGGCGGCGCGATTCGGGCCGCCCGAGATGGAGGAGGCTGTGCGCCGGCTGCTCGAGCACGCCGCAGCAATCTCGGCCAAGCTCGGGTCGGCGGCGGAGCCCGTGCGGGCCTGATATACACCGGCCATGAGCAACGACATCGTGAGAACCGCGTTCGACCGCGTCCAGCGCGAGCTCGGCGGCGAGCTCGTCGACTGGGAGGGCTGGTACTGGCCCAACCAGTTCGGCGACCCGATCGCCGAGCACCAGGCGATCCGCACCGGCGTCGCAGTCTGGGACGCGTCGCCGCTGCGCAAGTGGGAGCTCTCGGGCCCGGATGCCCTGCGGGCCGCCGACCTCGCCTTCACGAACGACATGAAGAGCCTCGAGATCGGGCAGGTTCGCTACGCGCCGTTCTGCGACGAGAGCGGCGCAATGGTCGGCGACGGCACCGTCTTTCGCTTCGCCGAGGACCGCTGCCTCGCCATCACCGCGCTCGATTCCGACCTCGACCACATCAGGGACGTCGCCGCCGGGCTCGACGTCGCGGTCGAGCCGAGGACGGCCGAGCTGCCGCAGCTCGGCGTGAACGGGCCGCGCGCCCGCGAGGTGCTCGCGCCGCTTTGCGATGCCGACCTCGCCGGCCTGCGCTACTTCCGCTTCTGGCCCGAGCCGGTCGCGCTCGGCGGCGTGCCCTGCTTCATCTCCCGCACCGGCTACTCGGGCGAGCTCGGCTACGAGCTCTTCTGCGAGCCCCGGCACGCCGAGGATCTCTGGGCCGTCGTCACCGGCGCCGGCGCCCGCCCGTACGGGCTCGCCGCGGTCGAGACGATCCGGATCGAGTCGGCGCTCGTCTTCATCGGCTACGACTACACCCCCGGCGAGACCAGCCCGTACGACCTGGGGCTCGACAAGCTGATCCGCCTCGACAAGGAGTTCCGCGGCCGGGAAGCGCTGGCCGCGCAGGCGCCGGCACCCGCCAACCGCTTCGTCTCCCTCGTCGTCGACGGCGATGTGCCCGAGTACGGTGCGGCCGTGTCGCGGGGCGGGGAGCCGGTCGGGACGCTGACGAGCCCGTGCGAGAGCCCCACGCTCGGACAGGTGATCGGGCTCGCCATCCTGCGCTCGGACGTCGCCCGCGCGGGCGAGCGGGTCGAGGTGGCGGTCGGTGCCGGTACCGCGCCGGCGACGATCGCGCCGCTCCCGCTCTACGACACCGAGAAAACGCGCCCGCGCGCCTAGCGCGATCCGCGGGGCTCGGCGCCCGTTGGCCCCGGGTCCTCCGGTGTCAGCTTCCAGCTCGGGCGGTCGCGCATCCCCCGGACGATCCGCGAGCGCCAGCGGGGCAGGACGAGGAAGTAGAGGGCCCCGAGCGCGAGGATCACGAACACGAACAGGCCGAAGCTGTAGAGAACGGCGAGCGGAACCAGGGTCCCGACGACGAGAGCCGTGATGCCCCAGACAACGAGCCGGTAGCGGCGCAGGTCGCGCATCAAGGCCCGGTACTCCTCGGCCGGGATCTGGGTCGTGTTCCAGGTCCGCCCGCACGTCCCACACGTCCAGCGCTCGCCGTAGTGAACCGGCCGCGCGTCGCCGCAGTCGCAGCGGATCGTGATCGGCACCCCGCCCACCCGGGCGATTGTACGGGAGCGCCGACTCCCGCCAGTGCCCGACCGGGCCGCAAGGTATTGCCACCACGGCAATAGCGCGGCTTCCAGGGCACCCGCCCTCTTGAACTGATCCGCACAGGGTGGTACGGTCGCGCCCTCTCGATGCGACACGGGTCGCGTCGGCCGGGGACAAGGAGGGTGGTGTGGCAGAGGCGGTAATCGAGGAACGGCAGCTCCTGAAGACGCTGCGCTGGTACGACGGGTTCGTGATCGCGCTCGCGAACCCGGGCTTCCTGCTCGGCTCGCTCGGGTATTCGGTGGGTGATCTCGGCGGCTGGGGGGCCCTGCTCGTCTGGGGGATTGCAGCGGTGATCGCGGTCTTCCTGAACACGATCTACTCCGAGCTGGCGACGATGTTCCCGGACAAGAACGGGATGCCCCTGTACGCGAACGAGGGGTGGCGCAAGTACTCGACGCTCGTCGGCCCAATCGCGACGTTCGGCTACTGGATCGGCTGGTCGGTCGTGCTCGCGGTCAACGGCGTGTTCATCGGCCAGATCGTCCAGGGCGCCTGGTTCAGCGGCGAGCCGCTCGGCGGCACGTTCGACGAAGGCTACTTCTCGACCGGCAGCGCGAGCGTGGGCCTGCCGGCGCTGATCGCGATCGGCCTGATCGTCGCGGTCTGGCTGTTCAACGTCTTCGGCGCCCGCATCGGCGTGCTGTTCGGCTACGCAGCCGGCGTCCTGCTGATGGTGCCGCTGTTCGTGATGATGTTCCTCAGCTTCATCAATGGCGAATGGTCGAGCGACAACCTCGCCTTCAAGCTCAACGACGGGCTACCGTGGGGTGGCTGGCAGCTCGCGCTGGTCTGGCTCTGGCTCATGTCCTGGTCGGCCTGGGGCGTCGACACGTGCGCCACGTTCGCGCCCGAGTACAAGGAAACCGTCAAGGACACGCGGCTCGCGCTGCGCTCGGCCGCGCTGTTCTCGCTCGTCGTCTACACGGTGCTGCCGCTCGGGTTCGTCGGCGGCGCTGGCGAGGAGTCGGTAGCCGCCTACGACTACGTCGGAGCGATGAACGCGATCGTCGGCTCGTCGGGCGCGACTGACTTCTTCGTCATCTGCATCGTCGCGAGCTTCATCATCACGATGAACACCGCGACCGCCGACGGTGGACGAGCTCTCTACGGCGTGGCGAGAGCGGGGCTGACGATCAAGGAGCTCCAGACGCTGAACCGGTACCACGTACCCGGCACGGCGATGACGCTCGACATGATCGTCAACATCCTCTTCGTGCTCTTCGTCGGCAACATCTTCGGCATCCTCGCCGCATCCAACCTCGGCTACGTGCTCTGCCACTTCTTCGTGCTGACCGGGTTCCTGCTCCTGCGCCGCGACCGGCCCGACTGGCCACGGCCGATCAGGATGCCCTCCTGGATGAAGCCGGTTGCGGCCGTGCTCGCGCTCTACTGCCTCGTGATCACGGTCGTCGGCTTCGGCTGGTTCCAGCACGCGGCCGGCGGCTACGGCGGCACGAAGGAAAAGGTGATCGCGCTGGCGGTCCTCGCCGGCTCGGTGCTGCTCTTCTTCTACCGCCGGATCGTGCAGGACAAGGAGGCCCCGCATTTCCGAGAGGAGACCCCGACGCAGCCCGAGCCGGGCTACTTCGAGGAGCACGGAATCGTCGTGCCCACCCGGGCGCGCTAGCAACCAGGCGGGGGCGGAGCGGGGCGACAGACCGCCCCGCTCCGCCCCGAGAGCATGCTCGGCTCCGCAGTCTCGCTGCGAGAGTCGCGAGCCCGCTCGCCCCGAACGAGACTCCTCGCCTCGCTCAGCCGGCGAGCGGCACGATCTTCGAGCGCCGGAGGTTGCGGTCACGGGTCACGAGCTGCGCTCGGTGAACGAGGCTGGTCGCCGCGATGATCTGGTCGGCGGGATCGCCGGCCACATCAAGTGCGGGGATCGCGCGGCAGACCGCGAGGTCGAGCGGCCACACGTGCACCCGCGAGAGCAGCCGGCCGAGCCCGGGGTCGTCCAGGTCGAGCTCGATCCGGCCGAGCTGCGCGAGCTTGGTGACCTCCCAGAGCACGATCGCCGAGATACCCCACGAGTCCCGCCGGAGGAGATCCTCCTCAGGAGCCCTGAGGCTGCCGGCGAGCGCGTGCAGGAGGACGTGCGTGTCCAGGTTCAGCATCCCAGCGCAGCCCGGTCGAGAGGATATCGCTCGTGATCCGGAGCTTCCCGGCCAGGCTCCCGAGCAGCTCCCCCGGGTCGGCCCCGATCGGGGTCAGCCTGGCGACCGGCCGGCCGCGCTTGGTGATCACGAGGCCCTCCGGGTCGACACGATCCAGGATCGCAAGGCACTGCTCCTTGAATTTAGTGGCCGGGATCGTCTTCATGCCGGGATCCTAGCTGATGGTCGTTACAAGTGACCAGTCGTTTGAATTGGACATGTCCGCTCGAGTCGGCTCGGCCGCCCGGCGCGGATACGGGCTGAGACTGGATCCACCGAGATCCGCGACCGCGGAGCGCTTGGCTGCGCCGCGGCGCCTCCCGATCGGGGACGCTCGATCGCCTGCCGTTCTTGCGCCTCTCCCGTTCACACCATCAGGACGAGCCCCGTGCGCACGACGAAGGAGTTGCCGCCCGGCGGGCTTCCCCACCCGGCGTCAGCGAGCATCCGGCCGATATCGACTCCCATCGCCTCGAGCGACGGTCGCGCCTCGAGTGGATTGCGGCACAGGCGGGAGGGGTCGCAGGTTGCGCAAAGCTCGCAGTCACCCGCGACGAAACCGACCGCGAGGTAGTAGCCACGTCGCATTGCCTCCCGTTCCAGCCCCGAGACGACGTCGTGCAGCCGTCGCCAGAGCGGCGCCACCACCTCCCCGTACGCCCCGGTTCGCCGCAGCGCGGCGAGCTCGCAGCACCATCCCGCCGCGCCCTGGTGCAGCGCCGCGAGCCCAGGGGTCGCCGTTGTCTCCACCTGAACGAGCACGCCGCATTCGTAGCCCGCGAGCCAGGCCCGAAGCTCGCCGACGGTGGGGCAGGAGGGCGGCGACATCAAGCTCGAGCACGACTCATCGCAATCCGGGCGGTGGGCGGCGCTGACGGTGCGCTCGTCAACGGCGACCGTCCCGGTGTGAATCGGCTTCGCCCGGGCCGCACCGCTACAGACTGCCATCCGTGCGAGCGCGGCGAGGTCACCCTCGACGTCGACGGTAGGATCGCTGAGGGCGAGACCAGCACCAGGGGGGCGGTCGGAACCGCACGCCGTCATGCGACCAGCACCAACCCCGTGTAGAAGACGACGCCGCCGGGGTGCGAGCCCGCAGGAAAGCGCAGCTCCCAGCCCACCCCGCGTAGCGTCCGAACGACGTCGATCCCCATCGCCTCCATCGCCGGACGGGCGACCGCCGGAAACGGGCACGGTCGCGTGAGGTCGCAGAAGGCCGTCGCGGGCGCGCTGGGCGGACGAGCGACGGGTGGGTCCTGCGATCGAGCCGGCGTCGGCAGCCCGAGTCGACGGCAACGCAGCTCGAGGCCCACGGGATCGCAGAAGGCGCAGTTCCCAGCCCCGAGCGCAAGCGCTCCAACGTGCCCCCGCCTGACCGCCGCCCGCTCGACGGCGATCACCGCGAGGTGCAGGCGGTGCCACAGGGGCAGCATCGTGTCGTGGTAGGCGGCAGCCCAGCCTGGCTCCCGGTAGAGGGCGGAGTACCCCTTGCCGTCGTGCTCCGACACGAGCTTCTTGAAGCTCTCCGAGAGCCGAGTCTCGACCTGGAGCAGGAGCGCGTGACGGTAGCGGACGAGAAAGCCCGCGAACTCGGTTGCGGTGGGGCTGTGCGGCGGGCAGAGATGGCACAGCCCGTAGTACTCGCAGGGCGGAACGCGGCATTTCATCGTCACCCGCTCGTCGATAACAACCTGCCGGGCATCGATCCTCCGAGCCCGTGTCGCTCCGAGCTCGACCGCGACCGTCTCGAGAGCGGCGAGGTCGGTCGCCGCCCTCGCGCGGGTCGGACAGATGGCAAGTGCCTCTGCCCGGTCGCGCAGCAGGCGATGACAGAGCCCCCCGTCAGGTGTCAGGGCATGCATCGCAGGATCGGGAACGAAGCCGTCCTCGACCGAGCCTGAGCTCGAGTGGTCATTACGCGCTCCATCGGTTCACCACCGGGTCCGGTCCCGAGTCTCGCCCGTCGGGCGCCAGAACCGAAGAGCAGTATTGACTAGATACGCACGAAGTAGCTGGGAATCCCACTCATATCGCAGCTTCCGGCCGTCCGACCCACGCTCTGCGGGGCAAAGGGCGTCTGGTAATGAAGCATGGTGATCTCCCAGATGCCCCCTGACCGCCACCTACTCCGAGTGTGGTCAGACGCGAGCTCGGGCGCCCGGAGTCCGAGGGCCCTCCCCCCAACACCGGCCGGCCCGCCAGCCGGTACGGTCAGACGCGAGCTCGGGCGCCCGGAGTCCGAGGGCCTTGATCGGGTCGAGGTCGAGGAGGTGGACGCCGGCTCCGCGAACCGTTTCGACCCGAGCGGTGTCCGGATGCCGGAGTCCCCGGAGGTCGAGGAACTCGAGGTCGAGCGCGAGTCTCCGAGGCGGGCCGCGACCCTCGCCGCCCCGCCAGCTCGGATGGGGAGAAGGTCAGCCTTTTCCATGCCTCGCCTGCTGAGCTCCCCCAGCGCCTTGGCACGCCTCGTGATCGACGGCCACGGTCTGCCTAGCGATCTTGCAGAGCAAGATTGATCAGTGAGCACGCATCGCGAGCATGATCTCATGTCATGGCTCGTATTGCATCATGGTAGGTCGTTCGACTATGACTTTTTGCGTATCAGGGCGATCGAGGAAGGAGAGCCGTCCCGCATCCGGTGAGCCGGAAGCGCCTGAGCAGTTGCGCCGTCCTCGCGAACGGCGCCCGCTCACTCCAGCCGGGACGGGCACTCCCACGGCAATCGCGGAAGGAGATGAATGAGCAATGGCGGCTCGATTCGATTACGAGGCGAACGTCGGCAGACTCGGGGACGCTCCTCGTTTCCGGCTCTTGTCCGACGAGAAGCTCGCACGTCTCCACGGGGCGTCGGCCTGGATCCTCGAGGAGATCGGCGTCAAGGTGACAACCCGGCCCGCACTCGATCTTCTCGCCGCCGCAGGCTGCCCGATCGACGGTGGCGTTGTCCGGATCCCGCGCGAGGTCGTCGAGAGCGCGATCGCCTCCGCTCCGAGCGAGATCGTGGTGTACGACCGGAGCGGGCACGAGGCCCTCTTTCTCGGGGAGAAGAACGTCCATTTCGGTCTCGGCATCACGGGCATCTACTTCCTCGACCCGGAGACCGGCGAGGAGCGGGATTTCACGCTTGAGGACTTCGCGGTTTCGTGCCGGGTGGCTGACGCCCTGCCCAACACGGACATGATCGGGACCCCGGGGGTGCTGCGAGCGACGCCCGAGATACCGCAGGAGATCGTCAACCACCACGAGTTCGCCGCCATGGTGGCGAACACGACGAAGCCGCTCGCCGTCCTCGTCGAGAACGGCCCAATCCTGCGGGACGTTTTCGAGATGGCCTCCGTGGCCGTGGGCGGCCAGGCCAATCTGAGAGCGCGGCCATTCATCATCCCCTACCTCAACTGCGTCTCGCCCCTCATCTACAACGTCGAGACCGTCGACAAGCTGCTCCTCTCAGCGGACTGGGGGATTCCGGTGCTCTGCATCCCCTCGGGGCAATGCGGTGCGACCGGCCCCGTTACGCTCGCTGGCTCGATCGCCCTCTCCAACGCCGAGACGCTGGCCGGGCTAGTCATCCACCAGCTGAAGCGGCCCGGGGCTCCGTTCATCATGGGGTCGGACCCGGCCATCATGGACATGAGGACGGGCAACATCGCCTACGCAACGCCGGAGACAAGCCTGCTCATGATGGGGGCGGCCGAACTGGCTCACTACTACGGCCTGCCGGTCACCGGCCTCTCCAACACGAGCGAGTCGAAGCGCCCCGATCAGCAGATGTCCTTGGAGCAAGCAATCGGCGCCTACGGTGTCCTCCTCTCAGGGGTTCACCTCCTGCCCTACATGGGTTTCCTCGAGTCGGGCCGCATCTTCTCGCTCGAGGCGCTCGTGACCGCCGATGAGATCGTCGGCATGTTGCGACGGATCTTCCGCGGGGTTCCGGTGGACGACGACACCCTTGCTCTCGAGACGATCCGCCACGTGGGAATCGGCGGCCAATACCTCGGAGAGCCGCACACGCTGACCCACTTTCGCGAGGAGCTCTGGCAGCCGAGTGTGCTCACCCGGGAAACCCACCATGCCTGGGAGACACGAGGGAGGAAAGCCACGGGCGAGCGGGTGAAAGCCAAGCTGCGCGAGATCCTCGAGACGCACCAGCCCGAGCCGCTATCCGCCGAGGCGGAGGCCGAGATCGGCCGAATCATCGACGAGCGCAGGAATAGCCTCGCGCTGGCCGGCGCGGAGAGCGCCTGAGCCGGCCAACGAGAGAGGAGCGGATCGTGATCAACGTTGACAGCATCGCCAACTGCGTGATCGTCGGGCGCGCCGACGCCGACTCGGTACTCGGCGAGCCAGGGACGCCGGGGGTCCGCGAGTTGACTGAGCAGGCGATCGCCGCGGGCATGCCCGTACGGGAGATCCTCCGAGACGGCCTGCTCGCCGGAATGGCCGTGGTCGGGGAGCGGATGCGCAACGACGAGGTCTTCATCCCGGAGGTGCTGCAGTCCGCGCAGGCGCTGCAAGCGGGACTCGCACTGCTAAAGCCGCTGTTCGCCGAGAGCGGCGTCCGCTCGAAGGGCAAGGTGGTGATCGGAACTGTCGAGGGGGACGTACACGGGATCGGCAAGACGCTCGTCGGGATGGTGATGGAGGGCGCCGGTTTCGAGGTGAAGGACCTGGGCGTCGACATCCCCGTCGAGGCGTTCGTCTCGGCCGTCGAGGCTGAGGATCCCGACATCGTTGCCATGTCGGCGATGCTGACGACAACGATGCCCGTGATGAAGCGGGTGATTGACAGCCTCGACGAAGCGAGGCTGCGGCCCAGGGTGCGCGTGATGGTCGGTGGAGCCCCCCTCACCCAGGAGTTCGCAGACGAGATCCGCGCCGACATCTACGCGCCCGACGCGAGTTCTGCCGTCAATCGCATGCGCGAGTTCCTCGGTGTCGAGACCCCCGTGTGAAGGCGACACAGCGGGGCTTCGCGACGACGGCCGTCGGGCTCGCCATCCGCCCGCTCGAGCGGGCGGCCAAGCTGGCGGCGTTCGCCCGCCGGGCATGCGGACATGCGTGCCCTCGCGGGCGGGGCTGCTGTGCGCGATGCGCTGACCATAGAGCCTGCGCAACGGTCTTCCGGCGGCATCCGTGGGGACGAGCGCTGCGAGGTGCAACCCGGCCGGCCCCGCGCCTGGGTGCACCCGTGGCGCTCGCAGCCGCTGCTGTTCCGGCGCGGCAAGAGAGGCTGCGGGTCGCCGGCGAGCTTCCGCAGGCACTGCCCCGGGCGTCGAGGCGGCAGGTCTCGCCGTTGAGCGGCGGGCGGTGGGCACCGCGAGTCAGGAAGGGGGTTCCGTGGAGACCGTGCTCGAATCCGCGACACGCCGGGTGGTGATCGGGTTGAACCGGCCACTCGTCGTGATCGGCGAGCGCATCAACCCGACTGGGCGTAGGGCGCTGACAGAGGAGCTGAAGGCCGGCCGGCTCGAGACCGTGACCGACGACGCGATGGCGCAGGTGGCCGCGGGAGCGCAGGTTCTCGACGTGAACGCGGGCGTCCCGGGGGCGGACGAGGCGGCGCTGCTCGTATCCCTCGCCCGGGCCGTGTCCGAGGTCACCGACGCGCCACTGTGCTTCGACTCCTCGGAAGAGACGGCCATCGAGGCGGCACTCGCAGCGTACGATGGCAAGGCGCTTGTCAACTCGGTAACGGGGGAGGAGCGGCGTCTCGAGAGGACGCTGCCGGTGGTCAAGCGCTACGGCGCCGCGGTGGTCGCCCTCCTCACCGACGAGACCGGCATCCCGGCGACTCCGGAGCAACGCTTGGCGGTCGCACGGCGCATTGTCGAGCGGGCCGCTGATCACGGGATCCCGGCCGAGGACGTCGTCGTCGACCCGGTCGTCATGACCGTCGGCACGGACACACAGGCAGCCGCGGTGACGCTCGGCACGATCCGCCTGATCCGCGATGAGCTCGGCGCGAATCTCGTCTGTGGTGCGTCGAACGTGTCGTTTGGCCTGCCGGACCGCCACCGGCTCAACTCAGCCTTCATCGCCATGGCGGTGCACGCCGGACTGACCGCGGTGATCGCCAACCCGCTTGTTGCCGAAGTCCGCAAGGCCATCCTCGGCGCCAACCTGCTGCTCGGCCGGGACGCCTACGCAGCCGGCTGGATTCGCGCCTACCGGGCCGAGCAGGCAGCCGTCACGGGGTAGAGACGTGAGGAAAGTCACCGTCGGCTTTCGGCCCATGAACAGGGAGAGTCACGTCCCGGCGGGAACAACGCTCTTCAACGCCGCCCACTGGATCGGCCTGCCGATCGACTCGACCTGCGGCGCGAGAGGGACCTGCGGGAAGTGCAAGGTGCAGCTGATCGCGGGCGATACCGAACTCACGCACGCAGACCGCACGAAGCTCACCGAGGCGGAGCTCGCGCAGGGCTGGCGCCTCTCCTGCCAGGCACGCGTACAGGAGAACGCCGTCTGTCTCGTCCCCGCGCTCATGCGGATCCCGAAGGCAGTGACGATGGGGACCGGCCGGCTCGTGCGGCTCGAGCCAAACGTGAAGAAGATCCACATCGCGCTCCCCGAGCCGAGCCTCGAGGATCAGCGCAGCGACTTCGAGCGGCTGCGGGACGCACTCGTCGAGGAGGGCTACGGGGTCGAGCCGGAGCCGCACGCGCTGCGGCAGCTCCCGGCGGCCCTGCGAGAGAGCCGCTTCGAGGCGACCGCGGTGCTCTGTGGCGACCGGCTCGTCGCGGTCGAGCCGGGTGACACGAGGGGGGCGAGCTACGGCGTCGCCTTCGACCTGGGCACGACGACGGTCGTCGCCGCCCTCATGGACCTCGCCACCGGCATGCCCGCCGGCGTCGAGTCCACGCTGAACCGCCAAGTGTCCTTCGGCGCCGACGTGGTCACGCGCATCAGCCGCGCCATGGCGGGTCCCGACGATCTCGAGCTGCTGCGAAGCGCGCTCATCGACACGATGAACGAGCTGCTCGGGGTGCTCTATCGGGAGGCCGGGATCGGCCCCGAGCGCGTGTACGAGGTCGTGGCGGTCGGGACCGCGACGATGCTGCACCTGCTGCTCGGCGTCGACCCGTCGGCGATCTCGATGAAACCGTTCATCCCGGCCTTCCGCGAGCCGCTCGAGTTGTCGGCGCGGGAGGTGGGCGTGGCCATCCACCCGAGCGGGCTGATGCACACGTTTCCCGTCCTCGGGGCCTACGTCGGCGCGGACATCGTCTCCGGCGTGCTCGCCTCAGGGCTGGCACGGGAGCAGGCGCTGCGGCTCTTCGTCGATGTCGGGACGAACGGGGAGATCGTCCTCGGGTCATCGCGGTGGGCTGTGGCCACGTCCGCGCCCGCGGGGCCGGCGTTCGAGGGTGCCGAGATCCGCTGCGGAATGCGAGCCGCCGGGGGCGCGATCGAGGGCGTGTCCCTCGGCGAGACGGTTGAGCTCCAGGTCATCGGCAGCGGGCCAGCGCAGGGGATTTGCGGGTCGGGCCTCGTCGACGTCGTCGCGGAACTGCGGCTTGCGGGCCTGCTCGATGCGTCCGGGCGACTGCGCTCGGCCGAGGAGGTGCCCGACCACCCGCTCGCCGGTTACCTCGTGGCCGTCGGCGAGGAGCGGGCCTTCCGGCTCGCCGACGGCGTCCACCTCTTCCAGAAAGATGTCCGCGAGCTCCAGTTCGCAAAGGGTGCGATCGCCTCGGGTATCCGGGTCCTGATGGAGCACCTGGACGTCGCTGCCGAGGACATCGACGAGATTCTCCTAGCCGGCTCGTTCGGAACGTACATCCGGCCCGAGAGCGCGCGAGTGATCGGGCTCGTGCCGCCCGTGCCCGTCGAGCGAGTGCGCTCCGTCGGCAACGCCGCCGTCGAGGGCGCCAAGATGGCGCTCGTCTCCTACCCGGAACGTCTCGTCGCCTACGAGCTCCCCTCCGTCGTCGACTACCTTGAGCTCTCCGGGCGGGCGGAGTTCAACGACACCTTCGTCTCGGCGCTCGCCTTCCCGGAGCTCGAGCCCATGGCCCGAGAGGCGGCAGCGTGAGGTCGATCGGTGCTCCCACCCGGGAGCGCAAGCCGCTCGCGCTCGTCTGTTGCGGCGCGCTCGCCAGGGAGGTGCGCGAGCTCGCTGAGCTGCGCGGCTGGGAGGCCGACCTGTACGGTGCCTCGGCGCTTCATCACCTCCATCCGAAGCGGATCGTGGCGGCGGTCGAGGAGCGGCTCGCGGAGATCCGCGATCGCTACGAGCGAGTCGTCGTCGTCTACGGCGACTGCGGCACGGCCGGCGCTCTCGACGAAGTACTCGCCCGCTACGACGCCGTCCGGCCGTCCGGCCCGCACTGCTACGCGATGTTCGGCGGCGTCGACTTCGACCGCCTGGCGGCGGAGGAGGCCGGGACGTTCTTCCTGACCGACTGGCTCGTCCGCAATTGGGAGCTTGCGGTGGTGCGCCCTCTCGGTCTCGACCGCGACCCCGGACT
The DNA here is from genome assembly GCA_020845695.1 of Thermoleophilia bacterium. The sequence goes on along the minus strand of JADLFG010000002.1, from coordinate 41,152 downwards.
CAAGCCCATCTTCTTCGAGAGCTACCGGAGAGTCGCATACCTGCGCCAGTCTCGACGACCTGAGCTCGACCTCGCGGCCCGGCGGATCGCCGCGTACCTCGGCGTGCCGCTCGAAGTGCGCGACGTCGGTCTCGGCGAGCTGGGGCGCGAGCTCGTCGAGCTCGTCGAGCAGCCGCTGGCGAGCGGGGAGAGGGAACCCATCACGACGGCCCAGCTGCGGGCTACCAGCGGGGGGCGAGCACGGCAAGCCTGGAAGATCCCCGGTTGGGTTCGTGGGTCATGAATGACTGCGGCCGGCGGCACTCGAGCGGATGCGCGCATCGTGACTCCACACTGCCGTTGAGCAAAGTTTGCGTGGCAATCGGCGCGGGATTGCCCGCAACATGCGTTGATCTCCATACACCAGTGAGCGAAAGACGAGGCCGGTGTCCGGGACGCCTCTCGCCGTGGCAATGAGCGGGTCCTGGCGTTCCGGTCGGCGCGGCGCCCTGAACCACGAGAGATAGAGGGGGGAGAACGGAAGATGGAGAGGTTGGCGGGATGAGCAAGGAGGGGCTCGCCAGCGGCCTCGGCGAAGGCGATCCGAGCCCGATCACGTGATCGAGGAAACCCCCAAGCTCGATGTCGCTCTCCGGCGCGGCCCCGGCGCCGCCCCGGTGGCTGCGCTCGAGCCCGGGAGTGCCATCCCCGCCGTCGAGTGCCGTGACCTCTGGAAGGTCTACGGGCCGAGGCCCGAGCGGATCGTCGCATCGCCGGACGCGGACCTCGGACGGGCCAAGCTACTCGAGACGACCGGCTGCGTCGCGGCCGTGCGTGGCGTTTCGTTCGAGGTGCAATCGGGAGAGGTCTTCGTCGTCATGGGTCTCTCCGGGTCCGGCAAGTCCACCCTCGTGCGCTGCCTGTCCAGGCTGATCGAGCCGACCGCGGGCGAGGTCTTGATCGACGGCCAGGACATCCTACGCCTGTCTGACGAGCGGCTACGCGAGCTCCGCCGGAGCAAGATCAGCATGGTCTTTCAGCACTTCGGGCTCTTCCCACACCGCCGGGTCATCGACAACGTCGCCTACGGGCTCGAGGTCCGGCGGGAGAGTCGGGCTACGAGGATCCAGAGGGCCACGGAGATCCTCGACGTTGTCGGGCTCTCCGGGTGGGGCGCCGCCTACCCGGACGAGCTCTCCGGAGGCATGCAACAGCGGGTCGGCCTTGCCCGAGCGCTTGCCACGGACCCGGAGATCATGCTCTTCGACGAGCCCTTCAGCGCGCTCGATCCGCTGATCCGGAGGGACATGCAGGACGAGGTCCTCCGCCTCCAACGCCAGCTTCGAAAAACGATGATCTTCATCACGCACGATCTCCTCGAGGCCCTGAAGCTCGGTGACCGTGTCGCGATCATGCGCGACGGTCGCTTCGTCCAGGTAGGCACTCCCGAGGCCGTGGTCGTCAACCCCGCGGACGACTACGTCGCCGACTTCACCCGCGACGTCCCACGCGCACACGTGTTGACCGCGCGCACGATCATGGCGCCACAGACGGGGAAGGCCGGCGGCGGCCAGGCGGCGGTCGCCCCGGAGACGCTCCTCCGCGAGCTCATCCCGCTGGTCGCAGCGAGCGACGCGCCCGTCAGGGTGGTTGAGGGGAACGAGACGGTCGGCATCGTCGACCGGGCGGCCGTCATCAACGCCTTGATCGAGGGGCGGGACTGATGGCGGGAAGCGCGGCACCGCCGGGGTTCGCTTCGGCGCCGGCCTTCGGGGCCGAGGCCTGGCGCCTCTCCCGATGGGTTGTCGGGATCGCATTCGCGGTGGCGGTCGCGGTCGCGGGCCTCGCGATTGGCGGGGGCTTCCCGGAATCGTGGAACCTGGGTGCGCGCGACTGGTTCGACTCGTTCGAGGGTTGGGTGCTGCGCAACCGAGCGACGCACCCTGTGTTCGTTGACTTCCTCACGCCGATCAAGGATGGGCTGGACGCGCTCCTCAACGCAGCCGTGGCGGCACTCGAGTGGATTACCTGGCTGGGCGTGGTCATCGGCACGGGCGCCTTGGCGGCGATCGCGGGAGGCTGGCGTTTCGCCCTCCTCTCGAGTACGGGCATGCTCTCGCTCGGACTCCTCGGTCTCTGGGAGCTAAGTGTCGAGACCCTCGCGCTCATGCTCGTGGCCGTCGGCCTGTCGCTTGCGATCGGCATGCCGCTCGGGGTCTGGACCGCTCGCAACGACCGCGTGGAACGAGCGCTCCGGCCGGTCCTCGACGGGATGCAGACCATCCCCGCCTTCGTCTACCTCCTCCCCCTCGTCCTGCTCTTCTCGATCGGCAATCCGACGGCCGTGATCGCCACGGTGATCTTTGCCATGCCCCCGGCCATACGGCTGACGAGCCTCGGACTCCGGCAGGTGCCGACGACGCCGCTCGAGGTCGGCCGGTCCTTCGGATCGAGCCCGCGCCAGCTCCTTTGGAAAGTCGAGCTTCCCCTCGCCAGACCCTCGCTGATGCTCGGCGTCAACCAGACGATCATGATGGCGTTTGGCATGGTCGTGATCGCGGCCATCGTCGGCGCCGGCGGGCTGGGGCGGGAGGTCTTGAACGGCCTCCAGCACCTTGACGTGGGCCAGGCCTTGAACGGCGGCATCGCGATTGTGGTCATGGCGATCGTGCTCGACCGCGTCAGCCAGGCCTGGGGTCGCCCGCGGCACTCGCGCGGCGGATCCCTCCGTGTCGGCGGGCGCAGGCTGCAACGGCCGGCGTCGTGGGTCGCGGCAGGGACGGTCTCTGTCGGTGCCATCGTGATCGGACGCCTTCTACTCGAGCAGGACGTTCCCGAGGGGATCACGTTCTCCGTGCGCGATCCGACGAATGCGGCCGTGGAGTGGATGAAGACGCACCTCTACGACGGCACGAGCGCCCTGCGCGACTTCCTGATCCAGTACTGGCTCGATCCTCTCCGCGACCTGCTCCTCGGGCAGCCCTGGTGGCTCCTGTCCGCGATGGCCGCTCTGCTGGCGTGGCGGGTGGCTGGTCCGCGCCTGGCGCTGGTCTCGGGGGCGGGCTTCGTGGCCGTCGGCCTCCTCGGGATGTGGGACGTCGCGATGGACACGCTCAGCCAGGTGATCGTCGCGGTCGCGGTCTCTGTCGCGCTCGCAGTTCCGATCGGGGTCGCGGCGGCGCGGAGCGACCGCTTCGAGCGTGCCCTGAAGCCGCTCCTCGACACGATGCAGACGATGCCGGCGTTCGTGTACCTCGTGCCCGTGATCGCGCTTTTCGACCCGGGACGGGTACCCGCACTCGCGGCAGCGGTCGTCTACGCGCTCCCGGTCGGCATCCGGCTTACGAACCTCGGAATCCGCCAGGTGCCGAAGGAGGCGGTCGAGGCGGCGCTCTCGCTCGGCTCGACCCGATCCCAGCTTCTCCTCAAGGTGCAGCTGCCACTCGCCAAGCCCTCGATCATGCTCGGCATCAACCAAACGGTGATCATGGTGCTTTCCGTCGTCATCATCGCGGGGCTGATCGGGGCAGGCGGCCTCGGGCTCGAGGTCGTATTCGGGCTGACGAAGAGCGACCTGGGCCGGGGCGTGGAAGCGGGGCTGAGCATCCTGCTCCTGGCGATCGTCATCGATCGCATCACCCAGGCGGCTGCCGCCGCGCCGCGCTCGAGGAGTGCTTCGACTCGCCTGTTCTCTTGGCCGACGCGGCCAACCGCTGGGCCGAGCCCGGCGGTCCAACCAGGGCGAAAGGAGGAGACGTGAGGGGAACGAGATTGTGGGGCGTTGCGGCGGTGGCCATCGTGCTGATCGCGCTCGCTGCAGCGTGCGGTGGCGAGGAGGCGGCACCGCCCACGACGGTTCCGGCGGAGGAGGCGCCGCCGACCGAGTCCGCGCCGGCCGAGCCGACCCCGACCGAGGAGCCTGCCGCCAAGCCCGGCGAGGGTACCACGATCGCGATCGGCGTCGGCCCGTGGTCTGGCTCGGCGGCGAACGCCAATATCGCGAAGATCCTCCTCGAGCGGGAGCTTGGCTACACGGTTGAGCTGGTCGAGCTCGACGAGTTCGCCCAGTTCCCTGCCCTGGCCGCCGGAGACCTCGATGTGACCCTCGAGGTCTGGCCCTCTGGCCACGCGGAGGACTACGCCAAGTACATCGAGAATCCCAGCGGCGGCGTTGTCGACGGCGGCCTGCTCGGCGTGGTCGGCAACATCGGGTGGTTTGTCCCGACGTACCTGCTCGACCAGTACCCGGAACTCGCCACCTGGGAGGGGATCAAGGGCAACGAGCAGCTGTTCAAGACGGCCGAGTCGGGCGACCAAGGGCAGCTTCTCCTCGGCGACCCGAGCTACGTCTCCTACGACGAGGAGATCGTCAAGAACCTCGGGCTCGACCTCAAGGTCGTCGTCGGCGGCTCTGAGGCAGCGCTGCTCACCGCGCTCGACTCCGCGTTCGCCAATCAGGATCCGCTGCTTCTGTACTTCTGGAGCCCGCACTGGGCGCTCGAGAAGTACGACCTCACCGAGGTTGAGCTGCCGCCATTCGACGAGGAGTGCGCGAAGGCAGCGGAGCAGGGCGGCGCCGGCTACGACTGCGACTACGCGGACGACATCCTCTACAAGACCTTCTCGGCGGCCCTCGAGGAGAAGGCGCCGGAGGCATTCGCGTTCCTGTCGAAGCTCAGCTACACGAACGAGGATCAGCAGCAGATCACGTTCCTGGTCGACTCGGAGGGCCAGGACTGGGCCACCGCCGCGCAGACGTGGATCGACGGACACGAGGACGTCTGGCGGACGTGGCTTCCTTGACCGGGAGGCAGTGAGGGCGAGCGCGGCTTCGGCGGGGCAGCGCTCGCCGCTCGGCGAGACCCACAGGGAATGGGGGCGAGGTGCACCTCGCCCCCATTCCCGACACGGAGCTCTCCCTCGCAGTTGCCGCATGAGCAGGCCATGCGGGAACCGAACCGCCGGAGGATCCGATCTCGAATCGGCGGGTGGGCGCGGTCGCGGGGCCGCTCGACCACGAGCCCGGGAGGCGTCGTGATAGCGTCACCCCGGATGGTCTTCCATGATTCCCTCGACCGGATCGATCGGGAGATCGTCCGTCATCTCCAGGAGGACGGACGACGCTCCTTCCGCGAGATCGCGCGTGACATCAACGTCTCGGAGGCCACCGTCCGCGCCCGCTTCCGGAACCTCCAGGAGTCGGGGATCCTGCGGATCGTCGCCTTCGCCGACCCGTTCCGCCTCGGCCACTCGGTCCTCGCGCTCGTGTTCGTCCAAGTCGAGGCGGACACCCACGAGCGGGTCGTCGAGGCGATCGCTTCGTGGCCCGAGGTCTCCTACGTATCAACCCTGATCGGTAGCGCCGACATCTACGTCCAGGTCGTCTGCCGGGACAACGAAGCGCTCTGGGAGCTCGTCTCTCGGATCCGCGGCCTCGGCGGCGTTCGCCGCACCGAGACCATGATCGAGATGAAGGTGCACAAGTTCAAGTTCCTCTACACCGACACCGGTCTCGGCGAGAGGCCCCACGTGACGGCGTAGGGTCGGGCTCAGCCCGCCGGGATCGGGGACGCTGCTCGGATCGAAGCGGCCTGCGACTCCCGATCACAACCCAGAGCGGCTTGCACTGCACCGGATGACGCTCCGCCCGTGCCCGGGCGTCGCCACGGGGCCCGTCGCTCCTTCCCGCAGACACTCGCCGGATGGCGCTTCACGAGCAGCCCTGTCGAGCTGATCACGCCGACGTGGGCTTCTGGCCCGCGTTCGGGGCGGAATGGCCCACGAAACGGCGCAACGACAGCGTCCCAACTTGCGCGAACCGCGTACATCACGCGCGAATGATTGCGCATCTTGTTGGTCAAAGTTGATCTAGATGCGTGTTTGCGCGGTTTGATGAGGTCTCGGGAGCGAGATCCGGATGGAGCGATTACACCCGGCCTGAGCAAGCAGCAGGAGCCAGAGCTATCCGGTCAGCAACTCGAGCGAAGGAGCCGTGAGCATGGCGCGCGACACGAAGTACGACATCCTGTTTGAGCCGATCCGGATCGGGCCGAAAACGCTGAAGAACCGCTTCTACCAGACGCCTCACTGCATGGGCGGCGGGTCTGAGAAGCCGGGCTTCCAGGCCGCCCACCGCGGAATCAAGGCGGAAGGCGGCTGGGGAGCGGTCTGCACCGAGTACTGCTCGATCCACCCCGAGTCCGACGATACCCATCGGGTGTCGGCACGCCTGTGGGATGCGGAGGACGTGCGTAACCTGGCACGCATGTGCGACGCGGTACACGCGTCGGATGCGCTTGCGGGGGTCGAGCTCTGGTACGGAGGCCCGCACGCGCCCTGCATGGAGTCGCGCGCGGTACCGCGGGCTCCATCCCAGCTCGCGAGCGACATCGACCCGCTCACCGTTCCGATGGAGGTGTCGGAGGAGGAGATCCGCGAGCTGCAGGGCTTCTGGGTGGAGGCGGCGAGACGGGCCCGCTCCGCCGGTTTCGACATCGTCTACATCTATGGCTCCAACAGCTACGGGCCGATGCAGTTCCTCTCGCCCTTCTACAATCGGCGCACGGACCGGTACGGCGGCTCGTTCGAGAACCGGGCGCGCTTCTGGCGGGAGACGCTCGAGCTCGTGCGGGAAGCCGTCGGTGACGACTGCGCAATCGCGTCGCGGCTCGCCGTCGAGTCCCTCTGCCCCGCCGGGGTGACGTTCGACGAAGCCGCCAAGCTCGTGCAGCTCGTCGATCATCTGGTCGACCTGTGGGACATCAACGTCTCGGGGATCGTGAACTGGGGCGAAGACATCGGCACGTCGAGGTTCTTCAGGGAGGGCTATCAGCTCGAGTGGACCGGTCGCATCAAGGAGTTCACCTCGAAGCCGGTCGTGGGCGTTGGGCGGTTCACGAGCCCTGACACGATGGTCGAGGTGATCGAGAGCGGCCGATACGACATCATCGGCGCGGCGCGCGCGACGATCGCGGATCCGTTCTTGCCAAGGAAGATCGAGGAGGGCCGCCTCGATGACATCCGCGAGTGCATCGGCTGCAACATCTGCGTGTCTCGGTGGGAGATCGGCGGGCCACCGCTTGTTTGCTCCCAGAATGCGACGGCGGGGGAGGAGTACCGCCGTGGCTGGCACCCGGAGAAGTTCACGCGAGCGGCGAACGCCGACAACGACGTCCTCGTGATCGGCGCCGGGGCGGCGGGGATGGAGTGCGCGCGGGTCCTGGGGATGCGCGGAATGCGGCGTGTCCATCTCGTCGAGGCGTCTCCGGAGATCGGCGGCTACGTCGGCTGGGTCTCGACGCTCCCCGGACTCGGCGAGTGGGCGCGAGTCGTCAACTACCGCCGCATCCAGCTCAGCAAGCTGAGGAACGTCGAGGTGCTAACCGGCACCCGGATCGACGCAAAGGGAGCTCGCGAGTATGGAGCCGAGATCGTCGTCGTCGCCAGCGGCGCCCGCTGGGCGACGGACGGGCTTAGCCATGTCACGCACGAGCCGATCCCGGGAGCCGACGCACGGCTCACGCACGTGCTCACCCCGGAGCAGGTGATGCTCGAGGGGAAAAACGCTCCGGGCGACCGCGTGGTCGTCTACGACTGCGAAGGCTACTTCATGGGCGTCGGCCTAGCTGAGAAGCTTGCCCTCAAGGGCAAGAGGATCACGTACGTGACGCCGAACGCTCACCCGGGGGCGTACATGCACTTCACTGGTGAGATGGGCCGGCTCCACCAGCTCCTCCACCGGCTCGAGATCCGGGTGGTAACGGAACGGGTCATCGACAGGATCGAGCCCGGGGAAGTCACTACGGGGAGCATCTGGGTGGCGGGCGACTCTGGGGCGATCGAGGCGGACAGTGTCGTCCTCGTGACGCAGCGCCTCTCGAACCACGATCTCTATCGCGAGCTTGAGACCGACCGCGAGGCTCTCGAGCGGGAGGGGATCAGGGCTGTCTACCGGGTCGGCGACTGCGCCGCGCCACGCCTGATCGCCGACTGCGTCTTCGACGGCCACCGCCTCGCCCGCGAGATCGACTCCCCGGACCCGGCGCTCCCGCTCCCCTTCATTCGCGAGCGGAGGCTGGTCGGGGAGACATCGGATGCCGAGTACGAGGCCCAGCTCGCCCGCCCGAGGGACTCGGTCGCTGTCTAGATGAGTGACGTCGTTCCAGCAGTCGCGGGCGGCGAGGTGGCGGCCCGGTGTTCCGAGTGGCCGGGCGAGCCAGGCTCCGGCGGCGAAGGCCAGAACGGTTGGCGGGCGCATGCCCAGACGCCTTCGGGGCTGCGGTCGTCGTGGCGATCGAGTGAGGCCGGGAACCCGTGACCACGGGCGGCGCCAGAAGCCTCTGGCTCGCCGACGCACTCGCCGGCGCCGAGGACGCTCCGAGCCTCGAGGGCGACGAGAGGGCCGACATCTGCATCGTCGGCGGCGGCTACACCGGTCTCTGGACGGCGCTGCGTCTCAAGGAGCTCGAGCCCGCCCTCGACGTCGTCGTCGTCGAGGCGGACGTCTGCGGCGGTGGGGCGAGCGGCCGCAACGGCGGCTTCGTCCTCTCATGGTGGGCGAAGTTTGAGAAGCTCGAGCACCTCTGCGGCGGCGAGGAGGCGGTGCGCCTCGCGAGGGCCTCGGCGGAGGCGGTCGTGACGATAGGCGAGTTCTGCCGTCGAAACGGCATCGACGCCCACTACCGCCACGACGGCTGGCTCTGGACGGCAACCAACGCTGCCCAGGTCGGAGCGTGGGAGAGCACGCTGGCGGCAATCGAACGGCACGGCGTCGAGGCCTTTGCCCGGCTCGAGCCGCGGGAGGTGGCCCGGCGCTCAGGCTCGTCCGAGCACCTGGCTGGCGTGCTTGAGCCGACCGGCGCGACGGTGCAGCCGGCACTGCTCGCCCGCGGCCTGCGCCGGGTCGCGATCGAGCGCGGGGTGCGGATCTTCGAGCGCTCAAGGATGTGCCGGCTCGAGCGCTCCCGCCCGCCGCGCGTCCACACGGCGAGAGGCTCCGTCACGGCCGAGCGGGTCGTTCTCGCCATGAACGCCTGGCTCCAGCAGATCAGCGAGGTAGCCAGCTCGCTGTTCGTGATCACGAGCGACGTGGTCGCGACCGATCCGATCCCGGACCGGCTCGCCGAGATCGGCTGGACCGACGGAGTCGCGATCTCCGACTCCCGCCTGCTCGTCAACTACTACCGGACGACGCTCGACGGGCGCGTGACGTTCGGCCAGGGCGGTGGGGCGTTTGCCTTCGGCAAGAAAGTTGGTGCGGCCTTCGAGGGCGCCGCCCCGCCAGGCCGAGCCGAGCGGGTGGCGGCAAGCTTCAGATCGCTCTACCCGGCCTTGGCGGACGTTCCGACGCCGAGGACCTGGACCGGCCCGGTCGACCGTTCCTGGACAGGCATTCCTTTCTTCGCACCGCTCGGCGGTCGGCCCGACATCGTGCTCGGCGCCGGCTACTCCGGGAACGGAGTCGGGCCCAGCTACCTGGGCGGGCGGATCCTCGCCTCGCTGGCGCTCGGGCGCGACGACGAATGGGCGCAGACGGCAAGTCTGCTACCCCCGCGCGGCGGTGTTCCACCCGAGCCGATCCGCTATCTCGGCGGGCGCCTGGTGCGTGCTGCGGTCGCGCGGAAGGAGCGTGCGGAGGACGCCGGGAAGAGCCCGGGGGCCCTGACCCGGCGAATGGCCGCGCTCGCCCCCGCCGGGCTCGTGCCGCTGAAGAAACGCTGATCCCGGCTCCGCTCTACCACCTGGCGCGTGCGCACGTTCGTCATCTCGCCGACGATCTGCCGACGCTCGAGCTGGGCGCCTGGCACTAGTGCCGTCCCGGCCCGGCCCGGCCCGGACGCTGTCAGGCCCCCTCCCGGCCGGGGAAGCGGCGAGCCGCCCCTCGGACGGCGTCGCTGTCGAGCGTGAGCTCCAGCAGCCCCACCTGCTCGTCGTAGACGGCCGGATCGATCTGCTCCTTCACCTCCTGCTCCAGGATGTGGACGACGGGGAGTCCCAACGGGACTCCTGCCAGCGGACCCACGTAGGCCGGGTCGCCGAGCGTCAGCGTCTCGGCGGCCACATCGAGCGCCTCGAGGTCGGCCGCGCCGAGCACGACGACGACGTTACCCGGCCCGTGCTCCTCGACCAGGGCCCTGATCCGGCCCTGGTTCTCGGGGTCCATGGCGCCGGCCGCCGTTCAGACGAAGCACTCGGTCTCGACGAAGATCGGCTGGGCGCCCGCGGAGCGCACGCACTCGGCGATCGCCGGGCCCGGGACGCCATCGCGCTCGCCGAGCGCGATCACCTTCTTGCCATCGAGCCTCACTCTCCCCCACCTCCTCCCAACGTCTCGAACGCCTGCGCGAGGTCAGCCCTGGTCACGTCTCCGCTCAGCCGCGCGAGCTCGACCCCGTCGCGGAGCAGCACATACGTCGGCAGCCCGAAGACCCTGAGCTCGCGGCAGAGCTCGCGGCTCTCCGCGGAGTTGACCTTCACCACCTTGACAGCGCCGCCGGCCGTCGCCTCGAGCTCGGCGATCGCCGGCATCATGGCGAGGCAGGGCTGGCAGCGCGGCCCCCAGAAGTCGACGAGCACGCTGCCCTCGCGGGTCAGCTTGGCGTAGGTCTCGACGGTCGCGTCAACGGGCATCACGCCTCCTTTCCGGGTTCGAGCAACACGGACAGGCCGTCCGAGAGCTCCGTCATCCGCCCGAGGAAGAGGGAGCCCTTGGCGAGGAGCATGGTCGAGCCGAGCTCGCCGGCCCGGATGGCAGCGAGCCCGTGCGGGAGCCAGGGGATCGCCGAGGCGACGTGCCCCTGGGTCGGCGCGTAGCCCGGCAGGCCGCGCTCGCGCCCGAACGTGTCGAGCTCCTCGCGGAGGATGTCTCCCCGGCGGACGGCGAGCGCGCCGAGCAGCCGGTAGTTGCGCTCGGGGACGTTGCCAGCGCCGGCGGGCTCGGTGACATCGGGATCGTGGAGCTCGGTCGCGTAGCGATCGACGTCGAGGATGCCGCGGCCGAGGCGCGCGAGCGGCTCGACGACGAGGTCTTCGAGGACCGCCTGCTGCGCCGAGCCGGAGCCGACGCGGTGGCGCCCGACGGCATCGAGGCGGACGACCGGCGCGCCGCCGCCCGGAGGGCCGACGAGGATCGCCAGCCCGGCGAGCACGTCCTCGAGGATCGGCGCGCCCGTCCGCAACGCGCCGGCGAGCTTCATCCCGAGCTTCGCCAGCGAGCCGCCCGCGACGACCGCGACGTGGCGGTACACACCGGCCGCGACGAGCGAGGCCGCGAGCACGAGCGCGTGGACGGGACCGGCGCAGAACGCCTTCACGTCGGCTCCCGACGCGCTGGGGCACCCGACCTGCTCGGCGATCGCCTTGCCGAGGTTTCCCCCGCCGCGCTGGTAGCGGTCGCCGACCGCCTCCTCGCCGCAGCCGAGCACGTACTCGAGCTCCCCGGGAGGAAGACCCGTCGCGCCGAGCAGGTGCTCGAGGGCGAGCGCGCCCGTCGCCTTGCACGCGAGATTCTCGAGCAGAACGGAGGCCGACAGCGACTGGTCCTCGTCGTGCGCAGCCCGGATCGACCCGGCGAGCCGGCCGTTCGCGTGGAGGGGAAGTCCCCCGGGGGACGGCTCCTCGCCGTCGAGGCGAAGGAGCCCGAACTGGTCGCAGGCGGTCAGGAGCTCGTACAGCTCGGACTGGGGCACGATCGAGCCGTACGGGCCGTCGCGGCGCGGGCTGGCCGGCTGCTGCCAGCGCGGGCGCGTGACGCCCCGGAGCGCCTCGGGCCGCAGGTTGCCGATGAAGACCTGGTTGGGCGGGTAGGCAAGCGCCTGCTCGTACGTCCGCAACGACGAGCCGAGCGGCCCCAGCAGCTCGGGGTCGGCCGCGAGCTCACGCGCCGGCTTCGAGCCGTGGCGGACGAGGTCGGGCGCGTGCGCGAGCACGAGCGAGCAGCGATGGACGGCAGCCCCGGTCACGAGGCCTCCACCACCGTCCCCGGCTCGACCTCGGTCTCGAGCAGCGCCATCGCCGCCTCGACGATCCGCCGGCGCTCGGCCGGGTCGAGGCCGGCGGGATACGTGATCGCGGGTCCGCGCACGACGCGGTTGCAGCCGACCATCGTCGCGATCGTGGGCAGCGACGTGACGAACACGGTCGGGATCCCGGCCCGCTCGAGCTCCTTGCCCAGCGCTGCCCCGCAGCGCGTGCCGGTCCCTCAGGTCCCCGTCAGGAGCACGGCCTCGACGCCAGCGTCGGCGAGCTCGCGGGCAATCTCGCGCCCGAATCCGGCAGCGACCGCGACCGGGGTCCCGTTGCCCGTGGTCGTGTAGAAGCTGTCGTGGAGGCGCCCGACCCGCCCTGCCGCCAGAAGCTCGGCCACCGCGTCGAGCGGCACGAGACGGTTCGGGTCGTCGTCGGCGAGCGTGACGTCGAAGCCGCCGTGCACGCACTGCCAGCCGTCACGCTGGAACGCGCGCGGCAGGTCGTAGCGAAGCCAGCCCCGCGCACGCACCGACGGGAGCCGGTCGGGGTTCCCCTGCGGTACGCAGCCCGCCTCGGTCACGAGCGCGAGCAGGGCGCGCGAGAGGTCGGGAACCGGGGGCGGCGGCGCGACGCGGTCGAACGCCGCGGGCACCTCGGTGCGCACGTCGCCCGCGAGCTTCGCGAGGAGCAGGTCGATCGCTCGCTCCGCGCCCGTGCGGCCCGCGTGGACGTTACGGCGGAAGCCGCGCGGAAGGTAGCCCTCGGCGTCGGGCGGACCGAGCTCACGCCCCTCGACGGCCGCGACGGCAAGCCGGGCGAGACGTGGCAGGGCCTCGCGCATACCGGCGACGTTGACGGACGTCGGCACAACGAGCGCCTGCCCCGCGGCGGCGGCGACACCGGGGCTCTCCTCGTGCAGGCCGACCACGGCCGGGATTCCGAGCCGCTCCGCGGCTGCCCGCGCGAGCGTGCCGCACGCGTAGCCGTAGCGGCCGGAGCCGAAGGCGGGGCCGGCGATCAGGACGTCGGGGCGCTCGCGGGCGACGAGCGCGAGCAGCTCGGGCAGGGCCTCGTCCTCGCGCTCGCCGAAGTAGTCGTCGCCGCAGGCGAGCGTCGCGACGATCTCGACCGCTCCGAGCTCGGCCTGGAGTCCGCGCCCCGGCCCGACCGCCCCGGCGAGCCGGACGGGCGGCGAGTCGGCCGCCTCCTCGCCGCCGAGACCGGCAAAGAACTGGTTCAGGTAGTGGACTGCCCGCATCACCAGGTGCGTGCGGTCAGGTCGAGCTGGCCCACCTGACTCGTGGCGCCGAGGTAGTCCTGGACGGGGATCGGGCCGGCGTCGCGGGCGGAGCGTCCGTCGAGCAGTGCGTCGCCGCCGACGACACGCTCGGGCGCCCAGGCCGGGACGAGGTCGAGGCTGTTGCCGGCCGAGACGATCGCATCCGCCTCGGGCACCCAGTCGACGAGCGCCGGCTCGGTCGAGCTCGGCTCGTTCTGCTCGGCGACGATCGCGACGGTGCGGATTCCCAGCCGCTCGCAGGCGCGGACCGTCAGCATCACGTCCGTGTGCGAGTTGCCGCCGGCGTCGGTCGTGATCACGACGCCCGCGGCGCCGAGCTCGCGGGCGGCCGCAGCCGCGGCGGCGGCCGCCCGCTCCTTCTCGGTCGCGGTTTGCTCGTAGCCGCGCATCAGCACGAGGCCGGCGAAGTCGAGCCGCCTGCCATGCTCGCGGTAGAGGGAGCGGACGAGCGCGCTCCCCTGGTGAAAGAGGGTCGGATTGCGCATCGAGGCCCAGTGGTACTCGCCCGCCGTGACCGCGCCGTCGAGGAGCTCGGCGGGGTCGAATGCCCGCGGTAGCCCGGCCTCTCCGGCCGGAACGCCGTAGACGCGCTGGACGTAGAGCTGCCCGAGGTCGGAGAGCTGGAGGAGCGCCGCCACGCGCGGCAGGCCGGGCGCCGGCCCGCGCTCGAAACGCTCGACGCGGGCCGGCTCGGTGTCCAAGGTCGGTGCCGCCAGGAGCTCCGCGACAGCCAGCGTGACCCGGCGCACCGCAGCGTCGAGAGCCTCGTGGCGCACGCCCGGCGCGGGCGAGAACACGAGCACGACGTTGGTCAGCGACGCGAAGGGCGTGACGGCCGCGCCGGGCCCGGCCAGGTCGACGATCCCCTCCTGCTCGTGCAGGGGCCGCTCCTCGCCGGGGAAGTCGAGGCAGGAGAGCACCGCCACCCCGTCGAGACGGTTCGTTCGGCCCTCGCCCGCGCGGCCCGAGGTGGGGAACGCGGGCCGCCCGTCGGGACGGACGCGCGGCTCGACCGCGTCGAGCACGTGCGTGATCCGCACGGACTCGCCGGGGCGCACGACGCTGACCTCGAGGCCCGCGAGCGCCGGCTCGCACCCGGCTAGAACGGTCAGGGTCTCCGGCTCGACGCGCAGCAGTTCCGCCGGGTAGCTGGCGAGCTCCCAGGCCATCAGGCGGCACGCTCCCGCCCGAGCCGCCGGGACGCCTCGGCGGCCGCGACCGCGCACGCTCGGCCCGCGGCGGCGACGCGCCGCCGCGGCAGACGATAGGCGGGCGCGGAGATCGAGATGGCCGCGACGCACGCTCCGCCGCGGTCGTGCACCGGCGCGGCCACGGCATGCAGCCCGAGCTCGAGCTCCTCGAGCGCGACGGCATGGCCGCGCGCACGCGTGCGGGCGAGCTCCCGCCCGAGCGCGGCGACGTCGGTGATCGTCCGCGGAGTCAGCGCCGTCAGCTCGCGGGGAGGCGGGGCGCCGCCGAAGGCGACCAGCACCTTCCCGTTCGCGGTCGCGTGCAGCGGGAAGGCGCGGCCGGTCCAGTCGCGCACGCCCACGAGATGAGCGCTCTCGACCTGGTGGACGTTCAGCGCGAGCTCGCCGTGGCGAATCGCGAGGTTGACCGTCTCCCCGGTCTCCTCCGCCAGCCGGTCGAGCGTGTCGCCGAGCGCGCGGACGAGCGCGGGGCCTGGCGCTGCCAGGCCCCCGAGGCGCGCGAGCTCGTGCCCGGGCACGAACCGGTCGCCCGCGCGGGCGACGAGCCCGCGTGCCGCGAGCGTCGCGAGCAGGCGCGAGACGGTGCTCTTGTGCAGGCCGAGCTCCGAGGCGAGCTCGCTGACCCCGAGCTCGGGCCGGTCCTCGGCGAATGCGGCGAGAATCGCGAGCGCCCGGTCGGCCGACTGCATGTTGCTAATCCTGCAACATCGACGCATGTAGCGCAACAGTTGCCGCTCTGCCCGGTCTCGTCTAGAGTCGCACGGCACGACGATGGCTGGCGCCGACGCGACGCCCGAGCTCGGCCCCGAGCGGCTCGCAACGCTCCGCGCGCTCGCGGACGCGCTCATCCCCGAGGCGGGAGATCTCCCCTCGGCCGGCGCGGCTGACCCGGACGGGAGGTGGCTCGCGCGCACGCTGGCCGCGCGGCCCGAGCTGTGCGGCGAGCTGGGGCGAGTGCTCGGCGGGGGCGCGGAGCGGGAACCTGCCACGGAGACGAGGCGGTTGTTCGCGGAGGACCGCCCGGGCTTCGATGCGCTGGCGGCGGTTGTGGCCGGCTCCTACTACCTGAACGTCAAGGTGCGGCGACGGATCGGCTACCCGGGGCAGGGCAAGCGCCCGCCCTATCCCGACGAGGCCGAGTACGACCTGCGCGACGGGCTGCTCGACCCGGTGCTCGCCCGGACGCCGCCGGCGCACGAGGAGCCGGGCCCGCCGCCGGATGACGGGCCGCCGCTACCGCGCGCGGGTGACGGCGACCGCGCCGACGTGCTCGTGATCGGGGCGGGAGCCTCCGGAGCGGTGGTCGCGCGGCGGCTCGCCGCAGCGGGCTTCCGCGTCGTTTGCCTCGAGCAGGGCGACTGGTGCAACCCGTCGGACTTCCCGGGCGACAAGCCGGAGTTCGAGCTCCTGATCGAGCGCCGCTGGAGCCCCGACCCGAACGTCCGAGCGCTGCCCGCGGACTACCCGTGCGAGAACTCGGGCACCGACGTCGCGCCGGTCATGTTCAACGCGGTCGGGGGCAGCACGATCCATTTCGGGGCGCAGTGGTCGCGGATGCGCCCATCGGACTTCCGGACGCGCACCCGAGAGGGGGTCGCCGACGACTGGCCGCTCTCGTACGCGGAGCTGCGCCCGTTCTACGAGCGGATGGAGAGATGGCTCGGGGTGTCCGGGCTGGCGGGCGATCCGCTCTACCCGCCGGGGCCGGCGCCGCCGCTGCCGCCGCTCCCAATCGGGGCGATCGGACGCAAGGCAGCGGAGGGGATGAACCGGCTCGGCTGGCACTGGTGGCCGGCGAGCCACGTGATCGCGTCCGTCGAGCACGAGCATCAGGCCCAGTGCGAGCGGACCGGGACGTGCATGTGGGGCTGCCCGAAGGGCGCCAAGGGCTCGACCGACCTGACGATCTGGCCGGAGGCGCAGCGCCTCGGCGCCCGGCTCGTGACCGGGGCGCGCGTGCGGGAGATCACCGTCGACGCGCGCGGCCTCGCGACCGGCGCCGTGTACGTCGATCGCAAGGGCACCGAGCACCGCCAGCAGGCCGACGTCGTCGTCCTGGCGGCAAACGGCGTCGGCACCGCGCGCCTCCTGCTCCTCTCGAGCTCGAGCCGTTTCCCCGACGGCCTCGCCAACTCGTCGGGCCTCGTCGGCAAGCGCCTGATGCTCCACCCGTACATGAGCGTGCTCGGCATCTACGACGAGCCGCTCGAGAGCTGGCTCGGGCCGTGGGGAACACAGCTTCTGTCGCTCCAGTTCGCCGACACGGACGAGTCGCGCGGCTTCCCCCGCGGAGCCCAGTGGGACGTGATGCCGATCGGCGGGCCGCTGCTGGCGCTCGCCCGCTACGACGGCCTCCCGTACAACGAGCGCTGGGGCCCGGCCGTGCACCGGCTCGTCCAACGGACATTGGGCCGTGCGTTCGACTGGGGGGTCGGGATCGAGGACCTGCCACACGAGCGCAACACGGTCACGCTCGATTCGGCCCTGACCGACTCGGACGGGATTCCGGCCCCGCGGATCTCCTTCCGGATCGACGCCGAGATGCGCGCGAACCTCGACTGGCAGCTCGCTCGGGCGCGTGAGGCGCACGAGGCGGCCGGGGCGATCGACACCGTCGTCACCGACTGGTCGGCCTGGGGCTGGCACCTGCTCGGCACCGCCCGCATGGGTGACGACCCCGGGACGTCGGTGATCGACCGCTGGGGCTGCGCGCACGAGGTCCCGAACCTCTACGTGGTCGACGGCAGTGCGTTCGTCACGTCCGGCCCGCAGCCCCCAACGGCAACGATCTGTGCGAACGCGCTGCGCGTCGCCGACCACCTGGTACGCCGAGCCGGCGGGCAGCGCGCTCCGGCCTGAGGTATCTCCATTGCAACGCTGTTGCCAGAGATGTTGAATGACGCCATCGGACCCGTCGAAGGAGGTGCCGCTCGTGGCCCGTGATCCCAAGTACGACATCCTCTTCGAGCCGATCCAGATTGGCCCGAAGGTGATGAAGAACCGGTTCTACCAGGTGCCGCACTGCAACGGGTTCGGCTCCGAGAAGCCGATGAACCAGGCCTACTTCCGGGCGATGAAGGCGGAGGGCGGCTACGGCGGCGTCTGCACCGAGTACTGCTCGATCTCGCCGGAGTCCGACGACACGCACCGGGTGTCGGCGCGCCTCTGGGACGACGACGACGTCAAGAACCTCTCGGTGATGTGCGACATGCTCCACGAGCACGGGGCGCTCGCCGCCTGCGAGCTCTGGTACGGCGGCCCGCACGCTCCCTGCATGGAGACGCGCTGCGTCCCGCGGGGCCCGTCGCAGATCCCGAGCGACTTCGAGTACCTCACCTACTGCATCGAGATGGACAAGGACGACATCCGGGCCGTGCAGCGGATGTACGTGGACGCGGCGATCCGGGCGCGGCGGGCGGGCTTCGACATCGTCTACGTGTACGGCTCCCACTCCTACCTGCCGCAGCAGTTCCTGACCCCCTTCTACAACAAGCGAACGGACGAGTACGGCGGCTCGATCGAGAACCGGGCCCGCTTCTGGCTCGAGACGATCGAGCAGGTCAAGGAGGCGGTCGGCGACGACACCGCGATCGCGGTCCGGCTCTCGTGCGACATGTTCCTGGGCGAGCCCGGGACGCAGCTCGAGCGGGACGCCGTCCCGTTTGCGCGCATGGCCGACCACCTGGTCGACGTCTGGGACATCAACCTGTCCGGGATCGCCGAGTGGGGCGAGGACGCGACGCCGTCACGCTTCTACCCGCAGGGGCGAGCGGTGCCGTGGCAGAAGCGGATCAAGGAGGTCGTGACGAAGCCGGTGCTCGGCGTCGGGCGCTTCACGAGCCCGGACGCGATGGTCGAGGCGATCAACGGCGGCGCGCTCGACATCATCGCCACCTGCCGCCCGTCGATCGCCGATCCGTTCCTCCCCCAGAAGATCGACGAAGGCCGGCTCGACGACATCCGCGAGTGCATCGGCTGCAACGTCTGCATCTCGCGCTGGGAGATCGGCGGCCCGCCGCTGATCTGCACGCAGAACGCGTGCGCGGGCGAGGAGTACCGCCGCGGCTGGCACCCGGAGAAGTTCGAGCGGGCGAAGAACGCGGACTCGGACGTGCTCGTCGTCGGTGCGGGCCCGGCCGGGATGGAGTGCGCGATGATCCTCGGCAAGCGGGGGATGCGCCGCGTCCACCTCGTGGAGGCCCAGGACGACATGGGCGGGATCATGCGCTGGATCCCGCAGCTCCCGGGTCTCGGCGAGTGGGCGCGCGTCGTCAACTACCGAAAGATCCAGCTCGGCAAGCTCCGAAACGTCGAGTTCGTGCCGAACACGACCCTGTCCGCGCAGGACGTCGCCGAGTACGGGGCGGAGATCGTGGTCGTGGCGACCGGCTCCCGCTGGGCGACGGACGGCCTGAACGGCTGCACCCACGACACGATCCCGGGTGCGGACGCCTCGAAGCCCCACATCCTCACGCCCGACCAGCTGATGGGCGAGGGCAAGCCGGTACCGGGCACGACGGTGCTCGTGGTCGACGATGACGGCTACTTCATGGGCCCCTCGGTCGCGGAGAAGCTCGCCCTCGACGGCAAGCGGGTGACGCTGATGACGCACCTCGGGCACGTCGGGCCCTACATGCACTTCACGCTCGAGGCGCCGAATATGCACCGCAGGCTGCACAAGCTGGGCGTGCAGATCCAGACCTACCACATCCCGACCTCGATCGAGGAGGGCCGCGTCCGGTCGGTGCACGTCTACGACGAGAACGGGCACGAGCACGACTGGGAGTTCGACGCGGTCGTGCTCGTGACGCAGCGCCGCTCGAACGAGGCCCTCTTCCGGGCACTCAAGGACGAACTCGGCGTCGACGCGCTGCGGGCCGAGGGCGTCACGGGCCTCTACCGGGTCGGCGACTGCGAGGCGCCGCGCCTGATCGCCGACGCGGTCTTCTCGGGTCACCGCCTCGCGCGCGAGATCGACACGGACGACCCGGCCACCCCGCTCCCGTACAAGCGCGAGCGGTTCGTGGTCGACAAGGAGCTGGTCGCGGTCTGACGGCCACGCTCGGACGGCGGGGGCGGCCTGCCGCCCCCGCCGCTTCACCGGACGGACGCTGCCCGCGCTCAGTAGACTCGCCCAATGAAGATCGTCGTTTGCGTGAAGCAGGTGGCGATGCTCGGTGACGAGGTGGAGTTCACCCGGGACGGCCGCGGTGTCGACCCGGACTACCTCGAGCACGCCCTCAACGAGTGGGACTCCTACGCGACCGAGGAGGCGCTCAGGATCAGGGAGGCGGCCGGCGACGGCGAGGTCGTCGTCGTCTCCGTCGGCGACGATGACGCGGAGGACGCGATGCGCCGCTGCCTCGCGATGGGCGCCGACCGCGGCGTCCGCGTGGCGGGCGACGGGGTCCCCGCCGGCGACCCGATCACGACCGCGCGCGCGCTCGCCGGGGCCGTGCGCGCCGAAGGCGCCGATCTCGTGCTCTGCGGCGTCCAGTCCTCGGACGCGGTCCAGGGCGCGACCGGGACGGCGCTTGCCGAGCTGCTCGGCCTGCCGCGGGTGGCGGTCGTCAAGAAGGTCGAGTACGACGCCGCCGCGCGCCGGGCGATCGTCCACCGCGAGCTCGAGGGCGGGCTCGTCGACGTGAACGAGATCGAGACGCCCGCGGTGCTGACGATCCAGACCGGGATCAACGAGCCCCGCTACGCAACCCTGCGGGCGATCAAGCAGGCCGAGCAGAAGGAGATCGCCGTCGTCGAGCCGGGCGAGCTCGGACGGCCGGCCGCGGCGATCCGGCGGATGTTCGTGCCGCCGCGGGGCGAGGGCGCCGAGTTGCTCGGCGACGATCCCGCCATCGTCGCGCAGCGGATCAAGCAGATCGTCGAGGAGAGGCTGCGCTGATGGCCGGGACACTCGTCGTCGCCGAGCACGTGCGGGGTCAGCTCCGCGACGTCACGAAGGAGCTCGTCACGGCCGCGGCCGGGCTCGGCGGTCCGGTCACGGTCGCGGTGATCGCGCGCGACCCGGCGCCGCTCGCGGCTGCCGCCAACGTCCCCGGAGCCGACGAGGTCGTCGCCGTCTCCGTCGCTGCCGACGGGTTCTCGGCCGACACAACGCTCGCTGCGGTCGAGACGCTCGTCCGCGAGCGCGAGCCGTCCCTCATCCTGACCGGCTTCACGGTCGACGCGATGGGCTACGCGCCCGCGCTCGCCGCCCGTCTCGATCTCGGCTTCGCCTCCGACGTCGTCGCCGTGCGCCGCGACGGCGACGGGCTCGTCGCCGAGCGCGACCTCTACGGCGCGAAGGTGCGCGCCGAGCTCGAGTTCCCCGGCCACGACCGCGTCGTCCTGATGCTCCGCCCGACCGCCTGGGCGCCCGCCGAGGGCGCCGGGACGGCGGCGATCTCCGAGCTCGCGGTCGCAGCGACCGGCCGCAGCCGGCACCTCGACTACGTCGAGGGCGCGGGCGAGAGCGACGTGGACATCACGAAGGCCGACTTCCTGCTCTCGATCGGCCGCGGCGTCGGCGAGAAGGACTCGATCGCCCAGTTCGAGGAGCTCGCCGCCGCGATGGGCGCCACGCTCGGCGTCTCCCGCCCGCTCGTGGACGCCGGCTGGATGCCGGCCTCCCGCCAGGTGGGCCAGTCGGGCAAGACCGTGAAGCCGAAGGTGTACCTCGCCTTCGGGATCTCGGGCGCGGTGCAGCACCTCGCCGGGATGAAGTCGTCCGGGACGATCATCGCCGTCAACACCGACCCCGAGGCCGCGATCTTCAACGTCGCCCATTTCGGCGCGGTCTGCGACATCTTCGAGGTCGCCGAGGCGCTCGAGAAGCTCTACTAGGGACGGCCCTCGGTAGGGCGAGGCCGTAGAGTCCCATCCCGATGGGATTGTTCGCGTCCGAGACGGGGTTCTTGACCGAGCCGGTCACCCGGGAGACGTTCGCGAACCTGCCCGTCTGGGCGATCGCGTTCTGGTACTTCCTGATCTTCGTCTCGGTCTGCGTGTTCGGCTGGGGCGTCTGGCGGCTCGCGCGCAAGTACCGCCAGGGTCGCGGGCCGGCCGAGCCGGACCGGCCGGCGGAGCGGCTCGGGCGAGCGGCCCGGGTCGTCCTCTCGCACTCCTGGATCCGCCGGCGCGACCCGCTCTCAGGCCTCGGCCACCTGTTCGTCTTCTACGGCTTCCTCGTCCTCTTCGTCGGCACGGCGATCCTGATGGTGCAGGACGACATCGCGGCCCCGGCCGGCTTCGAGTTCTTCGAGGGCTGGTTCTACCAGGCCTACTCGCTCTTCCTCGACCTGTTCGGCGCCGTGCTCGTCGTCGGGCTCGCCCTCCTCGCCGCGAGACGCTGGCTCGTCCGCCCGGCCCGCCTCGACTACCGCCGCGTTGACGGCGGGCGCGAGGACGTGCGCGGGCGCTACGTCCTGGGCGACCGGGCGTTCCTCGGGATCCTGTTCTTCCTCGCCCTGACCGGCTTCCTGCTCGAGGCGTTCCGGATCGCCGAGACCGACCCGTCGTTCGAGACGTGGTCGCCGGTCGGCTGGGCGGTCGGCCAGGCCTTCATCGGAGTCGGCTTCGACGGCGGCGCGGCGGAGCTGGCCCACCGCGTCAACTGGTGGGTGCACGGCCTCGTCGCGCTCGGGTTCGTCTCGTCGATCCCGTTCACGAAGGGGGTGCACATGCTCGCCGGCCCGGCAAGCGTCGCCACGCGCGACGACCTGGCCGGGCGGCGCCTCGTCGAGCTGCCGCCGGATGCGAAGCCCGAAGAGGTCGGCTACCAGCGGATCGCCGACCTCGCGCCCCGCCACCTGCTCCAGCTCGACGCGTGCACCAAGTGCGGCAAGTGCCACGAGGCCTGCCCGGCCCGTGCGAGCGGCTACCCGCTCTCCCCGCGCGACCTCGTCCTCGACCTGCGCGAGATCGCGGAGGGCGCGCTCGGCCTGCGCGCCCGGCTCGGGGTCGAGCCGCGCTTCGACGCCGCCGCGCCGCTCGTCGGCGGCCCGATCCGGCCGGAGACGCTCTGGTCGTGCATGCAGTGCCTGGCGTGCGTCGAGATCTGCCCGGTCGGGATCGAGCACGTCCCGATCATCAACCAGCTCCGCCGCGGGCTCGTCGAGCGGGGGGAGATGGATTCCCAGCTCCAGCAGACGCTCGAGACGATCTACACGTCGGGGAACTCGTTCGGCGAGGCGAAGCGCAAGCGGGCGCGCTGGACGAAGGAGCTCGGCTTCGAGGTCAAGGACGCCCGCAAGGAGCCGTGCGAGCTGCTCTGGTTCGTCGGCGACTTCGCCTCGCTCGACCCGCGCAACGTGCGCAACACGCGGGCGCTCGCGCGGATCCTCCATCACGCCGGCGTCGACTTCGGGATCCTCTACGAGGCGGAGAAGTCGGCCGGCAACGACGTGCGCCGAGCCGGCGAGGAGGGCCTCTACACGTCGCTCGCCGAGGAGAACATCGAGGCGATCGGCGGCTGCGAGTTCGAGCGAATCCTGACCAGCGACCCGCACTCGTACAACACGCTCAAGAACGAGTACCCGGCGCTCGGGGCCAGCTGGAGCGCCGCGGACGTCGTCCACCACTCGGAGCTGCTCGCCGAGCTGCTCGCGGGCAGGAGGATCGTGCCGCGAAAGCGGCTCGGCTACCGGGTCACCTACCACGACCCCTGCACGCTCGGGCGCTACAACCGGGTCTTCGAGCAGCCGCGCGAGGTGCTGCGCGCGCTCGGGCTCGAGCTCGTCGAGCTGCCGCGAAACCGCGACAACTCGTTCTGCTGCGGCGCCGGCGGCGGGCGGATCTGGATGAAGGAGCTGCGCGACGAGAGCGTCCAGCGCCCGAGCGAGAACCGGATCGACGAGGCCGTGGCACTCGGCGGGATCGAGTACTTCACGGTTGCCTGCCCGAAGGACGTGACGATGTACGAGGACGCGATCAAGACCTCCGGCCACGCCGCCGAGCTCGGGCTCAGGGAGCTGTCCGAGCTCGTGCTCGAGGCCCTCGACCTCGAGCCGGTAGCGGCGGCCGGCGAGGATGAAGGCACCGACGAGGGGAGGCCAGATGGCGACGCGTGAGCATGCGATGACCGCGGAACGCCTCGATGCGTTCCTCGCGGCTTGGAACGACCGCGACGTCGACGCGATCATGAGCTACTTCACCGAAGAGTGCGTCTTCCACGCCTCGGTGGGGCTCGAGCTCACGGGTACGACCTACCGGGGTCGCGCGGAGGTTCGTGCGGGCATCGAGGCGTTCCTCGCGCGGAACCCGCGCGGGCGCTTCGACGACGCGAGTTCTTGGGTCGCGGGCGACCGGGGCGCCGCGGACTGGACGTTCGTCACGTCGGGCCCGGACGGCGCCGAGGTCGCAACCCGCGGCTGCGACCTGTTCGAGTTCGACGGCGACCTGATCCGCGTCAAGGACGCGTTTCGTAAGAGCCGCCCGTAGCCGGCTCGTCCGGCTTCCTCAGGCCGAAGCTCGGCGCTCTCGCACGCCAACGTGCATGTCGATCGGAGTCCGAGCGAGCACTCGGTCGATTAGCGTTGAAAGGAAGTAGTCGGCGCGGAGGTCTTCCGGGACGAGAAACGCTTCGCAGCCGCCGGCCCAAACCTCGCGGTCGTGTCCGCGACGACCGCTTCCTTCTGCGGCGCTCGGCGGATCACCGTGATCGCGGGATAGGCTGAAACCCGCTGCTCGAATGCATCGACGTCATGCATGACGACGACATTCTCGACCGAGAACGCGTCTGCGATGAGCTCGCGAAGTCCAGCTCCGTACTGGTTCCGCATCCAGCGGTCAGCGACGATGAAGCCCAGAACGCCGTCGTCGCGTAGCAGGCGCAGACCCAGCTCGATGAACCCCACGAAGATATCGCTGCGGCCGCGCATCGTCGGGCAGGCGGCACGGTACGCAGCGCCCCGATCGGGCGGGATGTTCTCCAGCCGCACATAGGGCGGATTCCCGATCACGAAGTCGGCACTGGCGCGCACGTGCTCGGTCAGAAGGAAGTCGGCGTCCCTGACCCAGCCAACGGCGAGCGTGGCCGCGGTTCCCGGGGGGACGCCTGCGGCCTCGAGCGTGGTCGCTGCAAGCTCACGCGCGCGCTCCGCGTTGCCTGTGATGAGGTCGAACGCTCGAATCGCGCCTGCGGCGTCGGTAACAGCGCGCCCGTGACGAGCGCAGGAGCCGACCAAGCGCTCAACCATTGGACCCAGGAACGCTCCGGCCCCGCACGAGGGCTCGACGGCCACCAGCCTGGCAAGATCGCGGTTCGGCACGTAGCCAACGAGGTCGAGAATGAGCTCGACTACCCACCGGCGCGTGAAGACTTCCCCGTGCTCCGCCCTCGCGTCGGGAATAGCAGCTAGCACGGGCACCTCATCGAGATCGAGGGCGAGTTGGCAAGGGGACCGCGCCATGACCGTAATCTAGAACGTACGTTCGGATAGAGCCATGGCATTTCAAGCCGAGACGCTCCACGGCGTGACCATACCGGGCGGGCCGGAGGGCGACTGCGCGCCGCGCGGGGTCTGGCGAAGCAGAGCGCGCGTTCGGTTACACATTAAATGCAAATACGTGTGTAAGATCGTCGTATGCTCCGGCGCGTGCAGCTCGTGCTCGACCGCGAACTCGACGACGCGCTCGCCCGCGAGGCCCGGCGAGCTGGGATATCCAAGTCAGAGCTCGCGCGGCGCATCCTGCGTGAGCGTCTCGAGCCGGTGCCGCCCCTGGAAGACGACCCGCTCTGGGAGCTGGTCGGGATCGTGGCCGGCGCGAGCAACGACTCCGCACGGGTCGACGACGTCGTCTACCCGCGGTGATCTTCGCCGACACCTCCTTCTGGGTCGCGCTCGCCGCCGAGCACGACCAGCGCCACGAAGACGCGAAGGCGCTCCTCTCTTCCCTGCGCGGTGACGGGCTCGTCACGTCCAACCATGTGCGCGGCGAGACCTGGACGTTCCTTCGCCGTCGCCACGGACACGCCGTGGCCGTGCTCTTTCTCGACGTCCTCGGGAGGACTCCGAGGACAGCGCTCGCCATGATCACCTCCGAGCAGGAAGAGGAGGCGCTCACGTGGCTCCGCGCGCACAGGGAGCGCGAGTATTCATTCGTGGACGCGACCAGCTTCGCCCTGATGCGGTCGCTCGGGATCCACCGGGCGTTCGCCTTCGACGGCGACTTCACGGCCGCCGGGTTCGTCGAAGAGCGCCCCGGGCGGTCGGGCTAGGCGCCCGCGACCCGGTCGGCGACCAGGCCGACGAGCTCGAACGCGACCGCGGCGGCCACCATCGCGGTGACCTGGTTCGGCGAGTCCTTGGTCGGCAGCAGGCAGACGACGTCGCCGCCGATCACGTCGAGGCCGCGCACGCCACGCAGGAGCCGGGTTGCCTCGTCGATCGTGAAGCCCGTGAACGCCGGCTCGAGGTTCGAGACAGCGGGCGCGACGCTCGGGTCGAGGCAGTCGAGGTCGAACGTGATGTAGACGGGGGCGTCGCCAGCGCGCTCGCGGACGAGCTCGATGCAGCGCTCCGGGCCGAGCTCGCGGTAGCGCTCGATCGGGATCACCTCGTAGCCGAGCTCGGTGCTCGGCGCCAGCCAGTCCGCGGTGCGCGGGTTGCCGCGCATCCCGATCTGGACGCTGCGGGAGGCGTCGACCTGCCCCTGGCGCACGAGGTAGCTGGCCCAGTGCGCCGCCGACTTCCTGGCCCCGAGCCAGTGTGGGATCGACTCGTACGCGTCGATGTGCGCGTCGAGGTGGAAGAGCGCGACCTTGCGCCCGCCCGTCAGGCGCGACGACGGCGCCGCGAGCCCCTGGAGGATCCCGCCCGTGACCGAGTGGTCGCCGCCGATCGCGACGGCGCGCGTGCCCGCCTCCGCGATCCGGCGAAAGTAGGCGGTGATCCGCTCGATGCAGGCCTCGTTGTCGTTCAGCTCGGGGAGGGGGACGTCGCCGAGGTCGTGGATCCGGCAGGCTTCCCAGGGGGAGAACCCGAACGCCTGGTGGTAGCGGCGCTGGAGCGCCGAGACGTGCCGCACGGCGCGCGGGCCGAGGTGCTGGTCTCGCTCGGTCGATGCGTTCCCGGAGGCATGCGGCACGCCCACGAGCGCGACGTCGCAGGCGGCCGGGTCGGGATCGACGGGGCAGCGAAAGAGCGTCGCCGGCCCCCACCAGTAGAGACCCTCCACCATCATCCGGTCGCCCGGCGTCAGCTCGCCCATGGCCATGCGCGCCTCCCCGTCTCGCGGTCTCGACGAACGTGCCGTGCGCAGTAGGCTACGCGCGACGGCGGCCGGGAGCGACCGGCCGGGCCCGACGACCGAGGAGACCGCGTTGAGCAAGGAGACCGCCTTCCACGGGAAGCTCGCGGCGCTGACCGACGAGTGGCTGGATCTGTTCGGCTACTGGGCGCCGAGCGTCGTCACGGACACGCTCGAGGAGTACCGGGCCTGCCGCGAGGCGGCCGCGCTGATGGACTTCTCGATGCTGCGCAAGGTCTCGCTCGACGGGCCCGGCGCGCTCGCGTTCGTGAACGGGCTCGTCACCCGCGACGTCTCGAGACTCGAGCCCGGGCGGATCGCCTACGGGGCCCTCTGCGACGAGCACGGGAAGATGATCGACGACTGCACCGTGATGATGCGCTCCGCCGACTCCGTCCGCTTCTGCGGCGCGAACGACCGCGACT
Source organism: Thermoleophilia bacterium (assembly GCA_020845695.1). The sequence goes on along the minus strand of JADLFG010000002.1, from coordinate 14,021 downwards.
TCGAGCTCTTCAGCGCGCGGGCCGCCGGCACGGGCATCGTCGTGCGCGAGCACACGGACGCGACGCCGCACCTCTGCCTCCAGGGGCCGCGCAGCCGCGAGATCCTCCAGACGCTCACGACCAGCGACCTCTCGAACGGGACCTTCCCCTACTACACGTTCCGCGAAGACGTCGAGATCGCGGGCATCCCCGTCTTCATGACCCGCCTCGGCTACACGGCCGAGCTCGGCTTCGAGCTCTGGGTCGAGGCGGACCGGGCGCTCGAGCTGTGGGACGCGCTCCTCGAGGCCGGCTCGCCCCGCGGGATGGCGGTGATCGGGATGATCACGCTCGACCTCTTCCGGATCGAGGGCGGCTTCATCATCGGCGGCGTCGAGTACGACCCGACCGTCTCCCCCTACGAGTGCGGGCTCGGCTGGTCGGTCGACCTCGACAAGGGTGAGTTCCAGGGCCGCGCTGGCTGCCTGCGCGACCGCGACGGGACGACGCTCAGGCTGACGAGCGTGGTGCTCGAGTCCGGCGGCGACGACGCGAGCGGCGCCCCGCTCTCGGTCGACGAACGCGAGGCCGGGCTCGTCACCCAGGCCGTCGTCTCGCCCCACCTCGGCGGCCGGACGCTCGGGCTCGCGAAGCTCCACCGCGACCTGCGCGAGCCGGGCACGAGGGTCGTGGCATCCGTCGCCGGTCGCGACGTACCCGGCGAGGTCGTCCGCCACCCGGTCTACGACCCCGAGCGGCGGCGGGCGAAGGAGCTGTAGGGGCCGGTCCGGGCCCGCCCCTACGTGGACGTGGAGACCCAGCCGGGCTCGAGCTCGAAGTCCTCGCGCTCGAACAGCCCCCGCGCCTCGGCGAGCCTCGCGAGCGACGGCAGGCCCGCGAGCTCGTCGAGCACGGCCGACAGCTCGGCCCCGGCAGCGGCGAGCGCGGCGACGCCACCGACCTCGCCCGCGAGCGCCTGAACGCCCTCGATGAGCGCGCCGTGCGCCGCCGCGAGCTCGCCCGGCGGCTCGATCCCTGCCAGGGCGTCCGCCGCCGCGACGAGCCGGCGCTGGACGTCGGCGGCGGCTGCCGCCGCCGTCTCGGGGGCCGCCGCCTCGAGCGCCGCCAGCGCCGCGTCGACCTCGCCCAGCTGAGCGGACGCGGCCACCACGTACTCCTCCTTCGAGACGCCGCCGCCGCCGCACGCTACCGCGAGGAGCATGACCGCGAGCGACTGGAGTGCGAGGAGGCGGCGCACCGCCCGCCGATGATAGTGGGCGCGGACCGGCCGGACGGCTAGCCTGCCGCCATGGAGCAGCGCCACCACCGCGGCAAGTGGCTCTTCCTCTCGGTCGTCGCGCTCGTGGCCGGCGGCCTCGGCGCACTGGCGATCTGGGCCTTCGGGATCCGAGACGGCGCCGGGGGCGCGAGCGCGGGCCCGGCGGCGCCGCTGACCCGAGCCGAGCGCGAGATGCTCGCGCGCTTCCACGAGCTCGCGACCGCACCCGACGCCTCGACCGGCGCAGGCGCGATCGGCGAGACCTGCGCCGGGGTGGCGGAGATCGTCCGGACGAAGCCGTTCGGCATCTACGACACGAGCGGCTACCCCGGCGACCACGGCGCGACCGCGACGGCGCCGCTACCGGGTACGGCCCACTGGGCGGCAGCGGCCGACCTGGAGGCGCTCGGCTACCCACCCCGCCTCTACCGCCAGCTCGTCCTACGCACCGCGCTCGGCGGCGAAGACGATGCGGACAGCTACGCCGGCGCCGTGCGCAACTGCCGCGACGAGCTCTACCCGGCCCTCGAGGCAGCGACGGCGTAGAGGCGAGCGAGGCGCTCGCGGGCAAGGCGGGTGTTCGGGCGAGGACTGAGGACGGAGACTGAGGGCGAGACAAGTCTCGCCCCTACGGCCCCTACGGCCCCCGCGCCCTACTCGTACTGGAGGGCTGCGAGCACGTTCAGCCGGGCGGCGCGGCGCGCCGGGAGGATCGCCGCGACCAGGCCCGCGACGACCGCGACCAGGGCGAAGACGACGAGGCTCGCGACCGGCACCGCGAACACGACCCCCTCGCTCGAGAGGGCCTGCGTCACGAGCGCGGCGAGGAAGATCCCGAGCGCCAGCCCGAGCGCGGCACCGATCAGGGCCGTGATCACGCTCTCGTGGCGGATCATCCGCCGCACCTGGCGGCGGGTCATGCCAACGGCACGCAGCATCCCGAGCTCGCGCGTCCGCTCGAACACCGACAGGACGAGCGTGTTCACGATCCCGAACAGGCTGACGATCACCGAGAGCGCGAGCAGAACGTAGAGGAGGTTCAGGAACGGGTCGAGCGACTCCTGTGACGTCTTCGAGAACCCCTTCTTCGTGTCGAGCTTCACGGTCGGGAACGACTCGAGCGCCGCCGCCAGCCCGGCCTCGTTCGCGTCCGTGGCCCCGCCCGGCATCGCCACGAGCGTGTAGAGGTTCCGCGGATCCTGGAAGGTCGCGTCGAACGTCTCCGCCGGGATCGAGACCTTCCCCAGCATCTCCCAGAACGGCGGCGCCTCGTACAGGCCCTTCACCTCGAGCTCGAGACGCCCGCCGGTCGCGGTCTCGAGCAGGAAGCGGCTGCCGACCCGAAGACCCTTGCCGGTCGCAAACGACTCCTCGACGATCGCGCCGTCGGACCCGAGCCCCGCCAGCACCGCATCCGAGCCGTCCTGCCAGTCGAACGTGTAGACGGCGCCGACGGCTGCCGGGTCGACCCCGGTCACGTTCTCCTGGCTCCCGGCGACCCGCGCCCGGTCGCCCCGCACGCCGACCACGGTCGCGCCCTCGACACCGGCGAGCGCCGCATCCGCGGCCGGCCCGAACGGGGAGAAGTTGTCCTCGGAGACGACCACGTAGGCGGCCGTCACCTGCCGGTCGATCGCATCGACGATCGAGCTGCGCAGGCCCTGCGCCAGCACCGCCACGAACGTGATCAGGGCGAGCCCGATCATCAGCGCCGCCGCCGTCGCCGCCGTCCGGCCGGGGTTTCGCATCGCGTTCTCGCGCGCCAGCTTGCCCGCGGCGCCGCCGAGCCGCAGCGCCGGCCAGCCGAGCACCGATGCGAGCGGCCGCACCAGGCGGCTCGCGAAGCCGGCGACGCCGACGAAGAGCAGCAGGCAGCCGGCGCCGATCGAGCCGAGCCGGGGGCCGATCCCGAGCTCGCCCGCGAACATCCCGTAGACGAGCAGCGCCACGCCGGCCAGAGCGGCCAGCCCCGCGAGCCAGGGGGCGAAGCGAGCGAGGCGCGACGGCGGCAGCGTCGCCCCCTCCCGCACCGCGGCGATCGGTGGGACCCTCGTCGCCCTGAGCGCGGGCACGAAACCGGCGACGAGCGTGATCGCGACGCCGGCGAGGAGACTGACAACGACCGTCCGGGCGGCGAACACGATCCCGGCCGTCGGCAGGTCGAGGCCGAGCGAGCGCAGCACGGAGTCGAGGCCCTTGGCGAGCCCGAGCCCGAGGAAGAGACCCGCGACGGACGCGATGAGGCCGATCGCGAGCGCCTCGAGCACGACCGAGCCGAGCACCTGCCGCCGGGAAGCGCCGATCGTCCGGAGCGTCGCGAACTCCCGCACCCGCTGCGCCACCGTGATCGAGAGGGTGTTGAAGATCACGAAGGCGCCCACGAAGAGCGCGATCCCGCCAAACGCCAGGAGGAAATAGCGGATGAACTTCGTGAAGCCCTCGACGTCCTTGGTAGCGTCCGCCGCCTCCTGCGTTCCGGTGCGCACCTCGCTGCCGGGCGGCAGGATCGGCGCGATCGCGTCGACGAGCTGCTGCGGAGAGACGCCGTCACGCGCCGCAACCTGGATCCCGTCCAGCTTCCCCTGCTTGGCGAACAGCCGCTGCGCGGTCGCCACGTCGAAGGCGGCAAACGTCGCGCTCCCGATCGAGTCGACCTCGCCGAACCGCGCGACCCCCGAGATCGTGAACCGCTCGACCGGCCCCCGGGCGACGACGCCGATCTCGTCCCCGACCGTATAACCCTCGTCGGCTGCCGTGCCCGCGTCGATCACGACCTCGCCGGGACCGGCCGCCCACTCCCCGGCGACGAGGTCGAGGGCGTTGAAGCGCTCCTCGCTCGCGTCGATTCCGAACGCGAGCGCCGGCGCCCCCTGCGTCGAGATCAGCGACCCGTCCTTCGCCGTCAGCCGGGCGATGTCGCTGATCCCCCCCGCCGCGGCCTCCGCCTCCGGCAGGGCGCGCACCCGCTCGAGCAGGCCCTCGTCGAACGGGGGCGGTAGCCCGAAATCGGTCGTGAACGCCTCCTTGCCCGTGACGACGGCGTCGGTACCCGCGTACGCCTTCGTGAACACGGTCGCGAACGCGCGGTCGATCGTGTCCGTGAGGACGTAGGTGCCCGCGATCATCGCCACGCCGAGAACGATCGCGAGCGCGGTCAGGAGCGCCCGCAGCTTGCGCCCGGCGAGGCCCCTGAGCGCAACCCGGATCACCGCGCGGACAGGTGGTTGATCGCCTCGAGCACCTCGTGCGCGGTCGACTTGCCGAGATCCCTCACGATCTCGCCGTCCGCGAGGAAGAGGATGCGGTCGGCCATCGCCGCGGCGCGGGCCTCGTGCGTGACCATCAGCGTCGTCTGGCCGTACGCGTCGACGGAGTCCCGCAGCAGGCGCAGGATCTCCTCGCCGGTCTGGGAGTCGAGGTTCCCGGTCGGCTCGTCCGCGAACAGGACGGTCGGGCGGGTGACGAGCGCGCGCGCGATCGCGACCCGCTGCTGCTGACCGCCGGAGAGCTCTGCGGGACGGTGCGAGCGGCGGTTATCGAGCGCGACCTTCGCCATCAACTCGTCGATCCAGGCGGGCTCGGGCCTCTCGCCGGCGAGGTCGAGCGGCAGCGTCACGTTCTCGAGCGCGCTCAGCATCGGCAGGAGGTTGAAGAACTGGAAGATGAAGCCGATGTGTCGGCGGCGAAGCAGCGTCAGCTCCTGGTCGCTCAGCCCCGTGATCTCGGTGCCGTCGATCGCGACCGAGCCGGCGGTGGGGCGGTCGAGGCCGGCGAGGATGTGCATCAGCGTCGACTTGCCCGAGCCGGAAGGGCCCATGACCGCGGTGAACTGGCCGGGCGGGATCTCGAGCGAGACGCCACGCAGCGCGTCGACCGCGGTCTCGCCCGCGCCGAAGCGGCGAGCGACGTCGCGCGCGGAGACGGCGGCGTGGCCGGCGTCGCTCATCGACCTGTGGAGTCTGCCAGGAGCGGGTCGCCCGCGCCAGCCGCTCGGCGGCGAGCGTGGGCCCGGCCGCTGCCGCTCACTGGTGGACCCTGCGGCGCAGCTCCGCGCCCGCCTCCGCGAGCACGTCGCCGAGGATTCCGGCGATCTCGTCGAACTGCTCCTGGCGGGCAACGAGCGGCGGCGAGATCTGGATCACCGGGTCGCCCCGGTCGTCGGCCCGGCAGATCAGGCCGCGCTCGAAGAGGCGCCCGGAGAGGAAGTCGCGCAGCAGCCACTCGCACTCCGCCTCGTCGAACGTCTCGCGCGTCTCCCGGTCCTTGACGAGCTCGAGCGCCCAGAAGAACCCGGCGCCGCGCAGGTCGCCGACGATCTCGAGCTCGAGCAGCTGCGAGAGGGTCTCGCGGAACGCCCCCTCGCTCTCGCGCACGTGCTCGACCACGCGCTCCCGCTTCATGATCTCGAGGTTCTTGAGCGCGATCGCCGACATGACCGGATGGCCGCCGAACGTGATCCCGTGCATGTACATGCTCTTCTCGGCGAGGAACGGCTCCATCACCCGGTTCGACGCGATCAGGGCGCCGATCGCGGCGTAGGAGGAAGAGAGCCCCTTCGCGCACGTGATCAGGTCGGGGCGGACGTCGTAGCGGATCGAGCCGAACCACTCGCCGACGCGCCCGAAGCCGCAGATCACCTCGTCGGCACAGAGCAGGATTCCGTAGCGATCGCAGATCTCCCGCACGCCGCGGCAGTAGCCCTCCGGCGGCGTGAACGAGCCGCCGGCGTTCTGAACCGGCTCCATGATCACCATCGCAACCGTCTCGGGGCCTGCCTGGACGATCGCCTCCTCGAGATCCTCGAGCAGGAACGCGGTGAACTCGGCTTCGGTCTCCTCGGGCGGTCGCCGGTAGCGGTTCGTGTTGCGGACGTGGACAGCGTCGGGGACGAGCGGCTCGAACGGCGTCTTCAGGGCGGCGATCCCGTTGATCGAGAGCGCACCCATCGTCGTACCGTGGTAAGCGATCCGGCGCGCGACGGCCTTCCAGCGCCGCTCGCCGCGCGCCGCGTGGTACTGGCGGGCGAGCTTCCAGGCGGCCTCGACCGCCTCCGAGCCGCCGTTGACGAAGAACACCCGGTCGAGGTCGCCGGGCGCGAGGGAGCCGAGCTCGGCCGCGAGCTCGATCGCCCGCGGGTGCGCGTACGTCCAGTTGGTGTAGAACGGCAGCTCGCGCATCTGCGCGGCGGCGGCCTCCCCGATCTCCTCGCCGAAGCCGTAGCCGAGGTTGACGGAGAAGAGCCCGGCGAGCGCATCGAGGTAGCGCTTGCCGCTCGCGTCTTCGAGGTAGCAGCCGTCGCCGCGAACGATCACGGGCACCTCGGACTCGGCGTACGCGCCCATCCGGGTGAAGTGGAGCCAGAGGTGGTCGCGCGCCGCCCGCTGGAGCTCGGCGGGACTCAGCTCAGCGCGGATCGTGCTCATGGGCCTCCTCCCGTCACCTACCGGCGGCGGCGGTCTCCAGCCCCGCCACCGCAGCCTGCTCCTGCCGCTCGCGTCGCCGCTGCCAGAGGGTGCTCGCGAGCATCAGCCCGACCGCGACGACGAAGATGATCGTACCGATCACGTTCACCTGCGGCGGGACGCCGACGCGAGCCGCACCCCAGACCCAGACCGGGAACGTCTGCTCGATCCCGGCCGTGAAGAAGGTGATCACGAAGTCGTCGATCGAGAGCGCGAACGCGAGCAGCCCACCCGCGAGGATCGCGGGCGCGATCAGCGGCAGCGTGACCCGCCTGAAGGCAGCGAGCGGCGGCGCGTAGAGATCGGCCGCCGCGTCCTCGAGGCTGCGATCGAAGCCGACGAGCCTCGCCTTGACGGTCACGACCACGAAGCTGATGTCGAAGGCGATGTGCGCGATCACGATCGTCCAGAAGCCAAGCTGCACGCCGAAGTTGAGAAACAGCGTCAGAAGCGACGCCCCGAACACGATCTCGGGCGTCGAGATCGGCATGAAGATGAGGAAGTTCGTCAGCCCGCGCCCGCGGAAGCCGTAGCGCACGAGCGCCATCGCGATCAGCGTGCCGAGGACCGTCGCGACCACGGTCACGATCGCGGCGATCTCGAGGCTCGTCGCGATCGCCTCGCCGATCCCGGGCGCCCCGGTCGGATGCGCCCAGTTGTCGAGCGTGAAGCCCTTCCACGTGTAGTTGAACTTGCCGGCGGGATCGTTGAACGAGAATGCGATCACAATGCCGATCGGCAGCATCAGGTAGCCGAGCGCGAGCACGCCGTAGACGGTCAACAGGTGGTGGCGGGCGAACGCGAGCGCGCGCGCGCCGAGCCGGCGCGGCGGCCGCGCGAGTACCGGGGCCTCGGCGGCCGCGCTCAGATCCCCGCCCCCGTGAGCCGCTCCGAGCCGATCACCTTCGCGTACAGGGCCATCAGGACGAGGACGGCGCCCATGACGACGAACGAGAGCGCGGCGGCCTGCCCGTACTCGCCGAGCTGCAGGAAGCGGGACTGAATCACGTTGCCGATCATGTACTGCCCGGGCGCGCCGAGCAGCTGCGCGTTGATGAAGTCGCCGACCGCGGGAATGAACGTGAGCAAGGTCCCCGCGAACACCCCCGGGAGCGACAGCGGCAGCGTCACGCGCAAGAACGCCTTCGCCCGGCTCGAGTAGAGGTCCTGGGCGGCCTCGATCAGCCGCGGGTCGATCTGCTCGATCGAGACGTAGAGCGGCAGCGCCATGAAGGGGAGGAAGTTGTAGGTGATGCCGGCGACGACCGCCGTCGACGTCGCGAGCAGCCGCCCGTCCTCGGAGAGGATCCCGACGGCTTGGAGCACGTCGACGACGAGCCCCTCGTCGGAGAGGATCGTCAACCAGGCGAGCGTGCGGATCAGGTAGGTGACGAAGAAGGGCGCGATGATGCACAGGAGCAGCAGGTTCTTCCAGCGCCCGCCGCGAACGGCAATCCAGTAGGCGAGCGGGTAGCCGATCCCGAGCGCGAGCGCGGTCGCGATGCCCGCGTACGCGAGCGAGCGCAGGAACTGCTCGTCGAACTGGCGGATCGCGTCCGAGTAGTTCTCCCACGCCCACGTGAACGTGGTCGTGAACGTCCCCTCCTGCAGGGACGTGTTGAAGAGGTAGTAGAGCGGGACGAGGAAGAAGGCGGCCAGGAACGCCACCCCCGGCAGGAGCAGCAGGTAGGGCGCCAGCCCGCGGCGACCGCGCACGCTCATCGGCCGGCGGGCCGCTGCCGGGGCGAGGCGAGCCTCGCCCCGTTCCGGACGGCTCTACGCACCGAGCAGGGCCTGGAACTTCGCCTTGTAGGCGTCGTTGTTGGAGGCGTTGACATCGAACAGCTTCGACTTCGCGAGCGTCTCCTCGGACGGGAAGATGAGCGGGTTGTTCGCGATCTCCGGGTCGCTGGCGATCAGCGCCTCCTTCGCGCCCTTGACCGGGGAGATGTAGTTGATCCACGCCGCCGCCTGGGCCGCGATCTGGGGGTCGTAGTACCAGTTGATGAGCGTCGAGGCAGTGAAGGCGTCGGCGCCCTTCGGGATCAGGAGCTGGTCGGTCCACCTCATCCCGCCCTCGACGGGCTGCACCCAGACGAGGTTGGGGTTGTCGTACTGGAGCTGGACGAGATCGCCCGACCAGGCGATGCAGGCCCAGACGTCACCCTGAGCGAGCAGCGAGGAATACTCGTTGCCCGTGAACTGGCGCACCTGCCCGGAGTCGACGGCGGCCTGGACCGTGGCGAGCGCGCGGTCGAAGGACTCGTCGGTCATCGCGCTCGGGTCGTCTCCGTTCAGGAGCGCCGCCAGGCCGATCGTGTCACCCATGTCGGTGACGAACGTCACCTTCCCCTTCAGCTTCGGGTCGGTGAAGAGCTGCTCGAGCGACGTCACGTCGCCGCCGACCTTCGTCGGGTCGTAGCCGATGCCGGTCATGCCGCCCTGCCAGGGCAGCGAGTAGTCGCGGTTCGGGTCGAAGGGGGGGCTCGCGTGGACGTCGAGCAGGTTGACGATGTTCGGGATCGCCTCCTTGTCGAGCTGCTCGAGGAAGCCGAGCTCGATCATGCGGCCGGGCACGCCGGACGTGTCGGTGAGGACGATTAGGTCGCGCCCGACATCCTGCCCCTGCTCGAGCTGCCCGCGGATCTTGGCGAAGAACTCCTCGTTGCTGTTGATGTCGCCCTCGAGGTACTCGACGTCGATGCCGTACTCCTGCTCGAACGCCTCCAGGGTCGGGTAGTGGTTCCCGGACTCGTCCGTGTCGAGGTAGAGCTGCCAGTTCGACCAGACGATGTCGCCGAGCTCCTTCGGCGGAGCGGTGGTCTCGGCGCCACCGGTCGCGGTCGTCTCGGGAGGTGCCGTCGTGGCGGGCGGGGCGGTCGTCTCGCCACCGCCCTCGATCCCGCCACCGCCGCCGCAGGCGGCGAGCAGGGCGGCGAGCGAGAGGCCAGCCCCGCCCGCCGCGGCGCGACCGAGGAGCTGCCGTCTCGAGATCGGATCGTTCATTCCTGCACCTCCTTGGTGGGTTCGACGACGAACGTCGCCTCCGGGCTCCAGCTCAGCGTCACCGACTCCCCGGCGCTAATGGCGCGCGCGCCCGGGTCGGCGTTCTGGACGTAGACCGCGAGCGGGCCCGCGAGCGTGTTGACGATGTACTGGCTTGAGACGCCGATGTAGGCGACCTCGGCGATCGCGCCTTCGAGCGCATTCGCCTCGCCCGCGCCCAGGCGCACCTTCTCGGGACGCACGCCGACAGCCACCCGGCCACTCCTGCCGGCGAGCGCTTGAGGAGCGACGCGCACCTTGGCACCGCCGTCGAGCAGCACGGCGCCGTCGCCGTCGACGGTGCCCGGGAGGAGGTTCGAGACGCCGAGAAAACCGGCCACGAACGCGGTCCGCGGGCGCTCGTAGAGCTCCGCCGGCGCACCGAGCTGCTCGATCCGGCCGTCGTTCATGACCGCGATCGAGTCCGCCATCGTCATCGCCTCCTCCTGGTCGTGCGTGACGTGGACGAACGTGATCCCGACCTCGTGCTGGACGCGCTTCAGCTCGAGCTGGAGCTGCTTGCGCAGCTTCAGGTCGAGCGCGCCGAGCGGCTCGTCGAGCAGCAGCACGCGGGGGCGGTTGACGAGCGCGCGAGCGAGCGCCACGCGCTGCTGCTGGCCGCCGGAGAGCTGCCTGGGCTTCCGTCCGGCCATCGCGTCGATGCCGACGAGCTCCATCGCCTCGCCGACGCGCAGCTTGAGCTCGTCGCCCTTGACGCCGCGGCGGCGCAGGCCGAAGGCAACGTTCTCGTAGATCGACAGGTGCGGGAAGAGCGCATAGCTCTGGAAGACGGTGTTGACGTCACGGCGGTACGGCGGCAGCCCGGTGACCTCGCGCTCGCCGAGGTAGATCGCCCCGCTCGTCGGCTGCTCGAAGCCGCCGATCATCCGCAGCGTCGTCGTCTTCCCGCAACCCGACGGACCGAGCAGGGCGAAAAACCGGCCGCGCTCGATCGCGAGCGAGAGATCCTCGACGGCGACGACCTCCTCGCCGAAGCGCTTGGTCACGTGCTCGAGGCGGACGTCGAGCTCGCCGGTCGCGGCCATCAACCCGCCACTCCCGCGATCACCCCGCCAACCTCACGAACGGCGCGCACGCGAGCGGGGACGGTACTCGCCGTCGGGCCCCGCCAGCGGGGCGTGACTTCGCGGACAATGCTCGGCCGCGGCGGGCCCGGGGCGCACGGGTGAGTCATGGTCACGGTCGTCTCGGTGTGCTGGCTGCCAACGGTGCGCGAGGATACACCGCAGGAGGGTAGCGCCACAAGGCACGAATTCGCGGCCTACCCGCGACGACCCTGCTCGACCGGCCGGCGAAATCTATCGTGTACCGATTTGCATGCCCAGGAGCCCGGGCGCCCGGCCCACCAGGCGCGCCAGCGCGGACGCGGGCAAGCCGTCCTCCTCCCGCTCCTCGCAGGCGAGGATCGCGGCGCGGACCGCGCCGCCGCCGATCCGCTTGAGCGGCTCCGGCGGCAGGCGCGGCACGCGGCGCGTAACGAGCGGCAGCGCCGTCCACTCGTCGTCCGCGCCGGTCACGAGCGAGGCCAGCACCTGGCCGCCGATCCAGGCGGGACCGACGCCGTGTCCCGAGTAGCCGACGCCGTAGTGGATCCGGGTGCCCGGGACGGTCGCGAAGAACGGCTGGTGGTCGGCGGAGACGTCGATCGGACCGCCCCAGGCGTGCGTGACGCGCGCCCCGGCCAGCCCGGGCAAGAGCTTGCGCAGCCCGAGCTCCGCGCGGCCGGCGCTCGGAGCATCGGCGGTGAAGCGCGCGTCGACGGAGCCGCCGTGCCCGATCGGACCCGAGCCGCTGCCCATCAGCACGCGCCCGTCGGGCGTCGTGCGGAAGTAGTGCACGAACATCCGCCAGTCGGCGACCGCCTCACCCCCGGTCCAGCCGATCCGCTCGAGCAGGTGCGGCACCGGCTCGGTCAGGACAGCGTAGCTGCCGAAGTTCGTGAGCCGGCTGGCGACCGGCTTCCAGCCGGTCATCCAGGCGTTCGTCGCGACCACGACCTGGGGCGCTCGCAGGGTTCCGCGCGGGGTCTCGAGCGCGGCCGGACCGCCCGCCCGGATCCGGGTGACGCGCGTCCGCTCGTGCAGGGCGATCCCGCCGGCGAGTACGGCGCGGCGCAGCGCCCGGGCGAGACGGGCCGGCTGGACGGTCGCGCACTCCGGGAAGAGCAGCCCCCGGCGGAAGCGGGGCGAGCGCAACCGCGCCGCCACGTCGGCCTCCGAGAGCGGGATGACGCGATCGTCGATCACGCCGAGCGCGCGAGCGGCGGCCTCGGCGCGCTCGAGCGCCTCGTCCTGGTGTCGCGCCGCCGAGACCTTCAGGTAGCCGCGCTCGGTCAGCCAGATGTCCTCGCCTCGTTGCTCGGCGAAGGCGCGGATCGCGGGCAGGATGCGCGAGCCCGCGCGCGCGAGCTCGAGCGCGGCCCCGTCGCCGACGAGCTCGCGCAGCGAGGCGAGCTGCGTCCAGAATCCGTGCACGAAGCCGCCGTTGCGCCCGCTCGGCCCCCAGCCGCAGATCTCCGCCTCGAGCACAGCGACCCGCAGCGACGGGTCGCGCCGCCTGAGTTCGAGCGCGGTCCAGAGCCCCGTGTAGCCACCGCCGACGATCGCGACGTCGGCCTCGGCGTCGCCCTCGAGCGCGGGCGCGTCACCGCGCTCGCCGCCCTCGGCCGCGAGCGCCTCCTCGAGCCAGTAGGGAGGCGCGAGGCCCGGCTCGACCGACGGGCGCACCCCGCTCAGGAGGCGCTCACCCGCCGCGCGGCCAGGCCGCTCTCGCGCGCGCCGAGCGGCGCGCTCGCGTCCTCACCCGGACGGTGGCGACCGGCGGCGAGGGGCCGGTCGAGCCCGTGGCGCGCGGCGGCCTTCATCGCCGCAATCGTAGTCCGCCCCCGGCTGTCTCGGTCCGTACAATCGACAGCATGCGGATCGTCGCCCCGCCCGAGGTGCTCGCCCACGTGGGGGAGCACGGCGGGCGCCTGTTCGTCTGGTCGCAGAAGGCGGGCTGAGGAGCCTGTCCCGTCGTCCTGCGAACCTCGACCGAGGCGCCGGGACGATGGGAGTTCGGCCGGGTCCCGGCCGAAGGCTTCGAGCTCTACCTCTCCTCGGGGCTGCGCAGGCGCCCTCCCGAAGAGCTGCACCTGGTCCTGCGCGGGCTCTGGCGCAAGCACGTCTCCGCCTACTGGAACGGCCTGCCGTGGGTCGGCTGAGGTGAAGCCCGGGCCGGACACGGCCGTGCGCGACGCGCTCCTCACCCGTGAGGCGCCCGCGCTCTGCGCCGCGATCGCAACGGTGCAGCCGGACGGCTTCCCCCGTGCCGTTCCGGTCTGGTACCGCTGGGATGGCGGGCGCGTGCTCGTCTGGGGCGGGGCCGGCCGGCGCTGGGTACGGGATCTCCTCGCGGAGCCACGGGTGGCGATCTCGGTCCACGAGCACGGGGAGCCCTGGTCGGCGGTCACCCTGCGCGGGCTGGCCTCCGTGCGCACGGGCCAGCTCGGAGAGCTACGCGACGAGATCGAGGCGATCGTGCGCCGCTACGTGCCCGCGAGCGAGGTCGACGCGACGATCGCCGGCTACGACGACGGCAGCCTGCACGCGCTCGTCACGATCGAGCCGACCGCCGTCGAGGCGTGGCTCACCCCCTCCTGAGATGATCGACCCGGGCGTCGACATCGGCCATGTGCACCTGAAGGTCGCCGACCTGGAGCGTGCGCTTCGCTTCTGGCAGGGCGCGCTCGGGTTCGAGCTCCAGGAGCAGCTCGGCGACCACGCGGCCTTCCTCTCGGCCGGCGGCTACCACCACCACATCGCGCTCAACACCTGGGAGAGCCTCGGCGGCCCCCCACCGCCGCGCGGCACGACCGGCCTCTACCACGTGGCCGTCCGCTACCCGAGTCGCCGGGCGCTCGCCGGGGCGCTGAAGACCGTGCTCGACGCCGGCATCCGGCTCGAGGGCGCGTCCGACCACGGCGTCAGCGAGGCGATCTACCTGCGCGATCCCGAGGGTAACGGCGTCGAGCTCTACCGCGACCGCCCGCGCGAGGAGTGGGACCGGCACGCGGACGGGCGGATCCGGATGAAGACGGAGCCGCTCGATCTCGAGGGCCTGCTCGCGGAGCTCGACCGCTAGTGCGCCGTCCGGAGAATGGCGTGCAGTTCCTGGCGAGCGAAAAGCAAGCCAGGGAAGGACGCAGGGAGCGCCAATATGCAGGCAGTGGGGTATCCGGATGACGCCCCTTGTCT
>JADLFG010000001.1 GCA_020845695.1 Thermoleophilia bacterium | reverse complement strand
GCCCCGGACACGCTCCCAGCCACGGCCGCAGCCCTCGCCCACCGCCACAGCCGCACACCCCACACCGAAGCTCAGCAACCGTACCCAGACGCCCCTACACACGCCCCGTGGGGAATCGAGGCTAGCGCCGGCGGCCGCCGCGCTGGCCGGCCCGGGCGGAGCGGTGGATCGCCTCGAACTCCTCGAGGCTGCGCCCGGACCCGACCGCGACGCACGTGAGCGGGGACTCGGCGACGTGCACCGGCATGTGGGTCTCGGCACGGAGGCGCTGGTCGAGGCCCATCAGGAGCGCACCGCCCCCGGCGAGGACGACGCCGCGGTCCATGATGTCCGCGGAGAGCTCGGGCGGGGTCTTGTCGAGCGTGCCGCGGATCGCGTCGATGATCTGGGTGACGGGCTCGTCGAGCGCCCGCCGAACGTCCTCCGAGCCGATCACGACTGTCTTCGGAAGCCCCGTCAGCATGTCACGGCCGCGCACCTCCGCCTGCACCTCCTCGGTCAGCGGCCAGGCGGAGCCGATCTCGAGCTTGACCTCCTCGGCGGTCTGCTGGCCGATCAGGAGCTTGTACTCCTTGCGCAGGTGGTTCGTGATCGCCTCGTCCATCTCGTCGCCGCCAACGCGGATCGACTGCGAGACGACGATCCCGCCGAGCGAGATCACGGCGACCTCGGTCGTGCCGCCGCCGATGTCGACGATCATCGACCCGGTCGGGTCGGAGACGGGCAGGCCGGCGCCGATCGCGGCCGCCATCGGCTCCTCGATCAGGTACGCCTGGCGGGCGCCGGCGGAGAGCGTCGCCTCCTCGACCGCCCGCTTCTCGACGCCGGTGACGCCGCTCGGCACGCAGACGATCACGCGCGGGTGGGCGAAGCGGTTGCCGTTCGCCTTGTGGATGAAGTGGCGGATCATCTGCTCCGTGACGTCGAAGTCGGCGATCACGCCGTCCTTGAGCGGCCGGATCGCGGTGATCGTGCCGGGCGTACGGCCGAGCATCCGCTTCGCCTCCACGCCGACGGCGTGGATCTCGCCGGAGCGCTGGTCGATCGCGACCACCGAGGGCTCCGACAGCACGATGCCACGCCCCCGCACGTAGACGAGGGTGTTGGCGGTGCCCAGGTCGACCGCCATGTCGCGACCGGACAGGCCGCCGAGGTAGCCCATGATTCCCATCAGGCTCGCACCAAGTGTAGTCGAGGTCTGTTCGAGCCCGGCCGCTGCGCTCCTGCGCTCACGAGAGCCAGAACCCGCCGGGGAGACGGCTCGCCAGGGTCGCGACGAGCAGGGCCGCCGGCAGCCCGACGACGTTCAGGTAGTCGCCCTCGACCCGCAGGACGAGAGCCGCGCCGCGACCCTGAATCGCGTACCCGCCGGCCCTGCCCTCCCATTCGCCCGTTGCGACGTAGGCGTCGATGGCCGACCGTGTCAGCGACCGGACGGTGACACGGGTGGTCTCCGTGCCCACGTCCTCGAAGCCGGGCCCGGCGAGGCAGAGCCCGGACACGACCTCGTGCGTACGCCCGGCGAGCGCGGCCAGCACGGCCGCCGCCTCGCGGGCCGAGCCCGGCTTGCCGTGGACGAGCCCGTCGAGCACGACCGCGGTATCGACCCCGAGCACCGCTCGCCCCGCCGCCTCGGCGGCGACCGAGCGGGCCTTCCCGATCGCGTGGGCGCGGACGGCCGCCTCGGGCGAGAGCCCCGGCGGGTCGTGCTCCTCGTAGCGGGGAGCGACGGCCTCGAACTCGATCCCGAGCTGGGCGAGGATCGCCCGGCGCTGGGGCGAGGTGGACGCGAGCAGCAGCGCGGTCACGCGGCACCCGCGGTCCGCCCGCGGCCGGTCGGGTCAGACAAGCTCTTCGGGGGCGAACCAGAGCGCGACCTCGCGCGCGGCGGACTCGGGGGAGTCGGAGCCGTGGACGAGGTTGTCGGGCATCGAGAGCGCGAGGTCGCCGCGGATCGTCCCGGGCGCGGCGGTCGCGGGATCCGTCGCGCCCATGGTCGCGCGCACGGTCGCGATCGCGCCCTCGCCCTCGAGCACGAGCGCGAGCGTCGGCGAGGACGTGATGAACTCGACGAGCTCGCCGAAGAACGGCTTCTCCACGTGCTCGGCGTAGTGGCGCTCGGCCAGGTCGCGTCCGACCTGGACGAGCTTGGCGGCCCGGATCGTGAGGCCGCGCTGCTCGAACCGGTCGAGGATCCGGCCGGTGAGCCGCCGCCTGACGGCGTCGGGCTTGATCAGGACGAGGGTGCGCTCCACCACGTGCGTGTCTTCCTTCCTTGTCGTCGAGCGGCCGGGGCTGCCCGCCCTACAGGTTCTCCAGCGTCCGCGGCTGCTCGACCGGGGTCGTGCAGTACGGGCAGATCTGCCACAGCGCCTCGAGCGGCGCGTTGCAATGCCGGCAGGACTGGCGCAGGCGGGTCGTGCACACGGGGCAGGCGAGGAAGCCGGGCGCGACCGCGGAGCGGCAGACCGGGCAGCGCTCGTCCTGCCCCACGTGCGCCTCCATCGCCCTGATCTCGAGCTCGCGCTCCCGCACGTCCTCCAGGTACTCGGGCGGGCGGAAGAACAGGTAGACGAGCGGCCCGATGAACGGCGGGAAGACGCCGACCGCGACCGCGACGGCGATCAGCCACGGATCCTCGATCCGGCGGCGGGCGTCCTTGTAGACCCAGTAGGCGGAGGCGATCCAGAAGACGACCGCCACGAAGATGGCGACGTTGCGCACGACGAGCCAGACGTCCGACTCGAAGAAATCGCGTACACCCTCGAAGAGGTCGTCGCTCGAGCCCGTGGTGGTCTGGCCGGTCAGCATCGCGAGCCTATTCGCCGCCTCAGAGCAGAATCTTTCCGAGCAGGTAGCCGATGCCGAACGCGATCGCCATGAGCCCGCAGACCACGACCACGGCGAAGACGACGACGCTCGCCCTACCGCCTTCCCGTCTCATGGTACGCGGCCCGGCCGGACGGCAGCGAGGTCGACCAGCAGGTACAGGGAGCCGGCGACGACCACGACGCCGGCGGGCCCGGCCAGCTCCCGCGCGCGAGCGCGGGCCGCGACGGGGTCGGCGACCGCCTCGACGTGGCGAAACAGGCCGCGCTCTCGCGCGAGCGCGGCGAGCTCGGCGGCCGGGCGGCTGCGCGCGCTCGTCGAGCTGGTGGCGACGAGCGCGGTCGCCCGAGCCGCGAGCGGGCGCAGGATCCCCTCGGCGTCCTTGTCGGCGAGCACCGAGCTGACGAGCACGAACGGGCCCGCCTCCGCGAGCTGGCCGGCCAGGTAGCGGGCGCCCTCGGCGTTGTGGGCACCGTCCCAGAGCTCGAGCGGGTCACGGGCGACCAGCTCGAGCCGCCCGGGGACACGCACGCGCTCGGCCGGAGCGGGGTCGGCGGCGCGGCCCAGGAACGCCTCCGCCGCGGCGACGGCACAGCCCAGGTTCCCCCGCGCGGGAACGACGCGGGAGGCACCGGACTCGCGCGCCAGCCGCTCCCACTCCGGCTCGCCGAGCACGACGACCGCACCGGGGCGGACGACCGCGAGCTTCTCACGGGCGATCAGCTCCCGCGTCTCGCCGAGGTGGTCGGTGTGGTCGAGGCCGACGCTGGTCAGGACGACCACCGGAGCGGCGAGCACGTTCGTGGCATCGCGACGACCGCCGAGCCCGGCCTCGACCGCCGCCGCCTCCACCCCGGCCTCGGCGAACGCGACGAACGCGGCGGCCGTGAGCACCTCGAACTGCGTGACCGGGTCGCCGAGCTCGCGGTCGACCGCCTCGATCGCGGGGACGATGCCCGCGACCAGCCGGTCGAGATCGGCCTCCTCGCCGCGCACGCGGATGCGCTCCGCGAAGCGGACGACGTGCGGCGACACGTAGGCGCCGGTGGCGAGGCCGGCATCCGCGAGCAGCGCCTCGACCATCCGCGTCGTCGTCGTCTTCCCGTTCGTGCCGACGACGTGGACGGCGCGGAAGCTCCGCTGCGGGTCGCCGAGCCTGGCCAGCAGCGCCCGTATCCGGGCCAGCCCGGGACGGATCCCGAACCGGTCGCGCGCGAGGACGAACTCAGCCGCCGACCGCATCGAGCTCGCGCCGGTAGCGGGCGAGCTTCTCGCGCTCGGCCTCGACGACCGCGGGCGGCGCCTTCGTGACGAACTGGTCGTTTGCGAGCATGCGCTCGGCGCGGGCAATCTCCGCGCGCAGCCGGTCGCGCTCGGCCTCGGCGTCGCCCTCGATCCTGAGGCGCTCGGGCCGGACGACGGCCTCGAAGATCCGCGCCTCCTCCCCGTTCAGCTCGAGTCGCACGCCGCTGCGCCGGAACGTCGCGGCCGCCGACTTGACGAGCTCCATCGAGATCGCCGCGTCGGGTGCCGAGTCGTCCGCTCGCGGCCACGGCGATACGATCAGCCGGCCGGCGCGACCCGGGAGCTGGGCCCAGATCTCCTCCGTCACGTGCGGCATGATCGGGTGTAGGAGCGCGACGAGCCGCTCGAGCGCGTACAGCGCCGTGGCGGTCGCGTCCGGGTCGCGGGCGTGCAGCCGCGGCTTGGCGGCCTCGGCGTACCAGTCGCAGAAGTCGTCGAAGGTGACGTGGTAGAGGACGTCGGTCGCAGCGGCGAAGTCGAAACGGGCGAGCTGCCCTTCGAGCTCCTCGCGCGCCTGCTCGAGACGGGCCAGGATCCAGCGCTCCACGGGCTCCCGGGGCCGGGCCTCGACGTCGCCGCCCCCGGCCGCGAGCACGAGCCGGGCCGCGTTCCAGAGCTTGTTCGCGAGCCGCCGTCCCTCCTCGATCGAGCCGATCGAGAAGCGGACGTCCTGCGTCGAGGACATCTTGCAGAGCCCGTAGCGGGTCGCGTCGGCCCCGTGGCGGGAGATCACGTCGAGCGGGTCGATACCGGTGCCGAGGCTCTTCGACATCCGCCGCCCGTCGGGCGCGAGCACGGTCGAGTGGATGATCACGTCGCGGAACGGCACCTCGCCGATCAGCTCGAGCCCCGACATGATCATGCGGGCGACCCAGAGGAAGATGATCTCGCGCGCGGTCGAGTTGACGTGGCCCGGGTAGAACGCGCGCAGGTCGGGGGTGTCGTCGGGCCAGCCGAGCGTCGCGAACGGCCACAGGGCCGAGGAGAACCAGGTGTCGAGGACGTCCTCGTCCTGGCGCAGCTCCGGGTCGCCGCACTCCTCGCAGCGGTCGGGCGCGCCCTCCGTGACGATCGTCGCGCCGCAGCCGCAGTACCAGACGGGAATCCGGTGCCCCCACCAGAGCTGGCGCGAGATGCACCAGGGACGGATCGCCTCCATCCAGTCGAGGTAGACCCGGCCGTGGACGGGCGGATGGAAGCGAACGGTACCGTCGCGGACGGCCTCGATCGCCGGCGCGGCCAGCTCCTTCATCTCGCAGAACCACTGGAGCGAGATCAACGGCTCGATCCGGGTGTGGCAGCGCTCGCAGTGGCCGACCGCGTGGCGGTAGGGCTCCCGGCGCTCGAGCTGGCCCCGCTCGCCGAGCCAGGCGAGCACCCGCGCGGCCGCCTCCTCCTGGGTCAGCCCCGCGAACGCCGGCACCTCCCCGTTCAGGCGACCGTCCAGCCCGATCACCATCGGCTCGGGGAGCCCGTGCCGGCGGCCGATCTCGAAGTCGGTCGGGTCGTGGCCCGGGGTGATCTTGAGGGCGCCCGTGCCGAAGCCGGGCTCGACGTGCTCGTCGGCGATCACCGGAACGCGGCGCTCGACCACGGGCACGATCACGTCCCGCCCGACGAGGTCGCGGTAGCGCTCGTCGCCCGGGTGGACCGCGACCGCCACGTCGGCGAGGATCGTGGCCGGGCGGACGGTCGCGACCGTGACCGAGCCGTCACCGTCCGCGAGCGGGTAGCGGACGTACGTGAGCGCGTCGTCGACCTCGACGTGCTCGACCTCGAGATCGGAGATCGCGGTGGCGCAGCGCGGGCACCAGTTGACCATCCGGTTGTCGCGGTAGATCCAGCCGCGCCGGTAGAGGTGGACGAAGAACCGCAGCACGGCGCGCACGTACGCCTCGTCCATGGTGAAGCGCTCGCGCCGGTAGTCGAGCGAGGCGCCGAGCCGGCGAAACTGACCCATGATGATGCCCCCGTACTCCTCGAGCCAGGCCCAGACCCGCTCGAGGAACGCCTCGCGGCCGAGCTCGTGGCGGCTCGTTCCCTCCCGCGCGAGCTCCTTCTCGACCACGTTCTGGGTCGCGATCCCGGCGTGGTCGTAGCCGGGCTGCCAGAGGGTCGAGAACCCCCGCATCCGGTGCCAGCGCACGAGCACGTCCTGGATCGTCCCGTTGAGCGCGTGCCCCATGTGCAGCGCCCCGGTCACGTTCGGCGGCGGCACGGCGATCACGTAGGAGGGCCGGCCCTCGACGGGTCGGGCCTCGTAGAGGCCCTCCTCCTCCCAGGCGCGCTGCCAGCGCTCCTCGACGAGCTCGGGACGGTAGAAACTGTCCATCCCGGCCATTGTACGATCGTACGGCCATGTGGTATCTTGTGTACACTATGAGCGCGGAGGCGATGGGCATCCGGGAGCTGCGCCAGAATCTGTCCCGCACCATTCGCCGCGTGCGCGCGGGCGAGACGATCGAGGTCACCGAGCGCGGGCAGCCGGTCGCGCTCCTGACCCCGATCCCGCGAGCGAGAGCGATCGACCGGCTGATCGCGCAGGGGAAGGCGACACCCGCAGGGGGCTCGCTGTCCGAGTTCCTGAGGGAACACCCGCCACGCCCGAGCACGACCGGGATTACCGCGAGCGAGGCGCTGCAACACGACCGGGGTGACTGAGCGCCTCGCGTACCTCGACTCGTCCGCGCTCGTCAAGCTCGCGCTCGAGGAGCCGGAGAGCGGGCAGCTCGCCGCTCATGTCGGCTCCGCCGTCGTCACCACGAGCGAGGTCGCCATCGTCGAGGTGTCGCGCGCGTGCAAGGTGTCGCTGGGCGACGAGGAGGGGACACGCCGGGCCAGGGATCTCCTTCGCGTCGCGGTGCTGCTCGAGCTCGATCGGGGGCTGCTGGAGCGTGCCGCGGGGCTCGCGAACGGCAACCTGCGATCGCTCGACGCGATCCATCTTGCCGCGGCCCTGGCTGCCGAGCCCGACGAGCTCGTCGCCTACGACCGTCGCCTGCTCGACGCCGCCGAGGCGGCCGGGCTCACCGTCGCCTCCCCGGGCGCCTGAGGAGCGCGAGCGCGATTGTCGTCGCCGGCCGCGGGGTGCACCCCCGCTCGGACCGCCGCGAGGAACCCGCCGGGGTCCTCGAGGCTCACCCGCAGCCGCTCGACCCGGACCGAGACGCCGGCGAGCGACCCCCGCCCCGCCGGGTCGAGGCCGAGCTCGACCATGCCGGTGCCGCCGCCGTTGACGAGCCAGTCGCCGCACCAGCCGTGGACGCCACGCGTCAGCCGGACGCCCTCGCCGCGCCTCGCGGAGACAACGGAGCCACGCGGAACCTCGGCGCGGAAGACCCAACCCATCCGCACGCACAGGGTCTCCCCGTCGAGCTCGACGCCCGAGGAGCGCGAGCCCATCCCGATCAGCGCGGCGAGCAGCCCGAACACGCGGCCGTAGGAGATCGCGAAGCGCTCGGCCACGGCGGGACTCTAGTGTGCGACCGCGACCCGATCGACGGCGGGCGACGAGGGGCCGCCGCCGCGGCCATCACCGCGCGCCCGTCGGCGCCCTACGCCGACTCTTCCTGCAGCTCGTCCTCGCCGGGCCCGACGGAGCGGCCGCCGCTCGTGACGAGCGTCGGCTTGAGACCGCGGGTGATCGTCTCCCGCGTGATCACGCACTTCGAGACGTCGTGGCGGGAGGGAAGCTCGAACATGACGTCGAGGAGCGCCTGCTCGATGATCGAGCGCAGGCCGCGCGCGCCGGTCTCGCGCTCGAGCGCCCGGTCGGAGATCGACCAGAGCGCGTCGTCGGTGAAGACGAGCTCGACCGAGTCGTAGTTGAAGAAGCGCTGGTACTGCTTGACGAGCGCGTTTCGCGGCTCGAGCAGGATCTTGACGAGGTCGTCGCGGGTGAGCTGGTGCACCGCGCAGACGACGGGGAGGCGGCCGATGAACTCCGGAATCAGCCCGTAGGAGAGCAGGTCTTCGGGCATCACCTGGGAGAGCAGCTCGGCGCCCTCGACCGAGCGCTTCGAGCGGATGTCGGCGCCGAAGCCGACCTGATTCTTGCCGATCCGCTTGCCGATGATCTTCTCGAGCCCGGCGAAGGCGCCGCCGCAGATGAAGAGGATGTTCGTGGTGTCGATCGAGAGGAACTCCTGGTGGGGGTGCTTGCGGCCGCCCTGCGGGGGAACCGAGGCGACGGTGCCCTCGAGGATCTTGAGCAGCGCCTGCTGCACGCCCTCGCCGGAGACGTCGCGGGTGATCGACGGGTTGTCCGCCTTGCGGGCGATCTTGTCGACCTCGTCGATGTAGATGATCCCGGTCTCCGCCTTCTTGACGTCGAAGTCGGCGGCCTGGATCAGCTTCAGGAGGATGTTCTCGACGTCCTCGCCGACGTAGCCGGCCTCGGTCAACGCGGTCGCGTCGGCGATCGCGAACGGAACGTTCAGGATCCGCGCGAGCGTCTGGGCGAGCAGCGTCTTGCCACAGCCGGTCGGGCCGAGCAGCAGGATGTTCGACTTCTGCAGCTCGACGTCATCGGCCCCGTCGGAGGTCATCCGGACGCGCTTGTAGTGGTTGTAGACGGCGACCGAGAGCGTGCGCTTGGCCTCCTCCTGGCCGACGACGTAGTCGTTCAGGACGCTGTAGATCTCCCGTGGCCGCGGCAGGTTGTCGAGGTCGAGCTGGGCCGGGGCGGTCAGCTCCTCGTCGATGATCTCGTTGCAGAGATCGATGCACTCGTCGCAGATGTAGACGCCCGGCCCGGCGATCAGCTTCTTCACTTGGCGCTGACTCTTGCCGCAGAAGCTGCAGAGGAGCTGCTCGTTACCGTCGCTCGCGCGGGCCACCGTTCTCTCTCTTTACACCCTAGCCGCCGACATCGCCAGCCCCGAAGGGATCACCGGTGCGCGATCACCGTGTCGATGATCCCGTACTCCTTCGCTTCATCGGACGTCATGAAGTAGTCGCGCTCCATGTCCTTCGAGACCTTGTCGAGCGGCTGCCCGGTGTGCTCGGCGATGATCTCCTCCAGGCGGCGCTTGATCGAGATCACCTCGCGCGCCGGGATCTCGATGTCGGTCGCCTGCCCCTGGAACCCGCTCGAGACCTGGTGGATCAGGATCTTGGCATTC